>JBJXFH010000086.1:0-39496 GCA_046155365.1 Acidimicrobiales bacterium | reverse complement strand
ATAGCCCGGATCCGGCGTTGCAGCCCGAACCACCACCACAAGAACCGGAATGGTTGCGGTTAACGGAACTGCTTGACGGGCGCGGTCGTATCGAAGGCGAGCTCAACGCCGAGAACTTCGCCATCGTGCAAGCGGCGATCGACAAGGGCGTTGCCGGGTATCTCAACAATCGGCGCAACGGTGACGAAACCCTCGCCGGCGCGCAGATCAACGAACTCCGCGCCCAGGCGTTGGTGGATCTCGCCAACCTGGGGTTACGGGACCAGCCGGGGCACATCACGCGCAACGGGCGGCACCGGGTCGTAGTGGTCGTACGGATGGGTGAGAACGGGAGACCACAACCGGAAGGCCCGGTGCCGGCGGGGGCGTTCTGTGACAGCGCGTTCATGCGGCTGGTTCTCGGCGCCGACGGGGAAGTCCTCGACATCGGACGTGACACCCGATCCTGGCCGGACCCCATCGCCAACGCCATCCGCATACGGGACCGACACTGCACCTACCCCGGCTGTGACCGACCACCATCCTGGGCAGACATCCACCACTGCCACCCCTGGGAAACAGGCGGGGAAACCAAGATCACCAACGGCACCCTGCTCTGCCGCTGGCACCACACCTACATCCACCGACACCGCTGGACCGTTGAACTCGACGAACACCAGAAACCGATCTTCCGCAGACCAGACGGTACGGTGCTGCACCACCAACCCTGCAGACCCCGACCGCCGGACTCCGAGACCCCGATCAACCGCACCCAACCCTGCAGTCAATGACGGACCACCATCGTGCGCGGCTACCCACCGCTGCCCGTGAATCGCCTCGCGATCTTGCGAGTTATCTGCCGAGTGGGTTCCAGGTGCAGCAGCTGGTGTGTAGTTGTCCACGATGCTGTCTACCCCGTGGGAATGCCCGTGATCCGCCGCTGTGAACCCGAAGCACGGTCGGACCCCTGACCCCTGGCGCAGAGCGGTAACTGTCGCACACCCGTGCGGTACCCGTCCCCGCCGCGACGTGGTCCCCGGCTGTCGCTCGAATCCACCCGCGATCACTTGACGCGCCCCACGCATGATGCCGGAAGCTGTCCTGAGGTGGAAAGTATGTCGATCCGATGACGATGCACCGATCGGTGTGGCGCGACCCGGGTGCGCGGTGGTCAGGGTGGGTGGGGAGGCACGGTGGAGCACCGCACGCTGCAGGTGAGCTTCGACGGGTTCGTCGAAACGATAGAGCCGGGTTTGCGGCGCGCCCTGGCCGGTCACCTCCCCATCGACGAGGTGCCTGACGCGCTCAACGAGGCGTTCACCTACGCCTGGGAGCACTGGCATGACGTGCAACAGCTGGAGAATCCGGGCGGGTATCTGTTTCGGGTGGCGCAATCTCGTCTCCGCCGCCGCCGCCCCGGTTATCTCGCGCCAGATGATCCGGAGCGCCCTGCACACGTAGAACCCGGGCTGGTACCGGCCATGCGGTCCCTGCCCATCCAACAACGCTCGGTGGTATGGCTGGTGCACGGCTGCGGTTGGAGCTACGGCGAGGTGGCCGTAGCGCTGGGCATCACCGCCTCCACCGTGGGAACCCACCTCACGCGCGGTATGGCCCGCCTGCGAGCCGAACTGGGAGTGGACGATGCCCGCTGACGCCAATCTCGAAACGCAACTCGAACACTGGGCCGATGACCTGGCGGCCCGCATCCCGCCATGGACCACAGCCCCGGATGTCGCCCCCCAGCGGGCAACGCCCCCACCGTCCGCCGACCCGGGCCGCGCCGCGCCCAGCAACGCCGCCCCCACCGCCCCCACCGCTGATGCAGCGCGGCAAACTCCGTCCGACGGTCAGCGTCGACGGTTTTCGAGGCGGGCTCTGGTGGGGGCGGCCACGGCGGCGATGCTGACGGTGGTCGCCGTCCTGACCCAGATCCGCCCCGACACCGTGCAACTGGAGGTGGGCACCCGAGAGCCGGTGGGAAACCAATCCGCCGAGGACGTTCGGGCGGCGTTCCTTACCTTGAGCGGCACCCGTTGGCGGGTTACCGATACCTCCAAAATCCAGCCGGCCAGCGGGGACGTCCGGGCCGGCGGGGCGCCCGAAGCTGTCCTGGTGGACTTTCTCAGCGGGTTCGCCCTGCTACCCAACCCCTGCTCATCCACCTTCGCAGCCACCAACGGCGTGGACGCGGCAGCACTCGATACCAGCCAATGCGGCGGCTCGGCCCCGGCGGCGCAGACCCCGATCATCTTCGACGTGTGGCCGGCGCTGCAGCACGTCACCTCCATCGAGCGAACGGACACCACGTTGACGGTGACCGGAGGCGATGACAGTCAAATAGACAGCGACCCGAGGCCGTGGCGGGCCCGGATCACCGCCCGGTTGATCGGCTCGGCGGAACCGCACGAGGTCAGCACCCGGTCTTTGGCCAATACCGTGTGGTCGGTCAGCGAACTGGATGAAGTCTCCACCGCAGGCGAACCACCCACCTTGTTCCGGCTGGAGGCGTACGCGCTGGCCGCCGCGGAATCGCCCAGCCTCGATCACATCCGGGCGAGCGAGGTCAGGTCGGACTGCGCGCCGACCCACCCCGCCAACACTCCTGACGGTGTCGAGGGGGTGCAATGTGTCGGACCGCCCATCAAGAAACGTGCCTTCAGCCCAATCGGGGCCATCATCGACGCCGCCACCACCGTGACCCTGGACGATCGATCGATTGCCGTCCGCAACCACATGGGGTCGCTGCGAGCCACGCTGGTCAGCGCACCGGTCCCAGCCCCGCCACCCACGCCCAACACGCCCAGCACGCCCAGCACGACCGCCCCGCTGAACCCCCAGCCGAGCACCTCCGTCGATCGATCCTCCATCCTGGCCGTCGTCAACGACCGCGGTCGGGTGCTGTTGGTCAATCGATCCACCGGTGTCGTCGAGCGGGTGTTCTACGAGCCCCCCTCCCCTGCAGAGCGGGCCTGGGGCGTCAGCCTTTCACCCGCCTCCCAACCCTTGGCGGCGCTCATCACCCTGTGGCCCGGCGGCGGCGAATGCCCAACCATGCGCCTGGTCCATGACAATGGCGACATCGAGGACCTCGGGCCGGGCAGCGCCCCCATGTGGATCAACGGTGACGTGCTGTACGGCTCGATGGCCATGACCGGTCAGGACGGCCAATGGCGGGGCCGGCACTGCGGCGTGACCGGCCTCGTCCGCCGCAGCCTGACCACCGGTGAGCAGACAACCTGGCCCTTGGTGGATAGCGAGGCGCGCTACACCGACATCGCGCCCCGGTCGCTGTCACCGGACGGTTCGTTGCTGGCGTTCACCATCGGCGTCTACGAGCAGGGCAACGAGGTGGGTCTGCTCGAGTTGAACACGTCCGGCGCGCTCATCAATGTGGCCCGCTTCCTCCCCATGCCACCGGACCTCATCTGGTCGGCCAACCCGTTCTTCGTTGGTGAAAAACTGATCGCTTCCGTCAGCACCCGCACCTCGCTGGCCGATCTCAACCTCACCGACGCATTGGTGGAGATCAACCTCGACACGCTGGGCTCGGAGGCCGCGGAACGGTTCGTTCCCGAGGGCTTCCAGGTCCGCGACATGGACCCCTCCGGTACCTGGTACATCGCCTCCACGGCCGAACCACGAGAACAGTGGGTGATCGGCCAACGTGACGGCGCCGATCCCGTGCCCATCACGGCAACGGTGGACGGAACTGCCTGGTAGCACCCGCACCGAAGACACCACAGCGTGCACCCCCACAACCGCGACAACCGCCCCGGCCGGTAGCCTCGGACTTCGATGACCAAGAGCTTTGACCGTTACCGGGCCCACCCATGGCACGGACTTTCCGCCGGTGACCACGCCCCCCAGATCGTGGACGCCTACATCGAGATCACCCCCCTCGACGCCGTCAAGTACGAGGTGGACAAACGATCGGGCTATCTGCGGGTGGACCGGCCTCAAGGGAGCTCGGCGCTGCCACCCACCCTGTACGGGTTCATTCCCCGCACCTATTGCGCCAGCCGGGTGGCGGCGCTCACCCCCGGGGCGGAGATCGGTGACGGGGACCCGCTCGACATCTGTGTGCTCAGCCAGCAGCGCATCGACCGGGCCGAGGTGGTCTGCAGCGCCCGGGTGATCGGCGGCATCCGCATCCTCGATCACGGTGAAGCTGACGACAAGATCGTGGCCGTGCTCACCAGCGACACCGTGTTCGATTATGCGAAAGATCTGAAACACATTCCCACGGTGGTGGTGAATCGATTGATCCATTATTTCGCCACCTACAAAATGGATATGACCGGTGGCATGCCGAACACAATCGAGATCGTCGGAACCTACGGCGCCACGGAGGCCTACACCGCCATCGAGGCCGCCATGGCCGACTACGACGAGGAGTACGGAGAACCCGACCCCTCACCGGCCCCTGAGGGGAACTGACCCCCACCCCGCCGGCGTGCAAAGCTGCCCCCGTGGGACTTCGTGACGGAGATGGATGGGTGGCGTGTTTTTGCGGCCGCCCGCATTGGGGCCTCTACGGCGCGGCCGGCCTACTGCTGCTGCGCACCGAGGGCGAACAACCGGAGGTCCTGCTCCAATTGCGGGCGGCGTGGACCCACGGTGGCGGCACCTGGGCCCTGCCCGGTGGGGCACTGGACTCCCACGAAGACCCCGTCACCGCCGCCGCCCGCGAAGCTTGGGAAGAAGCCGGCATTGACCGCGCGGTGCTCGATGTCAAGGGCATCTTCAGCGATGATCACGGCAACTGGCGTTATGACACCGTCATCGCCCACTGCATCGGTGACCCCAAGGCCTATGAGGCCAACGCCGAGTCCGACGAGTTGCGCTGGGTGGAACTGGACGCGGTGGCCGGCTATGACCTGCACCCCGGCCTGGCCGCGTCCTGGGAAGAGCTGCTGCCTCACGTCAGGAGCACGCTGAGCTGATCCCCCGACCTCTGATGGTTCCGGCAGCGCGCCGCGCCCAGCGACGCGGTAGGCAGGGGACCAAGGGCACCTCAACACGACCCGTTGGGCCCTGGCGCCGACACCGCGTTTCGTTAAGGGTGAGGACCATGCAGCGAAACCCGCGCTCGCGTCTGGAAGTACTCGACTACGACGAATGCACCCTGCTACTGGCCTCAGCGGACATCGGCCGGCTGGCATGGGTGGGGCCCGCCGGAGCGTTGCTGGTCCCCGTCAACTTCGAATGGACCGGCACCGCCATCCGCATTCGAACCGATCCCGGCGCCCGCGTGCAGGAGATCATCGACCATCCGGTGGCCTTCGAGATCGATGGATTGGACCCCCGCCAGCGAATCGGGTGGAGCGTGGTGGTGACCGGACCGGCACAGCTGGTTGACGAAGCCCCTGGATCATCGCGGACTGCATCGCTTCGATCCTGGGCGCCGGGCAGCAAATCGCTCTGTGTCGAGGTGGTGGCGCGAAACATCTCCGGACGACGCCTGTTTGCCGCGTCACCCCAACCGTCGCCCGGCCAGGAGCCCGCCGAGCAGGTCGAGCAACTCACACAACCCACGCCGGCAGGGCCCAACCCGTTCTGGCGCATGTCGGCCTACAGCTGATGGGTCCCGTTCGCGCCGGTGTCCTGACCGTGACCCCCAACCCGGCCCTTGATGTGGCCACCGAGGTCCCGGTGCTGGAACCGGACCGCAAACTGGCCTGCAGCGTGCCCCGCTTCGATCCCGGCGGTGGCGGCGTCAACGTGGCCAAGGTGGTCCGAGGACTGGGTCACCCGGCCACCGCGGTGTTCACCAGCGGCGGGCCCACCGGCCAACGACTGGAGCAACTCCTCGCTGAGGGCGCCTCCCACCATCCCGGGATCGTGGCCGTGGCCGTGCCCATCGCCCAGGAGACCCGAGAGAGCATCACCGTCACCGAAGCCTCCAGCCACCGGCAATTCCGCCTGGTACTCCCGGGACCGGCCCTCACCGCGCAAGAATGGTCCCACCTGCAAACCCACACCACGGCCCTGGCACCGTCCCACCAGCTGAGCGTGCTGTCGGGGTCCTTTCCCGCCGAGGGCAACGTGGCCGCGGTCACCGCCATGCTGAGGACGCTGCGCACCCTGAGCGATGTGCTGGTGGTAGATACCTCCGGCCGGGCGCTGAAACTTGCCGCAGCCGTGGGCGCCGATGTGCTCAAGCCCAGCCTCAACGAGCTGGAGGGGTTCGCCGGCTCCACCCTGCACGGCGCCAGTGAGATCATCCCCGCAGCCCGCGCCTTGCTCGAGCGCGGACCGAACGGCGCGGTGCTGGTGTCCTTGGCGGCGTCGGGCGCGATCCTGGTGCAACGCCATGACCACCAGGCCTGGCAGGTGCACGCGCCACCGGTGCGGGTGGTGAGCACCGTGGGCGCCGGAGACAGCTTGGTGGGGGCGCTGTGCGTGGCGCTGTTATCCGGCCATGCCATGCTCGATGCCGTACGGTATGGTGTGGCCGCGGGCACGGCTGCGGTGCTGGCGCCTGGTTCGGGGTTGTGCAAGCCCGCCGACATCGATCGCCTGCACCACGAGGTGAGGGTCACCGCGCTCAACTGACACCGGGCCCCGATGTTCGGCAAGGCCATCCAGCTACGCAGCAGATGCCGTTTGCGTTCCGGTTCGGACCAATCCTCGAACGCGGTGCGCAGATGGAACGCGGTGTGGTTGTTGCAGAACAACATGGCACCGGGCTCGAAATGGCGTTCCACCGAGAACTGCGGTTCACGGGCCACCGCGCACAGTTCGTTGACCGCCTCAACTTGGCTCGGGTGCAGCGGCGGCGCCCCGGTGTTCTCCGCCGCCCCGCCAGCCACCAGCCCGGAACCATCCTGTTGCGCCGCGGTCATGGACCCAGCGTAACCCGGGCCACGGTGCGCCCCGCTCGCGCCCAGCCGGTGTTCAGGTAGCGTCGCGCCGAATGAACGGTGACCATGCCGCGGCAAAG
This sequence comes from Acidimicrobiales bacterium, assembly GCA_046155365.1. Lineage (GTDB taxonomy): Bacteria > Actinomycetota > Acidimicrobiia > Acidimicrobiales > CAIXPF01 > CAIXPF01. The sequence goes on along the minus strand of JBJXFH010000086.1, from coordinate 32,571 downwards.
CGCTGGGCCCGCGGCGTACGCAAGCTCGTCCTTGCCGCTGGTGGAGTTATCGTACTTCTGAGTATGGCGGTGGTCTGGGTGCTGATGCCGTCGGGAACGCCGGCAGCGCTGGCGCCGGACGCTGACGCGGTGGTGATGTTCGCCGGCGGCCTTGGTGAGCGGCTGGAGCTGGCCCAGCAGTTGGTCCTTAACGGTCACGCCGACGTCCTGGTGATACCCAACGGTACGGCGCCCCAATGGCCCGCAGCCAACGAGCTCTGCGCCGGCAACCAGCCGATCGAGGGGCGCCGCATCGAGGTGATCTGCCCCCGCCCCGAGCCCAACAACACCCGCGGGGAAGCCCGGGCCATCGCCCGCCTGGCCACCGACCGGGGCTGGGACCGCCTCATTGCCGTGACCTCCAGCTACCACCTCCGCCGGGCCCGCCTGCTGTTGGACCGCTGTGTGAACGGTGAGCTCACCGCAGTGGCCGCCGACGCCCGGCTCGGCACGCTGAGTTGGCCCCGGGTGGTGCTGCACGAGTGGGGCGGACACGTCCAAGCCCGTCTGTTTCGCCGGACCTGCTGAGTGCTGAGCGCGGAGCTGTGCGTGCCGCGTGCCCCGTGCGTTGGCCGCGTTGCCCGGCGATTTGTACTTGCACCGAGGCGAGGAACTGGGCCTGCCCGAGGTGCTTCGACCTTCCCCCGCCGCCCGGCCCGCCAGCCACCAAGCCGCCACCGACCACACCATACGGAATGGCATGGACGAACGGGCGGGCGGCGGGTTGGGTTCGTCTGATCCGGGCGAATAACGTCCGAACCCGTGTCCGAAACGGTGATGTTGCGCGGCGAGAACGGGCTGGCACTGGCGGCGGACGCCTACGGTCCCCGCAACGGTGACCCGGCATTGTTTTTTCACGGTTCCGGCCAGACCCGCCAATCGTGGGGGCATGCCGCGGAGGCGTTGGCCGAACAGGGTTGGCGGGTGCACACCGTGGATCATCGGGGCCACGGGGACAGCGAGCGCTCCCCCACCGGCGCCTACGAACACGCCGACGTGGCCAACGACATCATCGCCATCTGCGCCACCCTCCACCGCCCACCGCTGGTCATCGGGGCCTCCCTGGGTGGCGGCGCGGCGCTGATGGCGCTGGGAAAGGCTGACCCGCCCACCTACCGGGGCCTGATCCTGGTCGATATCGCCCCCACCGTGGACATGGCCGGGGCCAAGCGCATCGTGGCGTTCATGTCAGCCAACCCCGAGGGTTTCGCCAGCCTGGAAGAGGCCTCCGTCGCCATCGGCCAGTACCGCGGCGCCGGCAAGGGCGCGCCCAGCCCGGCAGGCTTGCACCGGGTCCTGCGCCGGGGCGACGACCAACGGTGGCGCTGGCATTGGGACCCCCGCCTTTTGGACAGCCGCAAGGTTTGGTTGTCCGACCCCGACGCGGCCCGCGCCGCCCAGGATCGCCTGCGGGAGGGGATGCTGGCGGGGGCGGGGGTTCTACAGGCCCCGGTGCTGCTGGTGCGGGGCGGGATCAGTGACGTGGTCAGCCCCGACGCCGCAAAAGAGCTGGTCCGGGCCATCCCCCACGCCCGCTACGTGGATGTCACCGACGCCGGGCACATGGTGGCGGGAGACCGCAACGACGCCTTTACCACCGAGGTTCTGCGCTTCGCGGCCGAGCTGCCCCGCTAACCAGCACGTACACCAGCGCTGGTACCGGCGCGGCGAGTACCGTGCAGGGAAACCGCCGCCGCCGCGGCGTTTCACCCTGGGGGGTTCTACATGAGCTATGACCTGGTGGTTCGCAACGGGACCGTGGTCGATGGATCGGGGATGGCCGGTTACCGGGCCGATGTGGGGGTGCGCCACGGCCGCATCGCCGCCATCGGACGGCTGAAAGAGCGGGGCCAGCGAGAGATCGACGCCGAAGGTCACGTGGTGGCCCCGGGGTTCATCGACGGCCACACCCACATGGACGCCCAGATCGCCTGGGATCCGCTGGGCACCTCCTCGTGCTGGCACGGGGTCACCAGCGTGGTCATGGGCAACTGCGGTTTCACGCTGGCACCGGCCCGGGCCAACCAGCGCCACCTGGTGGTCCGCAACCTGGAGCGGGCCGAGGACATCTCAGCGGACGCCATGGCCGCCGGCATCACCTGGACCTGGGAAACGTTCCCGGAGTACCTCGACACCCTGGACCGGCTTCCCAAGGGCATCAACTACGCCGGCTACGTCGGTCACTCGGCCCTGCGCACCTGGGCCATGGGCGAGCGGGCCTTCGAGGAGCCGGGCAACGCCGATGATCTGGAAATCATGGCCCGGGAGCTGCGTGACTCGTTGCGGGCGGGGGCCATCGGGTTCACCACCTCCCGCACCTTCAACCACCAGACCTCCGACGATCGCCCGGTGGCCTCCCGCCTGGCCACCTGGGATGAGGTGGCGGCGCTGGTCACGGTCATGGGTGACACCGGGGCCGGCATCTTCGAGATCGCCGGTGAGGACGTGGGCCGGGACCCCGAGCGTCAGGCCGATTACAACGGTCGACTGCGGGACCTGGCGGTGCGCACCGGGGTGCCGATCACCTTCGGGGTGGCGTCGGGCCGGCGGTCCATGGGCGAACACCTGACGCTGCTGAACCTGCTGGATCAGACCTCCGCCGAGGGTGGGCGCATGTTCGGCCAGGCCCACGCCCGGGAGTTCAACCTGGTGCTGTCGTTCAAGACCCAGATCCCCTTCGATGCCCTGGCGGAATGGAAAGAGTTCCGTTCCTGGCCGCTCGATGAGCAGCGCACCGCCTTGCGGGACCCCTCCATGAAGGCCAAGCTGCTGGCTGCGGCCAAAGATGGCTCGTGGCCCAAGGGCGTGGGCGCCGAGGCCCGCAAGCCCGATTACGACTGGATCCGGGTGATGGATTCCTCCATGCCGCCGTTCCGCAGCGTGGCCCAGGTGGCCGCGGAGCGCGGCGTTGATCCCGCCGAGTGCATGATCGATCTGGCCGTGGAGAGCAACTTCGAGCAGTTCTTCCTGCAGCCCATCCTCAACGGCGACCAGGACGTGGTGTTGGAAATCCTGCGTCACCCACTGTGCATCCCCACCTTCTCCGATTCCGGGGCCCATGTCAGCCAGCTGATGGATAGCTCCATTCCCACCCACTTCCTGGGGCATTGGACCCGAGAGCGTCAGGCGTTCACGGTGGAGGAAGCGGTCCGCAAGCTCACCTCCCTACCAGCCGGTATGTGGGGCTTCCACGACCGGGGTCTGGTGCGCGAAGGCATGGTGGCGGACCTGTGCGTGTTCGATCCCGCCACGGTGGGCCCGGCCATGCCGTCGGTAGCTCATGACCTGCCCGGCGGCGCCACCCGCCTGGTGCAAAAGTCCGTCGGCATCCGCAACACCGTGGTGGCCGGTGAGGTCCTCACCGAAAACGGCGAACATACCGGAGCGTATCCCGGCCAGGTCCTCCGGGGCCCGCTCGCCCGCCGCAACTGATCAACCCCTTTACGCACCAGCCGGCAGGTCCACTCCCAAGAGGAGAGTCCTGCCGGCTGGATCATTTTTCCCTATGGTTCGCATCCGGTTCGCATCCGGTTCGCGCTGCCACACGGTGGGTTGCTCAGATCTCCACGTGGCTGCCGACTTCGAAAACCCGTTCCGGCGGCAGCTTGAAGAACCGGCTGGCGCTGTCCGCACCGCGCATGAGCAACACGAAAAGGTGCTCCAAGGCGGGATGCATGCCCTTCTCATCGCTTTGGATGATGGCCTCGCGGCCGATGAAATAGGTGATGGTGTCCAGGTTCAGGCGCACACCATCGATCTCGATCTCGGAGAGCGCGGCGGGAACATCGGGCTCGTCCATGAACCCGAAGGTCAAGATCACCTGATGCACCCGAGGGTGGAGCCGGCTGACCTGGCAGCGCTCTTGGACGGGAACCCGGGGCCGGTCCGCGGTGACCACGGCCACCAGCAGCGTGGTGGCATGTAACACCTTGTTGTGACGCAGGTTGTTGACCAATGCCGGTGGGGCCATGCCCGCTTCTTTGAACATGAACACCGCCGTGCCCGGCACCGAGACCGCGTCGGAGGCCTCGCTGAGTACCTGGGGCACGGTGCGTTCGGCCCGGCGAATACGGGCCGCCACCAACTGTCGACCCCGACGCCAGGTGGCCATCTGCACCAGCAAACCGAACGCGATCAGGAGCGGGAACCAACCCCCGGCGGGAATCTTGGGGATGTTGGCGGCGAAAAAAGCGAGATCGACCACCAGCAGCGGCGCCACCACCACCAGCGCCTTACCCAAAGACCAACCCCACCGGTTGCGGGCCACGACGAAGAAGATGATGGCGGTGATGGCCATGGTGGTGGTCACCGCGATCCCGTAGGCCGCGGCCAGGTTGGTGGAGGACCGGAAGCCCAACACCAACCCCACGCAGCCCACCATCAGCGCCCAGTTCACCAGCGGCACGTACACCTGGCCGTGGTGATCGTGAGAGGTGTGTCGCACCTGCACCCGGGGCAGATAATCCAGCTGCACCGCCTGCACCGTCAAGGAGAACGCGCCGGAGATGAGCGCCTGGGAGGCAATGACCGAAGCCATGGTGGCCAAGATCGCCAGCGGTGTCACCCCCCACTCCGGGGCCAGCCGGTAAAACGGACTCTCAATGGCGTCCGGTTCGGAGATGAGCAACGCCGCCTGCCCGAAGTAGTTGCAGACCAAACCGGGCAACACGATGCCGTACCAGACCATCGTGATCGGCCGCCGCCCGAAGTGGCCCATGTCGGCGTACAGAGCCTCCCCGCCGGTGACCACCAGGAAGATGCTGCCCAGCGCCAGGAACCCCTTCATCGGTTCGGCTTGGAACAGTTGCACGATGTGGATGGGGTTGATGGCCCGCAGCACGCCGGGATGGCGCACGATCTGGTTGAGGCCCAACACACCCAAGGTGGAAAACCACACCACCATGATCGGACCGAACACCCGCCCCACCGCGGCCGTCCCGCGCCGTTGCACCGCGAACAACGCCACCAAGATGACGCAGGCCACCGGCAGCACCCAATCCTCGAACGCCGCCGAGGCCACCTCGAAACCCTCCACCGCGCTGAGCACCGAGATGGCCGGGGTGATCAAACCGTCCCCGTACAACAGCGCAGTGCCGAACACGCCGAGGATCACCAGGCCCGCGGTCTGCCGGGTGCTGCGGGCGGTGTTCATCACCAGCGCCGTGAGGGCCAAGATGCCGCCCTCACCCCGGTTGTCCGCCCGCATGACCAGCGCCAGGTACTTGACGGAGATGATCAGGATCAGCGCCCAGAACGCAATGGAGGCCACCCCCAGCGCATTGGTCTCCACCACCGGCAGGTCCTGATGGTCGAAGGCCTCACGGAAGGCGTACAGGGGGCTGGTGCCGATATCACCGAAGACCACCCCCAGCGCTCCGAGGGCCAAAGCCCCCGTGCTGACCGTTGATTTCCCATTCGAATGGCCGGGCGCGCTCATGCAGCGGTCACTCTATGATCCCCGCCCGTCTCAACTCTGCACGCTGGGCCTCGGTGGCACCGATGAGGTCCAGAATTTCCTCGGTGTGCTGCCCGCTGTCCGGAGCCGGCCGTCGCACCCGGGTGGGGGTACGGGCGAACTTGACCGCCGGACCGGTGACGGGAACGGTTCGGCCGGTGCTGACCACCGTCGGTTGCAGCATGTCACGTTCCTGCAGATGCTCCAGTTGGGCGGCTTCTTTGAAGGAGTTGATCCGGGCCGCCGCCAAGCCGGCCTGGTGCAACGCCGCCAGACGGGCTTCAACCAGGCCCTCGGCGCACCATTGGCCCACCACCGCATTGACGGCGTCCCGGTTGGCCAGCCGCTCCAGGTTGGTGGCATAACCAGGGGCGTGGGCCAGATCGGGTCGGTTCATCAACCCGCACAGCACCTGCCAATGACGGTCCAGGATCATTGCCAGATACAAGTGGCCGTCCTGACAGGGGTAACTGTTGGTGGGACACGACGCCGCCACCTCGCTACCCAGGCGGGGCACCTCGGCGCCCATGGCCCCCAACGTCAACAACCCGTTGGACTGGAACAACAACGAATCCAGCAGCGAGACGTCCACGTGTTGACCCTCACCGGTGGCGTTGCGATGGTGCAACGCCGCCAGCGCGCCCATGGCCCCATGCATACCGGCCAGGTCATCGGCGAGGAAGGTGGGGGCCTTGGTGGGCCCATCAGTGGGGGTGCCGTTGAGCCCCATCCAACCGCTGGCGGCCTGCGCCGCGGGGTCATAGCCGGCGCGATCCGACCATGGGCCGAACTGACCCCAACCGGAGCAGGACACGTACACGATGTCGGGCTTCACCGCCTTGCACTGCTCGTAGCCCACCCCCCAGCCGGCCATGGTGCCGGGCTTGAAGTTCTCCAACACGATGTCCGCTTGGGCCACCAGTTTCAGAAAGATCTCGCAACCCTGGGGCTGGCGTAGATCCAATGACAGGCTGCGCTTGTTCCGGTTGACGGTCTGATGGGACAGCGCCACCGGTGCGCCGTCGGGGACGCCCTCGGGCTCTGGTGGCAGGAACGGCGGCCAGGTGGAGCTCTGCAGGCCCGGCAGATCCACCCGGATCACATCGCATCCCAGGTCACCCAGGATGGCCCCCATCATCGGCCCGGCCCACGCGGTGGTGGCCTCCACCACGCTCACGCCGTGCATCGGGCCGTCCCGGTCGCTGCGGGCGTGGCGGTAGAACTCGGCTTTCTCCATGGTCGGGCACACTACGAAAAGCGCATCGCCGGCGCCCCGTAAGTCGAGACGCCGGCGGTGGGCCTGGTACCAGTGAGCTCAGCGAAGGTCGGGGCCGCTGCGCAGCAACGAACCGGCCAGGGCGCCGGTGTGTTCGCCGGACTCCATGAACACGTTGCCGTTGACCAGCGTGTAGTCATACCCGGTGGCCTTCTGCACCAGCCGACCGGCACCAGCGGGGAAGTCCCGCACATAGCCGGGCATACCGAGGGTCATGTTGTCGAGGTCGATGACGTTCACGTCGGCGTAGGCGCCGGGACGCAGCACACCGCGGTCGGTGATGCCGAACAGCTCCGCGGTGTCCGAGGTGAGGCGGCGGATGGCGTCTTGCACGGTGAAGGTCTGGCGGTCACGAACCCAGTGGGTCAGGAACCAGGTGGGCTGGCTGGCGTCCATGATCTGGCCGACATGCGCCCCGGAGTCCGCCAGGCCCAACACCACCAGCGGGTTGGTTAGCATCTCCTCAATGGCATCGAAGCCCGGGTTCAACAATGGATGGTTGAGATAGGCGTTGCCGTCGGCGGCCACCATGATGTCCATGTACGCCTCGGCCATGGTGACCCCCCGGGCCGCGGCCAACGCCGGTAGGGACATAGCGGGATCGGGGCGGTAATCAGGCTGGGGACCGCTCAACAGGTAGTGACGGTCCAAGTCCGCGGCGAATGGTCCGTTGGCCTCCGCCTGGGCGATCAGCGCAGCCCGTCGGGTGGGGTCCCCATAAGCCGCCAGCTTGTCCGCCACTGACCATTCCCGCATGGCCTTCCACGCCGGATTGCGATCAAAGGGGCTACGGATGTTGGCCCCGAACAGGATGCCGATGCCGCGGGCGGTGGACTGCGGGCGGACGTTGGCGCCCAACGCATTCTGCGCCGCAGTGAACTCGATGATCTTGCGGTATTGCTCGGGCAGGTGCGGGAACTGGAAGAACGCGAAGGTCAGCGGGCGACCGCTGGACCGGGACACGTCGCTCATCCACTGCACCTCCGAGCGGGCCTTGTCCCAGTTCTCGGCGCTGTCGGTCTCGAAGCGGGGCACCACCTCGTACACGCCGCGGCCGTAGCGGCGCAGCGGATCGGCCAACGCCAACAGCTCATCGGGCAGGGCGAACGTGCCCGGCACCGGGCGGCCGTCAGGAACACGGTGGCCCAATACCCGTGACGTGGAGAAACCCAACGCACCAGCGGCCATGGCTTCGTCGACGGTGCTGACCATCACCGCCAGTTCCTCGGCGCTGGGGTGGGCGTCACGGTCAATGGAGCGTTCCCCCATGGCGTAGAACCGCACCGCGCAGTGACCGACCATACCGCCCAGGTTGATACCCTTCGGCATGGCGTCGAGGGCGTCGTAGTACTCCCCGTAGGTGTGCCAGTTCCAGTCCAGGCCCTCCATGATGGAGCTGGCGGGAATGTCCTCCACCGACTCCATGAGGTTGGCCAAAAGCTGATGGTCGGTGGGCTTGACCGGGGCGAAGGTGACCCCGCAGTTGCCCACCACCACCGAGGTCACCCCGTGCCAGCACGAGGAGGAGCACTTCGGATCCCACGCCACCTGGGCGTCGAGGTGGGAGTGGATGTCCACGAACCCCGGGGTGACGATGCGGCCCTCGGCGTCGATGGTGCGCGTGGCGGCCACGCCGGACAGATCGCCGATCTCCGTGACCCGGTCCCCGACGATGCCCACGTCCGCCTGGCGGCCCGCGGCTCCGGTGCCGTCATGGACCGTGCCACCTTTGATGATGATGTCGTAGCTGCTCACGCGCTCCCCCGGGACCGGATTGGTGTGGATCGGCCACCATTCTGACCCGCCGGACACCGGGGGGACCACAGGAATGGCGATCTGGTTGCAGCCGGCGGTCCGCCCGGTCAGTTTCATAACGCGACGATGCTGGATGCGGCACCGTCCGTTTCCGGGTTCCACGGCGTGCTGCCACCAAAGCACCATTGTCGGGCCAACGGGACCGAGATTGATGGAAGACTGCGCTGCGTACGGCACGCGAAGCAACCTGGGGGAACCATGAGCGCCTACTCCATCATCGACGTCGACACCCACGTCACCGAAACCCCGGACACCTGGGTCGATCGCGTGCCCGCCTCCATGCGGGACAAGGTCCCCTACGTGGACGTGGACAAGCACGGTCGGCAGTGCTGGTATCTCAACGGTGAGCGCATGGCGATCATCGGGCTGACCGCCACCGCTGGACGGGGCGACATGATGAACTGGCCCGCCACCTTCGATGACATGCACCCCGCGGCCTATGACCCCAAGGCCCGCCTGCAGTACATGGACGAGATGGGCATCTGGGCCATGGTCATGTATCCCAACGTGGCCGGCTTCGGCAATCAGCAATTCCTGCGGCTCAAGGATCCCGAGCTGATGCTGGCCTGCGTGGAGGCCTACAACGACTGGCAGACCGAGTGGGCCTCCGCCGACTCCCGCCGCCTGCTGCCCATCACCTCCACCCCGTTCTGGGATGTCGAGGCGTCGGTCCGAGAGGTGCGCCGCTGTGCCGCCATGGGGCATCGCGGCATCCTGTTCACCGGGGAACCCCAGGCCTTCGGGCAGCCGTTCATGGGCGATCGTCATTGGGATCCGCTGTGGGAGACCGCGGTCGAGTTGAACCTGCCGGTCAGCTTCCACATCGGCTCGGGCAACATGGAAGCCGGGCTCGGCGCCGCCAAGATGGCCACCTACGGGCGTATGAGCACGTTCACGTCGGGCTCGGTGGACATCTTCTTCAAGAACGGGTTCCAGCTGTCGGAACTGTTGCTGTCAGGGATTTTCGTGCGTTTCCCGGAGATCCAGTTCGTGTCGGTGGAGTCCGGCATCGGCTGGATCCCCTTCGCCCTGGAGGCGTTGGATTACCAGTTCCAGGGCAACCGGGTCTTCGAGGAGCACCCCGAGTTTGATCGGTTGCCGTCGGAGTACTTCGCCACCAACGTGCACGCCTGTTATTGGTTCGAGCAGATCGCCCCCCGCCGCCTCATCGACAAGGTGGGCGTGGACCGCATCATGTTCGAGACCGATTTCCCCCACCCCACCTCGCTCTACGGTCAAGAGGTGCACGACCGCATCGCCAGCGGCCTCGGTGACAGTGACCCCGAAACCCGCCACAAGATCCTCTGGGCCAACGGGCAGAAGCTGTACAAGGTGGCGGACCCCACCCCCGCCGATGAAGCCAAGGTGGCCGTCGCCGCCCACTGAGCCAAGCCCGTCCGGCGTCGGCGTATGACAGCATCGCGGCATGGAATTCGGTCTGCACCTGCCCGACGCCGGGGGCCAAGCCACCCGTGAGGCCATGTTGGCCTACGCCCGGCTGGCCGATTCGAGTGGTTACGCCTCGCTGTGGTCCTCCGATCACATCGCTTGGCCCGACCCGGCCAATCTGAGTTCGAAGTACCCCTACGCCGCGCCCGATGACCCCTCGGCCAACGCCGGTTTTCCGCCGGCCGGATCGCCGTGGTTGGACTGTCTGGCCTCGCTGCAGTTCGTGGCCGCGGTCACCGAGCGGGTGCGCTTGGGAACCACCGTGCTGATCATCGGGTACCGGGGCGCGCTGCAGCAGGCCAAGGCGTGGGCCTCGCTCGACTTTCTGTCGGGGGGACGGGCCATCTGCGGGGTCGGCGTGGGCTGGATGAAAGAGGAGTTCGAGGCCATCGGCATGCCGTGGGACCAACGCGGCGCCCGGGCCGACGAAACGCTGGAGATCTTCGAGCGGCTCTGGGCCGATGAGTCGGTGAGCTTCGAGGGGCCCTTCACCCGATTCGGTCCCATCGGGTTCTCGCCGAAACCGGTACACGGGCGCATACCGGTGTGGGTCGGGGGCCACACCCCCGCCGCCTTCCGCCGTACTGCTAGGTATGGTGATGCGTTCCACGCCGCGTTCTGCACGCCCGAGCGGTTGGCCGGTGAGTGGGCCGGTGTCCGCCAGGCCTGCGAAACGGTGGACCGGGATCCCGCCGAGGTGGCGTTGACCCAGTTGGTCAGCCTGCTGTTCGACGCCACCTCCAACCGGCCCGGGGTGTTGTGCGGGTCGAGCCAGGCCATCATCGACCAGCTCGCCACCTACCGGGACCTGGGAGTGAGCCACACCGTGGTGTTCGTGGCGGCCAAGGGTGGGCTCAGCGGACGCCTGGAAGCCATCAGCCGGTTTGCCGAAGAGGTCATCCCCGCACTGAGCTGACCCCACCGAGCCCGCTGACCCCGCTGACCCAGCCGGCACCGATCGAAGGAGCACACCTCATGGACATCGCCGTGGTGGCGGGCAACCCCAAGGCCCGTTCGCGCACCCTGGACTGCGCCTTGATGGTGGCGGAGGCCCTGGGCGGCGCCGCGCCCACCGTGGTGGTGGACGTGGTCGAGTTGGGCGCCGGGCTGCTGGGTTGGGGCGATCCGGTGGTGAACGAGGCGGTCGCGGCAGTGGCCGCCTGCCCGGTGGCCATCTTTGCCAGCCCCACCTTCAAAGCCACCTACACCGGGTTGTTGAAGCTCTTTCTCGATCAGATCCCCGCCGAGGGATTGGCCGGGATGGTGGCGGTGCCGTTGATGCTGGGCGCCGGGCCCGGCCACGCGCTGGCGCCCGAACTGCTGCTCAAGCCAGTGCTGGTGGAGTTGGGCGCCACCTGCCCCACCCGGGGCCTGTACGTGGTGGACACCGACTTCAACGATCCCGGTGCCATCGAGGCGTGGCTGAGCCGGGCCCGACACCAAGTGTTGACGGCCACGGGCGGGGCGGGCGGGGCGGGCGGGGCGGGCGGGTAGCCATTAGCGTCCGAGCCCATGGACCGGCCCCTCTCCGATGTTGTCGTACTGGATCTGACCCGGGCGTTGGCCGGGCCCATCGCCAGCCGGTTGCTGGCCGACCTCGGGGCGGAGGTCATCAAGATCGAACCGCCCGACGGGGACCTGACCCGGGCCATGAGCCCACGGGTGGGTGGCATCTCGGCGTACTACGTGCATTACAACGCCGGCAAACAGTGTCTCTCGATGGATCTGACCAACGCCGAGGGACGGGACCTGTTCCTGCGGCTGGTGGAGCGGGCCGACGTGGTGCTGGAGAATTACCGGCCCGACGTGATGGGCCGGTTGGGTCTGGGTTATGACGTGTTGTCCACCCGCAATCCCCGCATCATCCTGGCGTCGATCAGCGGTTGGGGTCATGGCAACTCCCGCTCGCTGCAAGGGGCCTACGCCTCCGCCATCCACGCCGAGGCCGGCATCACCGAGATGGTGGCCCGGCGGCGAGGTGAAAGCGACGCCCCCCGCAATGACCCCATGTCCCATTCCGACACGTATGGTGGCCTGCACGCGTTAGCGGCATTGTTGGCGGCGTTGCACATGCGCAACCGCACCGGGGTGGGCCAAGCGGTGGAGGTCTCCATGGCCGAATCCACGTTGATGGTCAACGATCTCTCCACCCCCGAACTCACCGGTGAGGACCCCACGTCAGGGTTCCGGGCCGGCCAGAACTGGTCCGGCATTTACCGTCTCCGTACCGGTCGGTTTGTCAACCTCACCATCGACGCCACCACCGACGGGGGTTTCGGGGTGTTCGTCACCGCCACCGGTCATCACGAATGGCGCGAGGACCCCCGTTTCACCACCGCCGAGTTGCGCAACGCCAACCGGGCGGCGTTACAAGAAGCGGTCGGGCAATGGGTGGCCAACTTCGATACCGCCGCTGAGGTGGAGTCGGCCATCGGGGTGTCCACCGTGCTCGCCGCCGAGGTGCGCACGGTGCCGGAACTGGCCGCCACGGCATGGGCCAGCGAGCGGGGCGCCTTCGTTCCCATCGACGTGGGCCGCGGTGAGGAAGTGGTGGTGCCGCAGTCACCGTGGCGGTTCAGCGACGCGGACTCCGGGGTGCAGCCCATCGTCGGCTACCGGGGCGAGCACAACCGGGACATACTGCAGCGCATGTTGGGGCTGGATGACGCCGAGGTGGACCGCCTCGAGGCCGATGGTGTGGTGTCAGACCGAGTGCCGGGTTGGCGCCGGGAAGGCTGATCACCGTTCTCGATCGGCGCGGGGTCGGGCCCGTGCCAACAACATGAACCCGGTCAGACGGGACACCATGACCCGCTCCACGGCCCGATCCAAGCCCGGCCCGATTCGATTGATCAACCGGATCAGCGGGGCCGAGCGCCGCTCCCCGAGGACCCGCTGGCACCCGCCAACCAACGTTCGCACCGGTATGTTTCGGATACCGCATAACGTGTCCACCTCGAATCGTTCGTTGAGTTCACGTCGCAGCTCCCGACCGCTTTGGCGCCGGTAGTAGATGTCCTGCCCGTACAGGTGGTCACCTTCGCGGGCGCCGCGATTGCCCCGCAGCCGCCACAGTCGGAACACCCAGCTGTAGTTCAACGTGGACAACACCAGCGAGCCACGGGGATGCAACACCCGATGCAGCTCATCGATCAGCACCCGGCGCTCATCAGCCCGCAGCAGCGGATACACCCCCGCAGAGCACACGCCGCCCAGGCACCCGCTGCGAATGGGCAACCGTCGGGCATCGGCATGCAGCGCCAGCACGGACCCTTTCTCCACATCGCGCAGCAGTCGGCGCAGATTCTCACGGCTGTAGTCGAGCGCCAGCACGCGGTGCCCGGTGTGACGATGCAGGGCGGCGGTCATGCGTCCGGTGCCGCAACCATGGTCCAACACCGTGGGCACCGGCAGCGACGGCAATCTTCCGACCGTGGCGGGAATCTCCACATCATCGGTGTAACGAGAAAACCCGTCGGCATAGCGTTCCGATTCGGTGTCCCAGCCAGCAGCACCTTCCTCCACGTCACCGAGAAAAGAAACAATGCCATCCTCATCAATGGGATAACGCCGCTGACACTGCACGCACCGCAGCGCATCACCATCTGACAACAGCTCCGCGTACTCGAACGGACACACCAAGAGGGTCAACAGTTCGTCCACGGCCCATCCTCCCACAGCCCACTGCGCTGACGAGACCAGCAAACAAAGGGCTGCAACGGCACCGGGGCCGGGCCCAACGTGGTCACGTTCCGGGTGCCAGCCAACCCACGATGGTGGATCGATGACCCGACCATGGTGACCTTGCGGCGGTTGGTCCCCTCCAAACCGTGTGTCGTGAGCGTGGTGGTCTGGGGAACGTAGGCGTGGGTGCAGTACCGCCAGATCGCGGTTCAGGCCCCGGGCGAAGTTGGTGTCGGGCGCCAGGTTCAACGTGCCCGACGCCTGCAACGCCACGCCCACCGGGCGGCAGCGGTCCGTTCTGGGAGCGATATCACCCGTACCACTCGCTCGATCCGATGAGGTCGATTCGCCTACCGCACCGCCGGGGTGGGGTGGTGGCCCCGGTGACCTGGGTCACTGCCATGTCAGGGACCGGGTAGCGACGGCTATCGTTGGCGACCGCCTCCGGCGCCCCTATGCATGCTCCTTCCCCGCTGCCGGCCCCCGCCGATGAGCCGCACGTTGGGGGCGAGCACGGCGCCGCGGTGGACGCCGAGGAGGCCGCCACCGATCGGTTCCGGGGTTGGCGTGTGGTGCGGGCCGGGTTGGCGGTGCAGACCCTGCAGGGCGCCCTGATGCAACAGGCTTACGGGTCCTACGCGGTGGCGTTGCGGGGCGAGTTCGGCTGGTCCTCCACCATCTTGTCGGCGGCGTACTCCCTCAACCGGCTGGAGAGCGGGCTGCTGGGTCCCGTTCATGGTTGGGCGTTGCAACGCTTCGGGGTCCGGCGGGTGATGCAGTTCGGCACCGTGGTGATGGCGGCGGGGCTGATGCTGTTCAGCCAGATCAACAGCGTGGGCACGTTCTTCGGGTTCTATCTGATCGCCGCCATCGGGGCTTCGCTGTCGGGGTTTCTGACCGTGGTCACCGCCACCGTGCAATGGTTCGAACGCAAACGTTCCACGGCGCTGGCCATCTCCCAGGCCGGGTTCGCGGTCGGCGGGTTGTCCGCGCCGTTGTTGGTGTGGTGTTTCGACGTTTTCGGTTGGCGGGCCACGTCCTTCGCCACTGGCGTGGTGATCCTGGTGACGTTGCTGCCACTGTCCATGGTGTTCGGCTCAACCCCGGAATCGACCGGCCAGCCGGTGGATGGGCTCAGCGCCGCGCAGGCCGCGGAGCTGGACAGCCGCCGCGGCGCGCATCGGGCCCGAGTCTCCAAGGTGCACTTCACCGCGGCGCAAGCGGTGCGAACCCGGGCTTTCTGGATGATCTCGCTGGGCCACTCCTCAGCGTTGTTGGTGGTGGGGGCGGTCATGGCCCACCTGCAGCTCTACCTCACCGAGGATCACGACTTCAGCCGGACCGGTGCGGCCACGGTGGCGGCGATCCTGCCGCTGGTGCAGTTGGTGGGCCAGTTCGGCGGAGGGTATCTGGGCGACCGGATCTCTAAGCAGGTCATCGTGGTGGTGGCCATGGTCGGTCACGTGACGGGGTTGTTGCTGTTGGCCTTCGCCACCCACAACTGGATGATCTGGGCCTTCATCCCCCTGCACGGGTTGGCCTGGGGGGTGCGCGGTCCGCTGATGCAGGCCATGCGGGCGGACTACTTCGGCTCCGGCAGCTTCGGGCAGATCATGGGGATCTCGTCGCTGATCATCATGATCGGCCAGATCGGCGGCCCGCTGCTGGCCGGCTGGCTGGATGACACCACCGGCTCCTACCGGATCGGCTTCGCGGTGGTGGCGATCATGGCGTCGCTCGGCATGGTGTTCTTCGCCCTGGCCACGCCCCCACCGCCCCCGAGCCTGGCCGGACCGATCGAGTAGCCCAGTTCAGAGGGGGTTTCTGCGGCGCTTGCCACTTTCTCCGGTGACGAATCTCCCGCCTCGACCGCCAACCGCCCGCAGCGCTTCGGACCGCTCGCTCGGTGACATCGCCCGCCCGAACCCGCCCCCGAGAGCGGGCAGACCTCAACGGCGGGTGCCGCGCCCGGACGAATGGGGGTGCCCTCCGAGGACTTTGGCGGATTTTGGACACACCCGTTGGCCGAAACCCTCAGAATCTCGACAATCCGTGCGTGCGGGGCCACTCGTCGTCGAACTTTCCGCCTAGTCAGCGGCGGGCCGTGTCCAAAAACCGCCACAGTCCAACCGTTTCATTCCCTTTCATATGTTCTCCATCTGCCCCGCCGGTAATCGCGGTGTCCAGCGCAGCTCACCAGCCAAAGGACCTGGGTACGCCGGTCACCACGCTCGCCAACAGGCCGTGAGCCGGCAAAAGGGTTTGGCAAACCCTCCAAGCCGCTCAGGTCCCCCCTATTTCGTCACCGGTGAAACCCCCACCGGCCGGCGCGAGCCCGCCATTCCGTCACCGGAAATCCCCTTGAGCCGCACCAGCCACCCACCATTTCGTCACCGGAACAACTCCGAAGCCCACGAGCCGCCCACCATTTCGTCACCGGAAAAACCGCTGAGCCGCACCACCAGCCGCTCGCCATTTCGTCACCGGACTAACTCCGAAGCCCCACCAGCCGCTCGCCATTTCGTCACCGGACTAACTCCGAAGCCCCACCCGGCCGCCCCCCATTTCGTCACCGGTGAAATCGGTAGGGGGCGCCGGGCCAACGGCGGGGGGCGGGTTGGGCCGGACGGGACCGGGCGCCAGACGCGACTCAGCCCGGATGCCAGTGCGGCACCCGGGCTGAGTTAGTGAGCATCGCTTATCCGCCGAAGCGGCTGCGATCAGGCCTCGTAGGAGACGTCGTTGTCGTCGGAGTGGTGCATGTCGACGTCGAACTTGGTCCAGCTGGCCTCGAGCTCGTAGGTGTCGTTGTCCTCGGTCACGCTCTTGTCGGTGTACTCCTTGTCCCAGGAGAACTTGGTGAGGTCGTTGTCCTCGGAGTGCTCGTTGTAGGAGTCCGTGACCGTCTTGGTGGTGGTGTCGTTGTCCTCGTAGGACTTGTTGTAGCTGTCCTCGTAGGACTTGTTGTAGCTGTCATCGATCGACTTGTCGACGTTGCCGCTGTCATCGATGTTGACGGAGTTGTCCTCCATGGCCTTGGCCGAGTTGTCGTTGCCGAACACGAAGTTGGCGGGGCCGTCCGAGCCGGAGGAGTCCACGTCGATGTCGCCGAAGAGCTGGTTGCCGTGGCCGTTGACCACCTGGGCGTCGCCCTTGCCGGTCTCAACGTCGATCAGATCGCCGGAGCCCATGTTGACGTTCTCGCCGTCGATGTTCATGGCGTCGCCGCCCTGGGCGAAGGCCCCGACCTCGGAGTCGTTGAACTGCACGTTGTCGTCGCCGACCACGGAGTTGTCCAGGTCCACGTCGTCGCCGGCCATGATGCCCTTGTTGATGCCGGTGTTGAGGGCGCTGTCACGGACGCTGCCGTTGATGGCCAGTCCGCCGGCCATGGCGACCACACTGTCACTGTCGATGGTCTGGTCAAACTTCACGTCGTCTTCGGCGTTGATCTCGGTGATGGTGACGTTCTTCATGGCTGGCTGCCTCTCTCTGTAGTGCGCTTGCTGGGGGTTCCTGTTGCCGTTTGGCTGACATCACGAACGATACGGATCCCCAGACCCCGTCGAATCGGTGCGGTCCCCTATTCGGATCGGGGGCTATAGGGGACTCGCCGGCGCCGTGGTCCCCGATGCGCGACACTGCGGGGCCGGCGGCTCGCCACGGAGCGGCCACGAGATGGGGAGCGATCACCACATGAAGGCTGCAGTACTGAACGAGCAACCGGGTGCCCTGGACATCGAAGACATCGTCATTGACCAACCGGGACCGGACGAAGTGCTGGTCAAGGTGCATGGCGCAGGGTTGTGCCACTCCGATCTGCATTACATGGAGGGCATCTTCCGCTCCAAGCTGCCGGCGGTGCTGGGCCACGAATCAGCCGGTGTGGTGGAAGCAGTGGGCTCCAACGTGAGCTACTGCAAGCCGGGCGATCACGTGATCTGTTGCCTGTCTATTTTCTGCGGGCAATGCCGGCAATGCCTGTCAGGCCACCCCTATCGGTGTTCGAACCCCGCTGCCACCTCCCGGGCCAAGGGTGCCCCTTCCCGCCTGTCCAAGCACGACGGCACCCCGGTGGACCAATTCGCCCGGCTGGGGGGTTTCGCCGAGCTGATGTTGGTGCATCAGAACGCCCTGGTGGTCATCACCCCTGACATGCCGTTGGATCGGGCGGCGCTGATCGGGTGCGGGGTCACCACCGGCATGGGCGCGGTGTTCAACACGGCCAAGGTCCAGCCCGGCGCCCGGGTCTGTGTCATCGGCGCCGGAGGGATCGGCCTCTCCGCCATTCAAGCGGCTCGCATCGCCGGCGCCGTGCAGATCGTGGTGGTGGACATGAGCGACGCCAAACTCGAAACCGCCCGCCAGATGGGCGGCACCGACCTCATCAACGCCTCCACGGTCGACAACGTGGTTGAAGCGGTCAAGGAGCTCACCGGGGGCGGAGTGGAGTACAGCTTCGAGGCCATCGGGCTCAAGGCCACCGCCGAGCAGGCCTTCAATATGTTGGAGGTGGGCGGCACCGCCACCGTCATCGGCATGGTCCCACCCCGCCAGACACTGGAGATCCGCGGCATCGACCTGCTCAGCGAGAAGAAGCTCCAGGGTTCGATGATGGGCTCGAACCAGTTCCGCACCGACATGCCGAACATGATCCGCATGTATCTCGACGGCCGCTTGCTACTGGATGAGATGGTGTCCGCCCGCATGAAGCTGGAGGACATCAACGAGGGTTACGCCGCCATGAAGCGTGGCGAGGTGGCCCGTCAGGTGATCACGTTCGACTGAGTTGGGCCAGCGGCGGGGGCTGGTAGCCACCGGTGAGTTGCTCCACCAGCCCCGCCAGCTGCAACGCCGTTCGGTCCTCCAGATACGGGGCCACCACCTGGATACCGACCGGTAGGCCGCCACCGGTCAAACCCACCGGCACCACCGTCACCGGCAGGTACACGAACCCAATGAAGGCCGTCCACGCCAGCACGTCCACGTAGGGACGGGTGGCACCGTCGATGTCGATGGTGCGGGTGTACACGTTGCCCTCCTGGGTGTGGGGGAACGCCGCGGTGGGCGACACCGGGCACAACAACACGTCGAAACGCTCGAAGAACGCGGCCCACTTACGGCGCAGCAACTGGCGGCGCTCGTCGAGGAACAACCAGTCACGATGGGTCATCACCGACGCTTTGGCCCGCATGGCGCGCACCGGGTCCATCCCGGCGTCCGTCTCGGCGGCGACGGCCTGGGCCAGTTGGGTGGCCCATTCCTCCGCGGTGCGAGCCGGCGTGGTGGCGGCGGAGATCAACGGCAACCCGGTTTGCCACACCTCCTCGAAGGCCACGTCGGGCCGCGCTGCCCGATCCACCGGAACACCGGCTCCCTCGAGCAGCGCCACCGTGGCTTCCAGGGCGGTGGCGATATCGGCCGAGACGGGACAGACGGTGTCATCCAACCATGCCGCCACCCGCAACTGCTTCGCCTGCTCGGCGCGGGCCCCCGGTAACGCCAACCGCCAACCCACGGCGCGATCGGCGGTGGGTTCGGCGACCACGTCGAAGATGCGTTCGAGGTCAGCCACTGAGCGGGCCAGGGGGCCGAACACGTTGACGTCGGCTTCGAGGACCCCGCCGGTGGTGTGATCGAGGTAACCCAGCTGCGGCACCACCCCGAAGGACGGCTTGTGACCGCAGACCCCGGCGAAGTGCGACGGCATGCGCACCGACCCGCCGATGTCGGTACCCAGCTCGAAACTGGTCAGCCCCGCGGCCACCGCCGCGGACGCCCCACCGCTGGACCCACCGGGCCCCCGGGTGAGATCCCACGGGTTGTTGGTGGTGCCGAACATGGTGTTGAAGGCCTGGGCGTCACCGGACCAGCGCGGCAGGTTGGTCTTGCCGAACACGATGGCCCCGGCTGCTTTCACCGCGGCCACCACCGGCGCGTCCTCGCCTGGCACGTGGTTAGCCAGCTCGGTGGCGCCACCGGTGCTGCGGATCCCCTCAGTGGCGATGGCATCTTTGACGGTGATCGGCAGACCATGCAGCGGGCCCAGCTGATCGCCTCGGGCGGTGGCTGCATCCGCGGCCGATGCCAAGGCGCGGGCCCGATCCACGTCCAAGGTGCACACCGCGTTGATGGCGGGGTTCAGCCGTTCGATGCGCTGGAGGTAATGGTCCAACAGCTCGCTGCTGGCCAGCTCCTTACGGGCGATCAGCCCCGCCAACGCACTTGCCGAGGACAGTCCCAGATCAGCATCCATGACCGCAGTCTTGCAGCCCGGCCTGACCCGACCCAGCGCCGCTCAGAGAAAATCCAACAACGCCGCCAACGTGGCGTCGGGGGCTTCTTCGGCGAGGAAATGACCGCAGGGCAGTGCGTGGCCCCGCACGTCGGTGGCCCAGCGTTGCCACACCTCCAGCAGTGAGGGTCGCTTGCCGGTGGGGTCACCCCACAACGCCAGCATCGGGCAGGTGATCATGCGGCCGGCGTCCCGATCGGCGCGGTCCAACGCAACGTCGATGGTGGCGCCGGCCCGGTAGTCATCACAGGTGGCCCGGATGGTGTCCCCGACGAAGGCGTCCACGTAGTACTGCATGTTCTCGTCCAGCGCGCCGGCGGCCCACTTTCCGCACAACGTCCGCAAGAAGTACTCCGGATCGGCGCCGATCAGCGTCTCGGGGAACGGATGGGGCTGCGCCAACAGCATCCAGTGGAACGCCCCCACCGCGGCGGTGCCCCGCAGGCTGTCCCACTGCTCCACGGTGGGGGTGATGTCCAAGGTGGCCAGCTTGGTCACGACCTCAGGATGATCCAGCGCCATCCGGTAGGACACCCGGCCGCCACGATCATGGCCCACCACGGCAAAGCGGTCATGGCCCAATTCAGCCATCACCGCCACCAGCTCCGCCGCCATGGTCCGCTTGGAGTAGTTGACGAAACCGTCCCCGGCGGGTGGTTTGTGACTGGCGCCGTACCCCCGCAGATCCGGACATACCACAGAGTATCCGGCGGCGGCCAGCCCGGGAGCCACCTTGGACCACATCACGTGGGTCTGGGGGTAGCCGTGCACCATCAGCACCGGTGACCCCTGCCCGCCATGGCGGAGGTGGATGCCACCGATGTCGGTCTCGCTGAAGCCGTTGAACAAGGTGGTCATCACGCTGTCTCTCCTGGAGCCCTTAGTGCTCGGCGACGGGCACCATATCGCCCAACTGCGCTTCGGTACGCTGCTTTTGGTCGACCACCGTTACGCTCCCCGACGTGGCTGTGGACTTGGATTCGAAACTCAGCGGTTTGTTCAACAAGGCGGAGCTGGGCCTGTGGCGGGCCCGGCGCCTGACTGACGGCTTCGGCTGGCAGCCAGCCCTGTCGCTCTTGCGTCGGGAGATGATCGGCGCCGATCGCCTTGAGCAGGTCCAAGCCAAGGGGGCGCCGCCGTTGTGGGCTCGGTTGGGACGGCGCGAAACCGACCTCGACACGCTGCTGCACGTGTGGCGGGAACGCTGCTACGAGTTGCCGACTGACGCGATGCCCAATGACGTCGAACCGCGCTGGATCATCGATGCCGGCGCCAACGTGGGCTACGCCACCCGGTGGCTGGCGGAGACCTACCCCTCAGCCACCGTGATCGCCATCGAACCGGACCGGGCCAACGTGGAAATCCTGCGCCGCAACGTGGACGGGTTGCGCAACGTGACCGTGCTGGAGGCGGCGTTGGCTACCGAGGTCGGCGAGATTGAGCTGTTCGATGTGGGCGAAGGTCCGTGGTCCTACCGGGTGGGAGCTGCCGGTGAGGGTGCCGGTCGGACCGTTCGACAGGTGCCCTGTGTGAGCATCGGGTCCCTGATGGCGCAGTACGGCATGGACCGCATCGACTATCTCAAGGTGGATATCGAGGGTGCCGAACTGGAGTTGTTCTCAGCCGCTGAGGACTGGATCGACAAGGTCGACGCCGTGGTGGTGGAGTTGCACGACCGGTTCCGCCCTGGTTGCACGAGGGCATTCCTCAATGCAACCAGGGCGTTCGAAACCGAGTTCGCCCGGGGCGAGAACTTCTTCGCGCTCCGGGGCAGTACGAGGGTTCAGCCCGCAGCTACGGGGTGATCAGCCCGGCGGGTGAAGCCCGGATACCCGGCGGCGGTGATCTCGTCACACTTGGTGCGGTAGGCACCCACCCCGCCGGCGTAGGGCATGAACACCCGGGGCTTGCCGGGGATGTTGGCTCCGAGGTACCACGAGTCCGCCAGCATGAACATGGTGGACTCGGCAATCTCGTTGACGTGCGCCACCCACTCGGTCTGGGCGTCCTCGGTGGCCTCCATGGTTTGCAGGCCCTCCCGCTCCAGGTTCCCGATGGCGGTCCCGATCCACTCCACATGCTGCTCGATGGACACCGGCATGTTGGACAACACCGACGGTGAGCCGGGCCCGGTGATCATGAACAGGTTCGGGAACCCGGCGGAGGATACCCCAAGGTACGTGACGGGTCCGGCGGCCCAGCTGTCCTTCAGCTTCTGACCCTTCCGGCCCTGGATGTCAATGCGGTTGAAGGTACCGGTCATGGCATCGAACCCGGTGGCGAACACGATCATGTCCAGCTCGAAGTCACCATCCTCGGTGCGGATACCGGTGGGGGTGATCTCCACGATGGGAGCATGGCGGATGTCCACCAACGTCACGTTGTCCCGGTTGTAGGTATCGAAGTAGTTGGTGTCGATGAGCGCCCGCTTGGAGGTGAACGGATGATCCACCGGCACCAGCTTCTCGGCCACCTCGGGATCTTTCACGATCTCGCGGATCTTGCCCCGGATGAACTCCGACGCAGTGTCGTTGGCCCGGCGGTCGGTGCTGATGTCGAAGAATGAACCAAACAGGAACTTGAAGCCACCCTCTTTCCAGGCCTCCTCGTACACCGCGTTGCGCTCTTCCTCGGTGAAATCCAACGCCGACCGCTCAATGGGATCAACCGGCAGCCCACCGGTGGAGCGCCGGGCCTTCTCGTAGATGGCGTCGTAGTCCTTCTTGACGTTATCCAGGAAGGCCTTGTCCACGGTGTGGTGGCGGGCCGGGATGGTGTACTGCGGGGTACGTTGGAACACAAACAGGTGCCCGGCGGTCTGGGCGATGACCGGGATGGACTGCACCCCGCTGGAGCCGGTGCCGATGATGCCCACCCGCTTGCCGGTGAAATCCACGCCGCTGTGGGGCCAGGACCCGGTGTGGTAGGACTCGCCCTGGAAGCTGTCACGGCCGGGAATGTTGGGGATCTGTCCACTGGAGAGACAGCCGATGGCGGTGACGAGGTATTTGGCGGTCACCGTATCACCCTGGTCGGTCTGCACGGTCCAACGGTTGGCGGCCTCATCGAAGTGCGCCGAGGTCACCTTGGTGTTGAACTTGGTGTTGCGGCGGAGATCGAAGCGGTCCGCCACGTGGCTCAGGTAGCGCAGGATCTCCGGCTGCTCGGGGTACTTCCCGCTCCACTCCCATTCCTGCATCAGGTTCTTATCGAACGAGAAGCAGTACATGTACGAATCGGAGTCACAGCGGGCGCCGGGGTAACGGTTCCAGTACCAGGTGCCGCCCACGTTGTCACCGCCTTCGAACACCATGACGTCCAGGCCCAGTTGTTCGCGCAGCTTGTAGTTCATGTACAGCCCGCCGAACCCGGAGCCGATCACGACGGCGTCGAGGTCACGGGTAATGGTTGCTTCTGCCATTGTCGTTATCTCTTTTCGAGTTGGGGGTCAGCGGGTGGAAAGGGCGGGTTGGTTCTTGTAATGACGGATAACGGTGGCCCTGACAGCCTTGACCACCTGCTGGAAGCCGCGCTCACTACCCGGCAGCATCAAGATCGTGAAAAAGCCGTGGGTTTGGCCGATGTGGCGTTTGAAGTCCACCGACACCCCGGCGGCCTGCAGGCGCTCGGCGTAGGCCTCACCCTCGTCGCGCAGCACGTCATGCTCCGCGGTCAACACCACCGCCGGCGCCACCCCGGCCAGGTCCTGCGCCCGCAGCGGTGAGGCATCGGGCTGGATGCGGTCCGCAGGGTTGGGCACGTAGTGGTCCCAGAACCACACCATGGCCTCTTTGGTGAGGATGAGGGCGTTGGCCGGATCGTTGTAAGAGGGACGCTCGAAGTCCGCGTCGGTGACGGGGTAGATCAGCACCTGCAGCGCCAGATCCGGTCCGTTGCGGTCCCGGGCCCGCAGCGCCATGGCCGCCGCGAGGTTGCCGCCGGCGCTGTCCCCGGCCACCATCACGGGGGCGTCGGCCCGGCCGGTGATCTGTTCCCGGTTGGCAGCGGCCCACTGCAGACCGGCCCAGCAGTCCTCCACCGCGATCGGATAGCGGTGCTCGGGGGCCAGGCGGTAATCCACCAGCACCACGGCGCAGGAGGTGCGCTCAGCCAGCTTGCGAGCCATCGTGTCGAACTCGTCGATGCGGCCGATGACCCAACCGCCGCCGTGGAGGTACACCAACACGCCCCGGGCGCCCTGCGGTGGCACCAGGACCCGCACCGCGATAGTGCCGCCATCGACGGGGATGTCGTGGTCCTCGGTCCGAGAAACCTTGCCGGGGGGACCGGCCATGGCGGCGAAGGCCTTGGACAACTCCCGCGCTTCTTCAACGGTTGATTCGTGCAGGGGCTTGCCGCCCGCGCTGGCGAATTGCTCCATCAGCGCCCTGGTCGCTGGATCGAGTGCCACCGAAACCTCCTCTGACGGCCACCGTGCCGTCCATCCATGAGCCCGGGCTGGACGCCGAACCGTCGCCGACTTGACGACCGGGTCAGACTCTACGCCATTGGCGCGGGCCTCCCGATCCAGCTCCGCTCGGCCCATCGGTGCTGGTTACGGGCGTCAGGCGCAGCGGCAGGTGACGGTCTCGTCGAGCACCTGCCAACGGAACCGGACCGTGGCGGAACCCTCCCCGCAGCCGGTGCAACGCATCTGCCAGCCGCTGGGGGACTGGGCGATCTCCAGCGGGGCCTGGCCGCTCGAGAGCCGTTTCGGGATCACCTTGGGTTGGGCGACCTCCGGCAACTCGTCCAGTTCCATGGGCAGGTAGCCCGGATTGTCCGGCCACGGCTGCGGAAGGCACGCCTCCAGCAAGCGCCAGGCGGCCTGCTGCCAGGGCTGGGCCGGACCGGGGACGCTGGGCCGGCCGAAGCTGGCGTAGGCGTACACAGACTCGGCGCCCAGCGTTTGGACGAGGGCCGCCACCCGGGCGTCGAGGCCATCCTGCGGCAGGCCCGAGGATACCCCCCCAGGGTATTTCGGCGATTCGACGTCGATTCGCCCAGTCGCCGGGTCCGCGTCCCACCACTGTCTGAGACTGATCTGGAACGCAGCGTGAAGTGAGGCGAGACGTTTGGGCTCGGGGATGACGGCTGGGCCGGGCTGGACGAGGAACGCCTCGAGGTCCTCGAACTGATCCCCGTCGAACACCCCCGACGCCACCGCCACCCGCTCGATCTCATCGAGGAACCCGTCACGTTCGAACCGGGTCCGGGGGTCCTCAATGGTGTCGCGGGCGAACATGATCACAAACCGGGCCGACACCCCGGGCCGCTTCCGACGCAGGATCCGACCCATTCGCTGCACCATCTGGCGACGGGTGCGGCTGGCGCTCATGACGATGCCCAAGTTGGCGTCGGGCACGTCAATGCCCTCATCGAGCACCCGGGGAGCGGCCACGATGTCAAGGGAGCCCGAACGCAGATCGTCCAGGATCATCCGTCGATCCCGGCGAGCGGTGCTGCCGGTGATGAGCTCGATGTTGACCAGCGGATCCAGCCGGTTGATGGCGTGGTTGGCGGCCCGCACCGTCTCGGTGAACAGCAACGCCCCTTCGGCGTCAGCGATGACGGGCGCGAAACGGCCCAGCAGCTCGTACTTGCCGCTGCTACGGGCCACGATGAGCCGGCGTTTGGCGAAGGCGTCAAGGTAATCACGCGCCGCCCGACCATCGGCCCCGGCGTCATGTTCGGCGAGGTGCCCCACCGCCGCCAGGAACGCCCCGAACGGCTCCAGGGGAACGCCCTGCACCGAGCGGAGGTGGCGACGGGCTCCCACCAGCTGGGCCTCGGTGGCGATGTACTCCTCCCGCTCCTCGAAGGTCAGGCTGACCCCCACGAAGGCCACCCGGGGCTGGGCGCACACCCCTTCGGCGATGGCCTGCTCGAAGCCGTAGCGGTAACAGGTCCCACCGAAGAACGGCAGCAGCAGGTCCGCCACCGCATCATCGGACCGCTCCAAGGTGGCGGTGAGCCCCAGACGCTCCTGGTACTCGGTGAGCAGCGCCCGCCGCAGCACCGCTCCGCCCAGACCGTGGCATTCGTCCACCACCAGCAGCCCGCCGGCCTCCCCTGGTGGTTTGGGGCGATGGGTGGCGGCGGAGTGGCGGGTGGCGATGAGCACCTCGCAGGTGTCGGGCCGGTCCCGGGAGTTGTCCCCCAGCCGACCCACCGCGACCCCCGGCAACCCCGTCACCAGCCGGGCGTACCACTGTTCCATCAGGACCCGGGAGGGCACCAGCACCAGCACGAAACGCCCCCGACGCAGGGCATCGGCGATGGCGGCCAGCGCCAGGTCGGTCTTGCCGGACCCGGTGACCGCCTCCACCACCCCTTGACGGCCACAGCCCAACCACGCCACCAGCGCATCGAACTGCCAGCGGTACAGCTCGTTACGGGAGCCAACCGGGT
This sequence comes from Acidimicrobiales bacterium, assembly GCA_046155365.1. Classification (GTDB taxonomy): domain Bacteria; phylum Actinomycetota; class Acidimicrobiia; order Acidimicrobiales; family CAIXPF01; genus CAIXPF01. The sequence continues at coordinate 6,147 of JBJXFH010000086.1, read as the reverse complement.
GCTGCTGATCATCAACACCGGGAGGGCCGGTGAGGGCCAGCAACGATGCCATCGACGCGACGCGCGTCTCGGGAGTCGCTGATGGGTTTGCGAATGGGTTTGATGACGAGACGGGGGCCGGGCCGGGCATGGGAGCTTCCAGGCTACGGCGCACCATGGCGGGTCCGGACGCCTCAGCGCACGTATCGGGGTCGGGCGGTAGCATCGGGGGCGTGGAGACGGCCCTGAACCCAGCCTTCGCCCATTACTGCCAGGCGATTTTCGAGCTGGACGAAGACGAGATCGACGTCATCCAGGCGCGCATCGCAGAACGGCTCGAAGTGTCCCGGCCAGCGGTGTCTGAGATGACCCGGCGGCTGGAGAGCGCCGGGCTGGTGCGGCTGGAGAACAACCAGATCCGCCTCAGCGAGGGGGGTCGCCAGCTGGCCGAACAGACGGTGCGGCGCCATCGCCTGGCCGAGCGGTTCCTGACCGACGTGTTGCAAGTGTCCTGGGCTGAAGCGCACACCGAGGCCGAACGGTGGTCCAACGTGATCAGCGATGCGGTTGAGGGGGCCATGACGAAGTTTCTCAAAGACCCCACCACCTGCCCCCACGGCAACCCCATCCCGGGGTCGGACTATCGGGTGACGGGGGCCACCTCGCTGTCCGCGGTTGAGGTGGGCGGGGATTTCGTGGTCAGCCGCATCCCCGAGGAGTTGGAGTTCACCCCCGGCCTGCTGGACTTCTTGGAGCGATCCCTCATCGTGCCCGGTCGACGGGGCAAGGTGACCTCCCAATCCCCCGACGGCACCCTCACGGTGGAGATCGACGGGCACACGGTGGGTCTGGGCACCTTCGCCAGCAGCCGCATCCTGGTCACCGTCTGACCTAGATTCGTGCGCTGAGCGGTCCGGCCCCGCTGGCTTCAGCGCCCCTGGAACGGTCGAGGTTCACGCTTTTCGGCGAATGACCGGGCCGCTTCTTGGAAGTCCTCGGTGAGGTACAGCTTCAACGGGGCGGCCTGCATCTCCATCTCCCGGGCCAGCTGACCCAGGTAGTACCGACGGGAGCGCACCGTGGCCCGCACCGACAGCGGCGGGTTGCGGTCCACCTCCCGGGCCAGCGCCAGCGCCGCGTCCAGGGCCTGACCCGGTTCCACCAGCCGGTTGATCAGCCCGTGCTCGAAAGCCTCCTCGGCGCTGAAGAACCGCCCGGTGAGCGCCATCTCGGTCCCGAACGCCGCCGCGCCCCGGAACTGCATGATCGCCCAGTAACGGGACCCGCCCAACCCCCGGGACACCTCGGTGATCTGCATGCTGGTCCCGGCTTCGGCCACCACCAGGTCGCTGTCCAGCATGATCCCGGTGGCCAGGCCCATCACGTACCCGTGTACCGCGGTGATCACCGGCTTCCAGTTGACCGAATCGAGAAACAGCTCCCCGGCCTTGGCGCCGTGACCCTGAGGGCCGCCCAGCGCGATGAACTCCTCCCGGGAACGCAACTGGCGCTGCTGCACGTCCGCCCCGGTGGAAAAGGCCCGTCCGTTGCCGCACAGCACCGCCACATGGGCCGCGGCATCGGCGTCGAAGCGGCGGAACGCGTCTCGCAGGGCGATCACCAACTCGTCGCTAAAGGCGTTGAGCTTGTCCGGGCGGTTGAGCCGCAGGATGACGATGGCGCCCTCTCGCTCGTAGGTCACCAGCTCGGGGGTGGCGTCGGTGGCGGTCACGGCCGGAACCTACACCCCGGTACGTGGGGGCCGGGGTTGCGCGCGCCGGGAGGGGTCAGGCCGGCGGGGTCAGGCCGGTGCGGCCATGACGTGGCGTACCCGCTGCGACCAACGGGTCATGGCCCTTAGCTCGGCAGTGAGGGCCGGATAGCCGCCCACCAGGGCCTGTCTCGGGGTGTCGATCTGCTTGGAGCCGATCCCATAGATCACGGGTGCGACCTCGGGCTCGAAGGTGCCGAACAGCTTGTCCCACACGATGAACACCGCCCCAAAGTTCTTATCGATGTACTCGGGGTTGGAGCCGTGGTGCACCCGATGGGCCGACGGGGTCACGAAGACGTGTTCCAGCAGCGGGATTCGACGCACGGCACCGGTGTGGTACAGCTGCGCCATGGTGGCCGCCAGCGCGTCCATGGCCACCGCGGCCACGGGATGGAACCCGATGAGCGGCAGCCACAACCCGAACCAGGGCTTGTAGATCGCTTCCATCCACGGCACCCGGACCGCGGTGGTGAAGCCGATGGCCCGGGGCGAATGGTGCACCAGGTGCGAGGCCCACAGCAGGCGGACCCGATGCTCGGCACGATGCACCCAGTAGTAGACGACGTCGCGGGCCACGAAGGCACCAACCCACACCGTCGGGCTGGACATGTCCAGGGTCAGCAACCGGAAACGATCGAACACGAACAGCGCCAGGGCGGTGGCAGCCAGCTTGCCGACCAGGCCCTTCGCCACCAGGAAAGCGAAGGCCGAGGTGAGTGAAGTCACCCCGGACCGGTGTTCGATGTCGAATCGGCCCTTGGCGACGGCGCGCCCGATCTCCAGGGTGATGGCCGAACCGACCAGCACCGCGAAGCAGGTGACGGCGTGGTTGGCGTACCAGTCGATCAGGTCGGTGAACATGCGCTCACGGTGCACGATCAGCCGGTGCGGGACCATCCGGTGATCCCCCCACGGTCGGCTGGGGCGCCCCCAAGCGGCCGAGCACGGAGGGCCGAAGGCGGTCGGCGGCCAGACGTCCGGCGGTCAGGCGTCCGGTGGTCAGGCGATGCGGACGGCGCGGGCGGTGCCCACCGCGCACTGGCGGCCGTCGCGGCCCAGATCGGTCAGCTCCACGGTGGCCAGCACCGAGTCGGGCTCAACCCGTAGTGCGATGGCCTGCACCCGGAACGGCCCGTCGGTGGCCGGCGCCAAGTACGAGTAGTGCAGATCCACGGTTCGGGCCGGGCCACCCAGCTCCCGCTCGCCGCACAAAGCCGCCGCCCGGTCCAGCAACGCTCCCATGGCGCCACCTTGGATGGAACCGAAGCTGTTGTAGATGCGTTCGTGATGGTCCAGTTCGAACGCGGCGGTGTCCGTCTCGAAGCGCAACCCGAAGTAGTCATCGGGCGCAAGGCGGGGCTCCTCCTCGGCGTGGGTGTAATCCACGGCCTTGGGTTGGGGCGGCGGTCCAGCCGGAGTGTCAGCGCGGCGGGGCAACCGGGAGAAGGTCACGTGGGCCATGCCGACCAGTTGCCCTTCATCATCGGTGAGGCGGTTCTCCGACAGCACCATGGATTGACCCACCCGCAGCGGCCGGGCCAGCCCATGTACCCGACCGGTAGCCGGCGGGGTAACCAGATGCAGCTTGAAATCCAGGGTGGCGGTCCAATCAGGGTGGACGGCACGGGCTCCGAGCACCCCGGCACACAGGTCCACCAGCGGGGCGATGGCACCCAGGCGCATCCGCCCCCCGGCGTCGAGATGATCCTCCAGCACCGGCATGGACCCGGTAATGGTGCCGTCGGGAAGCACCTCATGGGCCAGGCGGCTGTAACGCAGGATGGAGCGCGGGTGCGGGTAGCGACGCGGCACGTTGGGCTTGTCGGGAGCCATGGCGGCAACGTAGCTCCCCCGGTGCGTGATTGGCCCTACTACCGGGGCGCTGCTACCGGGGTGCTGCTACGGGGCCCTACTGCGGGCATGGCATGGTAGGCGCCGGGCAAGGACCGCCACCGGAGCACACCAAGGAGTCAAGACGTGATCGATCTGGATCTGAGCGGGAAGACCGCCATCGTGACCGGGGCCAGCCAAGGCATTGGGGCGGCCACGGTGCGGTTGCTGGCCGATCACGGGGCGCAGGTGGCGTTCTGTGCTCGTGGGGAGGACGCGGTGGCGGAACTGGCGACGTACGCCCCCGCGTCCCCTGCCGGGAGCGGATCGGTGCGGGGGTACGTGGCGGATCTCAGTGACGCCGGTTCCACCAACCACTTCCTCGATGCCGTCGAGGCCGACCTGGGCGCGGTGTCCATCCTGGTCAACAACGTGGGCTCGTCACCGTCAAGGAACTTTCTCTACATGACCGACGAAGATTGGGAATCGTTGCATCAGTTGAACTTGATGTCAGCGGTTCGTTGCACCCGGCGGTGCCTGCCGGGGATGCGCAAGGCCCGCTGGGGTCGGGTCATCATGGTGGCTACCGGCGGGGCGATCTACCCCAACGCCGCATTGATCGACTACGCCGCCACCAAGGCCGCCATGATCGCCACCGGCAAGGCGCTGGCCGGGAAGTACGGCGGTGATGGCGTGCTGGTCAACTCCATCTTGCCGGGATTGATCCACACCGCCATGTGGGACCGGGCCGCCGGGGAGATCGCCGCGGCGGCTGGGGGCACCGCCGCTGACATCATCCAACGCAACGGTAAGAGCGTACCGGTAGGTAGGTACGGCACCGCCGAGGAGGTGGCCGCCGCCATCGTGTTCCTCTGCTCGAGCGCCGCCTCGTACATCAACGGCGTGGCGCTCAGCGTGGACGGCGGCAACGGCGGTCACGTCTGATCCGATCCCCGGCGTCGGCTGGGAATGCCGGCGAGGTGGCCTCGGTTCGGCCTGCGTCTGTCTCACCGTACCGTTGGGTTTGGTTGACGGCCAGCGGCTGGCGTTCGTCGAGTTCTACGGTCCAGCGCTGCGGTGTGGGCGCCATCGACAGCACCGGTCGCCGTTGGTGACCTTCGTTCGCCGGCACCGTTTCCACGGCCAGCAGCGGTGGGGATCCGCACACGACCGTGGTCGTTCACGGGAGGCAGTGTTGCGAGCGGCCGATCGAGGTTTCTCGCAGCACGGCGTTGGGCCGGCAGGGTTGGTGGTGGAAGACCGTACCATCGGGTCTGCGCTCTGACCGGCCATAGGGCTCGTCGAGTCTCACCGCCACCGGTTCACCAGGACGCGAGCGGCACAGGAACGGGCACCGTCCTCGCCCCCGGGGCATCGGTCCACCAGGTTCGTCTTGCTGGTCATCGACGCCAGCGTCGCGCCCGGTCGACCGTGGTCGTGCAACCAGGCGGGCCTGGCCGGGGGTCGCCGGGGTTGGTGGGTGGTGGACCGTACCGTATGGTACGCGAAAGGTCGGCCGTTGCTGTTCGTCGAAGTCCACGGTCACCGGTTCACGAGGATGCGGGCGTGGTTCCAGCGGCAGCGCAGGGTACTTGCCGCCCGGGCATCGGTCCTCGACGGCTTGTTCTATGGGTTATCGACGTCAGCGTTGTTCTCGGTCGATCGGGGGCTCGCAGTCCGGTGGGCCTGGCCGGGGTCTGCAGGGTTGGTGGTGGAGCACCGTCCCGTCTGGTCTGCGGAAGATGGGTTGCTGGTGTTGGTCGAGTTTGACGGTCCATTTGTTGCGGTGGATGTAGGTGTGGTGCCAGCGGCAGAGCAGGGTGCCGTTGGTGATTTTGGTTTCGCCCCCGTTCTCCCAGGGGTGGCAGTGGTGAATGTCTGCCCAGGAGGGTGGTCGGTCACAGCCGGGGTAGGTGCAGTGCCGGTCCCGTATGCGGATGGCGTTGGCGATGGGGTCCGGCCAGGTGCGGGTGTCGCGTCCGATGTCGAGGACTTCCCCGTCCGCGCCGAGGACCAGCCGCATGAACGCCGAGTCACAGAACGCCCCTGCTGGTACCGGTCCGTCTGGTTGCGGTCGCCCGTGCTTGTCCATCCGCACGACGACTACTACCCGGTGTCGCCCGTTGCGGGTGACCTGCCCCGGCCGGTCTCGTAACCCGAGGTTGGCGAGGTCCGCCAACGCTTGGGCTCGGAGTTCGTTGATCTGCGCGCCGGCGAGGGTTTCGTCACCGTTGCGCCGGTTGTTGAGGTACCCGGCCACGCCTTTGTCGATCGCCGCTTGGACGATGGCGAAGTTCTCGGCGTTGAGTTCACCTTCGATACGACCGCGACCGTCAAGCAGCGGCGTCAACCGCAACCACTCAGGTTCTTGCTGTGGCGGGTCGGGCTGCAACGCCGGATCCGGGTCATTCACCGCGTGGGCGCAGGCTTTCCAGTGCCGCACCGCGTTCGCCAAATTACCGGTACCGGCCAACGCCACCAACGTGGCATCGATGTCCTCGTCATACCGGACGGGATCCCCACGTTGGCAATCGGTCAGCAACCGAACATCCGCCCCACACAAC
>JBJXFH010000083.1:0-8633 GCA_046155365.1 Acidimicrobiales bacterium | reverse complement strand
TCAAGACGATGCACGTTCGTCCCGGGGGTCCCGCCGTCAACGCCCGGCACGGTGGGGGTGGCGGGGGTGGCACCGGCCCCGAGCGGCGCTGGTGCAGGCCCGCGGTGGCCGCCCTGGTGGCGTCGGCCCTGCTGGGAGCCTGCATCGCCGAGCCTGATGACACCGCCCCACGGGATGCGTTGGCCGAACTGGACAGCACCACCGTCGCTGACGGGGAGGTGGCCACTGACGGCGCCAACCCCACCACCCAGGCCTCATTGCGGTGGGTCGACTGTGACGAGGAGGAGTTGGCGGAGTTGCAGTGCACCACGTTGGAGGTGCCGCTCGATCACGCTGAGCCCGACGGTGACACCATCGAGTTGGCGCTGGCCAGGCGCCCGGCCGGGGGCGGCTCGGGAGACGGCAAGACCCCCGCTGACCAGCGCATCGGCTCGTTGTTGCTCAACCCCGGCGGGCCCGGCGGGTCCGGCGTGGAGCTGGTCCCGCAGTTGGCGTCGGTGATGAGCGAGGAGATCTTGGACCGATTCGATCTGGTGGGATTCGACCCCCGGGGTGTGTCCCGCTCAACCCCGGTTGACTGCATCGAGGACCACGAGGCCCTCAACGCCCTCGACGGGGACCCCGACAATCAGGGTGAGATCGACGCCGTGGTGGCGGCGCAGGCGGAGTTCCGGGCCCGCTGCGTGGCCCGTCACGGGGACCTGCTCCCCCACCTCTCCACCGTGGACGCCGCCCGGGACCTGGACCTGATCCGGGCCGCGGTCGGCGACAAGCAACTGACCTACCTGGGTTTCTCCTATGGCACCCAGCTCGGCGCCACCTACGCCACGCTGTTCCCGGACCGCATCCGGGCCCTGGTCCTTGACGCCGCCGTCGGGACCGACCTCGACGCCACCGAGGTGTCCCAGACCCAGGCCGGCGGGTTCGAGCGGGCCTTCAACAACTTCGTGGCCGCCTGTCGCACCGACGCCCGCTGTGAGGCCGCCCCCGACGCCCGGGCGTTGTACAACCGGGTCCGTGACGCGGTGGAGGCCAAGCCCATACCGGTTAGTACGGCGGGTGAGGCCCGGGATCTGACCGTGGGGGACTTCCAGATCGGCGTGGTGCAGGCCCTGTACGACCAGGCGCTGTGGTTCTACCTGGCCCGTGGCTTACGTGACGCCGCCGCCGGCGAAGGGGCCACGTTGCTGGCGCTGGCGGACATGTATCACCAGCGCCAGCTTGACGACAGCTACCCCAACTCCACCGACGCCAACCTGGCCATCAACTGCGCCGACACCACCGATCGCCCCACGCTGAGCGAGGTGCACGCTGCTGCCCGTGAGTTCGCCGCCGACGCCCCCACCTTCGGTGCCCAACTCGGCTGGAGTGGCCTGGCCTGCACCGGGTGGCCCCTGGCGGCGGAGCAATCACCGGACATCGCCACCACCACCAAGGCCCCCATCGTGGTGGTCGGCACCATCAACGACCCGGCCACCCCTTACGAGTGGGCCCAGCAGCTGACCAAGGCCCTCGGTCCCACCGCCACGCTGCTGACCTGGCAGGGCGAGGGACACACGGCGTACCTCAAGGCCCGCTGCATCACCGAAGCGGTGGACACCTTCTTGTTGGATCTGCGCCCCCCACCGGCGAACACCCGCTGTACGTCAGACGCGGACCGGAACGACGCTGATTTCGCCGGCCTGCAACCGGACCTGGCCGAAGCCTTCGCCACCGGTAGCGGCCTCGACGCCGACGTGGCGGACTGCGTGGCCACCGAGGTGTCCGAGAACATCAAGGCCCCGGACCTGGCGGTGCTGTACCTGGGCGAATTCTCCGACACCCTCACGGCCACCATCACCAACGCCGCCACCGCCTGCCAGTAACCCCGCCAAGCCCAACCACCCCCGGCCTGGCTGAACCTGGTGGGCGACGGTGGTGGGCGGCGGGATCTCAGGTGGCGGACAGCTGGCGCAGCACGTAGCGCAACACGCCACCGTGGCGGTAGTAGGCGGCCTCGGTGGGGGTGTCCACCCGGACCCGGACGGTGACCGCTCGGCCGTCGGCCAACACCGTGAGCTGGGACGGGAACGCCACCGAGGGATCGGTCAGCTCAACCAGGCCGGCGATGGTGATGGTCTCCTCACCGGTGAGTCCCAGCGTGGCCACCGATTCACCATCAAGGAACTGCAACGGCAGCACCCCCATGCCGATCAGGTTGGAGCGGTGGATGCGCTCGAAGCTCTCCGCGATCACCGCCCGGACCCCCAACAGCGCGGTGCCCTTGGCGGCCCAGTCCCGGGAGGAACCGGACCCGTACTCCTTGCCGGCCAGGATCACCAGCGGCACCCCGTCCGTGGCGTAGGCCTGGGCTGCGTCGTAGATGGCCACCGGTTCGGTGCCGGCGGGCAGGTGACGGGTAAGCGCGCCCTCGGTGCCCGCCAGCAGGGCGTTGCGGATGCGGGGGTTGGCGAACGTGCCGCGGATCATCACCTCGTGGTGGCCGCGGCGCGCGCCGTACTGGTTGAAGTCCGCCGGCTGCACCCCCAGACCCTGCAGGTACTGACCCGCGGGGGAGGTGGGGCGGATGTTGCCCGCCGGGGAGATGTGGTCGGTGGTCACCGAATCCCCCAACACCAGCAGCACTCGGGCGTCGGTGATGTCAATGAGCGGCGCCGGTTGGGCCGGCATGTCATCGAAGTACGGCGCCCGGGCGATGTAGGTGGAATCGTCGCTCCAGGCGAAACGGTCACCGGTGGGAGCGGCGATGGCCCTCCATCGGTCATCGCCGTCGAACACCGCCCCGTACTCCTTGTGGAACTGCTCCACGCTCACGCTCGAGGCCACCGTGGCCGCCACCTCGGCGGTGGTGGGCCAGATGTCACGCAGGTAGACCGGGCCGTCGTGGCCCTCGCCAATGGGTTCGTTGTAGGGGTCCCAGTCCATGGTGCCGGCCAGGGCGTAGGCCACCACCAACGGCGGGGAGGCCAGGTAATTGAGCCGCACGTCGGGGTTGACCCGGCCTTCGAAGTTTCGGTTGCCCGACAGCACCGCGGACACCGACAGGTTGCCGTCGTTCACCGCCGCGGAGACCTCTGCCGGCAGCGGCCCGGAGTTCCCGATGCAGGTGGTGCAACCGAAGCCCACCAAATTGAAGCCCAGCTTCTCCAGCGCCGGCAGCACCCCGGCCTGCTCGTAGTAGTCCATGACCACCTTGGACCCCGGCGCCAGGGAGGTCTTCACCCACGGCTTGCGGGACAGGCCCCGCTCTACCGCCTTTTGCGCCACCAGCCCCGCAGCCAGCATCACGGAGGGGTTGGAGGTGTTGGTGCAGCTGGTGATGGCGGCGATGGTGACCGCCCCGTGATCCAGCGTGACCTGCTCTCCGCTGGCCAGGGTGACTTGGCGGGCCACGGTGCCGGTGTCGGTGCCGGCGGCCTGCAGGGTCTCGTGCAGCGCGGTCTTGGCCCGGTCCAGCCGGATGCGGTCCTGGGGGCGGGACGGGCCGGACAAGGAGGGCACCACGGTGGACAGGTCCAGCTCCACGGTCTGGGAGAACACCGGCTCCCGGCTGGGGTCATGCCACAGGCCCTGCTCTTTGGCGTAGGCCTCCACCAACGCCACTTGGTCCGCCGCCCGACCGGAAAGTCGCAGGTAGCGCAGGGTCTCATCGTCGATGGGGAACACGGTGATGGTGGAGCCGTACTCCGGGCTCATGTTGCCGATGGCGGCCCGGTTCTCCGCCGGCACCGCCGCCACCCCCGGTCCGAAGCACTCCACGAACTTGCCCACCACGCCCTGGCCCCGCAGCAGCTCGGTGACGGTGAGCAGCAAGTCGGTGGCAGTGGCACCCTCGGGCAGGGAACCGTGCAGGCGCAGGCCCACCACCCGGGGGATCAGCATGGGGATGGGCTGGCCCAACATGGCGGCCTCGGCCTCGATGCCCCCGACGCCCCAGCCGACCACGCCGATGCCGTTGACGGTGGGGGTGTGGGAGTCGGTGCCTACCACGGTGTCGCAGAACGCCATGCCGTCACGGGCGATGACCACCTGGGAGAGGTACTCCAGGTTGACCTGGTGGCAGATGCCGGTGTTGGGCGGCACCACCGAGAAGTTCCTGAACGCCTGCTGGCCCCACTTGAGGAACTCGTAACGCTCCCGGTTGCGCTGGAACTCCAGGCTGGCGTTGAGGTCAAAGGCGTTGTTGACGGCGAAGTGGTCCACCTGGATGGAGTGATCGATGACCAGATCCACCGGGACCAGCGGGTTGATCCGCTGCGGATCCCCACCCAGCAGCGCCATGGCGTCACGCATGGCGGCCAGGTCCACCACCGCGGGGACCCCGGTGAAGTCCTGCATGAGCACCCGGGCGGGGGTGAAGGAGATCTCCGTGTCCGGCTCCGCGGCGGGGTCCCATTGGGCCATCTTCTCGATGTCCGCGGCGGTCACGGCCACCCCGTCCTCGTGACGCAGCAGGTTCTCCAGCAGCACCTTCATGCTGTACGGCAACCGGGCCACGTCAAAACGGGCCAGGGCGTCAAGGGCGAAAATGTCGTGGGAGCGGCCGGCGACGGTGAGGGTACGACGAGCGCCGAAGCTGTTGAGCAGGGCCATGGGCGCCGACGCTAGCCGGGCCCGCGGTCACCCCCGCCACAGCACCGTGAGGCCCGCGTTGGACAATCGCTCGGACAGTTCGGTCCGGGCCACGACACGAACACCGGGCAGCAGCGCCGAATCAGCAATCGGCCGGTCGAGGTGCAGCCCAATCGCCGTGGCGAGGAGGTTGCCGTGGACCGTGCGTCCTGACCGTGCCTGATCAGTCCTGATCGAGCGATGCCCCGACCGGGAACCGGATGCCGCCGGCCCAGGCCGGACCGCTCGCCGCCTGCCCGGCCGCGTCGTACCAGGTGATGGTTCGGGCCGCCGGATCCACGATGGCGAGCCACTTGCAGCCGAAGCGGCGCTGGCGATCGATCATCATTGTCAGGTAGCCACCATGCCGATTCGACGGCGACAGCACCTCAACGGCGAGCACCAGATCTGCTGCCTGGTACCGAGCGGCATTGACGCAGCGCGATGCGAAGACGGCGATGTCAGGGACCCAGCATTCGTCGTCCGGGGCGTAGAACCCGTCGCCTTGGGAGGTCACCGCCAGGTCAGCGGGCCGGGCGGAATCGAGCGCAGCGTCCAACAGGCGGGCGATCCGGTTGTGGTTGGGCGACGCCGGTGGGTTCACGATGAGCTGCCCTCCGAGGACGTCGACCCGCCAACCTCTCGGCACGTCGTCGTACACCACAGCCTGAATCTCAGCGAGTTCGCTGGCCGTCTTCACGATTCGCAGTTTACGACCAGCGACAAGACCCCGGCCGCGGCACGTAACCCGAACGACGCCGACACGCCAGCCGGGGCCGCGGCGCAACCGGCAAGCGGTTCCGTCCCCGAACCCGCTCGGCGGCCGGCGACGTTTCCCGCGACCCCAGGGGTCCCTCGCATCGGGGAAGGACCTTCTACAGTGCCCGCCGATGAGCGCGATCTTCGACGGGGTCCGAGTAGTGGAGCTGGCCAGCGGGATTGCCGGGCCGTATGCCGCGGCGTTTCTGGCTGACCTCGGCGCCGACGTGGTCAAGGTGGAGGACCTTGCCGGTGACCCCTACCGGGCCCAGGCCGGGTTCCAGAGCCTGAACCGATCCAAACGGTCAGTGGTTGCGGCCCCGGTGGCGGCGCTGGTGGCCACCGCCGACGTGGTGATCACCGATCTGCCCGGCCACGCCTGGTCGCTGCGCCGCCAAGCCCCCACCGCGGTGATCGTGACCGTCCCACCCTGGGGTGAGCGGGGGCCGCTGGTGCACGACGCCGCCACCCCATCGCTGCTGGCGGCGGCGTGCGGGATGGCCTGGAACCAGCAGTCCTACACCGAGGGCCCGGTGCACCTGGTCCTGCCGCTGGTGCCCTACGCCACCGCCGCCCTGGCCGCCAACGCCGCCGCCGCGGGCTTGTTGGCCCGCCTGCGATACGGGGTGGCCCCCACTTACGAGGTGTCCCAGGTAGCGGGGGCCGGCGCCTTCCAGCTGGAGCAGTTCCGCATCGATGATCGGGTGGAGGAACGGTCCGGGTCAGCCCCGATGGGCGCCAAGGGCCGAGTGCCGATCTATCGGACGTTCCGCTGCGCCGATGGTCAGTGGCTGTTCGTGGCTTGCGGCACCGTGCGGTTCTACGAGCGGTTGCTGGAGCTGATCGGACGGCCCGAGCTGCGCCACGACCCCCGCCTACCGAACCCGCCGTGGGGGCTGATGGACCTCGACGCCATCGCCTTCATCGCCCCGCTGCTGGAGGCCACGTTCGAGACCAAGGACCGGGCGGAGTGGTTGCGGCTGCTTCGGGAGGCCGACATCCCCAACCAGCCGGTGCAAACCCGGGAGGAGTTCGCCGCGTCCTCGTTGTGCCGCTCCAACGAGCTCACCGTCACCGTTGAGCACCCCGAGCTCGGCCCAGTACGCATCGGCGGCCGGTCGGTGCGTTTCGCGGTCGGCGAGGGCGGCCGGTTGCGTCGCGCTCCCCTGCTCGGCGAACACGACGCCGAGGTGGCCGCCGAGCTGGATGCTGCCACCGGCGCAGATGGGGCTGTTGAGCTGAGTTGGCCGGGGCAGGGGCCGGCGCCGCTTGACGGGGTGCGGGTGTTGGACCTGGCGTCCTTTATCGCCGGGCCGGTGGTCAGCCGGCACCTTGCCATGTTGGGGGCGCAGGTCATCAAGGTCGAAGCCCCCACCGGGGACCCGTTCCGAGCCTTCGGGGAGGCCTTCGCCAACTGGAACCAGGCCAAGCGGTCCATCGCCCTGGACCTCACCACCGACGCCGACCGGGCCCTGCTGCACCGGCTGGTGTCCCGGGCCGATGTGGTGGTGGAGAACTTCCGTCCGGGGGTCGCAGCCCGCCTCGGCGCCGACTACGACACGTTGCGGGCCATCAACCCCGACCTGATCTACCTGTCCGCCCCCGGCTATGGCGTGGATCCCGAGTTGGCCGGCGCCGCCGCCTTCGACCCGTTGTTGCAATGCCTGGGCGGGGTCATGCACAGCCAGGGCGGCGAGGACGAACCGGTGTTCCTCACCCCGCCGTTGCACGACGTGATGGTGCCGTTGCTCGGCTCGTTCGGGGTGATCGCAGCGTTGCATCACCGCGACGCCGGCCACGGTGGGCAGCGGGTGATCACCTCCCTGGCCCACGCCTCCCTGGCCTGCCAGATGGCCGAGCTGACCCGCTTCGCCGGTAGCCCCGAGCCCCTGGTTGGCGGGTTCGACTACAAGGGCCCGCTCCCCCACCAGGGCCTGATCGAAGACGGCGGCGGGTGGGTGGCCGTTGACGGGGACCTGCGGGTCGGCGTGTCCAAGACTGGCCTGGTCAACAGCGAGCTGGCCACGGCCAACGAACTGCTGGTCACCCACCACCATCCCACCTTCGGGCGGCAGTGCGCCTTCGGCCAGCTGGTACGCGGCGCCGGGCCGGCCCCCTCTCGGGCTCCCCTGCTGGATGAGCACCGAGCCGAGATCCTGGCCGAGCTGGACCAAGGTCAGCCGATCTAAGCGCCGGGGGTGCCGCCGTCACCACTCGATGTGGCGCCGCCCGCATCCGCCTGGTCTCGAGGGTCTGCCAGGCGCCGACTTTGGCGGTTTTGGACCATGTTGGGCGCAACCGCGCCAGCACGAAAGGGCTGTGAGCTGCGCCGTTGCGTGACACTACGAACGGGTAGGCGCAACGAAGTGGCTCAAATCCGCCAAAGTCGCGCCGATCCATCGCCGCGCCGCCCCAAGCGTGCCCTCCGACGACGAAGTCCCGGTCGACGCCTATACGCTGCCCGCCGCACCCCGGGCGACCCCCGACCAGCTCCACCAGATCCATCAGCTACGGCTGCTGCGGCTGTCGCCAACCGGGCTCCGCTCGCCCCATCGCAGCCCGGTTGGCGACGCAGGCCAAAGCGGCCGGACCAGGGGAAGTGCCCACCGTCGCATCCGTCGTCGGGCCGGTAGTGTGAGGTGATGCCGGACCTGTCACCACCCACGGTCGAGTGGTTGGTGGAGCATTTCGGCTTGGAGCCCCTTGCCGTCGAAGGCGGGCGATTCGCGGAGACCTGGCGGTCCCACCGTCACTGGCCGGGCAACGACAAACCGGCGGGTACGGCCATCGTGTTCCTGCTGACGGACACTCCGGACGGGTTCTCGGCCTGGCATCGGCTTCCGTCTGACGAGGTGTGGCACCGCTACCTGGGAGACCCCGCCCAACTGGTGCTGTTGCATCCTGACGGCCAGCGCCAGGACATCGTGCTGGGCGAGGACCTGCGCGCCGGCCAGCAGGTCCAGGCGGTGGTGCCCGCCGGCAGTTGGATGGCTTGTCACGTCCTGCCGGGCGGGTCCTGCGGGTACACCCTGGTGGGCTGCACCATGGCCCCGGGGTTCACCAACGAGGACTACGAGGGCGCCGACCCGGCCGAGCTGCGAGCCAGCCACCCCCAAGCCGCAGCCCTCATCAGCCGGCTCAGCCGCCCCCAGCAACCGCTGCGCATCCCCGACCACTTCTGACCCGACCGGGATGCTCAGGCGGTCATGGCGCCGTCGATGAGGTATTCGTGGCCGCTGCAGTATTCGCTGTCGGCGGACGCC
>JBJXFH010000078.1:0-8144 GCA_046155365.1 Acidimicrobiales bacterium | reverse complement strand
CGGGGACCGGGCCACGCCGGCTCCACCGGGCGCACCACCCGGAAGTGCTCATCGATCCACACCGCGTTCGGGATGTTGACCACGCCGAAGGCCGCGTCGAGTTGATGGTTGCGGTCCAGCAGCGCCGGTCCACCCGGTGCCACCGCGTTCGCCGCCTCCACGAAGGCCCGGCCCTCTTCGGCGCCGAGGGTTTCCAGGCACACCGTCACGATCTCCACACCCAGGGGCCGGACCTCGTTGCGCAATGTCTGCCACCCGGGCAGATCACGAGCGCAACCTCAATAGGGGGCCCAGGCCACCACCACGGTGCGGGTGCCGCGCAGCGAGGACAGGGCGAAGGGCTGCCCGTCAAAGGTCTCGAGCTGCAGATCCGGCGCTTCGGTGGTGGCCAGCGCTTTCCCGCTGAAGGTTTCCGGTCCAATGGCCCATCGCCCGGTGGCGGCATCTGGCACCACGGCCATACCGAGCCGTTCGGCCACCGCGGTGACATCCACCGTGTTGTCCCCGAAGCTGCCCGGCGCCAAGGGCACGCACAGCTCACCTTTGCAGGCCCCTTGCGGCTGCACCTTCCAACCAGTTCCGGCGGCGAAGGCCGCTATCGACACGTGCAAGCGGTCCACCAACATGATGGAAACGCTACCCGCCCCGCCAACCCTGACCGACCAGTCAGCGGCACCGCCCTGTTCCCGGTACCGTGGAATCCCGAGATGCGGCTCAACGTTGAACAATGTCGATTGCGGGCGGCGTCAGTGCCCTTCGCCGTGCTGGCCACCACCAACGGGGATGGGGCCACGGATCTGGTGCCGATCACGTTTGCCTGGGCCGAGCGGGGTGATGTGCTGGTCACGGCGGTGGACCACAAACCGAAATCCACCAAGAACCTGGCCCGTCTGGCCAACATCGAAGCCCGGCCCGAGGTCACCATCTTGTTCGACCATCGTGACCCCCAAGATTGGGATCGGCTGTGGTGGGTACGGGCCCGGGGTCCGGCTACGGTGCACCCGCCTGGCCATCAGGTGGCGCTGCTGGTAGCCCGCTATGCGCAGTACCGGGATCGGGTGCCGGATGGTCCCGTCATCGAGGTGATGGTGCAGCACTGGCACGGCTGGGCCGCATCGCAACCCTGACGCTCAGGGCAGGCAACCCACATGCGCCAACGCCATGCGCACCAGCCGGTCCTGGCCCCCCGTCATCTCCCGGGAGACCTCCTTGGAGGCCGCCTCCGCCGGGGTTACCCAGCTGAAATCCAACGTTTCCGGCGCCGGGTAGCACTCCCCGAGCACCGGCACGATGTACGCCAAGCTGACCGCGTGCTGGCGGGGATCCACGAACCCGGTAACGGTGGGGTCCGGGAAGTACTCCACGATGGTGAATGGGCTGGGGTCGGGTGGCAGCTGCGGTTGCGCCAACGGGCCCAGATCCTTGTTGAGATGACGCAGCAACGCCGCTCGGATCGTTTCCCCGTACAGCACCCGACCGGTTACCACGGCCCGGCTGATGGTGTCATCGGCCATGGCCCGCAACAGCAACCCCACGGCCACCACCCGGCCAGCCTCGTCCAGGCGCACCGGCACGGCGTCCACATAGACGATGGGCAGGCGCTCCCGTGCCGCACTCAGGTCATCAGGCGACAGCCATGCCCCTGACGTGGCCAGCTGTTCGATGTCAGTCATGGAGCTCCCGTGATCTTTCTGCCGATGTCAAGTGTGCCATCACCCGGCATGTTTGCGGCGCATGCCCGCTGCTCAGGCGGGTCACGGCGCCAGCAACCTTCCGTACAGGTCCGGTCGGCGATCCCGAAAGATGCCCCACGCCGCCCGCTGCGCCGCCACCGCCGCCAGATCGAAGGTGTGCGCCACGATGTCCTCCCCGTCACGGGAGCCGGCGCTGACAATGCAACCAGTGGCATCGGTCACGAATGAGGACCCGTAGAACGTGACGGTGGTGGTGGTCCCGCGCTCGGTCCCCACCCGGTTGGCGGCCACCACCGGCACCAGGTTGGCTCCGGCGTGGCCGCACATCACCCGTTGCCAATGCCCGCTGGTATCGGCGGACGGGTCAGGCGGTTCGCTCCCGATGGCGCTGGGATACAGCAGCAGCTCGGCGCCTTCCAGCACCAGGCACCGGGCCGCCTCGGGAAACCACTGATCCCAACAGATGGCCACCCCCAGCGCCCCGAACGCGCTGCCGAAGACCACGAAGCCACTGTTACCGGGGTTGAAGTAGTACTTCTCCTGATAGCCCGGGCCGTCGGGGATGTGGCTCTTGCGGTAGCTGCCGATGATGGTCCCGTCGGCGTCCGTCACCACCACGGTGTTGAACGTGGCCTGCCCGTCCCGCTCGTACACGCTGATGGGCAGCACCACCCCCAGTTCCGCAGCCAGGGCCGCGAACCGCTCGATGGTCTGATGGCCCGCCAGTGGTTGCGCCAAGGCGAAATGCTGCGGATCCTGGTCCTTGCACCAGTACTGCCGCTCGAACAGCTCCGGCAGCACGATCACCTGCGCACCTTGGGAAGCGGCCCGGCGCACCAGCCGCTCCGCGGTGGCGATGTTCTGCGCCGGGTCTGGCGTCATGGCCATCTGCAGTGCAGCCACCGTGACCGGCCGACCCTCCGCACCATACCGACCGGTTTCGCGGCCATGGCTTTGTTCGGGCGTGCTCATCGCTCGGCCCCCTGGTCCACCATGCCGGTCGGTACGGCCAGATGGCAGGTGGCGGCGGCGGGTTCGTGGCAGGTGATGCAGTGGATCCCACCGCCCACCGCGAAGATGGCAGTGGCGTCGATCTGCACCAGTTGACGGTCCGGAACCAATTGACGAAACGTGTCGCGCACCGCGGCATCAGCCACCGGATCATCGAATCCGCACAGCAACACCGCGCCGTTCACCCACGTGAAGTTGGTGTAACTCTCGTGGGTCGCGTGACCTTCCCGACCGCTCGCCGGTGCGGGCAACGCCACCACCTCCAACGGCCGGCCCCCGGCGTCACGGGCGGCGCGGAGCCGGGCCAGGTTGTCCGCGGTGATCTCGTGATCGGGATGGTCGGGGTCCGGTTGATGATGGGCCACCACCACCCCGGGACCCACGAAGGCGGTCAAGGTGTCGGCATGGCCGTCGGTGCCGTTGGGCCCGACGTCACCGTGCAGGCCACGGGATAACCAGATTACGGCGCCTACCCCCAGCACCCGGCGCAGCTCAGCCTCGACCGCGGCGCGATTCCAACCCGGGTTGCGGTTGGGGTTGGTCAACACCGACTCGGTGACAATCAGGGTCCCGGCGCCGTCGGTGACCATGGCCCCGCCCTCATTCACCAAAGGCGACGCGGACCGCACCGCCCCGCTGCGGTCCGCAACCAGAACACCCGCAGCGCGGTCCCGTTGAAAGGGGAACCGGCCACCCCAGGCGTTAAAGGACCAATTGACCGAGCCCACCCGACCGTGGCCGTCCAGCAGGAACGTGGGGCCGTTGTCGCGCAACCAGGCGTCATCGAGCTTGCAGGAAACAACTTCGGTGCCCGGCGGACAGGCGGCGCGGGCTTCTTGCAGTGTTGACGGTGCGGTCAACATGCACAACGGCTCGAAGCGGGACACCGCAGCCGCCACCGCAGCCCACGCCGCCAGCGTGGCCGGGCCCGCCTCCCGCACGTAGTTGTGTGTCGGCCAACTCATCCAGGTGCGCCGATGCGGAGCCCAGTCCGGCGCCATCACGAACCCCTGCGCCGCCGGTGAGGTGTCACCAGCGCCGGACGGGGGCTCCTCGGCGGGCGACATCACCGCAAAAGCATAGGAGCTGAGCGCAGACGCGCCGAGGGGGCCGGTCCGGATCGGACTGGCCCCCTCGGGAGTGGTGGTAATGCGGTGCGGTCAGGCTGCGGTGCGCTCAGGCCTTCTTGGCCGCACGGGGGCGGGCCGGGGCCTTGGCGACGGGCTTGGCGGCGACGCGGGGCTTGGCCGTGGCCTTCACTACCGGCTTGGCGGCGGCCTTGGCGGTGCTGCGGGTGGTGGTCCGAGCGGCCGGTTTGGCGGCGGCGGTGCGGGTGGCCCGAGCCGGCTTGGCGGCAGCGGTGCGAGCGGCGGTGGGCTTGGCCGCCGCGGCCCGAGCCGGTGCCTTGGTGGCGGTGGCGGTGGCCTTGGTGGCGGTGGCCCTGGTGGTACGGGCCGGCTTGGCCGGTGCGGCCGCAGCGGCAGCCTTGGTGGTACGGGTTGAGCGGGTGGTGGTGGCCGGAGCGGCGGCGGCGATGCGCTGCAGCTTGGGCGCCGGCTGGTTGCCCAGCACCGTTTCCTTGTACTGCTTCAGGGCCGTCACCTTGGCGACGGTCTTGGCGGGAACTTTCACCGCTGCGCCGGTGGCCGGGTTGCGGCCGATGCGGGCCTTGCGCTTCACCTTGGTGAACTTGGCGATGCCCGGAAGCAGGACCGAGTCACCCTTGGACACGGAGGCGAGCACAACTTCGCCGAGACCGTTCAGAACGGTTGCGACGGACTTCTTCTCCACGCCGGTGTGCTCGGTGATTTTCTCGATCAACTGGGTGCGGTTCATCTGGTCTCCTCTTGTGGGTCTCCGTCTAGTTCATCGACCAAACAGGTGAAATCCTGAAGCATCGGAGACGAAACGGGGTATTCGGGGGGAAAAGTGCCCTCGGGCGGAGAAAAATCTACCTGCTTGTAGCCACGAAGCGAGCGTTATCGCCGGATTTCGGCGGTTTTCTGCCGTATTGGAGGGCAATTTTCCCATCGGGGGCCTCCAAATGGCCACACAACGCCGTGTCGGCACGGTGCGGGCGGGGTGTCGGCGCGGGGATTCCGTGCGGTATCACCCGCAAAAAGCCGTTCCCGGAGGCTCCCGATCCACCGATTGGCGACGGTTGACTACGCTCGCCCCGTTCAGCAGGCAGCAAGTTCCCCCGTCAAGCTTCAAGATTCGAGGACCCCGATGAAGATCACCGTGATCGCCGACAAGTGCCAGGGCCACAACCGTTGTTACGTGCTGGCTCCGGAACTGTTCGACGTGGATGATTACGGGTACGCCACCGCCGCCAACGACGGCAACGTGCCGACCGGTTCGGAGGAACGGGCCAACCTGGCCATCGCCAACTGCCCCGAGCACGCCATCGAGATCGTCCAAGCCTGAGATCCGGCGCCGATTTCGTGCGCCGCCCGGCCCCGCGGTCAGCTCGTGCGGTGGCCCGGCTGCGCTTGGTCGGTCAGCCAACCGGAGACGAGGTCGGTGACGACATCGTCCCATTGATGGCCGCCGGGGTGGTTGCGTTCAGCAACCGTCCAGCCCCGGCGGCGGAAGCGACGGGCCAAAAGCTCGCCATGAAAGGGATCCACCACGCTGTCATCGTCCCCGGAGATGACCAGCATCCGGAGATCAGCTGATTCCGGTGCTGCGGGCACGTCCAGCGGTTCCGGCACGAAGCCCGCCACCAACACCACCCGCAGCCGACGCATTCCCCGTTCCCGTACCGCCGCCGCCGCCAACGCCGCCGCCAACGCTGCGCCCTGAGAAAAACCGGCGATCAGCACAGGACGCGCCGGGGACAGCGCCGGGGACTGCGCCGGGGACTGCGCCGGAGATAGCAGGTCGAGCAGCTCGGTCACGGTCTGCGCGTGCGGTCCTTCCTCGTCCGCTTTCCACCAGGCCCGGCCGACCCCCGCTTCATCGCTGAGCAACGGCGCCGCCGGCCGGGCCAGGACCAGGCCGTGGTGGTGGCGCCATCGCTCCGCCACCGCCAACAGCGAGTCGGGAACCTCGTCATGACCGTGCAACAGCACGCCATCAACGGTGGTGAGTGGCGAGGCGGTCATGGCGTCGAATGCTGACAGCCCCGGCGGGTTCCCGTCGAACGAAGCCGTCACATCGTCACACCGTCACACGGCCGGTGCTCGGGGTGCGTGGGTTGACTTGTGTTGGCCCGAACCGCTTTCATGAGTCCGTCACATCAGGAGAGACCCGGTTCGCCGGGTCCGGCAACCTGGGACGGACACCCAAGGTGCCTGCTATCGCTGCGGCGGTGGGATGCGGCCCGCACAGGGCAAACAAGTGTCCATAGAACGGTTCTGGCCGGCTTGGCGGCGCACCCGACGGTGCCGTCAAGTTGACCAACGGCCGTCCGCCGAGCCGGCGGGATCCGTCCCACGAAAGCGAGTCGTGCCATGGCCGGACCAGACCACGTGAGCCAGGACACCATTGCTGTACGTGCCGGCAGGGCGGACAACGGCGGCGCGCTGGCACCGGTGGTGTGGGCCAGTTCCACGTTCGAGATGGCCTCCTTGGAAGACGCCCGCCGTCAGGCCATGCGCCCGCGCGCCACACGTTTTTATGGTCGCCACGGCAATCCGTCGGTGCGGGCCTTCGAAGACGCGGTGGCCGCACTCGAAGGAGCCGAGGCCGCCATGGCCTTTGCCTCCGGTATGGGCGCGTTCTGCGCGGTGGTACTGGGATTGTGCAACCAGGGCAGCCACATCGTGGCCCAACGCCAGTGCTATGGCGGCAGCACCCAACTCCTGGCGGGCGTCTGTCCCCGCTTCGGGATCGACGTCACCTTCGTTGACGCCACCGAACCGGGGGCCTTCGCGGCGGCGGTGCAACCCGGTCGCACCATGTTGCTGTTGGCCGAAACGCCCGCCAACCCCCGGCTCGATCTGGTGGACCTCGATGAGATCGCGGCCATAACCGGACCTATCAAGATGGTCGACTCCACCGTTGCCACGCCGCTGGGTCAGCAACCACTGGCGCACGGCATCGATCTGGTGCTGCATTCCGCCACCAAGTCCATGGCCGGCCACAACGACGCGGTGCTGGGGGTGGTGGCCGGCGCCCGTGACCTCATCGAGTGGATCTGGGGTTTCGCCGTGCTACAGGGCGCCACCGCCTCGCCGTATGACGCCACCAACGCCTTGCGGGGATTGCGCACCCTCGGTGTCCGTCTGCGCCAACAGAGCACCACCGCCACGGAGTTGGCCCGGGTCCTTGAACACCACAGCGCCGTGAGCGAGGTGCGCCACCCGTCCTTGGCCAGCCACCCCCGTTTCGAGTTGGCCCAGCGCCAGTTGCGGATCACGGGGGGTTTGCTGAGCTTCGAGTTGACCGGTGGCCTGGCTGCGGGTGAGCGGTTCATGCACGAGGTCCAGTTGTGTCTGGCCGCCACGTCCTTCGGTGGACCGGAGACCTTGGTGACCCATCCGGCATCCACCACCCACGCCGGGCTCACCGAGGAGGAGATGGTGCAATCGGGCATCGGTCCGGGCACCATCCGGGTGTCCTGCGGGCTGGAGGGCACCGAGGACGTGGTGGCCGACGTGATCGGCGCGCTGGACCGGTTGTCCCAACCCGGCTGACGTGCAACGCTGCGCACCGTGCTAATGTCGACCAAGCTGGTCGGGATTCAAGCACCCGCAAGCACCGAGAACCGGCACCGCACTACTCGCACTGCAGACCCACACATAAAGGACCCACCAATGGCCATTCAGCTGGGCGACGAGGCCCCGAACTTCACCGCTGACACCACGCAGGGCACGATCAACTTTCATGAGTTCCTGGGCGACGGTTGGGGCGTGCTGTTCTCCCATCCCAAGGACTTCACCCCGGTGTGCACCACTGAGCTGGGCATGGTGGCCAAGCTCAAGCCTGAGTTCGACAAGCGCAACGTCAAGGTCATCGGTCTGTCGGTGGACCCCGTCGAGTCCCACGAGCGTTGGGAGGGCGACATCGCTGAGACCCAGGGCACCGCGGTCAACTTCCCGATGATCGGTGACGCCGACCGCGCCGTGTCCAACCTGTACGGCATGATCCACCCCAACGCCAATGACACCATGACCGTGCGCTCGGTGTTCGTGATCGGCCCCGACAAGAAGGTGAAGCTCTCCATCACCTATCCGGCGTCCACCGGCCGCAACTTCGATGAGGTCCTGCGGGTGATCGACAGCCTGCAGCTCACCGCCAAGCACCAGGTGGCCACCCCGGTCAACTGGAAGGACGGCGATGACGTCATCATCGTGCCCGCCGTCACCGACGAGATGGCGCGTGAGAAGTACCCCAACGGCTGGAAGACCCTGAAGCCCTACCTGCGGATCGTGGCCCAGCCCGCCAAGTCCTGAGCACGTCCAACCCTGGTCTCAACCGTTCAGACCAGTTCGA
>JBJXFH010000075.1:0-18724 GCA_046155365.1 Acidimicrobiales bacterium | reverse complement strand
CCTTGATCCAGATGTAGGTCACGTCGCCGTACCAGACGGTGTCCGGGCAGGCTGGGAGGAAGTTGCGTTGTACCAGGTCAGGGAACGGGGCCTGCATGCGGTCTCGGCGGGTGGTGGTCGTGCAATGTTCCCGGCCGGTTAGTCCCAAGATCCCTGCTTCGTTCATCACGTCTGCGACCCGACGCAAGGTGATCGTGCGGCCCTCCTTGCGCAGCGCGTCATGAACCCGAGGCGAGCCGAACGTCGCGTCGGACCCGGTGTGGATCCGCCGGATGTCCTCCACCAGCTCCTTGGTGTCTGCCGCACGGGCCGCGGCCCGGTCCCGGCCCGTGCGATCCCAATCGAAATAGGACGATTCGGGAACCACGCAAACCCGGCACAGCAAACGGATCGGGAACGATGCCTTCTGGGCGTCGATGAAGGTGTACTTCTTCACCCTCGTGACTCCTTCACCCAGAAGGCCGTCGATTTTTTTAGGATCTCCCGTTCCATGATCCACTCGCGTTTCTCCGCCCTCAGTTGGTCGAGTTCCTCCCGTTCCGATCGCGAGAGAACGTCTTTCTTTGCCGGGTCATCATCGCTGGTGGTCATCCACTTCGAGAGCGTAGTATCCGACACCCCCAAATCAGCTGCGATCTGCCGCCGCGGTTTCCGCGACACCCGCACTAACTCAACCGCGTGAGCCCTAAACTCCGCATCGAACTTCGAAGGCCTACCCATACCCAACTCCTCGATCAGGACTCCGGTTCCTAGGGGGAGCTTCACAACGTCGCGCGTGCCCGGCTGATGCGGGGCTGGACACAGGACCAAGCGGCGGCGACCCTGGCCCCGTACCTGGGTCAGCGATTGTCCTCAGCGAGCTTCTCCGCCCTGGAGCGTTCGGTGGACGGCGGCAGAGTGCGCAAGTTCAGCGCTGATGATTTGCTAGCGCTTTCGCGAACGTTCAAGGTGCCGATCGGCTGGTTTCTCACCCCACCCGCTCGGAACGACGGCATCGACGTCGCCACCGCGGATCATCCCGAGGGCACGCATCCGGAGCTGCTCCTCGATGCGGTACTCGGCACCGACGAAACGCTCGATGCCTGGCGTGATGTTCTCAAGATCTGGCCGTCCATGACACACCGGGCGGAACGGCACGACAACGGCACCGTCGCGCGGCAGGGACGCGCTGAGGTTGACGTCCACGACCGGCTCGATGAATTGACCACAATGCGAGCGCACATGGCCATCCGCGAACAGTTCGGTGACATCGATACCGCCATCGACACGCTCGCACGCGTCCAGTCCGTGCTCGCCCACCTCAACGAGCCAACAGCTCCGAGTGGTCCGATCTCCCCCGGGCCCGCGGCGCGAAAGGAACGGCGGAAATGAGCTCAGTTCGACGGCCACGCGACGGGCGGGGATGGGAGGCCCGCTATCGCGACGGAGCTGGCCGTCAGCGGTCCAAGTCCTTTCGCACCAAGCGTGAGGCCGAGCGCTTTCTCGAGCGTGTCGGCACCGATCTACAGCGCGGTGACTGGGTGGACCCCGGCCTGCAAAGGGTGACGTTTGAGGATTGGGCCAAGGAATGGCGTCGCACCATCGTGCACCTCGAACGCAACACCATTGCTTTCTATGACTCCATGTTGAAAGTTCACGTGCTGCCCGTGCTGGGCCGATGGCCGATCGGCTCGATCGATCAGGCCGTGGTTCGACGCTTCATCGCGGAACTCGTCGCCTCTGGAGCGGGCGCCCGGTTGGTCCACGGGGCGTTGCAGACCGTGCGTCACGTCGCCACCACCGCCCAAGGGGCCGGCGCGCTGCGGGCCAACCCCTGCGACGGCGTGAAGGTCCCCCGCCTCCCGAGACGGGAAGCCGTGTTCCTCACCCCAGCACAGATCCTTGACCTGGCCCAGGCCATCCGCCAGCCCTACGGGATGCTCATCACCTTCGCCGCCTACAGCGGGCTGCGCGCCGGGGAGATCGGCGGGCTGCGGGTGGGACGCCTCAACCTGCTCAAAGGCGACGTCGACGTGCTCGAGTCGCTGAAGGACACCGCCGGCTCGCTGCACTTCGGGGCCACCAAGAACCATCTACGCCGAACGGTGCGGTTGCCCCGGTTCCTCGCCGACGAGCTCGGCGCCTACCTCAACGGGCGACCATCCCAACCACAGGACCTCGTGTTCACCGCCCCTGACGGAGGGCCGCTGCGTCACAACCTGTTCTATCGGCGCACGTTCAAACCGGCCGCGGCTGCCGCCGGGCTACCCGACGAACTCCGGTTCCATGACCTTCGCCACACCTGCGCGGCGTTGCTCATCGCCGGCGGCGCCCACCCGAGGGCGATCATGGAACGCCTCGGGCACTCCACCATCACCGTGACGCTCAACACCTACGGCCATCTCTTCCCAACCCTCGACGCCGCCCTCGCCGACGGTCTGGACGCCACCTACCGCGAGTCGGTCGCGTCGGCCGCGAGAACGCCCACCACCTCCACCGTCGTGCACCACCTGGCCGTCGACGGCACCCAGCACGGCTGACGGCGCAGCGCCCAGACCGCCGCTTTCTGGCGAGCGACGCAGGCGCCTGCCAACAAGTTGGAGCCGTGATCGCCGCTTCGGTCAGCTCGGTGCTCGATCGACGCGCCGGCGGAGGCATTTTGGCCCCCGAAATGGCGCGCGCCGAGCGACGGAATGCGGCACGACACCTCCTCTCGCCCGACCACGATAGGTGGGTTTCGGCGGGTGGCTCAGCGAGGCTGGACCTGCCGCCGAGCGCTGTTCGGTGACTGTTGCTGCCTGGCGATGCCGATCCGTTTGTGGGACGGATGTGGGACGGAGGCCTCTCGCACCCTGATTCTAAGACTAGTTAGATGCTTAGAAACAGGCTCTGACCTGGACTTTCATCGGGTGGGCCGTAAGGGATTCGAACCCCTGACCTCTTGCGCGTCATGCAAGCGCTCTAACCAACTGAGCTAACGGCCCCGACTCGGTCACGCTAGCACGACGGGAACCGGGCTCCAGGCTGCGTGCTTGGACCGACCCTTCAGACCTAGTCGTCGTCGCCGTCGCCACCGTCGCCGCCGCGGTTGCCGTTCCCCCGTCCGGGCCGGGTCGGGGTGGGTACCGGGAGCCGGGTGGTCGTTGTCGGCTCGATCACCGTGGGCGCCGGGGCGGGGGCGGCCGTGGTGGGGGGTTCGGTGGGAACGGGCACTTCCGGGGCGGGGGCGGGGGCCGCGGCGGGCTCCGGTTGCTGCTCGACGGCCGCTTCCGACGGGGTCGCCACCACGACAGCGGCCTCAGGCTCGGGGGCAATCGGTGTGGTGCTGCTCGGTACGGTGGGCGGGGCTGAAACCATCGTGGTGCTGCTGGATGCCGGCACGACCAGCTTTGAGGACACCGGTGTAGCCGCACCGGCTGTCGTCGTGGTGCCAAGGACGTATTCGGGGACGGTCACGGCTGACAGTTGGGAGCCGTTCGCAGCGGTACGCACCGAGCCCGAACCACTGGGCCACAGCAGCACCACCATCAGCCCCACGGCCCCCACGGCGCCTATCGACCCGATCAGCACGGGCGGCAATGAACGGCCCAACTTCGAACTTGCTATCGCATCCATACCGCACCTCGTGGGCCAGAATCAGCGCTGGCGGCGAGGCTAGCACCGATCGCCAAAACGGGGACCGTCGGGAGTCTCAACGTGACCGGACCGGCCGCTTCACAAGGCGGCGCTGTTCCCGTTGCCGATCCCGTTGTTGCCGGCGTTCCCGTTCTGGTTGCCGTTCGATGCGCCATTCCCATTCCCGTTGCCATTCCCGTTGCCATTCCCGTTGCCGTTCCCGTTGCCGTTCCCGTTGCCGTTCGGAGTCCCGTTCCCACTTCCAACTCCATTTCCTCCTCCGTTTCCAGGGAGGGTGCTGGCGGTGGGCGTCACCACAGTTAGCGGCGGCACGAGAGACGTGGCCGATGGGGTGGTGGTCGGCCCTGCTCCGGGGGTGGGGGCCACGCTGGTGACCGTGGGCGTTGCAACGGCCGCTGTTGTGGACGTGGCACCGGAAGCCGTTGTGGAAGGCGAGGTCAGCGTCGGTGCATTGGAGGCGCCGGCGGATGTTCCCGTGGTCGGGCTCGTGGATGCAGGGCCCGACGGCACCCCGCCTGCTGATCCCGATCCGCCCGCACCGGAGGAGCCCCCGGGCCGGGCCGTTGTGAGCGCCGGAGATCCCGCTGCCTCCACGCCTGCGGACCCCGCAGCCCCGCTCACAGACCGCAGACGCACCTCATCGGCGGTAATGGTGGTGCCCGGTAACCGGTTCCGCACCGAGCCGCCCGAAGCGCCACCGTCAGGGCTATCGGGACGCTGAGGGCGGCCAGGGTCTTGCGGCCCACCAGCTTCCATCGTCAGCGCATCGATGCCCCCCGCAACGGCGCCGGGGTCAGGTGCCACGAACACCGTTTTCACGCGAGAGCGGTCAGGACCGGTCCTGGTCCCGGCGTGCGGGAGCAGCCACATGGCCGATGCCACCACCGCCATGCCGGCCGTGAGAAACCCGCCGGTAATCCACCAATTCGCGTGCTGCCGCTCGCCATCGGCCCGCGTAACCACAAACTCTTTCCGCCTTCCGGGCCAACCGCCGGCCCGACCGAAGCTTATCGAGCGCGAGCGATGATCCGACGCCAACCCCACAATCCGGCCCCGTCGGACCAATCCGACCAATCGGACCAATCCCGGGGCCCGCCGATACCAACCCCCCCCCCCCGCCTCAGGAACAGGCCCGCAGCAACACCTCGCTCAGCAGCCCCGGGGCCGTCACGTGCGGGCTGTGGCTGGCATCGATCTCCTCCAACCGCCAACCGGGCGCATCCCGAAACCGATCGGCGAACTGTCGAAACACATCACCCGGCGCGCTCCGCTGGCAATACACATAGGTACGGGGCAACTGCGGTTCGGGTCCGACCACCGGCACCATAACCCACCCCCCTCCACCAGCACGCTGAACGGACGGGATGTGCAGACCGGCCACCCCATGGACCAGCATGACAACCCGATACAACCCGACGACCCAGCCCGGGTGAGCGATGTGGAGGCCAGTCCCATGAGCGTGCAGGTCGAGCGACGGGACCGGGTGCTGGTTGTCTCGTTGCACCGCGAGGAGAAGCGCAACGCCATCGATCGGGAGCTGGCCGACGGCATCGACGACGCCCTCAACACCCTTGAGGATGACCCCACGCTCTGGGTTGGCATACTTACCGGTACCTCAACGGTGTTCTCGGCGGGGACGGACCTCAAGCAACCAGCCAGCCCGGCCACCGAGCGGGGCGGGGAATACGGTGTCATCCGGCGCCAGCGCACCAAGCCGCTCATCGTGGCCGTGGAAGGGTTCGCGCTGGGCGGCGGCATGGAGATCGTGCTGGCGGCGGATCTGGTGGTGGCGTCCACCACGGCTCGATTCGGTCTGCCCGAGGTGGCCCGGGGCATCCTGCCAACCTGCGGCGGCCTGTTCCGTACCGGTCGGAATCTTCCGCTCAACATCGCCAAGGAACTGTTGCTCACCGGAGATCAGCTCAGCGCTCAGCGGGCCTACGATCTGGGTTTGGTGAACCGCATCACCGAGCCTGGTGGGGCGCTGGAGGGCGCAGTGGCGTTGGCCGAACGTATCTGTGCGAATGCGCCGGTTTCGGTGCGTCAAAGTCTGTGGGCCTTCGAGCAGGTGAACACCCTCGAGGACCAGACCGGGTGGGAGGCCACCGCTGCCGCCACCGCTGTGGTCCGGGCCACGGAGGATTTCAAGGAGGGCCGCACCGCCTTCTTCGACAAGCGCCCACCGACTTGGGCCGGCCGCTGAACCGTGACGACCCCGAACAACGAGGACCCATCATGACCATCCCCGCCGTCACCAACCTGTTGCAGTGTTTCGACAGCTTCTCCCAACTGTGCGGCGAGCTGTCCGAGGCGGACTGGTCCACCCCGTCACTGTGTCCGGGTTGGGAGGTGCGCGATGTGGTGGCGCATCTTGCCGGCATCGAGCACGCCCTGGACGGTTGGCCCCCCTCAGCGGAAAATCCCCCGCCGTTCCAGAACATCGCCACGTACATGGAGCAGGCCCGGTCCTGGAGCGGCGCCGAGTTGCTGGCCGACCTCAATGACGTGCTGGCCCGCCGCCGTACCGAACTGCATGGTATGGACGACGCCACCTTCGACGCGGTGTCCTGGACGCCGGTTGGGGTGCAGACCTACGGGCGATTCATGGCGGTACGGAACTTCGATTTCTGGGTGCATGAACAAGACATCCGGGTGCCGGTGGGAAAGCCCGGGCACCTGGATGGTCCGGCGGCGGAGATGGCGCTGGACGAGGTCCGCTTGAGTTGGGGTTACATCATCGGCAAGCGGGCCAACATACCGGATGGTAGGTCGGTGAAGATGGTGCTCACCGGCCCGATGACCGCCGAGTTATCCGCGGTAGTTGAAGGTCGGGCCCGGGCCGTGGACCGCTTGGAGCACCCCGACGCCACCGTCACCACCGATTCGCTGACGTTCATGCTGCTGGCCTGCGGGCGGATCGACCCCGCCGAGCCCATTGATGGGGGCAAGGTCACCTACGCCGGGGACCGCGCCCTGGCCGATCAGTTGGCCCGCAACCTGCGCTTCACGTTCTGATCGAACCGGCGGAACCGGAGCGCTGGGGTCACCCGGCGGCCTCCACGTTGCGCTTGATGTTCTCCAGGCACACCACGGCCTCGGCGTCCATGCGGGCCACCATCTCCTCGGTGGGCGCCTTGGGCCGGGCCGGGTTGGCGATGGTCCGGGTGTAGCGGCAACCATCCCCGTCGGGTTCCACCGTGTAACGGGCCACGATGGGACCGGTGAACTCGGTGTGGGCGTGAGCCTCCCAACTGCTGCCGTCCACCCGCTGCACCACCTTCCAGTCCAGCTGCACCTCACCCTGGCGGGTATGCCACTTCTCGAAGAACTCCTCACCCTGCGCCATGGGCCGGTCGGGGCTGTCGATGTGGTGGGTGGCGGGCATCCACTGCGGCCAGGACTGCGGATTGGACACATAATCCAACACCGCCGCCGCCGGGGCATTGATGTGGATGTGGTGGCTCCGTTCGAAGGACACGGTCATGACGGGGTTTCCTCCAGATCAACAGTTTCGAGGGCCGTTCGCAACGTGGGATGAGGTTGGGCGAACCCCAGCGCCGATTCCAACGCCCGGCCCGCCCGCAGCACCAGATCCTCCCGGAACCGCGCCGCCACCACCTGCACGCCGATCGGCAACCCACCGCGGGACACACCGGCCGGTATGGACCCCGCGGGTTGGCCGGTCAGGTTGAACGGCAACGTGTAGGGCACGGCGTGGGTCCAGCGGTCGAACTCGGAGAAGTGGTACACCACGTCGGTGCGCGGCGCCACCGTGGGCATGGTCGGGGTGACCAACACATCGATGTCCTGATGAAAATCGGCCATGGTCACGATCAACTCGGAGCGGGCAGCCATGGCCGTGGAGAACGCCGATATGGGCACATCCAGCCCTTCCCGAGCCAGGCTGAGAAATCCCGGATCGCACTCCTCCCAACGGTCCCGCCCAATACCACGCAGTATGTTGGCGAACCCGGCCTTCCAGTGCTCCTCGAAACGGGGCCGCAACGGGGCGAAGATGCGGTCCACCTCCACCAGGCGGGCCCCGCTATCGGCCAGTGCGTCCAGCGCCGCCCGCCACGCCACCTCCACGTCGTGGTCCCATACCGTGGCCCCACCCAACTCGGTGGTGTACCCCACCCGCAACCCCGACACCCCCTCATCGAGGCCGATGCTCCAATCCCGCCCGTCGTAGGGAATGGCCCAGGGATCACGATGATCGGGCCGGCACAATTCGTTGAGGAACCGTGCCGCGTCGTGCACGGTGCGGGCGATGGGTCCGCCGGCCACGCTCAACGAGAACGGTGAATCCATTGGGGCGTGCGGCACCCGTCCGAACGTGGGTTTGATGCCCACCAACCCGCAATAACTGGCCGGGATGCGGATGGACCCGCCCCCATCGTTGCCGAAGGCGATGGTGCCGATGCCCGCGGCCAGGCTGGAGGCCGCCCCACCGGAGGAGCCGCCGGGAGTGTGGGCCAGGTTCCACGGGTTGCGGGTCACGCCGCACAGGGCGGTGTCGGTCATGCCCTTCCAACCGAACTCCGAGGTGGTGGTCTTGCCCACGATCACCGCTCCCGCCTCCCGCAACCGGGCCACCGCGGGGGCATCCACCAAGCAGGCCTGCTCGCTGGTGGTCACCGAACCTGAGCGCATCGGGAACCCGGCCATCATCACGATGTCCTTGATGGTCACCGGCACCCCGTCCAGCGGTGAGCGCGGCACCCCCAGCTTCCATCGTTCGGTGGCCGCGGCGGCAGAGCGGCGGGCGCCGTCATGGTCAATCAGCACCAAGGCGTTCAGGTGGGGCTGCAACCGCTCGGCCCGGGCCAGGTGGGCCTCGACCACCTCATCGGGGCGGGCCTCGCCACGACGGTACGCCCGGGCCAGGTCCACCGCGCTCATGAAGGTGTCGAAGGTGTCCAAGGTGTTGAAGGTGTCCGTGCCCTGCCCGCCGCCCGCTGCCATCGTTGCATCCTCGCGCAAACCGTCCGCTGCGCTGGCGTTGCCGGCTGCGCTACCGTCCCCGGCCATGCAAACCAGTGTGGACATCGGTCGGGTCGGTCTGTGGCAGGGTGTGCTGGACCAACAACCATCCTCTCGGGTACGGGAGTTGGCGGCGGAGATCGAGGCCATGGGGTGGGGCGCGCTGTGGTTGCCCGAAGCCATGGGGCGAGACGCCATGGTGTCCTCCGGCGTGCTGCTGGGTGCCACCACCACGCTCAAGGTGGCCACCGGCATCGCCCAGATCCACGCCCGTGACGCGGTCACCACCGCCGCCGCCCAGCGCACCCTGGCCGAGGCCTACGACAACCGTTTCCTGTTGGGCCTCGGTGTCAGCCACGCCCCCATGATCGAAACGGTCCGCAAGCAGGCCTACGTGAAGCCGTACTCGCTGATGAAGGCGTACCTGGCGGCCATGGCCGAGGCGCCGTTCACCGCCAAGGGTCCAGATACCGCTCCCCCAACCATCCTGGCGGCGTTGGGACCGAAGATGTTGGAGCTGTCCCGTGACGCGGTCCAGGGCGCCCACCCCTATTTCGTGCCGCCCGAGCACACCGCCATCGCCCGCGAGGCGCTGGGCCCCGAGCCGCTGCTGGCCGTGGAGCAGATGGTGATCTTGGACACCAACCCCACCACCGCCCGGGAGCTGGCCCGCGGCGACATGACCCGGTACCTGCGCCTGCCCAATTACGCCAACAACCTGCGCCGCCTGGGTTACACCGAGGAGGACCTGGCCGGGCCCACCGACCGCATGATCGACGCCATCGTGGCCTGGGGTGATGCCGACGCCATCGCGGCGCGGGTCAAGGCCCATCTCGACGCCGGAGCCGATCACGTCTGCGTGCAACACCTGGTGGCCGACCGCTCCGTGGTGCCCATCGAGCAGTGGCGTCGGCTGGCCGAGATCCTGCTCTGAGGCGTGCCGGCGGGTGGCCCGGTTAAGGTGCCACCACGAACGAAGGGGGACCCGATGCATTTCGCGCGACCGAGCTCACCTCGGCTGCAACCGATCCCGGCGGTGGCTGAAAAAGCCAAGGAACGAATGAAGGACCTGCCGGTCAACGCCGTCAACGTGACCGCCACCATGGCCCATAACCGCACCCTGGCCAAGGCCTTCGGGCCGTTCGCTCAGGCGGTGCTGTTCCACGGGGGCCTGTCCCGACACAACGTGGAACTGGCCGTGTTGCGGATGGGTTGGAACTGCCAAGCGATCTACGAGTTCGGCCAGCACACCCTCTTCGGCAAGGACGTGGGCCTCACCGACGCCGAGATCTACGGCGTCACCCGCCCGCTCAACCAGCACCCCTGGACCGACGAGGAACGGGCCGTGCTGCAGGTGGTGGATGACCTCTATGCCGATGATTGCGTGGGGGATGCCGCCTGGGCCGCGGCCTCGAAGTTCTTCAATGAATCGGACATGTGTCATCTGATTCTGGCCGCCGGGTGCTACCGGGTGGTCAGCGGTTTCCTGAATTCCGCCGGGGTGCAGCTCGATGAGGGTGTGCCCGGCTGGCCCACCGCACCGGCACAACAAGCACAACAAGCACAACAAGCAGGACGGAGCTGAGGGATGAGTTTTCCGCTGCAAGGTGTCAAGGTCCTGGATTTCACAAGGGTGTTGGCCGGGCCGTTCGCCACCCGCATCCTTTCCGATCTCGGGGCCGACGTGGTCAAGGTGGAACCCCCCGAAGGTGACATGACCCGGGGTATCGGCCGTCGCATCGGTGGCATTTCCGGTTATTTCACTCAGCAGAACGTAGGCAAGCGTTCGATCTGTGTTGATCTCGCCAAACCCGAGGGCGTGGCGGTCATCAAGCAACTGGTGGCCAAGGCCGACGTGGTAACGGAGAACTTCCGGCCCGGGATCATGGCCAGCTTCGGTCTGGGCTGGGAGGACCTACGGGCCGTCAACCCTCAGTTGGTGATGCTGTCCATCTCCGGTTTCGGCCAGGAGGGACCGGAAACGCAGCGGGCGTCCTACGCGCCCATCATCCACGCCGAGATGGGTCTGCTGCAACGTCAGCAGTTCGTGAGCGGCACCGACAAACCGGTGGACATCGCGCTGTCGGTGGCCGATACCTCCACCGGTCTGCACGGCACCATCGGTCTGCTGGCGGCGCTGCATCACGCCCAACGCACCGGCGAAGGCCAACACGTGGACATGGCCATGTTGAACGCCTTGATGTTCACCGATGATTACGTGCACGCCGCCATTGACAAGGTCCGCATCAACAACGGCGGCGGCATGGTGTTCCACGCCACCGGCGGGCCCATCATGTTGGCCGGTGACGAGAAGTGGTACTGGCGGGTGTTCAACACCAAGGCCGGGTTGGTGGACCCCACCCCCGACGGCGCCGATCTCGAGACCAAGATCCGCATGCGACGCGAGGCCATCGAGCACTACCTGCAATCCTTCCCCGACCGGGAGTCCCTCATCGCCAAGCTGAACGAGGTCAACCTGGCCTGGGGTGACGTGTTCGACCATCGCGAGGTATTGGAAAAGCAGGGTTCCATCGAGGGTCGTCAGGTGTTGATCGAGGTCGATGACCGCGACGGTGGCCGTCGGCGCACCACCAACACGCCGTACCGGTTCTCCAACGCCGAAGCTGCCGTTCGCGGTCCCGCCCCCCACAAGGGCGAGCACAACTACGACGCCCTCACCGACTGGTTGGACCTCTCCCAGTCAGACGTGGACCGCCTCCACCGCGCCGGCGTCCTCCTCCAAGACGAACAAGCCACCCAAGCCAACCTCGGCTGACCCCCTTGGGCACCTCATGTCCGAGAACGCCCATGACACTCAGTTGACCACCTTTCATACCATTTGAGCCTGACTCTACATTTCAATCTGATGCTTGAGGCGTTCGATGCCCGTTGACCCCCATCGTGAGAGCTGGAAGCCCGGCATGGCCTGGCAGCAGGCCGTTGATGACATCAACTATGTGCGGGGCCTGGCGGCGGAGATGGGCGGGCCCGAGCGCATCGCCCGTCAGCACGCCGGCGGTCGATACACGGTGCGCGAACGCATCCAGAAACTGGCCGACCCCGGCAGTTTCACCGAGGCCATGCCGTTGGTCGGCGCCGCCGAGTACGACGCGGACGGCAACCTGCGGGCCTTCACTCCAGGCGGGTACGTCATGGGTGTGGGCGACATCGACGGCCGCCCGGTGGCCATCGGCGGAGACGATTTCACCATCTCGGGGGGTTCGCCCCACGACGTGCACAAACGACCGCACGATTTCGTGTATCCGCTGGCGCTGCAATACGGCATCCCGCTGGTGCACCTGGTGGAGGGGGTCGGTCATAGCTCCAAATCCGATGAAGCCTCCGGTCACATGGGCCTGCCTTCCGGTGATCTGTGGTGGCAGCTGACCCAGCTGTTGGCCACGGTGCCGGTGGCGTCGGCCATCTTGGGTTCGGTGGCGGGATGGCCGGCGGCGGTGGCGTTGATGTCCCATTTCACGGTGATGGTGAAAGGCCAGTCCCAGATCTTCCCGTCCGGTCCGCCGGTGGTGCGCCGGGCCATCGGCGAAACGCTGGACAAAGAGGCCCTGGGCGGCTCCCAGATGCACGTGCACGACTCGGGCCAGGTGGACAACGAGGCCGCCACCGAGGAAGAGGCCTTCGAGCAGATCCGCACGTTTTTGTCCTATTTGCCGAACACCACCGGTGAGGTTGCGGCCCGGGTGGAGACCGGCGACCCGCCCGATCGCCGGGAGGAGGAGCTGCTCACCATCATCCCGGAGAACCGTCGGCGGGGCTACGACGCCCGCAAGCTGATCCGCTTGGTGGTCGACAACGGGGATTTCTTCGAGATGCGCCGCCATTGGGCCGGTGCGCTGATCACCGGGTTCGCCCGCCTGGACGGATACAGCGTGGGCGTCATCGGCAGTGATCCCCTGAAAATGGCCGGCGCCATGGACGGCAACGCCGCCGATAAGTACACGCATTTCTTGGACTTGTGTGACGCCTTCAACCTGCCGGCGCTGATTTTCCTTGATATGCCGGGGTTCATGTTGGGCTCGGCCGCCGAACGCAAGGCGACCATGCGCCGGGGGGTGCGGGCGTTGATGGCCAGCGCCGAGGCCAAGGTGCCCAAGGTGGAGTTCAACGTACGGAAAAGTTATGGGGTGGCCGCGGATGCCCCCAACAGCATCAGCCAACCGGGCGGGCTGAACCTGCGCTTCGGTTGGCCCGCCGGGGAGTGGGGCGGCATTCCCATCGAGGGCGGGGTGGCTGCGGCCTACCGACGTGAGATCGACGCCGCGCCGGACCCCGACGCCCATCGGGAGATGATCGAACAACGCCTGTTGCGGTTACGTTCACCGTTCCGGGCCGCCCACCAAGGCGACGTGGTCGACCTCATCGACCCCCGGGACACCAGACCCCTGGCCTGCAAGTTCGTGAAAATGGCCCAACCGGCACTGGCCCGTTTGGCGCAACAGCCCAAGCGAGCTGTTCGGCCCTGAACCGGGCGCCAGCAGAAATTCGAGTGCATCTCCGCTGCCGATGCACCAACATGGCCAGCCCACCGCAGACGGAGGTTCCGCTCTGCCGTGGCCCGGCCATGAAACCCACCACGCCTCGCGCCCTGCTCAACAAACCTGATGTCATCCCCGTGCTGGGACCCGAACTGGACCCCACCACGCTCATCGATGCGGACCTCTTCCTGGCGTTCGCCGTGGGGCAGTTCCCCGTGATGCGCGCCGTGCATGTGCCCCGGGTGGGTACCGACAACGACCTGAGCCTGCCCGGTGGACAGGTGATCCGCACCGTGCACTATCAACACACCCGCTGGCTGTTGGTCGATGGTCCGGGCTGGAGAGTCCGGTTCCGTTGCGATACCGATGGTGAAACGTGGGCCTGGGTCCTGGGCGTCACGGTGGCCGCAGTGGACGGCATCGCCTCACTCATTTCTCACTGGAACGAGCCGGCCCCGGTGCAGGCGGGGTCTGTCGAGGTCACGTTCTGCTACCAAGGCGCGCACGGAGTGGCCCGGCGGCGCCGTCGCATTGACGCGCCGGCGTGGCCCGACATCGCCGGGAACTACAGCACCGCATCCCACGAGGCGGTGCTTCGATTGCTGGCGGCGCATCCGCCCCACCTGGACGGGCGGCTGGTGCTGCTGTGGGGACCACCAGGCACCGGCAAGACCACCCTGCTGCGTGCACTGGCCCGGCATTGGCAAGGTTGGTGCCAGACGGTCTACGTGTCCGATCCCGATCGGCTCTTCGGTGATCCCGGGTATCTGAACGCGCTGGTGCTCGATGACCGGGGCGCACCTGAGCAGAACCCACCGCGCTGGACGCTGCTGGTACTGGAGGATTGTGATGAGCTGATCCGCCCCGACGCCAAGCAGGCCCGCGGGCAAGCCCTATCACGACTGTTGAACCTGACCGACGGTGTGATCGGCCAAGGTCTGCGGGTGTTGGTGTGCCTCACCACCAACGAAGAACTGTGGCGGCTGCACCCCGCCGTCACCCGTCCCGGCCGTTGCCTGGCACAGCTGCAGGTGGGTCGGCTCGACCGGGGCGAAGCGGCCGAGTGGCTGGGCGGACCGGACGCCGCGGCCCAGGTGGCACGTCACGTCGGACCGGACGGCGCCACCCTGGCCGAGCTGTTCGCCCTGCGCAACGGAACCCACGCCCAGACCGCGTCCACCGACCGCGACACACCGGTCGGGCAGTACTTGTGAGTTCGGACCGCTGCATACCGAGATGAATCCCGATGTGGCATCGTGATGGAATGCTGTTGGTATGGTGATGGTATGAGTCAGCAGGTGACGGTGCGGTTGCCCGAAGAGCTGGTCGCATTCATGGACCGTCAGGTGCGCGCTGGACGGGCTGTGAGCCGGGCGGCGGTGGTGGCCGCGGCCATTGAACGGGAACGCCGCCGGGAGATCGGTGAGCGCGACGCAGCGATCCTGGCCGCTGCCGGCGCTGACGGTGATGGTTTCGACGACCTCGCCCGCTTCGTCGCCGGCGCGGTCCTGGACGATCTCGACTGATGCGTCCGATCTGTCTGGCTCAGCTCGACAAGGTCCGTCCGGTGCTGGTGCTGACCCGAGAGGTGGTGCGCCCGTATCTGAGCCGGGTTACGGTCGCCCCGATCACGACCACCATCCGGGGCCTGTCCACCGAGGTACCGGTCGGCCCAGCGAACGGATTGGACCAGCACAGCGTGGTCAGTTGCGACAACATCATCACGGTTCCCGCCGATTCGGTCGGCCGCCAGATCGGTGTCCTGCTCGCGGCCCAGGAACCAACGCTGGCCGAGGCCATCCGCCTGGCGTTCGACCTCGAGTAGGCGTTCGTCACCAGCCCGGAGCCATGCCCACCGGTACCTCGGTCCTCGGCCCGGGCACAATCACCGACGGCTGGCCGTCTGAGTTCGGACAGTACTTGTGGGTATGGTGCGGTCCTAGCTCGGCCGGGCCGCCTCGACCATGATCTCCACCGTGGCCTTGGGGGCCGCCAGCTTGGCCTCCACGGTGGCCCGGGCCGGCGTGGCCCCCGGCGTGACCCACGCGGTCCAGGCCTCGTTCATCTTGGACCACTCGGTGATATCGGTCAGCCAGATGTTGGCCCGCAGCAGCTGGCTCTTGTCGGTTCCGGCAGCCGCCAGCAGCTCGTCGATGCGGGCCAGGATCTGCTCAGTCTGGCCCTTGGTGTCCGCCGCGGTGTCACTGGCGATGAGGCCGGCGAGGTACACAGTGTTGCCGTGCACCACCGCCGCGCTCATCAGGGGTCCGGGCTCGATGCGCTCAATGGTCATACCACCTTGTAGCACGCAGCCCGCTCCGGTGCGTAGCGTGCCGTCGAGTGATCAACGCCTTCGTGTTCATCAACACCACCCGCCCGTCCCAGATCGTTGCCCTGGGAACCGCCATCGCCGGCATCGAGGGGGTGTACGAGTGCTATTCGGTGACCGGTGAGTTCGACCTCATCGCCGTGCTGCGGGTTGGCACCCACGAGGAAATCGCCACCGTGGTGACCGAACGCATCGCCGCCCTCGAGGGCATCCGTTCCACGACCACCACCATCGCCTTCCGGGCCTACAGCCGGGCCGATCTGGCCGAGATCTGACCGGGCCCATACCGCGGCGAGTTCGCCCAACGGCACCTACCCTTCGACCAGCAGACCGCGCTTGGCTCGAAGGCGCCGTTCGGCTGATCCGAAGGCGCTGTCCACGATGATCCCGATCGTCAAGATCACGATCATGTACGCCACCAGCAACGGTGCGTCAGAGTTGTCCTGGGCGTAATCCAAGCGCACACCCAATGCCGGGGACTTGTTGATGATCACCAGCAGCTCCCCCGCCATCAGACTGCGCCAGGCAAAGGCCCAGCCCTGCTTCATCCCGGCGAGGTAACCGGGTAACGCCGCCGGCAAGATCACCGAGCGCATCATGGCCCAGCCCTGTGCCCCCATCACGGTGCCCGCCCGCAACAACAACGGCGGAATGTGATCAATCCCGTAAATCAAACCGTTGGCGATGGACGGCGTGGCCCCCAGCACCACCACGAACAAGATGGAACGCTCGCTCTGCTGGAACAGCAAGATGGCCAACGGAAACCAAGTAATGGACGGCATGGACTGCAGCCCGGTGATCAACGAACCAACGGCCCGACGCAAATACGGGCTTCGTGACACCGCCGCGCCGAGCAGCGTCCCCAACACCATGGACAGGGCGTACCCAACCGCGGCGCGCCGCATGGTGGTCATGACCGATCGCCAGAATCCGCCGGTGCTAACCAGATCGGCCAATGTTGGCAGCACCTGGCCCGGGCCCGGCAGCGCGTAGGGCGGCTTCCACCCCGACAACACCACCAGTTCCCACACCACCAGCGCCAGGGCCAAGGCCGACAACTTCGGCCAAGCCGCAGCCCACAGCCGCCACAGCAGGGACCGCTTTGTGGATTGCTCGCGTTCCAGCGCGTCGAGCCCGGCGAGATCCTCGTCGTCTTCCACCACGACCGGTTCGCCGGCGACCTCAGTGGGCATGGCGGCGAACCTCGGCCCGCAGCGCGGCGGTG
Organism: Acidimicrobiales bacterium; assembly: GCA_046155365.1. GTDB lineage: Bacteria > Actinomycetota > Acidimicrobiia > Acidimicrobiales > CAIXPF01 > CAIXPF01. The sequence goes on along the minus strand of JBJXFH010000075.1, from coordinate 2,076 downwards.
ATCTCGGTGGCGATCTCCCCCACGGCAGGCGATTCAATGCGCCGAGGCCGTGGGCTACTGACCGGATACTCGCGGATAACCCGGCCCGGTCGGCTGGCCAGCAGCACAATGCGATCACCCAGCCGGGCGGCCTCACGCACGTTGTGGGTGACAAACAACACGGTCATCCCGCTGGCCAACCAGATGCGCTCCAACTCGTCATGCAGCAGGTCCCGGGTCATGGCGTCCAGCGCCCCGAACGGCTCGTCCATCAACAACACGTCAGCTTCTTGTGCCAGCGCCCGGGCCAGGGACACCCGTTGGCGCATCCCACCGGACAGCTCGTGGGGTCGGCGATCAGCGGCATCTCGCAACTGGACCTTGTGGAGTAATCCATCGGCTCGCTCGCGGCGTTCCCCCCGGCTTCGGCACCCGGCCAGCTTCAGCGCCAGCTCGATGTTGCCCCGAGCCGTCAACCACGGGAACAGCGCACCCTCCTGAAACATCAGCGCCGCCCGCCGCCCGCCGATGTGCACCGTGCCGGCATTGGGCTTGTCCAGCCCCGCCACCAGGTTCAGCAACGTGGTCTTGCCGCACCCAGAGGCCCCGACCAGGCACAGGAACTCACCCGGCTGCACCTCAAGGGAGAAGTCATCCAGCGCCCGTACCGTGCCCGCCCCGCTACCAAACCACCGATGCACACCCTCGATCCTCACCGCCGGCTCGACGGGGGCAGCCACGGCGGCCACCGAGGAGCCCCCATCAAACTCGATGCCGTCCTGCAACCCGATCGAGTTCACAGCTTCATGCTCCTCTGCGCCACCGCGTCACGAGCCTGGTCCCGCCAGCGCAGGTCGTACAGCCCCTCCAGCACCGGCTCGTGGTCAAAAAGGCCCACCCGATACGCCGCCCCGGCCGACTGGTGCAGGCTGGACTCGATGGGATCATCCGTGAACTCCAGATTCGACCAGGCCCGGTCCAGCACCTCGGGCGGGATCGCTTTGCCGGTGTAACTGGCCAGGGCCTCGTTGAGCACCACCTTGGCCTGGTCGGGTTGGTCCATCAGCAGCTTGGTGGCCATCAGGTGGGACTCAACCAAGCGGGCCACCACGTCGGGATGGTCCCGGAGGAGCCGAGCGGAAACCACCACGTTGGTGGTCACGAACCGACCTTCGGGCCACAGCGACCGCTCATCGACCAGGACCTTTCCGCCGCCCTCCAGCACCAACCGACTGGCCCACGGCTCTGGAACCCAGGCCCCGGCGAGGGTCCCGGCCCTGAAGGACTCCAAGATGCCGGCGTTCTCCTGGGGCTGCACCGACACGTCCCCGCCGCCTTCGAAGCTGGTGGACAGCCCCTGTTTGCGCAGCCACTCCCGGGCCGCCACGTCCTGGGTGCCGCCCAATTGCGGGGTACCGATGCGCCGACCCCGCAGATCCTCCGCCGTGTTGATGGTGGGCTGTACCACCAGCGCCGCGCCCCCTGAGGTGGCTCCTGCTACCACCCGGATGGCGTCTCCGCCGGACTTGTCGAAGGCGTTGATGGTGGGGTTCGGCCCCAGGTAGGCGAAGTCGATGGCCCCGGAGAAGATGGCACCCACGATGTCCGGCCCGGCATTGAACAGGTGGGTCTCCAGCCGGTTGGCGCCCAGATAGTTGTCGAAGATGCCCTCTTCCACCCCCACGATGGCGGCGGCGTGGGTCAGGTTGGGCAGGTACGCCATCCGCACCTCGATACCGCCCGCCGGGGTGGTCTTTGGGCCGGATCCGCAGGCCACGGCGCCGATCAACAGGCTCAAGGCCGCGGCGAGCGACCACACCCGTAACCTCCGCTTGCCCATGCTCCGGCCCACGCCCTCACCCCTAATCCCGACAAAGTTGATCGGATTTATGAGATTAGTCGGGATTCGCCGGCCCGCTGCAAGCTCTTCGGCCCGCATCCCGCCGGACGCCACTGGTTCCGGACGCGGCGGGGCCGCCCGACCGGGTCCCTCGAAAGGGGTCCGACCGGGCGGCCCTGATCAAGCCGAGCTCAGGACTTGCAGTTACCGACCGACTGGTCCCACGCACAGTTCGAGGACTTGCCCGACAGCTCGAC
>JBJXFH010000061.1:0-55860 GCA_046155365.1 Acidimicrobiales bacterium | reverse complement strand
CAGCAGGTACATCTCATGGAGAGCGGCCGGCAGTAAACCCCGGGCACACGAGCTGTCCACGGCTTCGGCAAACGCAGAAAAACGTCAACAACCGTCGACTCCGCCTCCTGCGCTACACCGGCCGCGGCACCTGGAACCTACTCGGCCATTGAACCCGCCCGATCGCCAAGATCCAGGAAGGCCCCGGCGGCTTCGAGTTGGCCGGCCACCCGGAACAGCAGGTCCTCCCGCCACGGCGCGGCCACCAACTGCACCCCGATGGGCAGGCCCTCAGCGTTGCGGTGCAGCGGCACCGACATGGCCGGTTGACCGGAGGCGTTGAACGGGGCGGTGAAGGCAATGGCCGGATGCGCCGCCGCCATTCCGGCCAGAGGATTCTCATCGGTATGGTCGAGACGGCCCAGGGGTAACGGCGGGCAGGCCATGGTGGGGCTCAGCAGCAGATCATGATCCGACCACCAGCCGCACAACCGGCGCCGCCACCCGTCTATCCACTCCACCGCACTGAGATACCGGTTGGTGGGTCGGGCCCGGGCTCGTTGCACCATGGCCCAATCCACCGGTTCGATGTCTCCGGGCTGCAACGGCCGACCCACGATCCGCTCCCAGGCGTCGAACTCCTGCGCCGAGTGGGCGGACACGATGACCCCGAAGTGGCGACGCAACTGGGCCGCCTCGCCCTGATCAGTCAACGCCGCCGGCACCGCGGCAGCACCGTCCAGGAGGAGGTGATGACCCAACGAGGCCAGCAACTCCGCCGCCTGGTGTACCGCCCGCAGGCAGTCGGGATGGACCTCGCACAACGCACCGGGTGCGGCGATCATGACCCCGATGCGCAGCCGGCCGGGATCGGCCCCGACCTCCTGACGGTAGGGGCGTGAGGGCGGCGGCGCCAGGTAGGGGTCACCGCTCAAGGTGGCTCCGGCCAGGGTTTGGGCCAGGGCGTCAAGGGCCGCGGCGCTGTCCCGTACTGAGCGGGATAGCACCCCTTCAGTGGCGAAACCGCCCCACACCTCGCCGTGGGCGGGACCGGTGGGTACCCGACCCCGGGAAGGTTTGAGCCCGAAGATGCCGCAGGCCGAGGCCGGCACCCGTATGGACCCGCCACCGTCACCGCCTGACGCCAGCGCCACCATCCCCGCCGCCACCGCGGCTGCGGACCCGCCGCTGGATCCGCCGGGGGAATGCGCCGCGCTCCAGGGGTTGCGGGTGGGTCCGAAGGCCAACGGTTCAGTGGTGGGTAACGATCCCCACTCCGGGGTGTTGGTCTTGCCCAGGGAGATCAGCCCGGCATCGCGGAAGCGCACCGCCACCTCGGTATCGAACTCGGGGCGGTAGTCGATCGCTCGCAGCACCGCCATGCCGGCGCAGTACCGTTCCCCGGCCAGATGGGCGCCCAGATCCTTCATCAGGAACGGCACGCCGGCGAACGGGGCGTCGGAGCGCGGCGCGGCGCTGGTGGCGGCGGCGGCGTCACGGCGGGCTCGATCGAAGGTGGGGGTGATGACCGCGTTGAGGGCCGGGTTGCGGGCCTCGATGCGGGCGATGGCGGCGTCCACCATCTCGGTGGCGCTGATCTGACCCGACCGAATCAGGTCAGCTTGACCGATGCCGTCGAGATCGAGGGGTTCGCTCATGGCCCGCACGGTAGCGACCCTGTGGCTGTCCGGCATGTACCCCGCGCCATACTGAGCGGTGTGATCATGCAATGGGCGCGCTGGCTGGCGGTGGGGGCGGCGGTGATGGTGGCGTCCTGGGCGGTGCTGGTGCTGGCCGCCCGTCGGCTCCCCCCGGGACTGGCCCGGGACCTGGCCACCGTTTTGCCGGCCTGTGTGACCACCGCCCGTCGGTTGCGCCGAGATCCCCGGGTACCCCGACGGGTCAAGGTCGTGGTGGCCCTGGCGGGGTTGTGGGTGCTGTCCCCGATTGATCTGATTCCGGAGTTCCTGCCGGTCATCGGCCCGCTCGATGACGTGGTGGTGGTGGCGTTGGCGTTGCGCTACGCCGCCCGTAAGGTGGCACCGGAGGCGTTGGTTGAGGCCTGGCCGGCCGATCGGCGGCTGTTGCACCGGTTGGCGCCGCGCACCGCTGAGGTCCCCGGTCCATAGCCCGGAGGCGGTACGCGCCGCAACGCCGGGCTCGCCAGCGTGGACCTTGGTGACATCAGGGTGCGTCGCGCCGCCGGTGCCACGCCCGCAGCAGCGCCAGTTCGTGACCCGAGTCCAGCCCCACCTGGCCGCCGCCGGGATTGGCGCGGGCCCAGCGCAACGTGTCCGTCACGGTGAGCTCCAGCGGGCGCAACACCAAGCCGGCCCGCAACGCCGCGCCCGGATGGGCTGTGCGGGTGTGACCGCGTCGCCCGGGTGCGTCCCACAACGGCAGATCCCTGGGGCCCAGTCCCCGCTGGGCCAAGAAGGCGGCGTCCACCCACACCACGTTGGTGTCCACCGGCGCCACGGCTGAGGCAATGGTGTGCAAAAGCCCTCCGAAGGTCAACGGCGCCTCCGGACCTACTGGACCTACTGGACCTACTGTGTGGTATGTTCCGCGAAGGCCGGTGCGGAGACCTTCGATGATCCACGCCGCCAGGTCCCGTCCGTCGATGAGCTGCAAGGGATCCTCCGGCGGTCCCGGTGCCAGCACGTTCCCGCCCCGGGCCAGGCGGGTCACCCACCACGGGAACCGCCAGCTGTAGTCATAGGGTCCCACCACATACCCGGGCCGCACGATCAGGCAGGCGTCCCCGAAGTGGTCCCGAGCCGCCTGTTCGCAACGGGCCTTCATCGCCCCGTACCCAACGGTACCCCCGAGTAGCGCCGCCGTTTCATCATGGTGCGGAGGTGGGTCGTCATACACCGACACCGTTGAGATCATCACGTAGCACGGTGGAGTTGGCGTTGTTGGCTTGGTGGCGAGGGTGTCGGCGAGGGTGTCGGCGAGGTGATGGACCTGATCGGGGGTGTAGGCGCACGTATCGATCACGGCGTCCCACGGCCCGGCGGTGCGCAACGCGGAAAGGTCCCCGTTGCGGTCACCGAGCACCCGTTCCACGTTCGGGTCCAACTGGCCCCGGTGCACACCCCGGTGGAACACGGTGACGTGGTGCCCGGCGTCCACGGCACGCTCCACCAGATGCCGGCCAATGAACCGGGTGCCGCCCACCACCAACAGCCGCATTCGTGGTTCCTTTCGGATAGTGCCGTAGTGCAGGCTCTGCAACGGCCGCGGTGATGTCATGGCGGTCATGCGCTCGGTGCGCGGGTTCAGCTCAGGGGCTGATGGGCGGCCAGGACGGCGCGGTGTCGGGGATCGGCGATGGCGCTGATGGCCCCCGCACGAGCCCGTAACGGCAGTCCCCGCACCTCGGCCACGCCGTGCTCGGTGACGATGAGATCCGCCAGATAGGCCGGCAAAGAGGTGGGCCGGGGCGGGTCGATGGTGGCCACGATGCGGCTCACCGTGCCTCCGCCCGCCGTGGAGGGCAACCCCACCACCACCCGGCCCCCGGTGGCCAGTGCCGCACCGAAGGCGAAATCGGGGGCGCCGCCCGGGCCGGAGATGATCTCGTGGCCCCGGACCTCTGAGTTCACCGAGCCGTCCAATGCCACCTCGATGGCCCCCAGTAACGCCGTAAACCGATGCAGGGTCCCCAACACGCCGGCGCCGTGGGTGTACAGCACCGGGCCCAGTTGTACCGCCGGGTTGCGATGGGCGAAGGCGCGCATGCGGGGGCTGTTCACCATCTGGGTGGCGATCATGGGCCCCTCGATCACGCCCGCCTCGAACAGGTCCACGCAGACCTCGCTCACCAGCCCCGAGTGCACCCGCAAGCCCTTCCGGCCCACCAGACCGCGCAGTATGGCGTCGGGCATGACCCCGTTGCCGAACTGGATGGTGGCCCCGTCCGGAACGGTGGCCGCGGCCAGTCCGGCGATGGCGGCGCTGGTGGGATCGAGCTCGGCGGGGCGGTCCCGGTCCCGGAACGGTTCGTCGGCCTCAACCAGGAAATCGAACTCCTCCACCGGGATCTCGCCGGCGCCGAACACGTAGGGTACCGCCGGGTTCACCTGGGCGATGACCAACGGCGCGGTGAGCGTTACCGCCAGGGGCACCCCCACCGACATCCCCAGGCTGACCATACCCTCCGGTCCGGGCGGGCTGACCTGGACCACGGCCACATCACAGGGCAACGGACCGTCGGGGGTACACAGCTGCTGATGGTCTGACAACCGGCACGGCAGCACGTCCACCAAGCCGGTTCCCCACAGTTCGCCGTACATGGTGCCGGCCTGGGTGGTGATGAAATGGAACGGCCGGCCGGCGCGACGCACCAGCGGAATTCGACGCCCCATACCGGGCAGTACGATCTCCAGCCGGGTCCAGCGGTCAGCGGCGGCCCCGATGGCGGCAATCAGATGGTTGGGGGTCATCACATCACCAGCGATGAACACCCGGGCCCCGTCAGGGATGGCGCCGATCGCTTCCTCGGCGCTGGTCCAACGGGTGTGTCGCCCGCCCCGGGGCACCGGCCGCCACGGCGTGAAATCGATGCGGTCCATCACAACCCCGTTCCTGTTCCTGTTCCCGTTCCTGTTGCGGTAGCGGGTTCCGTTGCCGCCGGCGCTGTGCGGGCCGTCACTGGACGCAGCCGTAGTGGGCGGAGGACACCAGGCGCATGTACTTGTCCCGCACCGAACCCGGCCGAACCCGGTGGCTGATGTCCGGCGGCTGCCAGCGGGCCATCCGGCGGGCGATCTCCTCGGCGGGGACATCAAGCTGCAAGGTGCGGGCGGCGGGATCGATGACGATGGTGTCCCCGTCCTGCACCGCGGCGATGGGGCCGCCCCGAGCCGCTTCGGGGGAGATGTGGCCGATGAGGATGCCGTGGGACACACCAGAAAAGCGTCCGTCGGTGATCAGCGCCACGTCCTCGCCCAGGCCCCGGCCCTGCAACTGGATGGTGAGGGCCACCATCTCGGGCATCCCCGGGGCGCCCACCGGTCCCACGTACCGAACCACCACCACCGTACCGGGTAGTACCGTACCAGCACGGATGGCGCGCAGGGCGTCGAGCTCGGACTCGAAGACCTGAGCGGTGCCCCGGAACTCACCTTTTTCCAGGGTCTTGCCCGACAACTTCAGCACGCAGCTTTCGGGGGCCAGGTTGCCCTTCAACACGCTGATGTGGTTGTTGGGCGCAGCGAGGGGTCGGTGCACCGGCGCCACCACATCCTGGGTGGGCAGCTGATCGAGGCTGGGTATGTCGGCCAGGTTCTCCGCCAGGGTGCGGCCGGTGACGGTCATGGCGTCACCGTGGAGCAACCCGTGTTGCAGCAATTCCTTCATCACGATTGGCACCCCGCCCAAACCGTGCAACGTGACCATGGCGTAGGGTCCGTGGGGTTGCAGATTGGCGATGAGCGGCACCCGTTCACCGACCTCCTGGATGCGCTCGATGGTGAGCGCCACCCCCGCGTCCCGGGCGATGGCCAGCAAGTGGAGATACATGTTGGTGGATCCACCCATGGCGTACACCGTGGTGATGGCATTGTCGAAGGCCTGTTCGGTCATGATGTCCCGGGGGCGGATCCCGGCGTCGATCAACCGGAAAAGGGCGTCCACGGTGGCGTGCGCCTGGGCCCGGACATCATCGTGGATGCCGCTTTCGGCGTGATAGTCCGCCGGGTGGGACGCACCGCGGGGCAACATCATGCCCATGGCCTCAGCGATGGTGCTCATGGTGTTGGCCGTGAACATTGCTCCACACGTGCCGCTGCCGGGCATGACGTGTCGTTCCAGTTCGGCCAGTTCTTCTTCAGATATCCGGCCGGCCTCGCGCGCCGCCCGGCCCTCCACGTAATCCATGATCGTGAGGTTGTTGCCCTTGGCGGCCCAGGCCCCGAACGCCACCCGCCCCGGTGAACTGGTGCCGGGGTAGAGCACCAGACCAAAGGCGTTGGTGCGGGCCAACGGCATGAGGGCGGCGGCGCCGGTCTTGTCACAACCGGAGATCACGATCATGGCGTCACCGTGGTGGGCGTAGTGGCCGATTTCGAAGCAGTCCGCCACCACGTCCCGGGAGACCAGGCTGTACCCCGCGGTTGGTGTGCCCTGGGTCAACGCGTCGGACACCGCCGGAGCGCCCACCACGAGGCCCTGCCCGCCCCGGTCCGCCAGCAGGCCAACCAGGAGGTCGGTGATGGAACCCACCCGATTGTTGCAGCGGTGAGCGTTGGTGAACGCACTGGCGATGGTGACCACCGCTTTGGTTTGGGCCACCTTGTCCGGCTGGAATCCGGCGGCGCGCAACTCCACGCGGGCCTGGCGCCAGTAGCGGCTGTGATCATCGTTCATCGTGGCGATCCTTGGGGGGGCGTGAGGGCCGGCGATGACAACCGGCATGGCCAGGATCATAGAGAAGGCCCGATCGGCGCTCGGCGTAGTCTGGCGCCGTGGATGATGCAGACGGCGATCGTGGCGATGACAAGAAGCCCATCGGGGAGGTGCTCCCGGGTTTCCGCCTGCATCCCCTCGAGCCCAATTGGACTCCGCTGCAAGCGTTCGTGCTGGTCAAATCGTTCGATGAGGACGGTGACACGGCGTGGGCGTTCCGCACTTCGGAGCCGTTCAACCTGGAGGAATTGCTGGGCGCGCTCACCGTGCAGGTTGATGTGCTGCGGGCCAAGCTGGTGCGCCAATGGGACGGCGAAGACGATGACGAAGAGTGAGCGCTGAGTGATGGTTCCGGCGCGTCAGGCTTTGGTCAAGGCGTGGGCGATTCCGGCTGCTTGGTAGGCGTCGTGCTCGTCCAGGGTCTCGCGCTCCAGCAGGGCGGTGGCCAGCCGCTCCAGCGCCTCGCGGTTCTCGCTGAGCATCCGCTTGGCCTCCAGGTAACAGGCGTCGACCAGTTGTTTGGTCTCGGTGTCCACCAGTTGGCGGGTGGCCTCACTCGGTGAACGGGCGTCACCGGGGAACCAGTTCTCCCCGTTCGGGTTGGGCAGCACCGTGATGGGTCCCACGGCGTCGCTCATGCCCCAGCGGCCCACCATCTGCCGAGCGATGCTGGTGACCTGTTCGAGGTCGGACTCGGCGCCGGTGGTGACGTTGCCGAACACCACCGCCTCCGCGGCGCGGCCGCCGAGCGCCCCGGTGATCCGGCCCCGCAGGTACTGCTCGTCGAAGCCGTAACGGTCCGTTGAGGGCGCCTGGAACGTGACCCCGAGGGCGTTGCCGCGGGGGATGATCGAGATTTTGCGGACCGGGTCAGCGCCGGGCAGCAGCATGCCGAGCAGTGCGTGACCGCCCTCGTGGTACGCGGTGCGGGTTCGTTCCTCGTGGCTGAGGGTGATGTGCCGTTCGGCGCCGAGAACGATGCCCTCCAAGGCGTCGGTGAAATCGGCCAGGGCCACGGTGGGCTTGGCCCGTTTGGCGGCGAGCAGGGCCGCTTCGTTGACCAGGTTGGCCAGGTCCGCTCCCACCATGCCGGGGGTGGTGGCGGCGATGGCATTGAGATCCGCATCCGACCCCAGCGGCACCCCGCGGGTGTGGACCTCAAGGATGGCTTTGCGGCCCACGATGTCGGGCGGGTTCACCACCACCCGACGATCGAAGCGTCCCGGGCGCAGCAGTGCCGGATCGAGCACCTCGGGTCGGTTGGTGGCGGCGATCACGATGACGCCCTCCGCCCCGGTGAACCCGTCCATCTCGGTGAGGATCTGGTTGAGGGTCTGTTCCCGTTCGTCCACGCCGCCCATGCTGGATCCGCCCCGGGCCCGGCCGATGGCATCGAGTTCGTCGATGAAGATGATTGACGGCGCCACTTTTTTCGCCTGCGCGAACAGGTCCCGGACCCGGCTGGCGCCCACGCCCACGATCATCTCGATGAACTCGCTGGCGCTGGCGGTGAAAAATGGGACGTTGGCCTCACCCGCCACCGCACGGGCCAGCAACGTCTTGCCGGTACCGGGCAGACCCGACAGCAGCACCCCCTTGGGAAGCTTGGCGCCCACCCGGCGATACCGATCGGGATCTTTCAGCATCTCCACGATCTCAACGAGTTGTTCTTCCACCTCGTCGATGCCGGCCACGTCCAGGAACGTGGTGCGCGGTCCGGGCGCTTCGTCGGCGCGGATGGCCTTGGATCGCCCGAGCCCGCCGATGCCGCCCATCCCTCCTGCCTTGCGGGCGAGGTAACGACTGCCGAACACGAACAGGCCGACCAGCAGCAGCGTGGGGCCGAAGTTCACCAACACCGTCTGCAGCAGTGGCGGGCTCTTGAACAGCGAAGTCGCTTTGACCTCGACATCGTTGGCGCGCAACACGCCGAGCAGGTCGTCCTCGGCGAAGGTCGGGCGTTCGGTGGTGAACTTGGTGTACGCCGTGCCGTCCTTGATGGGATAGGTGCCCTCGGCCCGCAGTGCGCCCTGGATGGTGTCACCTTTGGCGCTGATGGTCCCCACGTTGTCCGCCTCGAGTTGGGCCAGGAACTCCGTGTAAGGCAGCGCCGCCACCCGCTCCGGTTTGGTGAGGGTGGAACCGATGACATAGTTGCCCAACATCAGTGCGGCCAGCAGCAGCAGAAACCGCCACTGCGGCCGACGAAACCCGCTGCGAGCAGGGGCGGCCTTGGGCTCGGTCGGAGGGTTTCCCTCAACTCGCCAGGGCGTTTGGGGGGTGGTGTTGTCCCCTTCGCTCGGTTTCAGCCGCCACTTCATCGGGGCAGTCGGTCTGGCCGGGCCTGCGTGGTGGCTCGGTTGCACATGGACCACTCCTCGTTCTGTGATCGGTAAAGCGGCGAGGTCATGCACTGGAGCGCGCGCCAGCCACGTTACTGGTGCGGTTCTCCTTGACCGACGTCGATCGTGGAGCTGGTCAACGTTCCCGAGGTTCGTCAGTTACGTGTGGCCATCGCGCCGCGAAGCCATGGGTCAACCAGGTCGGTGAGACCGCACAGGTCCAGCACCCTCGCCGGGATGGGCTGGGGGGATCGGACCGTCAGCCGCCGGCCGTGATCCGCAAGCATCCCACTCCCGCGGATCAGGACCCCGATGGTGGACGCGTCAAGGAACTCCACGTGGTTAAGGTCAATCACCACGTCGCGCTTGTCGGCATCAACGGCGTGGATCAAGGCTGCCTCGATGCGGCCTGCGGTGGCAATGTCCTGATCACCCGACAACCAGATCACCGCACGGTCCTCGTTGCCGGACGGCCCGTCGCCGCTCCCGCTTCCGCTGCTCCCGCTTTCACCGGTGCCGCCTGACTGACCATCCGCTGCCATGGGACCCCCGTCGCGGTTTCTCGATCAGTGATCGGATGCTTTATGCCGGGGTCTGGGGCATCGCTGCCCGGTCCGGTCGGCTACACGCTTTAAGGAGCCGACCGTCCCGGGTCGGTGTTACCGCGGATCATAGCGACCCACCCTGAAAACCCTACGTGCTCGTGGATAGTGGCTGGTTGTTCACTAGCTTTCGTTGGTAAGCCAGCTCACAAGCTGCTCGGTCGCCTTGGGTCACCCTTGGGTTGGTTCGGTCGCAGGTGGCGCCTGCCGAACCACCCAGTCGCTACCAGGAGCCCAAATGTCGCGAATCCCCCGGCTCCACAACCTCACATCGTTGGTGCCCGAATGAGCCGGCCGGTGCACGTCTCGGCTCCTCTCGCCCGGGGCGGGCCGATCGCTGAGGGCGGCTCGGCAGACCGCATCATCGACGGTGACCACCACGCGTTGGACGTGGCCGCCATTTTCGAGCGGTTGGGAACCGGTAGCGACGGGCTGGATGCGGCAGACGCCTCGGCACGGCTCGCGGTCCACGGGCGCAACGAGCTTGTGGAAGTGCAAGGTCACGGTTTGCTGCACATGCTGTGGGAGCAGCTCACCGCGGTCATGGTGTTGATCCTCATCGGCGCGGCCGCGTTGTCCTTGGCGTTGGGCAAGATCCCCGAAGCCGCAGCGATCGCCACCATCGTGGTGTTGTTTGCCGTGCTGGGATGCGTCCAGGAGTACCGGGCGGAACGGGCCATCACCGCGTTGCGCCGCATGGCCGCCCCCACGGTACGGGTGATCCGCGATGGTGTCGTGGTGGAGGTGGCGGTGCTCGATGTGGTGCCCGGCGATCTCGTGGTGCTCGAGGCCGGCAATGTGGTCCCGGCGGACGTGCGAGTGGTGCAGTCCGCAGGGCTACGGGTCCAGGAAGCAGCGCTCACCGGCGAGTCCGAACCGGTCGACAAGTCGATCGAGGCGCTCGCGTCGCAGGATCTTGCGCTGGGTGATCGACACAACATGGCCTTCGCCGGGACCCAGGTGACCTACGGGCGTGGTCGAGGCGCGGTTGTCGCCACCGGCATGGACACCGAGTTGGGCCGCATCGCCACCATGTTGCAGGGCGTTTCGTCAGCGGCCACACCTCTGCAGGCGCGGCTGGATCGGGTTGGCAAGCAGCTGGCGGTGGTGGGCGTGGTGGTTGCCGCCATCACCTTCGCGTTGGGCGCCGTCGGTGGTCAGCCGTTCTCGGATCTGGTGCTCACGGCGATCAGCGTGGCGGTAGCGGTGATCCCCGAAGGCCTGCCGGCGGTGGTGACCTTCACGTTGGCCATTGGCGCGCAACGGATGCTGAAACGCAACGCGCTGATCCGCAAGTTGCCGGCGGTGGAGGCGTTGGGCTCGGTGACGGTGATCTGCTCGGACAAGACCGGCACCCTCACCCAGAACCAGATGACCGTGGCCATGGTTGATGTGGCGGGGCACGCCGTGACGCTGGACAAGCTGCCCGAGGCCCTGCCCCAGGCCATGTCACTGGCGTTGGCCGCCGGTGTCCTGTGCAACGACGGCGACGCCCAGCTCGATGCCCAGGGCCAACTGGTGACGGTGGGTGATCCCACCGAGACCGCCTTGTTGACCGCGGCGCACGCGGCCGGGATCGACGTGCTGGCGTTGCGGTCGGCGGTGGCCCGGGTGGGGGAGCGGCCCTTCGATTCCGAACGCAAGCGGATGAGCACCATGCACCCCCCGCTGGGTGCCGAAGCGCCGAAAGCATTGTCCGGACTTGAGGAAATGGCGCCGATGGCCTTTCTCAAGGGCGCCGTGGACGGCCTGGTCCCACAGGTGGTGGCGGTGTGGGCCGGAGAGGGGCCGGTGGCGTTCACCGAAGAGTGGCGGGCCCGGGTACTGGCGGCAAACAACGACATGGCGGCGAAGGGCATGCGGGTCCTCGGGGTTGCGTACCGGGCCCTTCCCGATCCCCCCACGGAAGAGGACGCCGAGCGCAACCTCACGCTGCTCGGGCTGATCGGCATTTCCGATCCGCCGCGTCCCGAAGCCCGTGAGGCCATCAAGACCGCCTCCGCCGCCGGTATCCGCACGGTGATGATCACCGGGGACCATCCCTTGACTGCCACCGCGGTGGCCGCGGACCTCGGCATCTTGGGCGGTGCGACGGCGATGACCGGTGCCGAGTTGAACAACCTCGACGCCGCCGGGTTCCAGGCCGCGGTGGCATCGAACGCGGTATTCGCACGGGTTTCCCCGGCACACAAGCTGCGCATTGTCGACGCGCTGCAACAGCAGGGCGAAGTGGTGGCCATGACCGGTGACGGGGTCAATGACGCACCGGCGTTGAAAAAGGCCGACATCGGCGTGGCCATGGGCATCACCGGCACCGACGTTTCTAAAGAAGCATCCGACGTGGTGCTGCGCGATGACAACTTCGCCACCATCGTGGCCGCCGTGGAGGAAGGTCGGGTAATTTATGACAATCTCCGGCGTTTCGTGAAATTCGCGGTGGCCGGCAACATCGGCAAGATCATGGTGATGCTGGTGTGGCCTGTGCCGTTTCTCCTTACTGGGGATGCCGAACACGCGGTGGCGTTGTTGCCGCTGCAGTTACTGTGGTTGAACCTGATGACCGACGGGCTGCTCGGGTTGGCGCTCGGGGTTGAGCCGGCAGAACGCAAGGTGATGGAACGGCCCCCGCACGCCCCCGGTGGTTCGATCTGGGCTGGCGGTCTCGGCATCCAAGCAGCATGGACCGGCGCCTTGATCGGCGTAGCGGCGCTGGGGGTGGGAGTTCTCTATGAAGCCGCCGGTCGGACCCAGTGGCAAACCATGGTGTTCACCAGCCTGGGCTTTCTCCAAATCTTCCAAGCCATGGGCACCCGCTCCTCCACCGCGTCGCTGCGTTCCATCGGCGTGTGCTCAAACAAGGCAATGACCGCCACGGTGTGCGCCGTCGCCGCGCTGCAGCTGGTGGCGTTGTACACCCCGCTCCGCCGGATCCTGGGCCTTCAATCCCTCGCCGTGATCGATCTGGCCGTCTGCGTCGGACTCGGCGCAGCGCTCCTCGCGGTGTTAGAGATCACCAAGGCCTTTCAGCGTCGCCGGGTCGCCCCCCTCCACGGGCTGGTGGGGCAGTAGCGGTCTTGGTCAGTCCGCTCGGGGCTGGGGCAGTGCGGCCAGGACATGACCGTCGTTTCTACAGTCGCGGGTTTATCTAATGCGATCTGGCCGGAACCCCCGCCTTCTACCGGACCATCGGCCTCGACATCCCCGCGAGGCCGATGATGCATCCCACGAGGAGGTGTCCGATCCGAGCAACCCGGTCCAAACGCTCGCCGCGGCACTCGGTGCTACCAAGCAGGCCGTCCACAAGAACTACGCCCGACGCGTCACGCGCCGGAAGACGTGAACGAAAGGAAGCCGATGTTCACCAATCTGGACACCTTCCATATCGGGCATCCCGGTTCGCTAGTGGGCCCCTTCGTCAAGCAGGCGGGCGATGCTGGCGCCAACGGTGAGTTCGTCGACGGTGCCGAAATGGTGATGGCGGACCCGTCCGTTGCGGTCGATCAGGATCAGGGTGGGTGTCCCGCGCAGCTCGTACGCCGCCATGGTGTGGGGGATGGGCCCGTCCCCGGGTCGATCGACGGCAACGGGCATGGTGATGCGGAATTCGTGGAGATACGCGGCGAGTGAGACCGGGGTCATGGCGGCGTGGTGTTCGAACACCGTGTGGAGCCCGATCACGGTGAGGTCCGCTCCGGCAAAGTGGTTGTGGATGCGTTGCGCGAGCGGCGTGCCCTGCAGCACACAGCCCGGGCAGAGCATTTGAAAGGCATGCACCACGATGACCTTGCCCCGCTCACTGGCCATGCTCGGCGCCCGATCGGTGTTGAACCACTCCACGACGTCGAGCTCGGGCGCGGCGTCGCCAATGGTCACCATGATGGCGTGAAGGACCAGGCCGGCACCGCGGTCAAGGTCACGTGTATTTCGTGCAGTACGTTCAAATTCCTTGATCCTTTGGGAGGCGTGTGGTTGTCTCGTCACAAGTGGGGCACGGAATGAGATCGCCAATGCTAATCATTGACAGCGCGAGTCTTTCACAAGAGGCGGTTGGCCGGTTGATCGCTACCGCCGGGACCAGCCCACCCTCATGGTGGCGGATCCGGCGCCCGCTGAGGGCAAGTACTGGATCAACAAGTACGACAGTATTCTCGAGGTGAAGCCTGCGGCCAGTGTCCTCGACCCCATCCGACGCGGTGGCCGCGCTAAGAGGGCGGCTCTGGCTTCCCGGTCACGGCCCACTGCCTGCGGGACCCGTCCGAGATGCACCCGTGCCGGGGCCACCATGGGCACGTCGCTGACGGCGGAGGCGAAGTCCACTGTCGACCAGCGGCGGCATTCACCTGATCGGGTCGGGTCGCCAAGGCGATGTCACTCATCAACCGCCATCTGACTGCCGATCGCCACCCGCTCGGGGCGGCACTCCCCGTTACAACGACAACGGGCGGCTCCCCACTGAGCCGCGGGAGTTGCTCGGCCGTCTCGCGGCTGCCGGCGCGCCGCGCTCTGCTTGGTGGCGCCAGCCTTCATTTCTCAACCTCGGTGTTGAATTCGGTCTGTAGCGGATGCGGTGGTTGGGAACGCACCTGGGCGCCGAGCTCCTGACATCGCCGGAATCGTGCGTAACGATCGATGCCGCGCACCTCGTCGTCGAGGCCCGCGAAGAATCTGGCTGTGTTCGCCGACCAACTCGGGGCGCCGCTGGTCACGAGCGACATCAACCTCGCCAACTCGCCCGGGCCTCGGTCACGAGGATCACGCCCTGAGTGCCCACGGATCGAGGGATCGACCCCGTGTCGCCTCGCCACGAGCTGTCGCCGTTGCCGCAGTCAGGATCACGGCGATAATACGACGTCTCGAGGGGTTGCACCCATGATGCGCCGCCCTGCGAGTTCGCAGCTGCGCGATGATGTACGCGTCAGGGAGATGAGAGGAGCCCGCAACGTGACGTTGAACATGAAGAAGTCGGTCCAGCAGATGATCGACGAGGCCCGCAAACACATCGACAACCACCCACCGGAGGAGGCCAAGCGTCGGGTCGAGGAGGAGGGCGCGTTGCTCATCGACGTGCGCGACGTCCGCGAACTCGAACGCGACGGGGTCATCCCCGGTGCCATGCACGCACCGCGCGGCATGCTCGAGTTCTGGATCGATCCGGAGTCGCCGTACTTCCGCGAAGTCTTCAACGAGGACCGAGAGTTCATCCTGTATTGAGCGGGGGGCGGGCGGACAAGTTTGTCCGCGAAGACCCTCAAGGACATGGGCCTCGAGCGCGTGTCGCACATCATCACCGGCTTCCGTGGCTGGAAGGAAGCCGGCC
Organism: Acidimicrobiales bacterium; assembly: GCA_046155365.1. GTDB lineage: Bacteria > Actinomycetota > Acidimicrobiia > Acidimicrobiales > CAIXPF01 > CAIXPF01. The sequence goes on along the minus strand of JBJXFH010000061.1, from coordinate 41,206 downwards.
TCCCTGTGGTCGACCACGCCACCTGGAAAGCCGCCAAGTAGGCCCCACGCTGCTGCCCGTCAACCGGTCGTGCTGCCTGAACCGGACCTCACCAACGAGCGCCGACAGAGGACATGGCGCTCAGAACGGTACCGAGCCCCCGGACTGGGCCCGGTGCATCTCGCGAAGGTAGCGACCGTCCCAGCTGTCGCGGGCGTGGTTGACGCTGCGGTTGTCCCAGAACAGCACATCGTGGGCCTGCCAGGTGTGCGTGTAGCGGAACTGCTCTTGAGCCACATGGTCGAGGAGACGACGGCGTAGGGCTCGCTCCTCGGTTGGATCATCGAAGCCGAGCAGGGTCTCGGTGAACGTCGAGATCCACAGTGCCTTGCGGCCGTTGCTCGGATGGGTCCGCACCACCGGATGGGTGACCGCGGAGCCGTCGTCGGGGCGGTCGTTGGCCAGCGCGGCGGGTTGTTTGACGCCTTTCATGGTCGAATACGTGCTGCGGGGCCGCCACCGCATCGTTCGGATCTGCGCACGGGTGGCGTCCTCGAGCGTGTCATAGGCGGCGAACAGATCCCAGAAGTAGGTGCGACCCCCGGCCTCGGGTGGCGGGATATCGATGCCGTGCAACGTGGTGAGATCGGGCGGCGCCGCATAGTCCTGCACATCGCTGTGCATCTTCAGTTCCTGGGTCGCCGCCGCCATCTTCGCCCCGGTGACGACCGCCTTGCCGGGCTGACGGCGATCCCGATTGGACAGCAGCTGCACGGGAAGTTCACCGACCATGGGCAGGTGGTCGATGGCATCGGGCCCCGCCCCGCGGTGGAATCGCCGGCCGAACCACTCCACCATCTCGGCTTGGCGCTCGGCGGTGAGCCGGTCCTGGCCCCGCAGGATCATCAGGCCGGCGTTGTTCCAGATGGCGATCAATGCACGAATCTGGTCGCCGTCGAGATCGTCGGCCAGATCGATGCCTTCAACAATCGCGCCAACCGGGCCATCCACCGCCTGGACGGCCACGTTGGCCGGGAGACCCAGCGCCGACACCGAAACGCCCGACTGCAGCACAACATCGCTCGATTGCACCGTCATCCCGACCCCCTTGGCGTGACGGACGCTAGCCCGTTCCGGCGGGCGAGGTCGCCGTATCGCGGCTCGCACGAGCCAGGCGACCGCAATGCTCGACGGCCCTTGCCGCCGAACGATTGTCCGGCGAAGATGGGGGAGCAGCGGGTGGGGGCCCTCCCTGCCAAAGGGGGAAACCGCCAATGTCGACAACTGCGCACGCCAGTTCCGCCGAGATCCGAGCCAAGCTCGATCATCCCGTCATCGACGCCGATGGGCACTTCGTCGAGTTCATGCCCCTCATGCTCGACATCCTGCGCGAGGTCGGCGGCCAAAAGGCCGTTGCTCACCATGCGGCGCGCTTCCCGAAGTGGTACGCCCTCTCCGAACGCGAACGGCAGGCCAAGCGCTACACGCGCCCGCCCTGGTGGGCGCTGCCCACGGCCAACACCGTGGATTCGGCGACGTCCATGCTGCCAGCCCTGCTGCGGGACCGCATGGACGACATCGGGCTTGACTTCACCGTGCTCTACCCCACCATCGGTCTTGCCGCCGCCCACTTCGCCGACGAGGATCTACGCCTGGCGTCCTGCCGGGCCTGGAACATCTACCAACAAGAGGTGTTCGAGCCCCACGCCGAACGCATGACCGGCGTGGCCATCGTCCCGATGCACACCCCCCAAGAGGCGCTGGCGGAGCTCGACTTCGCCGTCGCGGAACGCGGCATGAAGGCGGTGCTCATGGCCAGCCACGTGCAGCGTCCGATGGGCGGCGATCGTGGGGGCCGCTACCTCGACGTATTCGCGTTGGACAGCCCGTACGACTACGAGCCGGTCTGGGCTCGCTGTGTCGAGCTGGGCGTGTCGCCCACGTTCCACTCCGGTGGCATGGGCTGGGGTAGCCGGATGTCGCCGTCCACCTACATGTACAACCACATCGGCCACTTCGCGGCGGCCAGTGAAGCGTTGTGCAAGGCGCTGTTCTTCGGGGGCGTCACCCACCGCCATCCCACCCTGCGCTTCGGGTTCCTCGAGGGCGGGGTCGGCTGGGGAGTCGACCTGTTTGCCGCCATCGTCGCCCGCTGGGAGAAGCGCAGCGGCGAACAGGTCATGAACTACGACCCCGATCGGTTCGACAAGCCGCTCTTCTCCGAGCTGTTCGACCGTTACGCCGAAGGCCGCATGCGCAACCACCAGGCCGAGCTCGACGACGTGTGGAAACGGCTCGGCCCCGGCCTGCAGGACCCCGACCGGCTCGACGACTTCGCGGCGGTCGGCATCGAGACCGCAACGGACATCCGCGACCGGTTCATCCCGAACTTCTACTTCGGTTGCGAAGCCGACGACCCCATGAACGCGTGGGCATTCCACACCAAGGGCAACCCCTTCGGCGCCTCCGTGCGGGCCATCTTCTCCTCCGACATCGGCCACTGGGACGTGCCAGACATGACCGAGGTCCTCGAAGAGGCCTACGAATTGGTCGAGCACGATCTGTTGAGCGCCGACAACTTCAGCGACTTCGTCTTCGGCAACGCCGCTCGCTTCTACGCCGGCGCCAATCCTCGCTTCTTCAACGGGACCGCGGTCCAAGATGCCGTCGCCGCACTCGATCTCGCTGATGGAACGACGGCCACGGTTCGCTGACCGCCGCCCGCAAACGCCTAGGCGTGGGCACGTACCCAGCCCGTCATGAGGTTCCCTCTCGATTCCGCGCCGTTCGCAAACTCGTCGGATCGTATTGGATAACCTCGTTGCGCCCCGCTCGGGCATGCTGTTGGCGTGGAATTGGCTGACTTTTCCTTGGTCTCCCGAGCTACCGCTGCCCAGCGCCCAAAGCAGCGCGGGTCAGCGGCAAGGATGACGAGCCGGCCTTGTCGGCAGGGCACCCTGGCCAGCTTGACCGTCTCCACGGTCCTCCTCCACCGGTCCGCCCAATGCCCCGGCTGCTCACCGATCAATACTCGCCGTTCAATGTGGCGTCATAACGATCGGTATGGGGGGTGTCAGCGGGCTGTCAGGGCCGGGGTGGATAGTGCGTCGGTGCCCATACCAACCGGAACATCGTCGAAGGGATCTGACATGAGATCAACCACCGTGCCTACCGTGCCTACCGTGCCCGCCGCGCTCGTTACCTCGCACATCCCGGGTTCGTCACGCTGGTTGATTGCGCAGCGTCATGCAGCCCCATCGTTTCGGCCGTGGTGGCGGTGGCTGTTGACCGCGGTGGCGTTCCCGCCGTCGGGGTTGTTGGCGCACGTCGTCGTCGGGCCAGTTGATTCGGTGATGGCGGCGGCGCTCAATGGCGTGATCGCCGGCGCCGGGATCGGCACGGCCCAATGGCTCCTGCTGCGTCGGTGGGGGGTCGGGGTGGCGTGGATCCTCGCCACCGCGGCGGGGCTCGGGACCGGTCTGGGACTGGGCGCGGCGCTGGTCTCCTACCGCACCGACATCAAGTCCCTGGCGCTCATGGGGGCAGTGTCCGGGCTCGGGGTCGGCATCGCCCAGGCCGCCATGCTCGATACCGTCAGAGGGGCCCTCGGATGGGTCGTGGCCACTGCGGCGCTGTTCGCCCTGGGTTGGACCATCACCACCGCCGGCGGCATCGACGTGAGCCAGCAATGGGCGGTGTTCGGCGCCTACGGGTGCACCACCGTGGCCCTGGTGCAGAGCACGTTCGTTCGTGCGATGGTCGCGGACCGCAGGACCGGGGCTTGAACGTCCACTAGCGCAATCACAGTGCCGGCGCGGTCCTCAGCGATGGTTGTCGACCCGGTCCGCTTCGGTGATGAAGTGCCGGGCGGCGCCCATGCGATGGTCCGCTGCGAGCCGGTGGGCGTCCGCTGCTGCAGTGTTGCCGGCGGCGGTGGCCAGCCGGGCGAGGGCGTCGAGCGCGAAGACTTCTACCGCGGCGTCCCCGGTGTTGCGGGCCACTTCGAGCAGCACTTCCAGCCGATCCGCGGCATCGGGGCGGCCGGCCCTGGCGTCCATGGCGGCGATGAGGCAGTCGCCCAGCGCGGCCTGCTCACCGCCGCCGGCCTGGCGATGCCAGTTCGCCGCCGCAGCGAGGGCCTCCCGGGCCTCAGGGTCACGGCCCAACGCCCGCAACACCCGCCCCAAGTGCACCCGGCCCAGCGCCGCCATGCGCACATCGCCGATGGTCTCGGCCTTGGCGACGGCAAGCTGCAAGGTCTGTAGGCCCTGTTGGTAGTTGCCCGCTTGGCATTGGGCCCGACCGAGGGCGCTGAGCTGATAGGCCTCGGTTTGGCGGAACCCGAGACGGTTGGAGGTGGCCGCGGCCTGGCTCAGGTGGGCCACGGCGTCATCGAACCGGTGTTCCAGCCGTGCAAACTCGCCGAATACGGCCTCGGCCCGTACAGACAGCCACGGGTCCTGGCTCCGGACCTGCCAGTGCCGTACCGAGTCGCATGCTCGCGTCGCGGCGGTGGCGTCCCCCGCCCCGACGGCGGCCCGGGCGGCGAAGAGGGCATTGGCCAGTTGATCCCATGGCCGATCGAGGCTGTCATACAGGTCTGCCGCCGCCGCGGTGAGGTCCATGCCCTGCTGCCAGTGACCTTGGTGGCACACGATGTAGGCCCGGTAGGACCAGCAACGGGCCTGGAGGTCCACGTCGTGGTCGTTATCGGCGGCGTGGAGCTCTGCCGCCGTCACGTGGGCCAACGCCGCATCCAGGCGCCCGGTGGAGGCATCGATCCACGCCGCCAGCAACAGGGCCGTGGCACGATCCTGAACGTTCACCGAATCCCCGGCGGCAGCCAATGCGCCAAGCAGCCGTTGGGAGCCCCGCACGTCGCCCAACACGATCCAGGCCCACCCGAACCCCACGGCGATGTCGAGGCCCAGCGGCGGATCGTGGGTGGCGCACCAGGCCAGGGCGGCGTCGATGTTGGCCCGCTCTGCTCGGGTGATGGCCAGGTGCTCGGCCTGGGCGGCGCTGCGAACCCCTGCGGTGTTGGTCCGGGCGACCATGGCCAGCCACCGGGCGTGGGCCGCGTGGGCCGGTTCGTGCATCCCGGCTTCGATCATCACCTCCCTGGCATAGGCCCTGATGCTGTCGAGCAGGCGGTAGCGGACCGAACCATCGGTGCCCTCGTCCACCACCAGCAACGAGCGGGCGGCCAGCCGGCCCAACACGTCGATGGTGGACCCCGCCGGTACCTCCAGGGCGGCCAGGACGTGTTCCAACGCCGCCAGGGATGCCCCACCGGCGAACGCGGAGAGGGCCCACAGTCCTCGTTGATCATCGGGGAACAACAGGTCATAGCTCCACCCGATGGTGGATCGCAGCGCACGGCGGCGTTCGGGGCGGCGGCTGGCGGGATCATGCAACAGGTTGAAACGATCATCGAGACGCCGGCTGATCTCTGCGATGGAGAGCGTTCTGGTTCTGGCCGCGGCGAGCTCGATGGCCAGCGGTAGGCCGTCGAGGGCCCGGCACAGCACCGCTATGTCCTCACCTATGTCCCCACCTATGTCCCCACCTATGTCCGCCCCGCTCTCGACGGGGCGGCTGCGTCCGTGGGTGCGGCAACGCTGATCGAACAGCTCTGTGGCATCAGCGGTGTCGAGCGGGGCCAGTTCCAGGAGGCGTTCACCATCAATGTCGAGCGGGGTTTGACTGGTGGCGAGGACCCGCAAGGTGGGGGCCGCGTCCAGCAGCCGTGTCGTCAGCTCGGCGACGGCATCCACCACGTGCTCGCAGTTGTCGAGGATCAGCAATGTTGGCTGGGCCCGCAGACGCTCCAGCAGGGCTGCTTCTGCGCCGCTCACCCCGAGTGTGGCGATGAGGCCGTCGAGGACCTCCCCGGGGTTGGTCGCTGCCTCCAGCCGGATCAGCCAGATCCCGCCGGTATCGGTGTCCACGGTGTGGTGGCGTTCACGACCGGCGGCGATGGCCAATGCGGTCTTGCCGACGCCACCGGGCCCCACCACCGTCACCAACCGCTGGGTGGCCAACAGTTGGCCGATGGCCACCAACTCGTTGTTCCGGCCCACAAGCTCGGAGGTCAGGGTCGGCAGGTTGGACGTGGGCGGCCTGTCGATAGACATGCTTGAGGTGGGCCCGTGCGACACGATCTCCATCGCGGCGGCCTGTTGATGGTCACCTTGCAACGCTCGGTCGTGGTTGAGGATCTGTTGTTCTATCGCCCGCAACCGCGGTCCGGGTTCGAGGCCCAGTTGCTCACCCAAAACGGTCCGTACCCGTTGGTAGGTGTTGAGGGCGTCGGCTTGGCGGCCGGCCCGGTACAGCGCGGTGATGAGCAGTTCCCAGAGTCCTTCTCGATAGGGGGAGGTCTCCACCGCGGCCTCCAGTGGGCTGATGAGCTGCCCCGCCTCACCAAGGCGAGCCCGGGCGGCGAAACCGGTTTCCAGCAGCGCCACGCGGGCCTGTTCCAGTTGGGCCCGCCAGCTCTCGGCCCAGACGCCGGTGGCCGCGGGCAGGATGTCACCGCGGAAGCGGGCCAGGGCGGTGGCGCAACGGTCCCGGACGGCGCGATCCTCGTGGCGCTCCAGCATGCGCGCCGATGCGGCCACAGCCTGCAGCACCGCCACGGCGTCGACCTCGGCGGGATCGATCTGCAGCCCATAACCATGGTCAATGCTGAGCACCGGCGAGGGCTGGCCCAGCGCCCGACGCAGCCGGGTGATCTTGGACTGCAACGTGTTGGGCTTGGTGTGCACCGCCTGGTCGGACCACAGATCCTCCACCAGCCGCTCGGCACGGACCACCACGCCCGCTTCCAGCGCCAAACGGACCAGCACCTCCGCGGTCTTGCCACCGGGCACTGCGAGCACGGTTCCGTCACGTCGAACCTCGAGCGGCCCGATCAGGCAGACCTGCAACACATCCGAACTCTACGTCGCCCCCGGCTGAGGCCCGTCACTGGCCAAGGGAACCGGTGGCGCCGGACGCGATCCACGCCACCAACACGCTGTCGGGGTGGTCGACGAGGTGATCGCGGGCCAGGGCATCCACCAGTTGGCCATCACCGCGGAGATGCGCCGCGGTGATGGCCACCACCTGACGCTCGCCGGTGGTTTCGCAGGCCTTCAACGCCCGGTCGATGCGCGCCGGACGCCGGTCGATCAACGCCACCAGGATGAGCAGCCGGGGGTCCCTGACCGTGTCGGCGCGCTCCATGATCCAACACCGAGCCGAGCTGTCCCCGCTGATGACCCGTCGAATCACCGTGTCGACGTTGGTCGGTTCATCACTCATGAGCTCACGGTGTCCCCGTCGGCTGACACTGCGCTGACAGCACCACCCTGCCCCGGGGCCTGCCTTGTCAGCACCGTGTCACGACGGGGGCTCACCATCAGATCCACTGCGAGCACCACTCGCCGCAGAGGACCCTCAGCAAACGGGAGCACCGATCATGGGACACAACCGAACCGGGCCGAGCAGCCAAGGTGAGAACCAGAGCGCTTTGAGCGTCGTCGCCGAGACCGGTCACCCGGCGGTGGGGTCATGAGCCGCCTGGCGCGTGTGGTCGTCCGCCGCCGTCGCCTGGTCATCGCAGCGTGGTTGGCCCTGCTGGTGGCCTCGACCGTGGTTGGCAGCTCAGCGTTCTCGGTGCTGTCAAGCGACTTTGGCGCCGGGACGACCACCGAATCGGGCCGGGTGGCCCAACAACTCGACGAGCTGGCCCAGACCGGCGGGCAGATCGCCATCATCGCCGACGCCATCGATGTCGCCGACCCTGCGGTGCAACGCAACCTCGGCGCCGGCCTGGCCGACATAGCCGCCCTCGATGGGGTGATAAGCGTGGCCGATCCCTGGTCCAGTGGAATCGACGCGCTGCGGGCCACCGACGGGCGCGCCGCCCTGGTGGTGGTCACCCTGGCGGGAGATCTGACCGAAGAAGACGAATTGGCGTTGGCCCAACGGGTTGAGACCATGGCCCATTCGCTCGATGCCCCCGAGGTGTTGGTGGGCGGCAACGTGTTGGTTGGTGAGACCTTCGCCACCGCCTCCGAACGCGATCTCCTGCGGGGTGAGGCCATCGCCCTGCCCATCGCCATCGTGGCCATGATCTTCCTGCTGGGTGGCGTGGTGGCCGGTGCCCTGCCGCTGCTGGTGGCGGTCGGCGGGGTTCTCACCACGCTGGCGGTGCTGGTGGCCGCCACGGCGCTGGGTGACGTGTCGATCTTTTCTGTCAACGTGGTCAACATGTTGGGCATCGGCCTGGGGGTGGATTACGGGCTGCTCATCATCAACCGCTTCCGGGAGGAGCGCGGTCACGGACTCCACCTGCAGGACGCCGTGGTGGCCACCGTGGCATCTGCGGGTACCACGGTGGTGTTCTCCGCCCTCACGGTGGCGGTGGCCATGTCCGGCTTGTTCGTGTTCGGCGTGCCGCTGCTGACCTCTTTCGGCATCGCCGGTCTATCGGTGGTGCTGATGTGCATGGCCGCGGCGGTGACCCTCTTGCCGGCCACGCTGGCCTGTGTCGGAGGCCGCATCAAGCCCATCGCACCCCGGCCTGACGCCGAAGGCCGCTTCTACCGCCTCACCCGCTGGGTGCAGGCCCGCCCGATCATCGTCGGCGCGGCGGCGGCGCTGCTACTGGTGGTGTTGGGCGCACCGTTCCTGGGGGCCCGCTTCGAGAACGGCGACGCCCGCACCCTGCCCCGCTCCTCCGAGGTGCGGGCCACCTATCTGACCATGGCCGAACGGTTTCCTGCCCGGGGCACCGATCCCGTCACCGTGGTCGCCGCCGCCAACGGTGAGGATCCGGCGCTGGTGAAGTGGTTGGAGGAGCTGTCCGCGGATCCCGACGTGGTGGGCGTGTCGACCAGACCCGGCACACCGTCCGGTCTGTCCGTCATCGATGCCGTACCAGCGGGTACGTCACAGGGGGCGGCGGCGATGCGGGTGGTGGAACGGATCCGGGCCGGGGCCGCCGGGTTCGACGTTCAGGTCGGGGGACCCGCAGCCGAGTTGATCGATGTCAAGGACCGGCTCGGGGCCCGCCTACCTTGGGCCGGGTTGGTGGTGGTGGCCGCCACCTTGGTGCTGCTGTTCTTGATGACCGGCTCGTTGATCGTGCCCATCAAGGCCGTGCTGATGAACATCCTCAGCCTTGGCGCCAGTTTCGGAGCGCTGGTCTGGATCTTCCAGCAGGGGCACCTTTCGGGGTTGCTGCAGTTCGATTCCGTCGGGGCGCTGGATCTGTGGATGCCGGTGCTGATCTTGATCTTCGCCTTCGGTCTGTCCATGGACTATGAGGTGTTCCTGCTTTCCCGCATCAAAGAGGTGCATGATGAGACCGGGGACAACGATCTGGCGGTGGCCGTGGGCCTGCAACGCTCGGGGCGGATCATCACCTCCGCCGCCGCCCTGATCGTGGTGGTCTTCGCCGGGTTCGCCACCGGCGAGGTCCTGGCCGTGAAACAACTCGGCGTGGGTCTGGCCATCGCCGTGGTGGTCGATGCCACCCTGGTGCGCACCTTGCTGGTCCCTGCCACCATGAAGCTGCTGGGAGAGCGCAACTGGTGGGCCCCACCGATGCTGCGTCGCTTGCACGACCGTTACGGCTTGCACGAAGCCCCCGCCCGACCGGCAGCGGCAGCGCTTCCCACTCCGCGTGGCACATCCGCCGCCGCGGCTCGCGAGAACGAACTGGTCCGTCGGTAGATGCCATCGCACCCACCGCGATGTGGGCGCTGCTGTTCACCACTCTCTGCGCCGTGCTCGGACACGTGCCAGTAATCCGGTCGGCCCCAAGGGAAACCCGCGCTGTCCCTCGACTCCCCGATCGTGCGTGTGTGACCGGACTGCTCGACGAGATCGACTCGCCCTGGAGGTTGGGCTGTTTGGCGAGTCGATGAGAGGCTGAGGTCAGGCCCGATGGGTGTGTTTGGTGGTGGCGTCGCTCAACTGGTGGTTGTTCATGCGGTGAGCCGGAACGGTGGGTATTGGTCGGTGACGAGGGCGAAGGCGTACCCGGTGACTCGGTTGTGCCACCGCATGACGCCGACGGTGTAGTTGAAGAGGAGTCGGGGATGCCGGCCGGTCAGGATGATCGCGACCCATGCGGTGATGGTGGCGATGATCACGCCGAGGTCGAGGACCAAGAGCGCCAGGTAGTGGGGTATGGCGACCAGGATCGGGATGGCGAAGAGAGGTCGGAGGAGCGTGGTGACTCGATCGAGCGGACGGTCGGGGTAGTCGATGGCGAACTGCACCGGGTGGTTGGGGGTCTTGTCGTACATGTGGGGCCTCGTTTGGGTTGGGTGTTGGAGTCGTTGTCAAATGGGAGGGCGGCTGGGTGGGCGGTGGGGTTGTGGTCGGGGTCGGTTCAGGCGGTGGAGAGGGCGGTGAGGATGTCGATGCGGGCGGCGCGGCGGGCGGGGAGGAGGGCGGCGGCTACTCCGGCGATCGTGGCGACCGCGGCGACAATGATCAGCGAGCCGGTTGGAACAATAAATCGGGTCGTGGCGCCGGTGGTGATGGCTTGGACCATGGTCCAGGCGAGGAACGTCCCGATGATCAGGCCGAGGGTGGTGCCGAACAGGGCGATGATGGCGGACTCCCATCGGACCGATGAGCGGACCTGGGCTCGGGTCATGCCAACTGCTCGGAGCAGACCGAGTTCACGTTTGCGTTCGTGGATCGACAGCGCCAGGGTGTTGGCGATGCCGAGCAGGGCGATGAGCACGGCCAGGCCGAGCAGGGCGTACATGAGGGTGAGTACGGCATCGAGACTGCCGTTCTGTTGGGCGATGAACGCCTCGGTGGTGAGCACCTTCGCGGTGGGATAACCGTGGGCGGCGGTCTCGATGGTGCTGGTGTCCTCGGCGTTGAGGTAGATACGGGAGTCGAGCCGCTCGGTGAGGTGTGTTTCGAAGGCGCTGAGGTCCACGAACTGGTCACCGATCGTGTCGGAGGCGTGTTCGTAGATGGCTCGGACCGTGAACGTTGAGGGGCCGGTTTGGAAGGTGATGGTGCGGGTGTCCCCGAGGCGTGCGGCGTCGGGTCCGGTTCCGGCCGCCACTGCGATGCCGTCGGTGCCGAGGTTGGCGATGTCGCCTTCGATGTGGCCGAGGTCGAACATGGTGGCGACGGTGCTGGCGTTGTAGGCGTTGAGGAAGCTGGCGGCGCCGTCGGTTTCGATTGCAGTGATGCGCTGTGCGGTGACGGTGTTCACCCCGGGCTGGGTCGCTAACTGGGCGGCGATCTGGGGGGTGAGGCCACTCGTTCCGTCGATGGCGCCGGAATCGATGATCACGGTGCCGCGGAAGTCGTTACGGAACGCGCCGGCACCGGAGGATTTGATCGACGCGGCGAAGATGGCCAGGAAGCTCACGAGGGCCACGCCGATCATCAGTGACGATGCTGTGCGGGCGGTGCGCTTCGGGTTGCGCATGGCGTTCTCACGGGCGATCGCCGCGGCGGTGGCCCGCAGCCGGACGAGGGGTGCTCCGAGGGCGGCGGCCACGGGGCGGGCGAGGACCGGACCGAGGACCGTAACCGCGACCATCAGGGCCAGCGCGCCGGCACCGACGATCCGTGTGTCGGCAGCGCTACCGCCCACGAGCATGACGGTCACCGCGACCAGCGCGGCAGCGCCGCCCACGATGGCCCGTTGGGTGGAAAGAGCGGACCGGTCCTGGGCGATGTCTCGCAGCGCTGCGATCGGCGCCACGCGAGCGGCGCGGCGGGCTGGGAGAACGGCGGCGGCGAGGGTGATGAGCACACCGGCTGCGAGGGAACCAGCGACGGTGATCGTGGTGATCTGCAAGGTGTCGAGGGGGATGTCAACCCCGAGCGCGCTGAGCAGGGCACGTAGGCCGTTGGCGACCCCGATGCCGCCGACCAGGCCGGCTGCGGAGGCGACCAGCCCGGTGATCGCAGCTTCGGCGAGGACGGCGAGGCGGACCTGCCGGCCGCTTGCGCCGACGGCTCGGAGCAACGCCATTTCTTTCGTTCGTTGCGACACGATGATCGAGAAGGTGTTGTTGATGACGAACGCCCCGACGAACAGGGCAATGAGGGAGAACATGGTGAGGAACAGGCCGAACTGGCTGATGTCTTTGCCGATGTCGTGCTGATGTTCGGTGGTGAGGGCGGCGCCGGTGATGACTTCGTTGCCGGCTCCGACGATCGGTGCGATCCGGGCGACGAGCTCGTCGGCTTTGACGCCGTTGCGGGCGGTGACGGCGATGGCGTCAATCTGTCCGGGCTGGTTGAGGACCGCTTGGGCGGTGACGTCGTCGAACAGCACCACGGAAAGGCCGCCGGGGGTGTCAACGTCGCCGAATCGGGTGATGCCCACGATGGTCGCCGGGCGCGGTGCTCGGGCGGACAGCACGGTGGTGCGGTCACCGACCTGGAGCTTGGCGAGTTCGGCGGAACGCTTGTCGATGGCGATTTCGTCTGGTCCGGTCGGTGCTCGCCCATCCACGATCGTGAACGGGTTGAGCGTCGAGACCGTCACCCAGTTCTCGCCGAGGACGCCGGTCTGCGGGCTGCCGACCGCTTTGCCGGCTTTGTCGAGGATCTGGGCGTAACCGGAGACCTGGATGGCGGCCTCATCGACGCCCTCGACGCCGCGCACGGTGTCGAGGAGCGCAGCGTCGAGTGCACTGCCGCTCTCGCCGTAGCCGACCTCGAGTGGGCTGGCGGCTCGAACGTAGGCGTCGGTGCCTTCGTCAGCGGTGGCCAGCAACGTGTTGAACGTGCCGCGGATGGTGTCGGTGAGGATGAGGGTGCCGGAGAGAAAGGCGACGCCCATGATGACGGCGAGCGCGGTGGCGAACAGCCGCATCTTGTTGGCGGTGAGTTGCTTGATGGTGAGTTGCTTGATGGTGAGCACTGCGATCATGACGGTCGGCCTTCTTTTCGGGTGGGTCGGACGGGGCGAGGGTTGGGCGGATCAGCTTCCGGACCTCTTGAGGTGGTCGAGGACCGAGGCCGCGGTGGGGTCGGTAAGGTCGCCAACGATGCGGCCGTCGGCCAGGAACACCGCCCGGTCCGCGTACGCCGCGGCGGTCGGGTCGTGGGTGACCATGACCACGGTCTGGTCGAGCTCGCGCACCGCGTTGCGTAGGAACGTGAGGATCTCGGCGCCGGCGCGGGAGTCGAGGTTGCCGGTGGGTTCGTCGGCGAAGATGATCTCGGGGCGAGAGGCGAGCGCCCGGGCCACCGCGACCCGCTGTTGTTGTCCGCCGGACAGCTCGGAGGGGCGGTGGGTCAACCGGGTACGCAGGCCGACCGTGTCAATCACGTGATCGAGCCAGGCCGAGTCGGGTTTGCGGCCCGCCAGGGACATCGGCAAGGTCATGTTCTCCAACGCGTTCAAGGTTGGGATGAGGTTGAACGCCTGGAACACGAAACCGATCCGGTCGCGGCGCAAGCCGGTGAGATCCTTATCACGCAGTGTCGCGAGGTCGATCTCACCAATTCGGATCGAACCCGAGGTGACGGTGTCGAGCCCGGCGAGGCAATGCAGCAGGGTCGACTTCCCGGATCCCGAGGGTCCCATCATGGCGGTGAACCGGCCCGCTTCGAAGCCCACGGTCACCCCGGCGAGCGCGTGGACGATGGCGTCGTGGGCGCCGTAGGTTTTGGTCACCGCGTCGGCGCTGGCGACGACACGGCGCTGGGCCGTGATGTGCGGCGGTGGGGTGAGAATCGCTGTTGTGGTCATGGCAACCACCGTGCGCTTCCCGGAGCAGGGCGAGCATCGGGCCGCGGAGGATCGTTGACGCCCACGGGATGAACCTGGCGGGTGGAGGGTCAATCTCCCGGTTACCCCGATCTCATCCTGTGGGCCGATGCGGCCACCAGATCCAGGGTCTACGGTCAATCGATGAGCGTCATCCGCACCGTGCAGCGCGATCTGCACGCGCACAGGCGGGACTACGCGCTGGCTGGGGCCATGGTCTGCGTCGCCGTCGTGGCGCTGGCGACGCGGATCGATGTGGATGATGTCGACGCGCCACAGTTCGGGCCCGATCGGTGGTGGATGTGGGTCGCGACGATCCTGGTGTGTGCCTCGCTCGTCGGGCGTCGGCGTTGGCCGTTGCGGACCTTCGGCGCCGGCCTGGTGCTGGTGTTACCGCTCGAGTTCGCCCGCCAGCGCGACACCGTGTCGTTCTTTGCGTTGGTGATCGCCCTGTACAGCGTCGCCGCCTACCTCCCGCTGCGCCTCGCCACACGCGGGCTGGCGATGACGGCAACGATGTACGCGGTGCTGGGGGCGAGCGGCGTCATCGTCTTGTCCGCGGTTCCCGTGCTTGGGCCACTCTTGCTCGGCTCGGCATTCGCTCTTGGTCTGATCATCCAACGCAGCAGCGCCCGTCAACAGCGAGACGCCCAAGTCGCCATCGACAACGCCGTCGCGACGATCGAGACTGCCGAACTGGACGCAGCCGACGAGCGGCTCCGGCTGGCTCAGGAACTCCATGACGTGGTGGCGCACTCCCTCAGTGTCATCGCCGTGCAGGTGGTATTGGGGCCCACCTCATCGACCGCCGACCAGCGGAGGCAACCCGGGCGCTGGACGCCATCCGCGCCACCTGCGACACGACGGACAACGAACTCACCCGCTTGGTCGACATCCTGCGCGACGGAGGTTCCAGCGACCCGACCTCGGCGCCGAGCCTGGCGACGGTCCCAGCACTGGTCGAGCAACTCCGCACGGCCGACGTGCCCGTCACGCTCCTCACCGACGGAGATCTGACCACGGTCCCCGCAGGCGTGTCACTCGCCGCCTATCGCATTGTGCAGGAAGCGTTCACCAACGTGGTCCGACACGCCGGAACCGCCACGGTGACCGTGACCATCCGAGTCGTTGAGGACCGCATCGAGCTGACCATCGACGATGACGGCCGCGGCCCCGCCACCCCCGGCTTCGATGACGCCGCGGTGGGAGAGGGACGGAACGGGCTCCTCGGGATGAGCGAACGCGCTCGGATGTACGAAGGGGACGTCCACGCAGGACCACGGCCGGGAGGCGGTTTCCGGGTCCGGGCCACACTCTGCTCGCACACCGCCGCCGTCGCGAGTGGCGGCCCCGGTCAACTGGGGACCAGCCTGGCACCGGAGATCGAACCGAAGCCTGGCGGTTGGCGTTTGTCCCCTGCGGCGATGGACGTGCTGCTGGCCGGGCTCCTGGTGGCCATCAGCTCGCTCGAGGCGATGATGGCCGACTCGGCGGCGGACGCCATACCGTTCACCCCGCTCGGTATCTGGGCCATTGCGCTGCGCCTCGGGACGGCGGGGACGCTCGTCTTTCGGCGGCGTCACCCGACCACCGGGTATGCCGTTGCCTGGGCGCTCGGCCTCGCCCTGGTCATCGGTAATTATCAGTTCGGCGTCTTGATCTTCGTCCTATGGATCGGGCTGTACTCGGTGGGTGCCTAAGCCGCGCTGCGACAGCTGATCGTCGCCGCTTTCGGAACCTGTGCCGGACTCGCCGCGGTCGCGTGGTCCAAGCCGCCCGATCTGAGTGACGGCGGAGCGATCTGGGCCGGCGTGTTCTTCGCCGCTGCCGCCGTGGCCGGTTACACCGTGCGATGGGACCGCCACCGACGAGCTTCCGAACTGGGCGAACGCCAGGACGCCTCGACCGCTCGCGCCCGACATGCCCGTCTTCGGTTGGTCAACGAACGGCTTCGCATAGCCGACGAGCTCAGCGCGGTGATCACCGGCTCCATTCACACGATCGCCCGACACGCCGAGATCGGATCACAGCTGATGGCCACCGACCCCGACAAGGCCCGAGACGCCCTCCAAGCGATGTCGGAGATCAGCCGCAACGCCCTCAACGATCTCCGACGACTTCTCAAGCACATGCGCACCGCCACCGAACCGGTGACCTACACCCTTGCGGTTGCGACCGCAGACCCCATCGCGGCCAACACCGTCGGAGTTGCGCCATGACACCGCCGATTCGAGTTGTTGTCGCCGACGACCAGGCACTCGTTCGCAGCGGGTTCCTGGCTTTGTTGGCTGCGGAGGACGGCATCGACGTGGTCGGCGAAGCAGCGAACGGCTTCGAAGCCGTGCAAGTCGCCAAGCGTGAGCGACCCGATGTGATGCTGATGGACATCCGCATGCCCGAGATGGACGGACTGGAAGCCACCCGGCTGATCACCGCTGACCCGGCCCTGGCATTGGTGCGGATCCTTGTGCTGACCACCTTCGATCTCGACACCTATGTGCACGAAGCCCTACGCGCCGGAGCCTCAGGCTTTCTCCTCAAAGACACCCTCCCGCCCGAACTCCTAGCCGCCGTTCGAATCGTGGCCGCCGGCGACGCGCTCCTCGCCCCCAGCATCACCCGACGACTGATCGAAGACTTCGTCCGCCGACCGATCGCCGCGCCAGCAGATCCCCGTCTCGACCAGCTCACCACCCGTGAACGCGAGGTGCTGACAGCCGTCGCCAAAGGACGCTCCAACGCCGAGCTCGCCGACGAACTCTTCATGAGCCACGCGACCGCGAAAACCCATGTCAGCCACCTCCTCACCAAATTCGCTGCCCGCGACCGCGCCCAACTCGTGGTCGTCGCCTACGAAACCGGACTCACAACCCCCGGCCAGCTCTGACATGCCCGGCCCGCTGAAGAGCGGACCGCCGTCGGCATCCCATGTAGGGCCCCGTTGCTCTTTGCACGATGACTGCACGGCCCGTTCGCTGCCTGGGGGAAGAGGACCTCTTGATGCTCTGACCAGGACATTCGTTGGAGCGGGTGACGGGAATCGAACCCGCATGACCAGCTTGGAAGGGTGCCCGGGCCGGATTCCGGCGAACATTGACGGACGAGATGGGCTGGTCACAGTCTTGCGATCGACACCGAGGACCTCGGTGGACAGGGGCGGTCGCGGGGTCTCGCGGGGTACAGCGATGCGCCGCCCGATGATCAGCCGGTTGCCTGGAGCCGGTACTCGCGAACGACACGTGGCTGGGGCGTTGACGCTGACTGGTGATCACCGTGTAAGACATCGGGGTCGAGGTCGAGGTCGAGGCCGTTTGGCCAGCACACCGTTCCTGCGGCCCGATCGACCGTTGCAGTGGCGAAGGTGATGTCATCGTCCAGGGCTGCGAGAACGCCGGGCAGCGCGCCCGTGAAGTCGAGCTCGCGGACGAGCCCGTCTGAAAACACGATGCGCAACGTGCGAGCTCCGATGTGCTCGACCTTGGTCACTCGTGCGAGAACAGCCACGTGCACACTCTACTGGAGGGGCTCGATGCTCAGCAGGCGCGCAGGTATCTGCGCGAGGTCCCAGTTTCGCGCCAGTTCGGCCTCGTTTGCGGCGCGCCATTGCTCGACGAGTCGTGCGGCTGTCTTGGGCAGCTCGCCGCCGATGGTGGAGCCGTTGTCGAGTCGGATCAATGCCTCGTGCTCGGCATAGATCGCGTGGAAGTGCGGCGGGTTGTGATCGCTGAAGTACATGTAGATCGCGATCCCGTAGAACTCGCTGATCCGGGGAATGTTGCCAACCTACCCGACAGTCGTTGCGGCGTCGGTGGCTGTGCTCAAGGCGAGTGTCAGAACCAGCTAGCGGGCCAACGCGAGGATCCCCGCGGATGCAAGGCCACAGGTCCGGGGTGGTGCCACCATTCCTCTACAGAAATCGACTCCTCTACGGCCCCGCGTGAGGTAGGCGGCCGGGAACTGGACCCCGTCGAGCTTGCCGCCACGTTCGAGGCGCTCGGCCGCGCTGACCCGGCTTTCAGCTGGATCGCAATGAACTCGATCGTCACCGGCGTGATCGCCGCCAAGCTGTCGGAGCACGCCCGAAAGCCTGTATTCGCCAACGTCGACGCGCCGTACGGCTTCGGAGGCGCCTTGACCTACTCGAAGGGCCGGCCGGTCGATGGGGGCTGGCAGCTCGAGGGCGATTGGCGGTTCATGACTAGTTCGGCCGACGCCCGTTGGTGCACTATCTACACGCTGGGTGTGTTGCGGTCGGACCGACCCGAGCTCCTGGCCATGGTCCTGCCGATGGACGAGCTCGAGGTGTCCGACAGCTGGCTTGACGCGTCAAGTATGCGTGGCTCCGGAAGCAACGCCGTACGGACCCCAGGGTCCCCAGGTCTCTTTGTGCCGGCCGAACGAGTCGTCGCTCAGGCGCAGCCGCCGCTGGTCGACCGGCCCCTCTACCGGGTTGACCCACTCGTCGTGCTGTGGCTGCCGTGCGCGGCGCTCGTGATCGGCGCGCTGCGCGACGCGATCGACGGGATGTTCGAGCTTGCCGGACCGAAGCTGGGGAGCGTGCCGGGCCGCCCACGTCACGCGGACAGCTGGCGGGTTCAACAGGCGGCGTGCGATGCGACCGCCGCAGCCGATTGTCTGTCCGCCGGGTTGGCTGCGGTGGTGGCGGAGCTCTGGTCACACGCTGAGGCAGCGACGAAGCCGCCGCCTCAGCTGCGGGCGCGCTGGTGGTCGTTGCTGTTCCACACGCTCGACGATGCCCGCCGGCATGTCAGCGACCTATTCGCGCTGAGCACCAGCGCTGTGTACGCCACCGGGAACCGGGTGGAGCGGTGCTTCCGCGATATCCACGCCGTCGCCACCACGTTCGAGCAGCCCCACGTGCAGGCGTACCGCAGAGCTTCCGGTCTAGTGCTGCTTGGTCACGAGCCCGACAACCCCGCGTTCTGACGCAGCATTTCGGTTCCCGTTGACGACAACTCGATGCTTGTGACCGAATGATGCGTCGCCGCCAACCGGCAAGCTGGGTCGAAGCCGGCCGATACGGTCACAGAAACCCTCTCCGCCGGAGCGCGAGCCAAGAAAGCCCGGCCCCGGGCGCAGAAGCTTCAATGCGACCGCTTCGGTTGTCCCGTGGACGATTGGCAACACAGTCATCCGATCGTCAGGAGGTTAGGGGTCTTCGCGAAGTACCGGGATGGGTCGCCTGAGGATCAGCCGGTTGCCTGCAGCCGGTACTGGCGCACGACTCGTGGCTGGGACGTTGACGCTGGAGGTCGGTTACCGTGCAAGACATCGAGGTCGAGGCCGCTTGTCAGCACACGGTTTCCTGCAGTCCGATCTCGGATGCCCGCGACGTCGTCCGATTTCCAAATGCTCGGGTCCTCCTGCGGTCGGCCCCGAAATCTGCTGTGTCGGGGGGGGATGGGCCACCCTGCTCCATGCGTGTTGTCAGTTTGGCAACCATCTCAGGGGTCGATTGCGACAGTTCGACAGCAACACAGCTGCCATTGGATTGGCGGCCTGCAATGATGCGGCGGTGTGTAGCAGCGCCTTCTGCGGCGGCCCGGTCGGGTGACATCGACAACGTCCGGTAGCTGATCGGAGCCGGTGCTGCCCGGCGTCGGATGTGGGTGACGACATCGCGTTCTTCGACGCCTTGGAGGCGGGGCATCTCGCCGTCGCTGAGGAGTTGTTGGCGGCGGGCGCGAACCCTGATCGTCTCGACCCGGTGGTTGGGTGCTCGGCGATGGCGACCGCGTGGCGACTGGGTGCGCCCGGCTCCGGGCTCCTCGTGCGGTAAGGGGTCGACCCCAGCCCGCAACTGCTCGACGTGACAAGGAACGACAGTCCGGAGGCGACCGATCAGCTGGTGGCACTGGGCGCAGACCTGTCGGTGACTGACGAACGTGGCTGGACTGCACTTCATTTCGCCTGAGCAAACTGTCGACGGGCTAACTCCCGAAGCACTCGCAGAGCGCAACGGCCACCTTGCAGTCGCTGCTGCCATCCGCACCGTTGACAGATAGCAACACTTCGATCATTCGCCTGGCGAGATTCCGTCAACTCCTGAAGATTCGCGGGTGATCGCTCGACGCGCTCGTTGCCGCATCTCGGGCCGCGCTGGCGGCAAACATCCTATCTTCCGAAACCGGGCACCCTCCAGGGATCCGGCCTGCCCGATCAGGCGACGGCGATGCGGGTCGTTCCAAGAAGGAGTTCGATGGTGATAATGCCGGTGTTGTCGTTGTACGCAAGAATCCGTGCTGGTACCGGTTCGAGTTCATCGTCGCCGGCGAGGATTACCCGGCCAATCGTGATTTCGAGATCGGCTCGAGCCCAGTCGCGCAGCACCGAGGCATGGTTGTTGGCATCGACCTCGTTCGGGTCGTACCACACGTCGTAGCTCCCGGTCGCCATCAGGGGAGGATTCTAGCGTCGCAGGCGGCGCTGATAGCCCGGGGTCGAGCAGCGGGAACCCGGCCCGTCTGATCTCCATGCCGGCAGCCACCCGGACCGTTGGGCGTTCTGCCATCGCGGGGATCTGCCGAGCAAGTTCCTCGAGGCTGCCGTCGGGTGCCTCGAAGACGCTGATGCCGTCGAACCCCCAACGGGCTCTGGTCAACGCCGTGGCGCGCAGGATCAGCTCATCGCGCAAAGCGTTGACGCCGCCGCGGACCACCAACAGCGGCGAACTGGCAGGACTTCCGCGCAGCTGAAGGGGCTCAGGCCGAGACACGGCAAGGACCGTAGCCCTCAAGACCTCCGAGTTCGATCCCGCCCCGGACCCGACAGGGGGCCCGGTGTCAAAATCCCAAGGACGTGCCACCGCAGGATTGCCCCGCTCTCATGATCGAGTGTGACTGCAACTGGCGTTTCTGCCCGGCTGCTGGTGGCTTGTTGAGATCTGAACATCGAGTGTCAGCGCCTTGTTCAGGTCTGATTCTGGCAAGTGCTTGTGACCTAAGCGTCTGACGAACTCCAGAGCGCTTGAGGTTCTGGGGGTGGGCCACCGGACCTGCCCTCGGCTACACCAACGGCCATCGCAGCCGGCGATGAGCGGTGGCGGGCAGTCCCTCTCGAACGTCGAGTGGGGCGGGCCGGCAGGCGTCTCCACTTGCGCTTGCCGCAAGTGGACAGTCTGTGCCGATCATTGACACGCCGGGCTGCCCACAGAAGCGGGGCAGCGCCAGCACCAGGCGTCGCGGCTCTGAAGTTGGATTGACAGGGTCGCTGTGGTGATGCGGTCGGGCGAAGGCGAAGTCGCCGAGGGGATGCCGATCGGCGGCGGCCGAGTCGGGTTTGGTCGGCTTTCTGTCCGTCTCCGCCCGCGCGGCGGATGGGTTCCGCGTGTGCTGCGCCCTTGGGACCGCTCCACCGCGGGTCCGGGGCGGCTCGACCCCCAACGACGCACGTGCTCTTCGCCGTGATAAGCCGCGGACGCACCAAAGGCGACGCGCTCGGCCGGCCTTGTGGCAGAGAGAACCGACGGCCGTCGAATCTTGCGTCGTCGACGCGCTTAGCAGGGGTATGGCCATCGAGGACGAAGCAGCCGGGCAGTTGCTCGTGACCGTGCGGCGGGCCGCGGAGGTGTTGGCGCTCGGTCGGAGCACGATCTACGGGCTCATCGGCAGCGGCGAGTTGGAGGTGGTGCACGTCGGCCGCGCCACCCGCGTGCCGGTCGAGGCCCTGCACTCCTTCGTCGCAGCACGACGCGCCGCGACGACCAAATCATCGCTGTCATAGCGCGCTCGTACGATCCGCGGCCATGGCTTCGATCTCTCGGCTTGTTGACGTCGGCGAGCGCAAGCCACGACGGATTCCGGTTTCGGGCCGTGTACCCCGCGGCGCGCCCGTGGTCGGATACGAGGTCCGTTGGCGGCCGGCGCCCAACCAGCGGGAGCAGACCAAGCGGCTTCGGAGCTATGAGGAAGCGCGGGCGTTCGCTGCGAACGTGGGCGCGAGGCGAGCGAGCGGTATCGACGTTGACCTGCGCGGCGGGCGACGGCTGTTCGCCGAGTACGCCGAATCCTGGCTGAGCCGTCGCACTCTTGCCGTGCGGACCTATGAGCTGTACGGGCAGTTGCTCCACACCCATTTGCTGCCGACGTTCGGGAGCAGCCCGCTGCAGCGCATCAGCGCCGAACAGGTGGAGCGGTGGGTGGTCGAGTCCCGGCCGAAGGCGCCCGTGGCCACCGCCAAGGCCTACCGATTGCTGCGGTCGATCCTCGCCACCGCTGTCGATGACACCCTCCTGAGCCGCAACCCGTGCCGGATCAAGGGCGCTGGCCGGGAGGACACCCCCGAGCGGCCCTACGTCGAACCGGCGGTGGTGCTGGCCCTGGCCGAGGCGGCCCACCCTCGATTGCGCACCATGATCCTGCTTGCGGCGTTCGGCGCCGGCTAGATGATCGAAGTCGCCCGTGGGCAGGACCGATGAGGCGGAATGGGCGCGGCTTCCCAGGACGGCTCGGCGGTAGCTTGAAGCCTGGGGGTCGCTGATTGCGGCGGTGCCTGCCTGGGGCATAGCGCCACCTTGATGCTGGGCATTTTGGGTGTTTCAAGTCGTGAGGGACAGAGTCGACCTCCCGTGCGCCATGACGGGCTGAGCCTCGCCGAGGCGAAGTCCACTGTCGACCAGCGGCGGCATTCACCTGTTCGGGTCGGGTCGCCAAGGCGGTGTCACTCATCAACCGCCATCTGACTGCCGATCGCGACCCGCTCGGGGCGGCAGTCCCGGTTACAACGACAATGGGCGGCTCCCCGCTGAGCCGCGGGAGTTGCTCGGCCGTCTCGCGGCTGCCGGCGCGCCGCGCTCTGCTTGGTGGCGCCAGCCTTCCTTTCTCGACCTCGGTGTCGAATTCGGTCTGTAGCGGATGCGGTGGTTGGGAACGGACCTGGGCGCCGAGCTCGTGACGTCGCCGGAATCGTGCGTAACGGCCGAACACTCGTCCACTCGTCCAGCGGCGAAACCTCGGTAGGACGTGCTGAGGTCTCGGTACGATGGCCACATGACCGATCGACCGCACGAGGCCCAGGCATCAGGCGTTGTGGTGATCGACGACGACTTCAGTCGGCTCCCCGATGACGAGCAGGCTCGCCTCACCGACGAGTGGATCGCGTCGCTGCGCCAGGGGCCCGAACCGCTCGTGCTTCCGGTCGATGCCGCGCACCTCGTCGCCGAGGCCCGCGAAGAATCTGGCTGGTGATCGACCTTGTGATCGACGCCTCCGCAGGCGTCGACCTCTTGTTGGACACGGTGTCCGGCCGAGCACTGCTTGCCAAGTTGCCGAGCCAAGCTCGCTGGTGGGCGCCCGAGCACTATCTCGTCGAAGTTGCGGCGACGCTGCGACGCGCAGAGTTGAACGGCGTAGCTCCCGAACTCGGTGACGTAGGGGTGGTCGATCGGGAAGGCCTCGTTGGGGCGGGCCACGAGGTAGGCGGTGACGTAGGGGAGTGCCATCGAGAGCGTCCTGTCACGCACCCGGCCTACGGGCCCCCTGACAACTCCATGACTGGTGTCGACCAATTCCTAGTCGCGCTTGGGAAAGGGCCGCACGTCTTCTGCTATCTCGTCGACCCCAACGGCGAATTGCAGCACCTTGGCCGCGGCCTCCTTACGGCCCCGTGGATGGCGGAGATGAACGGGCCAGCCGCACAGACCGACGCCCCGCCCGGGTGGCACCCCGACCCCACCGGGCGTCACCACTGCCGGTACTGGGACGGGCGGTCCTGGTCTGAATACGCAGCAACCGATGGTGCCGTTGTCCTTGACCCGCTCCGCCCCTGACATCAGAAGGAGTGGGCCGCCACATGGCGACGCTGGCCGCCGTTGATGCCCACGGTCCCGATGTCTGTTCGACACGATGGTGATCAAATCTTCGAGGCATTCGAGCCGCGCAAGGCGGCAGATGTCAACGATCTGCGAGATGCGATGCCGGCTGAGTACGGCCGGCACGTTGTCCAAGCAGCGACCACAGTAGACGGCAGGCGGCTCTTTACCCGTGCCTGTGCGCAACATGGGATTCCGCTCGCCACTTCAGTGGCAGGTATCGAACTCGAAGGATTCTCCCCGGGTACCCTGATCCCAATGGTGGGCACGATGTCGACGGCGATTGCCGGCTGTCGAGCGCGCCGAAGCAAGCACAGAGTGAGGTGGGAGCAGTACGTGTGCGATGCCCCGCCGCATGGCATGGCCGTGACCGCGACGACGGGTGACGCAGCCCGGAAGTCGCTGCCTCGAGGTGTGTGCCCTGGTTTCGCGCCGGCTCGGAAGTGGACCGAGGCAGCGAACAGGGTTGGCGGTCGCCTGCCGGCCCGGAGCAAGCCGCACCGCCAAACGGGCAGCAACGTCAACGACCGAAGCGGACCCAGCGCCACCTCCCGCGGTTGATCTTGTGATGAGGCGACCTTGAATGCCACGATTGCGCGTCCTGCTGGCGGGCCGGCTGGCCTGCGCGCTTGGTTTCGAGACGACCGCGCGCTGCGCGCCGGTCACACCTCCGAGAAGGGCGCCAACGACCAAGTCGCGATCGACGACCCCGATTCGAGCGACGTGGCCAGCCGCCGCAAGGGCGTCGATGTCCGGCGGTGAGGGGCGACCCTTCACGACGTTTGTTCGCTGGTGTTCGCTGATGTGGAAATACATCTGTAGAAGTACTTCATTATCGTTCTTTTATTGTAGATATGAGAGTACTGTTGCCATTCCGGCTTCGAGATGGTAGGTGTTATGGCAGTGCGCCATCCATTGTCCGGGATTGTCGGCCAACACGTCGATTGCTATCGACTGCATGGGGCGGACAAGAACGGTGTCCTTCCGGGCGCCCCGTTCGCCGGCGAGGGCGAAGGTGTGCCCGTGCAGGTGCATCGGGTGCACCATCATGGTCTGGTTTTGTAACCGGAGACGCAAGCGCTCGCCTTGGCCTACGTCAATCGGACGGTGTTGCCCGAAACGACGTCCGTCGATGCCCCATTCATACCCCATCATCCCGCCGGTCAACTCGACGTCGATGGTTCGATCCGGCTTCCCCGCGTCGAACGCTACGGCCTCGGTGGCCCGCGCCGACGCCGGATCGAGGATTCGCCCGTCGTGTCCCGGTAACCGGTCGGGCACGACTGCGGAGGAGGGGCCAGCATCGTTGGTTCGCAGCCAAGCCAGTGCCGAGCCCGCCTTGCCTTCGGCCAGGGCGAGCACCGGCCACACACCTGATGGCACGGTCACGGTGACATCGACCCGTTCACCCATCGACAGCAGCACGGTATCGACCTCGATTGGTTCGATGGGGAATCCGTCGAGGTGGGTGACGAGCATCGGCTGAGCACCCACGGCAATGCGGTAGACCGTGTCCGAACCGGCGTTGATCATGCGAAGCCGGACGCGGCCCCCGGCGGCAACGGCAATGCTCATTGCGTCGGCGGGGGGACGGCCATTGATCAGATGGAGTGGATAGGTGACGTCACCCCAATCGTTCATGCCGCTCATTGCGCCGCTGCCTGGACCGCCGGACATGGTTCCCATCATCCCGTGGTCCATGCTCCCCATGGCGCCATTGGATCTCAGTTCGTCGAACGTTGCCTCGGGAGATGCGCCGTCGATGCCGTCGAGCCAGTCGTCGAACATCAACACCGTCTCGGTGTCATAGGCACCGGGTTCGGTCGGGTCTTCCACGATAAGTGGGGCATACATGGCCCGATCGAGGTCAAGGCCCATGTGCGGATGAAACCAGTACGTGCCGGGGTCCGGGACCGTAAACCGGTAGGTAAAACTCTGTCCCGGCGCTATTGAGAGCTGAGTCATGTCCGGCACGCCGTCCATGTCATTTCGGATCGCCAAGCCGTGCCAGTGCACTGTTGTCGGCGCCTGTAACCGGTTCTCCAGCCGCACTTCCAAGGTGTCTCCCGCACGGAGTCGGATCTCGGGGCCGGGGATTGAGGAACCGTACCCGACGGTGTTCACAATTCGACCGGCAAGATCGATCTCGAGCGGCCCGGCCACGAGGTCGATGGTTTTGGTGCCGGCCCCCGCTACTGCTCGCTTCCGTTCTTGGGAGCGCACCTCGTCGCCCGAACTACCAACCCGCTGTGGGGTGGTCGTATCGCGGCAACCCGAAAGCGCACTGCCCGCAAGGACGCCGGAGGCCAGGAGGAACCTGCGACGACTCCACTGTCTATCAATGATCGGGTTCATTTCGCCGCCCTTGGTTGCTCGGTCGGATGTGCTCCGATATCGACGAGTGTGTGATCCGGACCGGATTACTTGTCGAGGAGTTGTTGCATTTCGTCGATTTCGGCTTGCTGTCCGGCGATGACCGCGTCTGCCAGCTTGGCCGCCTCGGGGCTGTCGCCTTCAGCTTTCAGGGTCTTGGCCATGGCGATAGCTCCCTCGTGGTGACGGACCATCATCTCGAGCCACATGGTGTCGAAGTTGGCGCCGTTGGCTGCACCGAGAGCCATCATGTCCTCCGAGGACATCATGCCCTGCATGGTGGACATATCGTGCCCGCCGGTGGTGTCCATTTGTAGCGGCTTGCCCCAGGCGCTCAGCCATTGCTTCATCTGAGTGATCTCGGGGTCTTGCGCGGCCTGCACCCGCTTCGCGATGGTGGTCACCTCCGCGCTGGCCTTCATCTGCGGGTCGAGCGCCATCTCGGCCATCTCGACTGCTTGCTCGTGGTGGGGGATCATGGATTGGGCGAAGGTCACATCGGCATCGTTGAACACGGACGCACCCTCAATGGCGGACGCGGCAGGATCGGCCGACGATCCCGAGGATGCTTCGTCGGAATTCGATCCGCAGGCTGTCAACCCGATTGCCGCGACCCCGGTCAGGGTCACGAACACCAGCGAGGAGAGACGTTTCATTGACGATCCTTTCAAAGGGCGTTCCAAGGGAGTAGCAGGTGAGCCACCTCCTACGACATATCGTAGTACGTCGGTGGTGGTTGTCCGATCAGGTGGAGATCACCGGTGTGGTCACCACCATGACGGCGGTGATGGCGATGACGGCGACGCCGATCACGAGTTCGGTGGTCATGGCCCGCCGGAGGGCCCAAATATGGCCCCGTCGAGGGTTGGTGCCAACGGCAGCCCAGCGCATGACCCGCTTGCGGTTCACGTTGGCCACCCACAACATGGCACTCAACACGATGAGTTTGGCGGCCAGCAGGCGGGTGTGCGGGTCGAACAGGCTGTCGATACCCTCGATGAATCGGGCCGCGCCGATGAGGCCGGTCACCCCCAGCATCGCCACCGAGGCCGCGGCGATGGTCGCGAAGCGCTCCACGACCCGGGCGGCGTCAGGAGGGGGAAGGATCCGCAGGCCGATGACACCGACCACGCCGAGGCCGCCCAACCACGTGGCGGCGGCCGCGTGGTGCAACAGATCTACCGGCACCCCGACAACAGGCCAACGCATCGATCTGGCGTGCCCGGCGAAGGACCACGTTCCCAGCAGAGCGACGCCGACGCCGAGAAGTGCCCAGTCCCGACCCGTGCCGACACTGGACCAGGTTCGCTCCCACGCCAGCGCGATACCCGCCAGGGCCGCTACGGCAACCCGAACGCCCAAGGCGATGCCGGCGTCGGTTCGGAAGGCGACGTTGAGCGCATCCAGTGCTGACCATGGCGAGCGCTGGGTGATGTCACCGGCCAGCACGGCGAGCTGCGTGAAGCCCAACACGGCCACTGCGGCCAGGGCCACCAGCAGCGCTTGGCGGGCTTGCGCGAACAGGAACAGTCCCGGCCACACCAGCCTTCCGGTGACTGCCAAGCCCATCGCTGCAACCAGCGCCAGGTAGGACCCAGCCCGTAACAGCCAACGCCCGAAGCCGCCCACCGGGGAGTCCGCCGGTTCAACGGTGTTCTGTAGCACCGGCGGTGCGGGCTCTGCGGCGGCAGGCAGGGTCGTGGGCACGCCCGGCGCGAGACTGCCCGGCTGCTCGACGGTGTAGCTGAGCCGATCGGTGATGACATGGCCATCGGGACCGACCAACCGCCAACGCAGGCTCAGTTCGCCGGTGATGGCTGGCGGAAGGGGAACAAGGACCTCACGTGGTGACGCCGCGTGGGACAACCCAACGACTGGGGTTCTGACGCCGGAGGTCTGGACGAGGTCCACGCTCATGGTCTCCAACGGGACATCGGCTGCAAACTGCAAGATGAGCCGTCCGCCCGCCGGCAATGTGGCACCGTCGGGTGGTTCGCTCCCGGTGAGGGAGTTGTGCGCTCCCGCGGGGGAAGCGAAAGCAAAGAACCAGCCGAGCACCAACACCGTGAGGGCAATCCACCCCCGGATGCCACAGCGGAACAGGACTCGTTGTTGGGTCTGTCCCTCCCGTTGGTTGGTGCTGACGCGGCGCCTCGCGGGCGCGGCCGGTAGTGGGGAAAGAATGCCGATGGCAGCCACCTCCAGGGCGACTCGTAGTGAGCAGGCGGAAGTCCCGGCTGTAGAGGACGTTCAGCCCTGTTACGACAAACTGTAGGACCTACTGTGGATCGAGATGGAATCAGAGCCGCAATCGGGTGGGGCCACCGCTACAACACAGCGCACCGCCCAACGACCCCCCGCCATGGTACGCGACCCGGTGTGCGGGATGATGGTGGACTCTGCGACGGCGTTGCGGGCCGAGGTGGCCGGGCGCACGTATTTCTTCTGTAGCAGCGGTTGTCAGCGGACCTTCGAGGCACCCGACGAGGAGCTTCGGCGGATGAAGCGCCGGGTGGCGATCGCCATGGGCGGCGTGCTGGTGCTGGCCATCTTGCGGGTGGCGGTGTTCCTGGGTTTGGCCGCGGGGGCCACCTTGCTGACATGGGCGCCGATCGATGCCCTGCCATGGTTCACGTGGGGGGTGTGGATGCTGATCCTGGTGACCCCGGTGCAGTTCATCGGCGGGGCCGGTTTCTACCAGGGTGCCTATCAGGCCATTCGCCGTCGGGCCATCAACATGGACCTGCTGGTGGCTCTGGGCACCTCCGTGGCCTACTTCTACAGCGTGATCGTGGTCTTCGCTCCCGATGTCCTGCCGATCGAGGTCGGCGAGCGTGAGGTCTATTTCGAGGTTTCTGCGGTCATCATTGCCTTTGTCCTCCTTGGTAAGTACATGGAGGACATCATCAAGAAGAAGAGTTCGGCGGCGGTGCGCAAGCTGATGGATTTGCGCCCGGCCACGGCCCGGGTGATCCGTGACGGGCAGGAGATGGAGATCCCCGCGCAGAGTGTGGAGGTCGGTGACGTGATCATCGTTCGGCCGGGTGAGCGGATCGCGACCGACGGTGAGGTGATCGAGGGCACCTCCTCGGTGGATGAGAAGTTGTTGACCGGTGAGAGCATGCCGGTGGACAAACATCGCGGTGACAGTGTCATCGGCGGGACCATCAACGCCACCGGGTCGTTCCGTTTCCGTGCCACCCGGGTGGGAGCGGACACGGCGCTGAGTCAGATCATCACCCTGGTCGAACAGGCCCAGGGTTCCTCGGCGCAAATCCAACGCCTCGCCGATCGGGTCACGTCCTACTTCGTGCCGGCGGTGCTGATCGTGGCCTTCGGGTCCTTCGCCGGCTGGTCGATCGCGGGGAACGTGCCCCAGGCGATCTTGGCGTTCATCGCGGTGCTGATCATTGCCTGCCCCTGCGCCTTGGGGATCGCCACCCCGGCGGCGCTGATGGTGGGGGTCGGCAAAGGTGCGGAGGCCGGCATCTTGATCCGTGGCGCCGAGTACCTCGAACAGGCCCTGCGGCTGAGCACGGTGGTGTTCGACAAGACCGGCACGCTCACCCGCGGCGAACCAACAGTGACGGACATCGCCGTGCTGGAACGGCCGGGTGGTCCGATCGGGGCTGATCGTCTGGTGCTGTTGGCCGCGGCGGCGGAGCTTCGCAGCGAACACCCCCTCGCCCAGGCCATCGTGACCCGGGCCCGCATGGAGGGGGGATCGATACCCGAACCGGACACCTTCGAGGCGGTCCCCGGGCACGGCGTGCGGGTGACCCTCAACGGCTCCGAGGTCCTCTTCGGGAACCGCCGTCTCATGACCCGGGGTGGGTGCCCGGTGACCGACACCGTCGAGGCGCAACTGGCGGGGTTCGAACGCGACGGGAAAACGGCGATGCTGGTGGCGCTGGATGGGCACCTGGCGGGGATCATCGCGGTGGCGGACACCATCAAGTCCAACGCCGTTGACGCCGTCGCCGACCTGCGGGCCCTGGGCGTGGACGTCGTCATGTTGACGGGGGACAACGAGCAAACCGCCCGGGCTATTGCCCGCCAGGTCGGCATCGAAACGGTCATCGCCAACGTCCTACCCGAGGATAAGGCCAAAGCGGTGCAGCAACTCCGCGACGCAGGGGAGGTGGTGGCCATGGTCGGGGACGGCATCAACGACGCGCCGGCGCTCGCCACCGCCAACATCGGCATCGCCATCGGTTCCGGGTCCGATGTTGCCAAGGAAACCGGGGGACTGATCCTCATCCGGGACGACGTGCGGGACGTGGCGGTCGCCATCCGCCTCAGCCGGGCGACCATGCGCAAGATCCGCCAAAACCTGTTCTGGGCCTTCGCCTACAACACCGCCGCAGTGCCCATCGCCGCCGCCGGTCTGCTCAACCCCATGATCGCCGCCGCCGCCATGGCACTGTCGAGCCTGTCCGTCATCGCCAACTCAGCTGCCTTGAAGACCCTCCACCTGGAGCGCCGCTCATGAACACCACATCCCGAACGCACGAGTCCATCGCTGTGGGGGTCGACGGTTCCCTGTGCTCTCACGCCGCTTTGCGGTGGGCCATTCAACACGCCCGGGCCGGTGACCGGGTCACGTTGGTGCACGCCTGGGAGCCGTCGCCCTCGACGAGCTCCAGCGGGCTTGTCAGTAGCGAGGACGACTCAGGGGCGCATCACCTGGTGCAGCATGAGCTTGCCCGGGCCGGGAATCTCACCCCGGCCAAGGGTGTCGAGCTGTCCTGCGAGGTGTTGCACGGGGACCCCCGTCGAATGCTGTGCGACTATCGAGCGGACTTGATCGTCATCGGCGCCGGCGGCCACGGCCCACTCGCCGCCGCGGTCCTCGGATCCGTGAGCGCCCACCTGGCCCGCCACTGCACGGTCCCACTGGTCCTCGTCCCTCAGAATCGGCCGAGGCGGATCTCATGACCGCCAACGCGCTTTCTGAACGCGGTGTCGAACAAGGCGACAAATTCGCGCCGGCTGTTCCCCTCACGAGGGGCGTGCACCGTCGCAGTGTCGTGGCGGGAGTGGCGGCAGTGCTTGCCATGGCCGCGTTCTACATCGCAGTGGTACGCGGCGCCTCGGGGTCCTGGGCTCATCTGCAAGAGCAGGCACGAACGGACTGGGCGTACCTGTTGTTCATCGTGACCGGCTTCGGCGCGCAGGTCATGTTGATGGTCGAACTCAAACACCGCCATCGACTCAACCGCGCGTCCCGCGCCGCTGGCGGTGCCGGCGCCGGGGCCTCCACGGTCGGGATGGTGGCATGCTGCGCGCACCACCTCGCCGATCTTTTGCCGGTGCTCGGCGCCACCGGTGCCGCCACGTTCCTCACCGACCAACGGATACCGGTCATGCTGCTGGGCATCACCATCACCGCGGTCGGTGTCGTCATCGCGGCGCGGCGACTCCACCGACTCACCACCCAACAGCGCGCCCAGCTCACCGCGACCACGCCGGACCCATGCGCCAACGGCTGATCATCGCAGTCATCGGCGCCGCGCTGGTCAATCTCGTGCTGGCCTGTGGCGCCGATAGCGCCGATACCCCCTCGGCCGGCGCCTGGCCTGAACAACGCATCGATGCCGGCGCCGTCACCGTGACCATCACCCCCGAACGCATCGACGCCGATGGAGCCGTGTTCTCAGTGGTGCTCGACACCCACACCGTTGAACTGACCATGGACCTCACCGCCGCACAACTCGACGTTGACGGCACCCCTTGGACCGGGGCCCGCTGGAGCGGAGACGGCCCCAACGGCCACCACCGCAGCGGTCAACTGCAATTCGACGCCAGCGGCACCGCCCGCAAGACGGCGACCCTCACCCTCCCCGGATTCCCGGCCCCAGTCCAAGCCTCCTGGGACATCACCGGCGACTGACAGGGCGGCACCGCTGGACCGTGCTGCCGCGGCTGAGAGCAACCGTTGACCTCAAGGCCTTAGAACGTCTCGCCGATGCTCGTACTCCCGCGCGTCGCGGTCGCCCCGATCGAACCGCTCTCGCAAGATCTGCTCAGGATCGCAACACGCCGGTGAACCGTCAGGGCGCAAACGCGCGCTGCACGATGGTCGGCGGTGTTTATCATTTTCGCGGGCAGTTTCTTTCACCCGCATACCAGACGGGATTGGAAGGCGATGGGCGGCTTCTCAGCGTTCGTCGTTGCGCTCATGGTGGAGATGTACGGCTTCCCGCTCACCATCTACCTGTTGTCGGGTTGGCTGGGCAGCCGCTTCGGCGTGCTCACCCTCACCCATGAAGGCGGTCACCTGTGGAGCGATCTCATCGGATGGGAGGGCGACCCGCACTTGAGCCCGTTCCAGTACGCAGGATTCCTGTTGATCATGGTTGGGTTTTTGCTGCAGTGGCCCACGATCCCGACGTTCATCATGTTCCCGATTCTCGTGTACCTCTACCGGCGGCTTGCGATCGACGAGGAACGGGAGGTCGCGGCCGCGTTCGGGACCGCATGGGACGAGTATGCCGAAGGCCGGCCCCGCTTCGTGCCCCGGCTACACCCCAGGCAGGCCCGACCACCCGGGCCAACAGCGGGACGCTCAGAATCGCCGTTTGGGAGCCGCGAGCGCCACTGATATGTAGCTATGTTGTTAGCTGAGATCGGTCACCGCTGCTGTCCTGCCGGTCCGGCGATTTGAGCCGCAGTTCCAGGTGTGGGGTTCGCCGTTGAGAGCGTGGTGGCCGGCGGTGGCGACGAAGCTGGAGGCGGCGGTCATGGCGCGTTCGCCCTGGCCCGGCCAGACCGTCACCGGCGTCTCGGCCCGGCCCGGCCATGGGTACCGACGTTTGCGGCAGTTCCCCGGTGCTCAAGCAACGGGGGTTGCACTGGAGCGATGGCGGTCTGTGAGAGTCCGGGTCTCGATCGCTCGGGCGACGTCGGCGGGGGTAACGATCCCGACGAGCTGGCTGGCTTGGAAGACAAGGGCGCGGCCGCCGGTCTCTGGGGTGAGGCGCTCGAGGAGAGCGGTCAGTGGGCTGTCGGGCGTGGCGACGGGAACATCGTCAAGGCTCATTGCGGCGTCAGCGACGGTGGTGCTGGCGCGTTCGTGGCGGGGGATGGCTCGGAGCTGAGCGAGGGTCACGAGCCCGACGGTGTGGTGGTCGTGGTTCTCGACGGGGTAGGCGGAGTGGCGGCTGCCGAGGAGATAGTGCTCGATGAAGTCGTCGACGGTGATCCAGCCGGGGGCGACTTGGGGATGGGGGGTCATGACGTCGGCGACCCGGACGTCGACAAGTGTTCGGCGGGTCTCGACTCCGGTTTCCTCGGCGCGGGCTGCGGTGAGGATGAACCAGCCAATGAACACTGTCCAGAGGCCGCCAAGGCCGGCGTTGATGAGAAACTGAAAGAGCCCGAGCCCGATAAGGAGGAGACCGACGACACGGCCGGCGTGTGCGGCGGTGATCGTGGCTCGGTCCCGGTCGCGGTGTCGGCCCCAAAGGACGGCGCGCAGGATCCGGCCACCGTCGAGCGGTGCGCCGGGGACGAGGTTGAAGACCCCGAGCATGAGGTTGATCCCGGCCAGCCAGCCGGCGACCGCAACGACGATGTGGGTGGCGTCCAGCCCGTTTAGGAAACTTGCGACCAAGCCGAGGCCGACCGCGAGCCCGATGCTGGTGGCTGGTCCGGCGGCGGCGATGCGCAGGTCATCGCGTGGGGTGTTCGGTTCGCTGCCGAGGGAGGCGACGCCGCCGAACAGCCACAGGGTGAGCCCCTTGACCTCGATGCCGGCGCGTCGGGCGACGACGGCGTGGGCCAGTTCGTGTGCGAGGAGCGATCCGAAGAACAACAGGGCTCCGGCGAGTCCGGCGATCCAGTAGGTGCCGCTCCCATGGCCAGAGGCGGCATCGGGTAACACATGCTCGGCGAGGCTCCAGGTAAGAAGCCACAACACGACGAGGACGCTCCAGTTCATGCCGAGTGGGAACCCCGCAATCCGCCCGAGCCTGATATCGTCATTCACGTCACTTGCCCCCTTGTCGATCTATGCTCCGCCGGCCTGTCCGGGCTCGTAGCGGTGGCGTGGGACGCTCGTGGTACTCGTCCGATCGGCCTTCGATAGTGGTCTCGGCCGTGGTCGTGTGGGGCGCGGTCGTGGGTTTCATGGTCTCGATCGTCGCGCTCCGCACGGCTTCTGCCATCCGGGGCGTCAGCGGATCTCTACCTCGGGAAAGTACGCGGTGCCGGCACGGGTTCGGCGGCGCCGACGGTTCCGGTCCGCCCGTCCGGGTCCCGTCACCGGCCAAGTCAGTAGTCACCCGCATGACACGGTCCGTAGCGCGCGCGGATGGCGGGAACGCCGCGAGGCCGCACGATGAACCCAGAGCAAGGAGGCCGAGATGGGCGAGTTCCTGGCAGCGAACTGGGTGTGGATCCTCATCATGGCGGTGTTCTTGGCCATGCACTTGGGTGGGCACGGTTGCGGCGGTCACGGCCGTCACCACGGCGGACATCGCGATGATCACGACCGTCAGTCCGTTGGTCGAGACGCCGAGGGCAGCTGATGGCTGTGAAGTTCGGGGTGGCCGTCACCGGGACCGTGGGTTGGTGTTCAATCCCCACGAGGCCAACTCGGGGAACGGTTCTGCTGGTGGTCGAGGTGCTTTCGGTGCCGGTCGGGGTGCGCTGGGATTGCGGGGTTTGAGATGCATGGAACCGTCCCGTTGGCTCGCCGTAACCTCCTGGCCGAACCGCGCCGGCTGCTGGCCAGCGCGGGCGGGGTTGGTCTGGCGGTCATGTTGATCCTGGTGCTCGACGGGTTGTGGGCGGGGATCAAGTCGGGTGTCACCGTGTACGAGGACAACGTTGGCGCTGATCTGTATGTCGCGCAGGCCGGGACGTACAACTTTTACGGGTCGAGCAGTCGGATCCCGGCGAGCATGGTTGATGTTGTGTCGGACGATCCCGACATCGACTGGGCGGTCCCGGTTCGGGCGTTCTTCTCTATCGTCGATCTGCACGACCGGAAGGTCCCAGTGGTCGTCA
Organism: Acidimicrobiales bacterium; assembly: GCA_046155365.1. GTDB lineage: Bacteria > Actinomycetota > Acidimicrobiia > Acidimicrobiales > CAIXPF01 > CAIXPF01. Next base: position 6,254 of record JBJXFH010000061.1, on the reverse strand, counting down.
TCGGATCGGTTCCCGGGAAGCGGGGCGGTCCGTGGGAATTAGGTTCGGGGCGCGCGCCCGCGAACGACGACCAGGTCGTGGTGGGACGGGTTCTCGCCCGACGGCACAACCTCGACATCGGTGACTCGATCGACATCATGGGACGCCGGTTCACGATCGTGGGCACCGGTTCGGACGCGTTCATGGCGTCGTTCGTTTTCATGACCCACGGCGCGACCGACGCGCTCTTGGCAGCGCCTGGGACGACGAGCTTCGTGCTCGTGGGAACGGACCGTCCCCACGCGGTCAGGTCCCGCCTTGTTGCCGGTGGGTACACGGCGCTTGATCGCGACCAGCTCGCGGTGAACGACTTCGAGCTGATTGCCCGGGCCTATTCGGTTCCGATGCGGTTCATGACCGGCGTGGCGTTCGTCATCGGGAGCCTGGTGATCGCGCTGAGCGCCTATTCGGCGATCGCTGATCGTCGTCGAGAGTACGGGATTGTCAAGGCCATCGGAGGTCACGGCCGTTACCTGTTCGGCCTTGCAATGCGTCAGACGATGATGATCGCCGCGGCGGGACTGCTCGCCGGGTTCGTGCTGTTTCTTGTCGGGCGATCGGCGATTGTTTGGGTGCGTCCCCAGTTCACGGTGGTGACCACCGGCACGAGCCTGGCCCGGGCGGTGGGCGCGGCGGTCGTGATGGGCGCAATCGCGGCGATCGTTCCCGCTCGGCGGCTCGCCCGGTTAGATCCGGCCAGCGCCTATCGGGGTGCGTGATGACCCGTCGCGTGTCGCTCGCTCGCAAGAACCTGTTCCAGGACCGCCGCCGTGCCGGGCTGGCGATCTCCGGTGTCGGTGCGGCCCTGCTGCTGGTGCTGGTCCTCGACGGGGTCGTCGCCGGGGCCATGCGTTCAGTCACCGCGTATATGCGTACCTCGCCGGCCGATGTGTTCATTTCTCAACAAGACGTCCGGACCTTGCACATGTCCCAATCGATTCTGGCGGTCGACACGGTGGAAGCGGCCCGCCTAATCGACGGTGTTGCCTGGGTCGAAGGGCTGCGCTACACCAGCAGCATCGTGGAAGTCCCAGGAGGTGGCCGCCGGTCCACCTATGTGTTCGGCTATGAGACCGCGACCGGCCGAGGCGGCCCACGCCAGATCACCCACGGCCGCCCACCGGGACCGGCCGAGGCACTTGTTGACGTCACCGCCGCCGGCGAGCTCGACGTCGACGTCGGCGACACCGTCGTCGTGTTGGGCCAACCGTTCACCGTCAGCGGGCTCTCGACGAACGGCACCAACATCGTGAACACCACGGTGTTTGTCCGCAGCGAGGATTTCGCGAGCCTGCGTGGCCCGTCGATCGCGTACGTGCTCGTCGGGGCCGAGCCCGGGGTCAGCGCGACAGATCTAACGCAACGCCTCGATGAGGCCCTCCCCGGTGTCACCGTGCAAACCCGGGCCGAGTTCGCTCGTCAGGAAGCAAAGCTCGTGAGCGACATGGCCGCCGACGTGATGCGCATCATGTCAATCATCGGGTTCCTCATCGCCCTCGCGGTCGTAGCGCTCACCTTGCTCACCGCCACACTGGGCAAGCTCCGCGAGTACGGGGTCGTCAAGGCCCTCGGCGCGAGCTCAGGTCGGCTGGCGATGATCGTCGCCGCGCAGGCCGGATGGTCCGTCGGCCTCGGGATGGTCGTCGCGGTCGGCCTGGCAGTGGTCACCGGTGCGGCCATCTCGGCGTTGACCCCAAACCTCGACGTTGTCATCGGCGTCCGATCGGTTGTGCGTACCGGCCTCGGTGCGCTCGTGATCGGCGCGTTCGCCGCGATGGTGCCGCTCCGACGGGTCACGACGGTCGACCCTGCCACCGCGTTCAGGAGGCAGTGAGCATGAACGGCCCTGCCATCTCGGTCCAACAGCTCACCAAGACCTTCGGTGAGGGCGAGATCGCCGTTCACGCCGTGCGGGCCGTCGATCTCGACGTTGCCCGTGGTGAGGTCGTGCTCATCATGGGCCCGTCGGGCAGCGGCAAGACGACGCTGCTGCTCATGCTCGGGGCCATGCTCCGCCCCACGACCGGGTCAGTGATCATCGATGGCGTCAATCTCGCGACAGCTCCCGAACGGCGACTCCCCGCGCTCCGAGCCCGCTATCTCGGGTTCATTTTCCAGGACTTCAACCTGCTCTCCGCGCTGAGCGCCATCGAGAACGTCGAGCTCGCCTGCAACCTGGCCGGTCGCTTCGGCCGCGCCGCCCACCAACGGGCCACCGAGCTCCTCGAGCGGTTCGGGCTAGCCAAGCGCCTCGACTTCCGTCCCGATCAGCTCTCGGGCGGAGAGAAGCAACGTGTCGCCATCGCCCGTGCATTGGCGAACGACCCCACCGTCGTGCTCGCAGACGAACCAACAGCCAACCTTGACTCCTCCCACGGACGCGAAATCGCCCGGCTCCTCCGCGACCTCGCGGTCCAAGAACAACGCAGCATCGTCATCGTCAGCCACGACGACCGTCTGCGCGAAATCGCCGACCGGGTGCTGTGGCTCGAAGACGGTGCCTTCCGGGAGCTTGCGGCCATGGCCACCGATCCCGTCTGTGGCATGGCCGTCGAAGCAGACGGCGCCCCCGACTATCAACGGGACGGACACCAATGGTGGTTCTGCTCGACCGCCTGCCGAAACGACTTCGCCGCCCGAGATGACGTGGATCTCAGCGCAGGTCCGACATGATGGCTGTCCGCTGCGAGGGCGTCGTCCCCGGAAGCCCGCGGTGGAGGTGGGTTCCGGTGGTGTTGCCGGCGCCAGTCCTTCGAGCTGGCGGTCGGGCGATCGTATTGTCGTAGAACTCTCGGGTCCCTTCGGCGTCGACGATAAGCGCGTAGTCGATCTGGCCAGAATGGATCATGACACCAGCCAGATGGATGCCGTTCAGAAACCCCAGGCAAGCATTGGAGATGTCGTAGTTCAAACAAGGCTGAACCCGCCAACAGTAAAGTGGAAAGCAGATAAGAAAACCGTCGCGGCTTCGGAGTGGGAGGTAACGGTGGAGCGTGAAATAGATGGCGCACGCCGAGGTTGTAAACCAGATCAATAAGCATCCCGCTGGGCAGTAGGGCCCCACTGAAGGCGACAAGGGCCATCGAGCCAAGCCAAATGGGCGACTGGAACACTAATCCGATCACAATGAAGATGGTGGCTACTCCCGGTGTGAACCGCAGGGGGGACGAGTAGCGATATTGGGCCTCCGCATCAAGGTGCCCAAATCCGTCCGGGTTACCCGTCGGGATTTCGTCCGCCTCATCCGATCGGGTGCTGGAGCGGATGGGTATCCGCTTGTGCGCGCGACGTCCCCCGGCGTCTCAGCACCTCGACACGATCGCTGTGGATCTTGAGGGCTGGGAGGGTCGACCGTGGCGTCATGCAGCGCGAGGCCTCACGGTTGCAGTTCATTGCCCGCTTGTTGCCAAGCGTTCATCCCGCCCTCGAGTTCGACCACGTCGGTGTAGCCCGCATCGGCGAGGGTGCGAGCGGCGATGGTGGACATGCTGCCGCTGCGACAATAGAGGGCGATTGGCGCTCCCCGATCCGCGGGAAGTGACGAGTTGCTGAGGATGTCGGTGTACGGCACGGCTGCATCGGTGCCGGTGATGCTGCCCTGATGCGGCGTGTGGACGTTGATCACGAGGTAGGCGTCATCCCGAACCGTCCGACCGAAGTCCGCTACGCCTTGGCGGACCCAACCTAGAGGTGTCGCTTCGGTGTTGTGTCGGGTGCTGGACAGCGAGTTCGTCGATGTCGAATGGTCCATGCCGGGCATGGCAATCGCGAAGTACAGCGTTATCGCAACGGCGAGTCCGAATCCGAGCACGACGAGCTTTGAACGGCGAGAGGCCCGCAGGTTGATGGTGTCCTGAGCGGGTGGTGGGCTGTTCATCGGACTCCGTCGGCCTGGCTGATCATGCTCGGCATCCTTTCGGGTGAGGTTGAACAGGTGCGGACTGCCCCCAACCCGCTGCTTCTTCCGGTGCTCCTTCCATCGCCGAGATTCTACGACGTAGTGTAGGAGGATGGCGCCCCCGGCATCCAGCCGTCTCCGGCAACTACGAGACGTCGGAGTGGTCGAATGAAGGGCTCGGTGGACCGTGTGGACGAATTCGGGGTTGAGTCGCCGCCCGGTTCTGGTTGCGTCGAGCGCGGGCACAGCCGGCTTGTGGCCCGTCGGTCGCGGCGGCTTGGTGGTTCTGGTGGTGACGCTCCTCGATCGGCTTCCCGATCGCGTCGGTCCGGTTTTCGGGGATCGCACGTTCGCTTGAGCGGGCGAGCGCGGTGCTCAGAAGGACGCGGCACCTCGGCGCAAGGTTGGCGAAGGGGCTGTCCTGCGTGCAGTGAATATCGGTAGCCGCCGGGCGGCGGATCTGCAGCGGTGGCGAGGGTAGGCTCGGCGGGCAGACGGTGAACAGGACCGGGATCACCAAGACTGACGGAGGGCGTGTGGCGCAGCGGCGACCCGATGGGGCGTTGGAGGCAGATGTCCTCAGGGTGCTGTGGAGCGCGGATGAGCCGCTGACGCCTGGCGAGGTGAATGCGGTTCTTGGCGGTCAGCTTGCCTACACGACGGTGATGACGGTGTTGACCCGTTTGTGGAAGAAGGGTCTTGTGGGCCGCGTCGCGCTGGGGCGGGCCTATGCGTATCGCGCGGTGTTGACCGAGAGCGAGCTCGCCACGCAGAAGATGACGGAGACGTTGGCGGCGGCGAGTGATCGGGCTTCGGTTTTGGCGGGGTTCGTGGGCTCGTTGTCGAAGCGCGATGTGGGCCAACTGCGTCGGCTTCTCGGTGAGTCTGGCGGACCCCCCCGGTGATGGGGCTGTTCGCTCCGTTGCTGTTGGCGTTGGTGGCCACCGTTGTGGTGGCGGTGATCGGGAACCGTTTGCGGCCTCGGCACTCGGCTTGGCTGTCCGCCGCCGCCATTGGGTCGGTGTTTGGGACCGTGCTGGTCACCTCGTGGGCGGTTGCGCTGGGCTATTTGGCTCACGAGCCCGCTACCGGGGAGTTGTTCGGTTGGTGCCGTGACGCATTCGGGGTGCATCACCCCCTGCCGCGTTGGGTTGGCGTGGCGGCGTTGGCGGCCGCGTTGTTGGCCACGGCGCGGGCGGGGCGGGTGGTGCGGATGTGGCGTCGTGGACGAGGCAGCGATGCTGGATTGGTCCGTGTTTTTGTGGCGGACCGGCCGGTTGCGTTCGCGGAGACCGGCCGGGCTGGTGGCGTCGTGGTTTCCACCGCAATGCTTGCCGCGTTGAGTGCCGAGGAATGTCGGGCGATGTTGGCTCATGAGCACGCCCATCTCCGTCATCGTCATGACCGGTTCCTGGTGGTTGGCTCCCTCGCCGCTGGTGTTGGGGTGTTGGCCCCTGCGGTGAAGCAGTTGCGTCATGCCCTGGAGCGTTGGGCCGACGAAGACGCCGCCGGCGCACTCGGGGACCGGTGTGTCGTGGCCGCAGCTGTGGCCCGTGCCGCCCTGGTGGCCCATGACGGACCGGTGCCAGTGATGAGCATGCTCGGCGCTGATGTGCCGGCTCGTGTCGAGGCCTTGATGCGGCCACCAATCAGCAACGGCGAAGCCTGGTCGTGGGCTGCGTTCGCGGGGGTGGTCGTCGCCGCCGCGGTGGCGTCTGCGACGGTGCAACTGCACCATCTTGGGCTGGTGTTCGCCGCCATCTGTCCCGGTTGACCCACGTCCCGCCGCTGCTAACCTCGCCGCAATACGACATACTGTCGTAGATGAGTCCTGGTGGTGGACTGAGTTGGGCCCGGCTGCGGCGGATCGGTGTCGTGGTAGTGGCGGGCGTCGTGGTGTGCACCGTGCCGCACCGAGATGCCGTTGTTGCAGGAAGCGGCGGAGTCCTTCGCCGGCCGGGTGGTCATTTTGGGGGTGGCCTCCAAGGACGATCCCGACGCGGCGCGAGCGTTTCTTCAGGATCTCGGGCTGACGCTGAGCTACCCCAACGTGTTCGATGCCACCGGCGAGATCCGAGTGCGACTCGAATTGACGGCCTATCCGACCACCTACATTTTCTCTTCTGACGGTGAGTTGACGGCAGGATTGCTGGAGGGATGTCCGAGCAGCGTCTCGCCGCGCTGATCGAGGTGGAAGGCTTCGCGATTTCCGGACAGGTTGGTCAGGCTGCGGAACGTGTTTCGTGTGCGGTGAGTGCTTCCAGCGGGGTGCGGTACCCCAACCCGGAATGCAGTCGCTGCCGATTATAGAAGATCT
>JBJXFH010000055.1:0-11513 GCA_046155365.1 Acidimicrobiales bacterium | reverse complement strand
TGTGCGGCATGTGTTCCAACGCCGCCGCTTCACGCAACAACCCCGCCGCCTGCGGACGAGGCAGCCCGGTGTGAGCCGCCACCCACGCCCCCGGTGACGTGAGCCCTGCCCGGACCCAGTGCTCCTCGCGCTGCGCCACCAACGCCCCTTCACGCAACACCTGACCCGCCAGGTTCGCTATTTGTTGCAATTCCCCCAGCCGGGATGCGTCACACCCACGGGAGCGGACATCGACCAGGAGCTCTTGGAGTGCTGTAACAATGCCCGCCGACATGCCCATAGTTTACCGATCTGCACCCCTCGACCGGAGCGATCTACGGAACTTTTCCTAACCTTATGCAGCGTGGTCACGGGTCAACCCATAGTGGTTGCCGTTGAGTCTGATTCGCAACAGTAGAGATAACTGCTCAGGTGGGCGGGTGGGCGAAGGCCAAGACTTCGGGGTAGTTGGTTAGCGCCCGGAACCGGCGGCGTGTTTGAAGGGTTTTAGCCGGGTGGGTGGGTGGGTCCGGTGAAGGCGGCCGCGGTGGGTGTTGGGCTGACGAGGAGCTGGGTGGAGGTGGTGATGATGTCGTGGCCTTGTTGGGCGGCGGTCCGGAAGATCGTCATGAGGATTTGCTGGATGTCAGCGCCTCGGTTGGTGCGGTTACCGCCCCATACCTTGCGGTTCACGACCGCCGGTCGGATCTCTGTTTCTGCCCGCCAGTTCGTGGCGTCTATCCCGGGCCGGTACAGGAACGTGAGTACGGCATGTTGTTCGCGGCGTGTCGGAGGTGTTTCAATAGTCGGGCCACGTAGGGGTCCTGGGGTCCTGTGATGTGCGTTCGACGAGGTTGTTGAGGCGAACTTCGAGGGCAGTGACTGCGTCAGCGAAGTGCCCGCCAGTTTCGTAGGCGCCGCCGTCCCGGGCGGCTCGCACGACGAGTGCTTCGTGTAACAGTTCGGCGAGCTGGTATGGGATGCGCGGCCATCCCGAAAGTGCGGTAGGGGCCCCACCCGTCGCGGATGAGGACCCCGGCGAAGTCTTTCGGAAGGACCTGGGTGGCTTCTTCGAACCCGCGTCCGGCGGTGATCAGGTACACGGTGATATGGGCGGACACGAACGCCCACAACCACGCGGACACCGCATCAACCCGCCAACCGGTCTCATCCGCGGTGACCGCCGGTTCGTCACGGATCTGGTTGATCAACGCTTTGAACGTGGGTTGTCCTTTATCCGCAAGACGCCCGAGCCCGGCTCTCCAGCCCCACCAGCGAACGGGCTGACCCCGCCGTCAGCACCGGCCCGGCAGCCCGGTGGACCCGGCCCCGTCTCCCCCGCGGCGGTGCCCGGCCTGGGAGCCCAGCGGGCAGATCACCGGGCCTGCCAGTTGGGGCGGCGACGCTCCAGAAAGGCGGCCACGCCCTCCTTGCGGTCTTCGGACGTGTAGGGGTTGGGGCCCACGTTCAGCCGCAGCGCCGCGGCAAGTGGCAGATCCCGGCCTTTGCCGACCATGGCCTTGTAGCGCTGGGTGGTGAGCGGGGCGTTGGCCACGATGGCTCGGACCATGGCCTCCGCTTCGGTGTCGAGCGCGTCACGGGCCACCACCCGGTTCACCAAACCCCAATGTTGAGCGGTATGGGCATCGATCGGCTCGCCGGTGTACAGCAGCTCGAAGGCAATACCCTGCGGTACGATACGGGGCAGTACGGCCGAACCGAAGTTGGCGCCCATGCCCCGCTTGGCCTCTGGCATACCGATCTGTAGGTCCTCGGCGGCGATACGGATGTCACAGGCCAGGGCCAGCTCGCACCCGCCGCCCAGGGCGTAACCGAACAGGGCCGCCACCGTGGGCTTAGCGCATTCCAGGATCACCTCGAAGAAGTTGCGGCGGGGCCCGAACATCGGCTGAGGATGTCGCCGGGGTGGGGAGCCCGCCGCCGGCGCGGCCTGAGCGTCACGGGCCCCGGCCTCTTTCAGATCGGCACCGGCGGAAAAGGCCCGCTCGCCGTTGGCCCGCAACAGCACCGCCCATACTGCAGGGTCTGTCGAGAAGTCATCGAAGGCGTCCACGATGTTCGCCGCCAACGCGCCGGAGATGGCGTTGAGCCGCTCGGGCCGATCGAGGGTGGCGTAGCCCACGTGGTTGCGGACCTCCACCACCAATCCGCCGTCGAGTCTGCTCGGGGGGCGGTCCCCAGGGGCGGTGGGCTGCGGTGTGGGCGGCGCGGTCATGGCCGGTGCTCCTCCGTGATGGGGTGACAGTGAGGGGTGACAGTGATGGGGTGACAGTGATGGGGTGACAGTGATGGGTGACAAGGCTGACGGGGGCGCAGCGTAGGGCCCGCCGATAGGGTCTGGCCGGTGAGCCCGCCCGTCGTCGCCGTGTCCCGACAGCTTCCCGATCCCGGCATCGAGCCCCTCCGGGCGGCCGGCTTCGAGGTTCGTTACCGCGACATCGACGCCGCTTGCCCCGTGGCGGAGCTGTCGGCCTTGGCCGGCCCGGCGGCGGGGCTGTTGTGCCTGCTATCGGAGCGCATCGATGGCACCCTGCTCGACGCCTGCCCGAACCTGCGGGTGGTGGCCAACATGGCGGTGGGTTATGACAACGTGGACGTGGCGGCCTGCGTCGAACGCGGCGTGGTGGTCACCAACACCCCTGACGTGCTGACCGACGCCACCGCTGATCTGACCTGGGCGCTGATCCTGGCCACCGCCCGGCGCACCGGTGAGGCCGAGCGGCTGGTGCGGCGCGGTGATTGGGGTGGCTGGCGGCCGGGTGAGCTGCTGGGGGTGGGTCTCAACGGCAAGACCTTGGGCATCATCGGTATGGGCAAGATCGGTTCCGCGGTGGCCAGGCGCGCCGTCGGGTTCGACATGGACGTCGTGTACCACAACCGTCATCCGGTTCCCGATGCCGCAGCCACCTACCTGCCCCTCGGGGAGCTGTTGCGCTCCGCCGACGTGGTGGTGCTCAACGCCCCGTCCACCCCCGAGACCCGCCACCTGATCGATGAGGCGGCGCTGGTATGCATGAAATCCACCGCGTTGTTGATCAACACCGCCCGCGGACCGCTGATCGATGAGGCGGCGTTGGCGCGGGCCCTGCGCCAGGGGGTCATCGCCGGCGCCGGGCTGGACGTGTACGAGCTCGAACCCACCATCCACCCTGACCTGTTCGGACTGGACAACGTGGTGCTCCTGCCGCATCTGGGCTCCGCCACCCATGAGGCCCGCGGCGCCATGGTGCAGTTGGCGTGCGACAACCTGGTGGCCGTGCTTACCGGACAGCAGCCCCTCACCGCGGTCACCTCAACCCGCTGAGCCCTCGCCGCGGGGTTCATGTCGGCGGCTCAGCGGGTTGGCGGATCAGCGGGTTGGCGGATCAGCGGCCGGCGGCGTACCCCTGCATGCCCCGGGCGTTGGCCGCGGCCCGCAAGAACCCTTCCTCGGGGCTGAGCACCGCGGACAGGTTGCCCTCGGACCAGGGCCCAGCGGCGGACACCTTGTGTCCCCGCTCGGCCAACTCCGCCAGCACCGCCTCACCGAATCGGTCCTCCACCAGCAGCCGCCCGGGGTAGGCCTGACGGGGCCAGAAGCTGTCGGGCCAGTGGGCGCTGCGGAACGCCGGCGCGTCGATGGCCTGTTGCAGGTTCATGCCCCCCACCGCATGGCGCAGGAAGAACTGCAGCTGCCACTGGTCCTGCCCGTCCCCGCCGGGGGTGCCGAACGCCAGCGCGGTGCGGCCGTCGTCCTTGGTGGCCAGGCTGGGGGTGAGGGTGGTGCGGGGTCGCTTGCCGGGGGCCAACACGGACGGATGATTCTCGTCCAACCAGAACATCTGGGCCCGGCTACCCAGCGGAAAGCCCAGCTCAGCGATGTGGGGGGACGATTGCAGCCAACCGCCGCTGGGGGTGGCGGACACCACGTTGCCCCAGCGGTCCGCCACGTCGAGATGGCAGGTGTCCCCTCGGGGCGGCCCCGATCCGGCCGCTTCGCCGCTGACCCGGGCGGCCCACTCCCGGGCCACGGACTGCCGTGCCACCGCCGCCTGATAGTCCGGGGCCCGGCCGAACCCGTCCACGTGACCGGGCCGGTACTCGAGGGACGCCACTGCGGGGTCGATCAGCGCCGCCCGGGAGCTGTTGTAGCGATCCGAGAGCAGGACCTCGAGGGGCACCGCGACGGCGGAGGGGTCACCGTAGAACGTGTCCCGGTCGGCGTAGGCCAACTTCATGGCCTCTACCAGCAGGTGCACCGACGCCGCGCTGGACAGCAGGGGTTCACCGGCCCGGTCCGGCCACGCCGCCGGATCCTCCAGACCGATTTGCTGCAACAGCGCCAAGGACTGCAACAGCACCGGCCCCTGGGACCACGGACCGCACTTGTGCACCGTCCATCCGGCCACCTCGTGGGACACCGGGGCCTCATAGCCGGGCCGGTACGCCGCCAGGTCCGATGCGGTGAGCACGCCAGGGTGATGGTGGCCCACCCCGTCGCCCACCGGGTGGCGCACGAAACGATCGATGGTCTCCGCCACGAAACCCTCACACCAAGCGCGGAGCACGGCTTCGATCTGCTGTTCCCGGCCGGCCTGAGGATCAACGGCGGCCAGCAGCCGTTCCCAGGTGTCCGCCAACGTGGGGTTGGTCCAGCGCTCACCGGGTTGGGGAGCACGGCCACCGGGCAGCCAATAGCGCACCGAGGTGGGCCAGTTGGCCTCGAAAAGGGCCCGGCTGCCGGCAACGGAGGCCGCGGTGGCGGGGGTCATGGGCCAACCGTGGCGGGCGTAGTGCAGCGCCGGTTCCAGCACCTCGGCCGGGCCCCAGGTGCCGAAGTCCCGCAGCAGGGTGAACCACGCCGGCGTGGCCCCGGGCACCACCGCTGCCAGCAACCCGCTGCGGGGGATGAGGTCCAGCCCCTCGCTGCGGTAGTGGGCCACCGTGGCCCCTGCCGGCGCCGGGCCCTGACCGCACAGCACCTGCACCGTCCCCTCCCGCCCCGCCCGGAACAGCACCGGCACGTCCCCCGCAGGGCCGTTATTGTGCGGCTCCACCACGTGCAACACCAACGCTGCAGCTACCGCGGCGTCAAAGGCGTTGCCGTCGCGTTCCAGCACCGACACCGCGGTGGCTGACGCCAGCCAGTGGGTGCTGGCGGCCATTCCGTGGCTACCGGCCAGCTCGGGACGGGTGGTGAACGTTGGCGCCATGGGCCCGAGCCTTGCACAGCGGCCGGGCCGAGGGGGGCCGAGCGGGCCGAGGGACGCCGATCACACCGGGGTCAGTTCACTTGCCTGTAACAGGGAGGAAATCGTGTCGGCGTATCGTCCGTTGGGCCATGAACGTGGAGTTGGTCCGCTGGCCGTCAGAGCATCACCGTCGTGAGGAGCTGGTGGCTGCGGGCGTGGCCCGACTTTTGCTGGTCGAAACCGGCGCCGAGGCCCCCTCGGTCCATGATCCGCTGGAAGATTGGGTGCGGCTGCCGGTGGAAAGCTCCGATCTTCAGGCCCGGTTGGACACCCTCAGTTTCCGCAGCCGATCCCAGGCCAGTGCCGCGCCCCGCCTGGACAGCTGGGGGGTGTTGCACTTTCGCGGTTGTGAGGTGTGCCTGGGCCCGCTCGAAAGCCGATTAGCGGGACTGTTGGTGGGATCGTTCGGGGCGGTGGTGCGGCGCAGTGAGCTGTTATCCGGCGGTTGGCCGGGCGCTGATCCCGGTCGCAACGCGCTCGATGTGCACATACTGCGGTTGCGCCGCCGGCTGGAGCCGCTGGAATTGTCGATTCGTACCGTCCGCAACCGGGGATACATGCTGGCACCGGCGATGGCCAACGGCGCGGTGACCGGGTCCGCCCAGCGCCGGGCCTGAAGCATCGACACCCGGATGATCGAACCTAGAAGCACTGACAATAAAGGAGAAACAGAATGCTCCACATCGTTACCGCTGTGATCAAGCCGCATATGTTGGAGTCGGTCAAAGACGCCTTGCGTGGTGCGGGGGTGACCGGCCTGACAGTGACCGAAGTAAAGGGATTCGGCCGTCAAGGGGGCCACACCGAGACCTACCGCGGCGCTGAGTATCAGATCGATTTCGTGCCCAAGGTGAAAGTGGAGGTCATCTGCGAGTCGGCCAACGCCGAAAAGATCGGTGAGCTCATCGCCTCCTCGGCCCGTACCGGCAAGATCGGGGACGGCAAGATCTGGATCGCCCCGGTGGAACGGGTGATGCGCATCCGCACCGGCGAGATGGGCACCGACGCCGTCTGAGGGTGTAGCGGCTCAGGAGGTCAACGGGCATCCTTGGGCGCCGAGATAGCGACGCAGAATGTCCAGCTTGATCGCGGCGTCACCACGTCGGGTCGGGCGGATGTGGCTGGCCAGCGCCCGGCATCGAACCGTGGTGCCATCGGCCAAAACCAGATGAATGCACTCCCAGCGCTGCTTTCGGCCGCCCAGTGCCGGGAGCGCGAGCAGTCTTCGGAGGATGTTGTCGTCCGGTCCCAGCACGGCGTTGTCGATGGCGAGGTAGGGATAGGAAACCTTCAGCCACAGGCCGTTACGCACGTGCACGCCCCGATCATCGGCAACCACACCGGCAGTGACCACTCGCCACCACAACAGGGCTGCCGCGACCAGAATCAGTACCACCACCCAGCCGAAGCCTGACGGTAAAGTCAGTTCCGCAAGCGGGACATCGCGATACTTGCCCCACGATCGCGGGACTTGCTCGATGTCAGTTGCCAGCCCCGTCGCCGCCGCGGTTCCGGTCACGAATGCGGCGCAGGCCACGATGCCGGCAAACGTCGCTCGCCGGTTCGCATCCATCGTGAGCACGATGGCACCGGCACGGAACCGGATGCCGATTCGTCGCCCGAGGCCACGCCGGGGCCGAACCCGCCGCTTGGTTCGGACCATGGGTGCAGCAGGCTATCGACCCATGTTTCTCCGCCGCACCTCGCCGGGGTATCGCGCCGGGACTTCTGGCCTATGTGGCGGGGCGGGGAGGCTGTCGTTACCGACGTCGTGACCTCTCTTACCTCTCAGGGCTTCACATTGGATTTGCGGGGACCGCGGCGGCGTCGAGAACGCTCGGTCCGGGTTGGTGAATGGGCCCGATTCGCCGGGAACCTCACCGTCACCCTGCTCCTGGCGCTCACCATCACCCAGGTCCTGGGCATCCTGCGGTAACGGCGCCAGCCACTACGCTCGACCTCATCGCTCCTCGTGGGGCGGTGCGTGATTTCTGCGGGCGGCAGGAACGGGGTCCAGCATGTCAGTGCTCAACGGTCCTTCAGCCAGGGCCCGTCGTGGCCGGCGGATCGGCGTTTTCGTGATCCTGGCGGCGGTGCTGACGCTGGGGGTCTCGCCGGCGCAGGCACTTGACGGTCCCTACCCGTTCGATGAGCGGATGGTGTTCGTGGCCGCGGATCGTCAGCCGCTGCGGGGGGATTTCGACGGTGACGGCCGTGACGATCTCATCTTCTACCGCGGTCAGGCCGCAACCGATGGCATCTGGTACGGCCGCAGTGATGGGCAGGTGGACCCCAGGGCCCTCGGCGCCGGGGCCGGTTTCGATCCCTTCGTGGGGGATTTCGACGGCGACGGCATTGACGATGTTGTTCTGGTACGAACGGTCGCGTTCGGTGCCGGGCATCGTGTGGTACGGCACCCCCAACCGCTCCTGGGTGCCCACGCTGGTGGCGGCCCCGCCAGCGCAGGCCCAAGCGGTGGTTTCGGACCTTGACGGCAACGGCGGACAGGACATCTTCTTCAACGCTCCCGGCGGCGGGGACGCGTTGTTCAACGACAGCGGTCAACGGTCTTTCGTGGTGGAGCCGGCGTCGGTGGCGGACAAGTACGAGGCCTTCGTGGCGGGGGACTTTGACGCCAATGGCTCCGGGGATCTGGTGTTGTACGACCGGGGCAACGGGTTCGCGGTGCTGTGGTGGGGCAGCCGCAGCGGCCGCAGCGGGGGGCAGGTGTTCATCGGCGCCGGCTTCGAACTGCGCGGCGGCGATTTCGATGGCAGCGGCACCGACGATCTGCTGTGGTACACCCCCGGGGACGGTCCCGACGCCATCCTCTACGGCCGCGCCGACCGCTCCTTCCTGGGCGCCCCGATCACCGCCGGCGGCAACTACCAACCCTTCGTCGGGGACTTCGACGGTGACCGTCGCGACGACGTGTTCTGGTACACCCCCACCGGCGGAGAGGACCTGGTGTGGTTCTTCCGGCCCAGCTCCATCGACGGTTTGGCGGTGGCCAGCGTGGACACCGGCGGGCCCGACAGCGCCGCCACCGTGGCCGATATAGACGGTGATGGTGACGATGACGCGCTGTTCCTGGCCCCCGGCACCGGTTTCGGTACCTGGTGGTATGGCGGCTTCCGGGGCACGGGTCAGCCGGCGCCGAACCTGCGCATCGACACCATGGCCAGCGGGCTGACCAACCCCTGGGACATTGCCTTCACCCCCGATGGCGCCATGCTGTTCACCGAACGGCCGGGCCGGCTCTGGGTCCGCGTACCAGACGGTACGGTACGGCAGGTGAGCGCCAACCTGGGGGACCTCTTCGCCAGCGGGGAAACGGGGTTCATGGGCCTGGCGGTGGATCCGGCGTTCACCACCAACCGGCGGATCTACACCTGTCAGGGGGCGGTGGGGCCCCAGATCAAGGTGGTGGCGTGGAGCTTGGACACCGGGCTCAGCGTGGCCACCTGGGTGGCTGACCCGTTGGTGGGCGGGCTGCCGGTCAGCTCCGGTCGTCACGGTGGCTGCCGGTTGCGTTTCGATGCCACCGGGGCACTGCTGGTGGGCACCGGTGACGCCGCCATCGGCACCAACCCCCAGGATCTGACCTCTCTGGGTGGCAAGGTCCTGCGGATCAACGCTGCCACCGGCGGACCGGCCGCGGGCAACCCGTTCCTCAGCAGCCCGAACCCCGTCACCAGGCTGATCTACAGCTACGGGCACCGCAACGTGCAGGGTCTGGCGGTGCGGCCCGGCAGCGGGGACATCTACGAGGTGGAGCACGGCCCGTCGCGTGACGACGAGGTCAACGTGGTGACCGCCGGCGCCAACTACGGCTGGGATCCGGTGCCCGGTTACAACGAGGGCGTGCCCATGACCTTCGCCGGGGCGGTGGGCGCCAGATGGTCCTCGGGCTCGCCCACGGTGGCGCCGAGCGGGGCGGCGTTCATTGAAGGCAAGCACTGGCGTGGGTACGAGGGGGCGCTGGCGGTGGCCACCTTGCGGGGCTCGGCGTTACGGCTTCAGTTCTACGACGCCGCCGGGAACCTGGCCGGGGAGGTGTTGCCGCCGGTGCTCAACTCCACGTTGGGACGGTTGCGGGCCGCCACCATGGGACCGGACGGCGCGCTGTATCTCAGCACCGACAACGGCGGGGGCGGGGACCTCATCGTGCGGGTGTTCCCGAGCTGAGCGGGGTCGGGTAGCGGCCGCTGCGCACCAACTCCGCTACCCGGGCCCGGACCGCGGCCAGATCGTCGGGGTAGGTGACGCCCATCCAGGCGGCGTCGGTGCGGGTCACCTGTACCGTCGCCCGCCCGGCGCTGACCGCGGCGTCCAAGACCGTGGGCAACTGCAACTCGGCGGTTGGTTCGGCGTGATTGCTGAAGGTGGCCCATGCCGTGGCCAGCTCCTCCAACGCGGAGGGTTGCAGGCCCCACAGGTTCATCGACACCGCACTGTCGGGGGCCAGGGCGTGGCCGGTGCCGGCTTGGCCGTGGGCGTCCGCGGCGCGGATCTGCCCATCGCCGGTGCGCACGATGCCGTAGTGCTCCACGATGGAGCGCAGGGTGGTTCCCTCCACCTCACAGACCCCGCGTGAAACCGGTCCGGCGGGGGAGAGCGTTTGATCCAGACGGTAGGCGATCAGATGGTGGCGATCCGCCGGTCCGCCCGACGCCAGTGCGTCGGCCAGCGATTGCAGCGCCCCCGCACCGTAGAAGTCATCGGCGTTGACCACACCGAAGGGTCCGCTCACCGCGTCCCTGGCGGCCAGCACGGCGTGGCCCGTACCCCACGGTTTGGCCCGGACCGGACCCAGGTCGTCCTGAAATACCAGACGGTACGGAATGGTCTCGCCGTGGATGGCTCGGAGATGATCGGTGACCAACTCGGTGATGTCATGACGGATGATCAGCACCACCTCCCCGAAACCAGCCTGGCGGGCGTCCACCATGGTGTAATCCAAGATCACCTCGCCCCCCGGACCCACCGCCGCCAACTGTTTGGCGCCGCCGAAACGCGAACCCAGCCCCGCCGCCAGCACCACCAGCGCCGGCCCGCGCGGCGCGCTCACAGGGCGGTGTCCAGACCAAGCCAGCAGCGGAAGACCCGTTCGCAACGCTCCAGTTGTTCCAACGGCACCCACTCCACCGCAGTATGGGCGTTGTCGATCGAACCGGGCCCGAACACCACCATCTGCTCGGCGAACCCGTCGTAGCGCAAGGCGTTGGTGCCGTAGGGCGCCACCTCCGGCTCGGTGCCGGCCCAGGCACAGATCTGCCGAACGAAGGTGGAATCCGGTGATTGGTAGAAGGCGGGGGAGCCGGTGTTGATCTGCGTCACCGTGACTGGCAACGGACAGGCCCGTTCAATGAGGGCCACCAACGCCGAGGCAACGGCGCTGTGATCCTCCCCCGGCACAACCCTCCGGCCCACGTTGAGCACACAGCGGTCGGGCACGATGTTGCCGGCGGTGCCGCCGTTGATGATGGACACCCCGAGCGTGCCCAACCCCACCTCGGTGGCGGGCCGTCCGTATTGCAGTCGTTGGTGCTCCGCCTCCAACGCCAATACCAACTTGGCGGCGGCGTAGATGGCGTTGCGGCCCAGGTGCGGCATGGAGGAATGCGCCGCCAGGCCATGCACCTCAACCTCGAACCCCACGCCACCCTTGTGCCCATGCACCGGGGCGCACATGGTGGGTTCGGCCACGATCACCTCATTGGGGCGCAAACCCCGGGCCTCGGCCCATTCCCGGAACCCGACCGCGCCCAACAATCCGCCGGCCTCTTCGGAGATGGACCCCACCACCACCAGGTTGGGCGCCGGTCGCCGTCCCTCCGCCCGGGCGTCTTCCAGCACCGCCAGCATCACACCCAGGGAGGCCTTGGTGTCCACCGAACCCCGCCCGTACACCCGACCATCCGCCACCCGCCCGTCGAAGGGGTCACCGAGGCAATGTTCGATGGTGACG
This sequence comes from Acidimicrobiales bacterium, assembly GCA_046155365.1. Lineage (GTDB taxonomy): Bacteria > Actinomycetota > Acidimicrobiia > Acidimicrobiales > CAIXPF01 > CAIXPF01. The sequence goes on along the minus strand of JBJXFH010000055.1, from coordinate 311 downwards.
GTGTCGGTGTGCACGTCCAGCACCACCCAACGGTCCGTGGTGCCCTCCCAGATGCCGTACACATTGGGTCGGCCCTCGAACACCTCCACCAACTCCACGTCATCGGCCCCGAGATCGGTGAAGAAACCGGCCAGGGCCTCGGCCAGGCGGGTCTCACCCAGGGCGTCGGCCTCCAGCGAGCGGGGCCCGGCATGCAGGGGATTCACGCTGGGGATCTGCACCAGTCGACTTACCCAGGACGCCAAGTGCTCAGTTCGGGCCGTCATCGTTGCAGTCTCCCACGCCGGTGCCTGGAGCGACGCAGGGGACCC
>JBJXFH010000044.1:0-4873 GCA_046155365.1 Acidimicrobiales bacterium | reverse complement strand
CTCGAGTCGTCCGGTCGTAGGCTTCGCCGGATCGGGCACGGGGGCATCTGGGAGATCACAGGTTGGGTAGGCCGTTGGAACACTATGGGCTGGGAGCCCGTCGTTGTAGCTGGCCGCCCCTGCGACTGGCCCGAGTGTGCTGCGAGCACGAATCCGTAGTTGTCGTTCGCTCACCGATCTCCCCCAGCAGCTTGGAGGAGGTTCGATGCGTTCGATCGGTTTGGATGTTCACCGCGATTTCTGCGAGGTGGCGATCTGGGATGGCCAGCAGTTCAGTCGTCACCCCAGGGTGCCGGCACGGCAGAAAGACCTCGAGCAGTTCGCCCGGTCGTTGCGGCGCAGCGATCAGGTCGCGTTAGAGGCAACCGGCAACGCGCAGCGGGTCGCTGAGGTGCTCCGCCCCCATGTTCACAAGGTCGTGATCGCCAACGCCGCGGCGTTGAAGGGTGTCGGTCTGGCACGGGCGAAGACGGATCGGTTGGATGCCCGCACGTTGGCGCAGTTGCTGGCGGGCGGTTTGCTGCCCACCGTCTGGGAGGGCGACGAGGCTACGCGCCTGGCCCGACGCAGGGTGTCTCGCCGGGAGCATCTGGTGAAGCTGCGCACGCAGTTCAAGAACCAGATCCACGCGGCGTTGCACCGCAACTTGGCGGAACGGCCGCCGGTGACAGATCTGTTCGGTGTCGGTGGTCGACGTTGGCTGGAGGACCAGCAGCTTCCCGCCGACGAGCGGGACACCATTGCGGGGTGTTTACGCCAGATCGACTTCCTCAACACCGAGATCGCCGAGCTGGACCGAGCCATCGCGGAGGCGGCGTTGCAGTCCGAATCGGTGCGCGGCTGCTCACCGTGCCCGGCGTGAATGTCACGACCGCTTCGGCGTTCATGGCGGCCGTCGGGGATATCTCCCGCTTCGCGACACCCGGCCAGCTCGTGAGCTACCTCGGTTTGGATCCCAAGGTGTCCCAGTCCGGTGCGGCGGCGGCCCGTCACGGTCAGATCTCCAAGCAAGGATCGACCACTGCCCGCCACATGCTGGTCGAAGCGGCCTGGGTCGTGGCCCGCACCCCCGGCCCCATGCACTCAACGGATCGCCGCCCGCCGGGGCAGCAACGTCGCAGCGGTCGCAGTGGCCCGCAAACTCGTCGTGTTGTTCTGGCACATGTTGACCCGCGGCGAAGACTATGCCTACGCCCGGCCGTCGCTCACCGCCGAGAAGCTCCGCCGCGCCGAGCTGACCGCCGGCGCCGCCAGCGTGAAAGGCAAGCGACTACCCGGCCGTCTCTACGCGTCCACCGCCCAACGCCGGGCCGAACGCGAGCTCGGCGTTCAGGCCGAACACGCCTACCGCCACACCGTCGAACACTTCACCCCAAAACCCAAACCAACACCCCAACCCAAGGTGAAGAAACCTGCCAGCAGCACTTGACTTTCATCCGTAGTGCTCGAGGTAGTCCACGACGAGAGGATCGACCTGTCGGCGATTCCAGATGATGGTCCGGTCGAGCAGCTCGGGGCGCAGGCTGCCGATCCACCGTTCCATGTAGCAGTTCGCCACCGGCGTCCGCGGCGGAGTCTTAACGAGGAAGCGGCTCGCTGAGCACTGCATTCGAACGGCACGTGGGCCCTGAGCACGAGAACGGGACGCTGGAACGAGGCGGGCCGCAGCCGGTCCAGCTGGCATGGAACCTGTCGGGCAAATGGGTGCGCCGGCGTGGCCAAGGTCGTTGCCCGGAGCGTTCCCGACTGCCGGAGCTTCCCGGTTGCGTCGTTCGCCGTGTCCCTTGGGCAGCGACGTCGTAGGTCACCCGACGGAGCTGGGTGCCCGCGGTGCGCACCCACGCAGAGGGCCGGGGTCGCTGCGATACGTGCATCGGCGCAGGTCAGCGGCCTGTGAACGTGGGCAGCATTGACGCGGGGGCGCTTCACCGTTGCCGCCCCTCGCCCATGTTGAGGATCGCGTTGAGGTGGGGCCCGCCCCTCAACGCGATCCTCAACGGGGAGTCGTGTCGGGCTGCGGTGAGCGCGGCTCGGTGTACGAGATCGGGCGGAGGAAGCCTGGGCCACTGTTGCTCGCGTTGAGGTTCGGGCGAGGCAGTTGAGGCTTGAGACCTCAACGCGATCCTCGACGTGGTTGAGGGCCCGGGCACTCGCCTGGCGCGTGGTCGGCGACGTTGCCGGTGCGGCGTGGGGAGTGTCGCACCTGTCGGCCGACGCTTTGGTGCGGGGTCGCGTTAGGGCGGATGGGGTTGGTCGTTGACGCCCCGGCTGAGCTTGACAGGCCCTTGCGCGATTATGGCGGTTCCGTGACTGGGTCCTTGGTTGGAAAATCTCCGCGGTCGCGTGGCAGCGCAACACGGCGTGCTGGGCGCGCAACACCAGGATCGGGAGCTACTCCGAGGTTCTCAACACCCAGGTCAGGCCCACATCGGAGTATTCGGCGCGCGCACCGTGCTCGGAACGCCACGATGGGCCGAGACCACGCGGTAGGCGGCGCGGACGATCAGACGTAGCGTGCGGGTCATGGACCTGCCGGATGCGTTGAAGGACGCCCAGCTGAAGGGAATGAACCTCTTGCATCGCACCGTTCTGGCGGTGTCGGGCGGGCGCGTGGGCCGGCGGCTGGCCTCCATGCCGGTGGTCGAGTTGCACGCCATCGGGCGCAGGACTGGTCGTCGCCGCTCGGTGTTCCTGACGGCACCGGTGCACGGCGACGGCCGTTGGGTCCTGGTCGCATCCAAGGGGTGGCGATGACCGTCAGCCCGACTGGTACCGCAACGTGGTCGCGCGTCCCGAAGTGGAGCTCACCGTCGACGGCAAGACGGTGGCGGTGAACGCTCGAACCGCCACCGATGCCGAGAAGGCCGAGTTGTGGCCACAGGTCGTGGCCACATACCGCGGTTACGCCACGTACCAGACCAAGACCAACCGCAACATCCCGCTCGTGATCTGCGCTCGACGATAGACCGAGCCCGAAAGCGACGGGCCTGCGCCGGACCGTAGGGGCGCTCTTGCGCTGGTCGATCGAGTGGCGCGGCGGAACGGAGCGGTGCCGTTCGATCAGATCGCCGTGACCTAACCGACTCCATCAGCAATCACCCAGCGTGGCGGTCAGAGCGGTGCCTGTAATCGCTTCTGGGCCGTGGAACGCCGCCAAATGCCATCGTGGCAGGTCAGCGCGCTGCAAACGTGAGCAACATTGACGCGGCCGCGCTTCAGCGCTGCCGCCCTTCGCTCACGCTGAGGATCGCGTCGAGGGTGGGGTGCTTCGCGGCCCCGCCGGCTCGGGCCGTGACCATGGCGTCGTCCGCTCGGCCCCTGCCTGCGCACACGCGGTCGGTGACCGCTGCTCCGCGTCGTCGACGACCTACTGCCCGAGGTCGAAATCGACACCAGTCGGCATGCGAGCAACCGTGCTGAGTCCGACCACAGCCGGCTGAAGGCCTTGCACCCACCTTGACTGAGCTGGGCAGATTCGCCAGTGGGCGGGTCAGCCCTGATTTCCGTGACGCGCCGTCTCCTCTCCTGACGTCCGATTTCGGCTGGAAGTGGCACGAATGTGGCACGGAACGCCGTGCTGCTTGGCGGCCTTTCGTCCCACGGCGTTTGATGGCGGTGGACCTGTCGTGAGGCGAAAGCCGACCCCTACCATGATGCGTCGTCGGGCCATCGACAGCGAGCGCCTTATCTGCATGCTGCGTGCGCGAGACTCGCGCTGTCCCCGTTCGGGGTCTTCAGGCAGGGGGTGCCGGATGCGTGCCGAGAACCTGATCATTATCGGGCTTGCGCTCATCGCGGTGGCGTTCTCCGCGCTAGCGGTCCTGTGGTGGGGTCGGCTCCCGATCCAGGCGCCCGCATCCCGAGGCAACGTGGGTGATGGCCGCTGGCCGTCCAGGCTCGCCGTTTCGCTGCGGGATCTCGGTGCGGTGTGCTCGGCGGGAATCATCTGCGGTGTGCTCGTCGCCGGGTTCCTCGGCCGGTTCGTCATGCGCGTGTTGGCCGCCACATCAGGTGATCGCGCCCAAGGCCTTCTCACCGATGCCGAGGAGGTCGTTGGCGAGATCACCCTCGGTGGGACCATCGGCTTCATCTTCTTCGTCGGCTTGGGCGCCGGCGCGGTCGCCGCTATTGCGCTGCTGGTTGCGCGTCCTTGGTTGCATCTCGGCGGAGCGGCGGCAGGGGTGATGGCTGGTCTGGTGCCCCTGGTCCTAGTCGGCGGCAAGGACTTCTCATCTGAGAACCTGGACTTCTCGATCTTGACGCCGACCTGGCTCGCGGTGGGTCTGATCGTGATTGGAACCGCCTTGTTCGGTGCTGCCCTCGGCTCGGTGACTGCTCGACTCCAACACACAGCGGGGAGCGACAGCCGGTTCCGCAACGTGCCCATCGCGGGTGTGATCCCCTTCGCTCTGGTGCCACCGCTCCTCGTCGGTCTGGTGGTCTACATCACCGGCCGCACCGCCCTACCGGGGCGACTGTCCGCCGTGCTCAAGCAACGCCCCATCCAGATGGCGGGGAAGGTCTTAGTGGCGGGGCTCGTCGGATTCAGCCTGTTCGTGACCGTTCGGTCCTCGGTGGACATCCTCAGCATCTGAGGCAGCTGGTCCGTCACTTCGCCCTGAATCGTTCGTTGCCAGAGCGCGTCAACTTCTGGCTCGTCATTGCACGTCGCTGACTTGTGCGTGCCGGAAACTCATCCGGGCAGGTCAGGGGAGTGATGGTGAAGCAGCCGCGGGTCCACGATTGGGCTCGTTGCGATGGTGTTTGCCAGACGACACCTGCCGGCGGGCTGTCGCCACCGAGGCGGCGTCTGTCCTGCGCTGCGGTGCCTTTGAACTCTCGACCAGAGGTCGAGACTGGGTCATCAAGGACC
>JBJXFH010000032.1:0-4801 GCA_046155365.1 Acidimicrobiales bacterium | reverse complement strand
GGTAGCTGGTTCTTGTTCGTCTCCTTAGCCGACAAGACCGGGGAAGCGATCGGTGACGCTGTCGATGATGCGTTCGGCGCCGCCGATCCGGACACCTTCGAGGTCAAGATCGCCAGCTGCGAGTCGGACCGGGAAGGTGCTGTTTTGGTCGAGGGCACCATTGAGAACACCGCTAGCGATACTCGCAACTTCCAGGTTGAGGTGGAGTTCGTCCAGCAGGACGAGGTGGTGGACAGCGGCATCGCCCAGGTTCTCGACGTGGCGCCCGGTGACCGCCAGCCCTGGACCACTGACGGCTTCGTCTCCCCAGGTCAGAGTGTGCGTTGCTCGGTGGTGGGGGTTAACAACCTCCTGAATTGACGTGGATCCCGATGAGGTCGGCTCCGGCCCGCCGCACCCTGCGGTTGGCTAGGGCCTGGATGCCGACTGGATAGGGCCTTGGCTAGGGCGCCGAGGGGAACTTCGGCGGGCGGCGCTCCTGGATGGCGGCGGCGCCCTCGCGCACGTCACCGGAGAAGAACCCCAACATCTCATACGCCAATGACGCCTCGAACGCCGGTGCCGCCTGCTTGAGCCACAGGTTCAGGCTGCGCTTGGTCCAGCGGATGGCGGACTGGGGCCCGGTGGCCAGCTTGTTGGCGCACTCCATGGCGGTGGCCTCCAGCTCCTCCAACGGCACCGCCCGGCTGACCAGCCCGATGCGCTCCGCCTCCGCCCCATCCAGGAAATCGCAGGTCAGCAGGTAGTACTTGGCCTTGGCCAGCCCGCACAACAACGGCCAAAGAATCACCGCGTGGTCCCCGGCGGCCACGCCCAACCTCGTGTGACCGTCGGTGATGCGGGCGTCGGCAGCCATGATCGAGATGTCCGCCATCAGGCCCACCACCAGCCCGGCGCCCACCGCCACGCCGTTGATGGCGGAGATGATGGGCTTGGCGCAATCGGCAATGTTGTAGACGATGTCCGCCGCTTCCTTGGACACCTCCACGATGCGGTCGAAGTTGCCGGTCTGCTCCTCGATCAGCTCGAAGTCACCTCCGGCGGAGAATGCCTTGCCGGCCCCGGTGATCACCGCTACCCGGGTGTCGGCATCCTCGCCCACGTCCAGCCACACCTTGGACAGCTCCCAGTGCAGGCGATTGTTGGTGGCGTTGTACCGCTCCGGTCGGTTGATGGTGATCCACAGGACGCCATGGTCCCGTCGTTCGAACAGGAGGTGCTGGTAGGACGCGTAGCGCTCAAGATCGGCCATGCACCGGAACTTAGCCACTCGCCCCTCGACGCGGCCCGAAATGCGCGCCAGCCTCAACTTCGTACATCTGCATACCGATCATCTACAAGGCTGACGCAAGGGGGTCTCCCACCATGGGCGACATCGCCGAACAACTGCAGCGACGGGGTGCGACAGAGGCTCTGGGGAGGGCGTTGTCCCGTCACGCCATCGTGCTGTTGGCGGGACCAGGCATGACCGGCAAGACCAGCGTGGCCCACGCCGCGTTACCGCAGGCCACCTATGTCAGCCTGGCGCAGGACGATGACGCCCGGCGAGCGGCGCTGGCGGATCCGGCCGGGTTCCTCAGCCGGTTGGGCACCCCCACGGTGATCGATGACGCCCACCTCGCCCCGGTGCTGTTGGACGAGCTGCAACGGCTGTCCGGCCGCCTGACCACGCCGGGTCAGATCTTGGCGGTGGCGTCGCTGTCGGGGCTGTACGCCACCAGCCGGAGGGCCGCCAGCTGGAACCTGCCTCGGGTCAGCATCGGCTCCCTCACCCAGGGTGAGCTGCACAATCGCATCGGGCGGTTCATCTCGGCGGCCTTCACCAGTGATCCCACCACCTGGAGCGTCGAGCCGCTTGCAGTGGCGGACTACCTCGAGCGGAGCCGGGCCGGAGGCTTGTGCGGGGTACACGCGCTGGAAGATGCGGTCGAGCGTGCCCGGGTGTATGGCACCCGCATCGACGCCAAGCTGGCGTTGTGCACGCCCCCCGACACCGCCCGCCTGCGGTCCACGTTGGCCCTGCTCAGCGCTCGTCCGTCGGGAAAGGTGACCTACGCCAGCGACGCGGAACGGCTGGGGGTGAACCAGGCTCAGCTGATCAGGGACCTGGAGCTGCTGGAGGAGCTGGGTCTGGTGCGCCTGGTCTCGGCGTGGACCCGGTTTCGGCGCACCGGGGACAGCGTCCGGGCCTATCTCAACGATCCGGGGTATCTCACGGCCCTGCCCAACCCGCAGCTGACCGCCGCCGACGCCACCGAGTTGTCGCTGCGCACGTTGGCGGTGCACGAGTTGTGCGTGCAAAACGCCTGGGCCCGTCGCCCGGTGGAGCTCAGCTTCTGGCGTTCCAAGCCTTCGCAGTTCGACATTGACGTGCTCCTTGAGGACCACAGCGGCGGGGTGGTGGCGCTGTCAATCAGCCCCACCGAGGTGCCTGGGATCGGCGATCTGGCACCCATCGATGCCTTCCGTCGCCGTCATCCCCGGGCCTACCGGCGGGGGCTGTTGCTGCACCCCGGAGACCGGGTGGTGGCCTTCGGTGAGCAACGCTGGGCGGTCCCACTGTCGGTGCTGTGGACCCTGGCCGAGCGCGAGGTGCCCCTCGATGTGGGCTCGCTCGACACCGAGCTGGAGGTGGCGGCCACCGAGCTGCGGGTCATCATCGACCGCCCCCGCGCCGTCGATCCTGAGGTGGGGGAGCGGCGGGCCCAGCTGAGCCGGGTCATGGAGCGCATGCTCACCCCCCGGTTGGAGCGCATCGCCCTGGTGCTGGCCAGCTTGGGTCTGGGGGCCAAGGAGCTACCCGTTTGCGCCGACCCGCCGGGACCCGACGACCAGCCGGCACCGGCCTGGATCACCGGCCTGCGGCTGACGTTGCTGCGAAACGTGAACAGCCCCCGACTCTGCGTGATCAGCGGCCTGGCCATCGACGCCGGCGAGTTGGCCCCGCCCCAAGCCGGGTCGCCACGGTGGGTGGCATTCGTGAGCGTCGTGTTCGACGGAACCGGAACCCTCCGTTGGCACGCCGGTCACGCCCTGATGGAACCACCCACCGATCCGCCCAGCGAGGCCCGTCTGGTGGGTCTGGCGGGGCCGGTGCTGTGCAGCATCGGTGAGGTCGACGAGATGCTGATCGATCAATTGGCCGCGGCGCTGGCCGCCACCTTGCCCGACGCCATGGCCGCGCTCAGCCCCGCCCGCTAGCCCCGGCCACCCGCTCTCAGCTCACCACGAAGCTGACCATCTTGCCGGGCACCGCGATTACCTTGCGCACGGTCTTGCCGGCCAACTGCTCGGCCACCTTGGCGTCGCTGCGGGCGAGCGCTTCCAAGGCGTCGGCGTGGGCGTTCGCGGGTACGGAGATCCGGGCCCGGACCTTGCCGTTGACCTGGATTGGGATCTCCACGGAGTCCTCCACCAACAACGCCGGATCGGCCTCGGGGAACTCGTGTCGGGCCAGCGATTCGGCGTGACCCAGCCGGCTCCACAACTCCTCGCTCAGGTGCGGTGCCAGCGGGGCCAGCAGCACCACCATGGTCTCCGCCACTGATCGTGGCACCCCTCCGGCGGCGGCGAACCCGGTGAGGTGGTTGTTCAGTTCGGTGATGCGGGCCACCGCGGTGTTGAAGCGCATGGCCTCGTAGTCCGCTCGCACGGCGTGGATGGTGCGGGCCAAGAGGCGGGCGGTGGCCTCATCGGGCTGGGCGTCGCTCACCCGTACCGCACCGGAATCCTCATCGATGACGGTGCGCCACACCCGTTGCAGCAACCGGAAGGCGCCGGGAACAGCCCTGGTCTCCCACGGGCGGGAGGCGTCCATCGGGCCCATCGACATTTCGTAGATCCGCAGGGTGTCCGCCCCGTAAGCGTCATACATCTCGTCGGGAGTAACGGCGTTCTTGAGGGACTTGCCCATCTTGCCGTACTCCCGGGTGACCGGCCGACCCTCGTGCAGGTACTGCCCGTCAACCTCGCTGACCTCGGTGGCCTCCACGTACACCTCGCGCTCGTCCTTGAACGCCGCCGCCAGGATGTAGCCCTGGTTGAACAGCCGGTAGAACGGCTCGCTGGAGCTGACATGGCCCAGATCGAACAGGACCTTGTGCCAGAACCGGGCGTAGAGCAGGTGCAACACCGCGTGTTCGACGCCGCCCACGTACAGGTCAGCGCCGCCGGGATGGCCCGGCCGGGACGGGTCAGGGCCCATCCAATACCGCTCCACCTCGGGGTCCACGAACCGCTCGCTGTTGGTGGGGTCCAGGTAACGCAGCTCATACCAGCACGAACCGGCCCACTGGGGCATCACGTTGGAGTCCCGCCGATAGGTGCGCAGGCCGTCACCGAGGTCCAGTTCCACGGTGACCCACTCGCCCAGCCGGTCCAGTGGTGATTCGGGGTTGGAGTGCTCGTCGTTGGGGTCGAAGGTGCGGGGGGCGAACTGGTCGGTGTCCGGGAGCGTCACCGGCAGCAGCTCGTCGGGCAGGGAGCGGGCCACGCCGTCGGTGTCATAGACGATGGGGAACGGCTCGCCCCAGTACCGCTGCCGGGAGAACAGCCAATCCCGCAGCTTGTAGGTGATGGTCCCCGCGCCGTGACCGCGCTCCTCCAGCCAGGCAATGATGGCCGCTTTGGCTTCCACCATGTGCAACCCGTCCAGGAAACCGGAGTTGATGGCCGGACCCTCACCCACGTACGCCTTGCCGTCCCAGTCCGGCGGGGGTTGCACGGTGCGGATGATGGGCAGGTCGAACTGCTCGGCGAAGGCCCAGTCCCGTTCGTCCTCGCCGGGCACGGCCATGATGGC
>JBJXFH010000009.1:0-75843 GCA_046155365.1 Acidimicrobiales bacterium | reverse complement strand
CGTCCGCGCCGAGGACCAGCCGCATGAACGCCGAGTCGCAGAACGCCCCCGCCGGTACCGGTCCTTCCGGATGGGGTCGCCCGTGCTCATCCATCCGCACGACCACCACCACCCGATGCCGACCGTTGCGCGTGACATGTCCCGGCCGGTCCCGTAGTCCGAGGTTGGCGAGGTCCACCAGCGCTTGGGCTCGGAGTTCGTTGATTTGTGCGCCGGCGAGGGTTTCGTCACCGTTGCGTCGGTTGTTGAGGTACCCGGCCACGCCTTTGTCGATCGCCGCTTGGACGATGGCGAAGTTCTCGGCGTTGAGTTCACCTTCGATGCGACCGCGACCGTCAAGCAGTTCCGTTAACCGCAACCACTCAGGTTCTTGCTGTGGTGGTTCGGGTTGCAACGCCGGATCCGGGCTATTCACCGCGTTGGCGCAGGCTTTCCAATGTCGCACCGCGTTCGCCAGATCACGGGTACCGGCCAATGCCACCAGCGTGGCGTCGATCTCCTCGTCATACCGGACGGCATCTCCACGTTGGCAGTCAGTCAGCAACCGGACATCCGCACCACACAACGTACCGGCTCGGGCTGCGGCTTGGCTGTACGGCATGTGCTCCAACGCCGCCGCTTCACGCAACAACCCCGCCGCTTGGAGGACGCAGCAGCCCGGTGTGAGCCGCCACCCACGCTTCAGGTGACGTGAACCCTACCCGGACCCAGTGCTCCTCACGCTGCGCCACCAACGCCGCCTCCCGCAACACCTGCCCGGCGAGGTTCGCTATTTGCTGCACTTCCCCCAACCGAGATGCGTCACAACCACCATCGCGGACATCAACCAGGAGCTCTTGGAGTGCTGCAACAATGCCCGCCGACATGCCAACAGTTTACCGATCGCCACCCCCGGACCGGAGCAATCTACAGAACATTCTTGGAACTCATGGAGCGTGATGGCTGGCCAACGCACGGTATTCATCGTTCGAATCTTGTCGTAAGATCGCGCGTGCCTGGTTAGTGAAGTAGCCCAGGATTGGTGCAGTGCTGGTTTATTGGTGTCCTGCGTTGTCGGCAGGGTCGGGTTGACGGTCCAGTGGGTGCGCCATGGTCCGCGCAGGGTGACGAGTTCGGCTTTCAACGTGCCGTTGAGGGCCTCGGCCATGGCGTTGTCGTAGGAATCGCCGACGGTGCCGATGAAGGCGTTGAGACCAGCGGTGTCGAGCCGGTCGGTGTAGCGGATTGACGTGAATTGGCTGCCGGCGTTGGAGTGATGGACGGAGTTGCCGGTGAGGTTCCGTCGCCAGGCGGGCGCTACCCACAGCTTGTTCGGGTCGGTGGCGGTGAACTGCTTACGGCCCCGTTGCACACCGCTGATACCGAGCTCAACCATCAAACGGGCGACGGTGCACCGAGCGATGCTGTGGCTTGACGTGTCAGGTGCTTGTGCAGCCGGCGGGCCCCGTAGCAGGAGTAGTTCGCTTCCCACTCCACGGGAATCAGCGTTTCGCGGTCGATGTCCGCGACCGCACGGGCGGAAACCGAGCGGACCTTGGCGACGTAGAACGTGCACTCGGGGAACTTCAACGCTGACGCGGGTCGGTCTCCAACGCGAAAGAAGTGGTCGCTGCCTTGAGAATCTCGATCGTTCGTTGCTGGTCAGCCACCGCCTTGCGCAACGCCTTGATCTCCCCCCACTCCTCGGTAGTGGGACCAAGCACAAGCCCACGGTCGATCCGGGTCTGGACCACTCAGCGACGCAACGTCTCCGGGGTCGTGATCGACAACGCCCGAGCGGCCTCCGTCACCGGCCGTTCCCGATCCAAGACATCCTCCACCGCTCGACGCCGGAACTCCGGGGTGTCTCACAGTTCCGTGAGTCGGGTGGGGATGTCGGAACGTCCGGCGGGGAGTTTCTCGTGTAGTTCATGGGCTCGGCGCAATAGGTGGCCGTGCAGGTTTGCTGCGCGGCCCTCGCGAAACTCCGGTATGGGGCCCACCTGTCACGGATCGTCCTCCCAAGACTTTGCTGGGGTGTCGGCGTGGTTGTGGGCGTTCTTGTCCGCCCATCCGCGGGTGGGCGCCGGTGCACTACGGATCTTCCCGATGGTGTAGGGAACTGGCGGCGTCCGGCTCAACAACGCCGCGCCAACTGCGCGGCGAGCGCGTCCATCGCGGTCTTGGCTTCTTGCCGGACCCCTGCGATGCGCATCGACTGGGACAAGACCGGGCGGATTACCGAGCGGGCGCACGCCGCCGGCCGGGCCGTTCGGGGGGACGAACGACACCGGCCAGCGGGGCGGGAGGTCACCGCGCAAGTGTAGGGCTGACCAAGCGGGCCCTCGCGGCAATCGACCCAGATGGTTTCTGGACTCAGCCGGCAACAGGGCAGGAACGCGAACAGGAGTTTCGCCGGGCCGGATTGATGTCACCGGTGCAGTTCACGTCAGCGAAGGCAGCTTTGGCGCGAACGGGTTGGGAATCCGCTGTCGGGTCCTGTGGGTCGGGATATCGGACCCCACCGGGCGCCCACGCTTACCCGCCTACCGGAACTGGCATGTGACGCCATCCTGGTGGTCCTGAGGAGGCCGACGGCAACCGCCATCACGGCACCCGGGCCGCCCCGCCCGGCTGGCCCGCTGCGGCACCGAGCCCGGCTTGTTAGTGTGATCAGCCGATCGCCGATTCGATTCGGGCGCGGAACCAGGGGAGTGTGCAATGAGCGCAGAAAAGGTCGTCAACGACTTCATCGCCGCCATCGGGCGCAAGGACCAAGACGCCGCCATGGCCTTGGTGGACGAGGATTGCTACTACGACAATGTCCCGGTGGGCGACATGCGCGGCCACGAGAAGATGCTCGAGGTGTTGGGCCCGATGTTCCGCAGCAAGGGACTGCTGGAGTTCGAGATCGTCCGCCAGACCTGCGCCGGCAACATCGTGATGAACGAGCGCATCGACCGCTTCGAGATCAAGGGCCGTCAGCTGGGCCTGCCGGTGGCGGGGATCTTCGAGGTCAACGACGGCAAGATCACGTTCTGGCGTGACTACTTCGACAACGGCATGTTCATGAAGGCCCTCAAGGGCGAGTAGGACGCGGTCCTCAGCGTTGGTGGCGGCGGCACCGGGCAGTGCTCGGGCCGCCGCCTCCGCGCGGGGCTAACGCCAGCGGTCGATGTCCGCCTCGGGGGCCAAGGCCGCGAACAGCTGCACCCGGGGGCCGCTGATCTCCCGGCTGATGTGGCCCTGACCGGTGGTGTCATCGGCCAGCAGGATCTCACCGGGCCCGAAGCGCCGCTTGGTCCCATCACCGCACTCGATTTCCACCGTCCCGGCCAGATGGATCACGAACTGCCGGCGTGGGGCCACATGGAAATCGATGACCTCGGGGGCGCCGTCCGCGGTGCTACGGAAAAACACCGAGCTGGCCGGGATCTGCGCCGACATCTGCCCGATGGCGGTGGCGGCCAACGGCAACTCCAGCTCTTCGAAATGGGACTGCTGATCGTCCCCGGTGTAAATGCGGGTGACGCGCATGACGCGCTCAGACCCCCGCCGCCAACTGGACCCGGCGGCCGGTGGCATCTGCCGGAGGGGTCAACGCATCTTCTGGCGTGAAAGCCTTGGTCCAGCAGGCGAACTCCAACAGCACCCCGTCGGGATCACGGAAATACACCGAGCGCACGAACACCCCGGGGTGCAATTCCTTGGCGATGGTGGTCTCGCTGTCATCGTGGTTGACGATGCGGGAGACTTCCACCCCCTTGTCGGTCAGCTTCTGGACGTAGTGATCGAACTGCTCGGGGGACACGTCGAACGCCACGTGGTTCATGGATCCGTGAGCGGACACGATGCTGCCCGAGCCCGGCAGATGCCCGGCACCAGCGATGCCCGGGGCGTGGGCCGGCGCATCGGGGAACCAGAAGAACGCCAGGCTGTCACCCCCGCCGCAATCGAAAAAGAAGTGCTGCCCGCCGCCGGGGATTTCCAGCGTCTTGATGAGCGGCATGCCCATCACGTTGGTGTAAAAGTCCACCGTGCGGCTCATGTCCGATGACACCAGCGCCAGGTGATTGATCCCCCGCAGTTCGAACTCGGTGTTCTGCGTCATAGCTGATCCTCCGTTCCGAAGTGGCCTGCTCGCCCCCCACGGTGGCATCGGGCCAGCACCTACAGTACCGCCGTGACCCGAACTCGACAGATCCCCAAGGCTGAGGCCGCGCCCACGGTGCTGCCGTTCTACGAGCGACTCTTCGGTGAGCGTGATCCGGTTACCGAACCCGGAACCGCCACCGGCACCCCCGGTAACTGGTGGACCACCTTCGCCCAGGCCCCGGCAGTGCTCGATCACATGGTGGCCGGGTTCGGGTTTTTCAACAGTCCCAAACGGGAGTTGCCGGCCGATCTGCGGGAGTTGGCCCTGGTCCGCTGCGGGTTCGCCGCCGGTAGCCAGTTCGTGTACAGCCAGCATTGCAAGGCCGCCCGCACCGCCGGGGTGGCTGAGAACAAGATCGCCGCCGCCAATGCCTGGGGGGTGGCGGACTGCTACAGCCCCATCGAGCGTGCGGTGCTGGCGTACACCGATGAGGTGGTGTTGGGTGACGGTCGGGTGCAAGACGCCACCTTCGAGGCGCTGCGTGCCGGGCTGGATGAGGTGGCCATCATCGAGCTGACCTACGCCGTGTGCAGCTACAAACTGCACGCCACCATGTGCCGGGCCCTGCGCCTGGAGTACGACGACGTGGATGAGCGCATTGTGGAAATCGCCGCACCCGGTGGCGCCGGAGCGGACGTCATGGGCACGATATCGATGCGCTGAGCGGTCTCGGTGTGTTACGGAGCGTTCCCGAAGGCCCGGGTGAGGGCGGTGGGGAGTTCCTCGATCCACTGGATGAGCTCGTGACCACACACCCGCTCGGTCCAGTGGTGCTGCACTCCGGTCATGTCCAAGAAGGCGTGCCAGGCATACGTTGAGGTATGGAACTGGCCTTCCAGGATGCCGGCGCACAGTTGGATGGAGGGAGCGGCGCCCTCGTCCCATCGTTCGTTGCCGTTGGGTGGGAGCCCCGAGGAATACGCGATCACGTGCCCGAAACGCTCAGGGTGGGTGAGGCCGATGGTGATGGCGTGGGCGCCACCGTCGGAGCACCCGAACACCACCCGGCGATCCCGCTCAGCGGCCACCCCCAGCTCCGCCTCCGCCCATCGAACCAGGTCATCCACGAAGAACCGTTCGTGGTTGGTGAACGCCGTCGGGTCATAGCCCGGGAAGTACTCACCGGTACGGGCCCCGCTGGCGTGGGAGGCGACCACGATGCAGCGGGGAGTCAGACCCTGGTCGATGGCGGCGTCCAAACGGCGGGCGTAGGGGGCGAAGAACTGCCCGTCGGTGGCGTACACCACCGGCAGGTTCTCCTCGGTCCGATGGTTCGGCGGGCGGTAGATGGTGACCCGTCGAGGCTGGGTAAGAGACTTCGATTCGACGAACTCGTCCTCCAACCGGCCCAACATGGTTTCGTTGGTGGGCGCCGCGGGCCGGGCGTCGGGTCCCCGCCAGCGGCCGTCGGGCTCCGGTCTCTGGCTGAAGGCGGGGGTGCCGGCCTCATCCAGGGGCCAGAAACCGTAGGTCAACACCGCCTCGTGCAGCCGGTCCACCCGGACCTGCAGCACCAGCAGATCACCGACGCGCCACATGGGGATCTCGAAGATGGGACCCACCAACGCCCCGGCGAACGGTTTGTCGCACACGAAGGTGAGCTCGTCACCGTCAGCCCACACCGGTTGGCCCTCGGCGGCCCAGCGGGCGCGGAGCTGTTCCTCGGTGGGATCCCGCCAGACCCGGGCAAAGGTCTTGCCGCGGTCCAGACCGGGCTGGTTGGCCCGTTGCCGGGCGGCCTCACGGTTGGCCTCGTCCATGCCGGCGCGCAGATCACCCAGGCTGCTCATGCCCAACTCGGCCCGCTGCTCGTCGCTGACGGTGCCGTCGAGGGGGGCCAGCACCAATTCGCCCTGGTGTTCGTAGGCGAAGGTGCCGAAACGCTGGCGGCGGGAGTTGTACACGCTGAAACGATCCACCACGGTGGCGAACAGCACGCCCGCCCGGTCAATGCCCGCTTCGTGGGCCCGCAGCGCCAGGCCGGCACAGTTCTGCAGGTCACCGATGTTGCCCAGCTCCAGCAGGTGACGGGCGGCCCGCATGGCATCGTTCCCCTGCAGGTCGGCCAGGTTGCGGTGGGTGCGGAGCTGGCCGATGAGGTTGGGGCTCCGGGGTACCTGGCCCTCCTCCAGGGCGTCGAGCATCTCCAGCACCTTGGTGATGTCGGCGAAGGGGGCCAATTCGGCCCGGTCACCCATGTCGGACACGGTGTCCCCTTCCATCGGCCGGCCTGGGCTTTTCCCAGGTCCGGGCGTCAGCGATTCGCCATCGATTCGCTGCTCGTAGCCGACGGTTCTAGCACGGGTCAGCGACGCCGGTGACGTGGTCGACGCCGGACCCGCCGCACCCGCTCGTCCCACCGGTGACGCGGGACCGTGGACGATCGGGGAGGTTGGAGCGATCGGGGCGGTTCGGCCCCGATCACCAGCGTGTCCGACCGGCCACCCGGGCCACGTTGCTGCCACGGGAGCGGGGCAACGGTCGTCTTTCGAGAACGAGAACAACACCACCTGGCCCAACAGGATACCGATAGGTATGGCGGGGCCAGCGGACCTCACCGGCCGGATACCCATACGCGTGGGTATGGCGCGGACCGCGTCGGTTGGTGCGGCCGGGGCGGGCCGAGGTTAGGGACGCGGCCGATGCTGTGGGGGCGGTAGGTTCCCGATCATGGCCGATTACGAGTGCATCGCGTACGACATCGACGAGGGCTACGCCACCATCACGTTGAACCGCCCGGAAAAGCGCAACGCCTTATCCCGGGTGTTGCTGGGTGAGTTGGAGGCGGCGTTGTGGGATGCCGACGAGGACAAGGCGGTGCACGCGGTGGTGTTGCGTGGGGCCGGGCCGGATTTCTGCTCAGGTTATGACCTGGGCGGCATGGCCGATGTGCGGGCGCCGGTTGACCCCGACCGGCCGCCTCGGAAGCGGCGCGGCACCCGCACCATCGATGACGACTCGTGGCAGCTTGAACGCGGGGCCCAAAAGCTACGGGTGCTGTGGGATATGCACAAGCCGACCATCGCTCAGATCCACGGGCGTTGCTTGGCCGGCGGGACCGACGTGGCGCTGTTCTGCGACATGATCATCGCCGCCGACGACGCCCTGATCGGCTTCCCGCCGGCCCGAAATCTGGGAAGCCTGCCCAACTCGATGTGGCTTTATCACGTGGGCCCGCAGTGGGCCAAGCGGTTGACGATGACGGGTGATCTGATCTCCGGAGCCGACGCCGCCCACATCGGTCTGGTGATGAAATCGGTGCCCGCGGCCCTGTTGGAGGACGAGGTGCGCAGCCTGGCCCGCCGTCTGGCCCTCATCGACGCTGATCTGTTGTCCTCCAACAAGCGGGTCATCAACATGGGCCTGGAGTTGATGGGCGCTCGTACCCTGCAGCGCTACGCGGCGGAAACCGATGCCAGGGCTCATCGGGCTGAGGGCACCCAGGCCTACTTTGAGGCGGTCAGGACCGGTGGTCTCAAGGGGGCCTTCGCCGAGCGGGACCGCAAGTTCGGCGATCCCCGGGTGCGGGTTCGCGAGCCCGAGATCCGTGACGACAACGGTCAGGTGATCGAGCAAGGCTGATCCGCGACGTCATCATGCGGGTTCCGCCCGGCCGGGATCGGGCTGGGGTACGCCGTTGATGTAGTGCACGCAGCGGGTTTGCACCGCCGGGGTGCGGGGCCCGGGGAACAACACCCCGGTGAGGTTCAACGGATCAGCGGCGGACACCGTGATGCATTCGTCGGGCGCGGTCGCGGCGCCGGTCTCGGTGACGGTCTCTGCCGTGCGGCGGACCACCTTGAGCAGTTCCAGCGCTTCGGGCAGCGCGTACTGCTCGCCACTGAACCCGGTGACGAAACGGCCGCCTCGAATGGTGCCCCGGGCTTCGAGCCGTCGCAGGGCCCATTGGATCTCGCGCCAGGGAAGCGCCAGGGCTTCCCGCACCACGAGGTCCCGGAAGACCACCCCCCAGCGGCACAGCAACTGTTCGGCCACCGCCTCGGCCAACTCGTCGGGTTCGTCAATGTGTGCCGGTGGTGGCAACAACGCCCAGCGTCCCTCGCCGGGCACCCGGGCCGCGGCCGCACCGCGCCGCAGCCGCCGGCGCGGCCCCTGCTCGAGGTTGCCCCGACCGTGGCCGGCGGCGCGCCCGGTTCCGCTGCGGTGCTCGAACAACGAGCGCAGCGCCCAGAAGCTGTCCGCGTGCAACAGACCCCGGGCCACGCCGTCCCATAAGGCAGCTTCCAAGGTGGCGTCGTCCAGCGCGGTATCTGCGCTCAGCTCGGCGGGGAACCGGGCCCCGCCGCGCTCCAACGCCGCCAACACCAATGCCAGCGGGCCTGCAGCGGGGTCCCGGCCGGTCTCTGCCGGTTCTCCCCGGGCGGCGCGCAGCAGCCAGGTGAGATCGGCCCGGGTGCACAGGGTCAGTGGGGTGACGCGGGAGGCGCGGCGGGCGTTGTCCTCACCGTCGTTCCGGGCGTCGGGAGCGTCGTGGGTGTCGGGGGCCAACTTGGCCCAGGTGACCTCACCGGCGTGGCCGCGCCGATCCAGTAGCTCGGGTTTGTAGCGATCGATGCGGGCGCTCAGCAGGTGCTGCTCCCAGGCGCCGGCCGGAGCGTGCCAGCCTTGCAGCTGCTCAATGACCTGCAGCAGGCCCTCGTCCCCGCGTAGCCGATGGTCGGGGTGCACGTGCTGCCAGCGCAGCAACATACGCATGAGTATGGCAGCGTTGACCGGTTGCACCGATCGACGCTGGCGTCGTTGGCTGGCGTAGTGGATGCGGGCCAGGACCCGGCGGGCGCACCATTGGAGGTCGGTGTCAGTTATGGCGGTGGCGAGGTCCGCGGGAGCGCCGCCCCCGCCGAAGTGGCCGGAGATGGCGAAGCCCTCCGACTGCAGCGCGGCGAGGGCGATGGTGACGGTGCCCACCGGTAACCCGCAGCGATAGGCCAGTTCCCCGGCGGTTGCCGGCCCGCTGATATCCAGCAGCCCCCGCACCGCGTGCACGGCGGCGATCTCCCGCAGGTCCGTCAGGTCCGCCAGGTCCGCGGGTTCGGCCGGGTCCGCCGGGTTGCCCGGTTCGGATCCCCGGCCCAGGTGGCGGCCCAGTGGCTGGCCGGTGTGGTCGGTGGCGTCGGCGAACAGGGCGACCATGGAGCGGACCGCCTCGGTGGGGCACCAGCGGGGCCGCTGCGCCACCCGGGCCGTGACCGCCCGCCCGGCGCGGCGCAACTCCTCGAACAACGGCACCCATTCGGCCTTCGGGGCCATGCTGATCAGCGACATCAGCAGGTCGTGCAGTTCGTCGGGGTTGCGGGGATCCGGGATCAGCTCGGCCACCACAGCGTCAATGGCGGAAGGGTCAACCCCGCCGATTTCCTCCAGCGCCACCGGCAACCCCCGGCGCAGCGACACGGCACGGGTGCGGCGATCCGCGGCCTCGCCGTCATCGAGGAAGGTGTAGGGCTTGCCCACCAGGATCTCGTGGCTCATCGGCGACGGTTCCACGGTGTCACGGCACACCACCTGGATACGGCCCGACTCAACGGACGCCAACAACTGCTCGAGCCCGCTGATGTCCATGGACTCCGTCAGCGTGTCGTGCATGGTCTGCAGAACCAGCGGGTGATCGGGGATCTGGATCGGTCCGGCAGCGTTCTCCTGGCACGCCGCGGCCTGCGGGAACACCGCGGCCATGATGTCGTCCGCTTCCATGCGCTGGATGGCTGGGGGATTCTTGCGGCCGCCTTTCCAACGCAACACGGTGAGGGATCGGTTGAGGTTCCAACGCCAGCGGGACACGAACATCGGCGAGGGCGGTACCAACACCGCTTGACGCAGCACGTCGGCCACGGTGTCCGACCGGAGGAACTTGATCACGCTTTCCAGCGGGAAGCTGTGCTGGGGGCCGAGGGACAGCACCACCGCATCATCGGAGGCGGCGGCCTGCAACTCGAAGTCAAAGGAGACGCAGAACCGTTTGCGCAACGCCAAACCCAGACCCCGGTTGATGCGGGCACCGTAGGGACAGTGCAACACCAGCTGCATGCCGCCGGTGTCATCAAAGAACCGTTCGATCACCACCACGTCACGGGTGGGGACCAGGCCCAGCACGGCCCGGGTGGCGGCCAGGTAGTTGATGATCTGCACCGCGGCGGCGTCTGGCAGTTGCCCGTCCTTGCGCAGCCAGGCCCGCGCTCCGCCGGGGTTGTCCGCGGCCAGGTAAGCGTCCACCACCCCCCGCAGCCGGCTGACCTCCTCGGACAGTTCAGTGGTGCGGCCGGGGGATTCGCCCAGCCAGAACGGCACCGTGGGATCAGCTCCGCCGGCGTCGATCACCCGCACCACGCCCGGTTCAATGCGGCGGATCCGCCAGGAGTTGGTGCCCAACAAGAACACGTCACCGGGCATGGATTCGATGGCCCAGTCCTCATTCACGGTCCCGATGAGCGTCTCCTCGGGGTCTGCGATGACCCGATAGTCCGCCAGCTCAGGAATGGCCCCGCCGGAGGTGAGCGCGGCCAGGCGGGCACCGCGGCGGCCGCTGACCTCACCGTTGATGCGGTCCAGGTGGAGATGATCACCCCGGGGGCCCCGACCGGTGGTCACCCCGGACGCCGCCAGCTCCACCACCTCGTCGAATTGCTCACGGGTCAGGTCCCGATACGGATCCGCCCGACATACCAAGCGGTAGAGGTCATCGAGAGACCAGCGTTCGGTGGCGGCCTCGGCCACGATCTGCTGCAGCAGGATGTCCAACGGGGCCACCGGCGGGTGCAGCGCGTCGAGCCGGCCGGCCCGCACCCCGATGAGCAGGGCGGAGCATTCGATGAGCTCGTCCCGGGTCAACGGGAAGATGTGACCCTTGGGGGTGCCGTAACGGCTGTGTCCCGAGCGGCCCACCCGCTGCAGGAACGTGGCCAGGCTGCGGGGGGAGCCGAGCTGGCAGACCAACTCCACCGGACCGATGTCGATGCCCAACTCCAAGGAGGCGGTGGCCACCAACGCCCGCAGCTCACCGGCCCGTAAACGCTGTTCCACCCGGGCCCGTCGATCCTTGGACAGGCTGCCGTGATGGGAGGCCACGGCGTCTTCCCCGAGCCGTTCGCCGAGCAGATGGGCCACCCGCTCCGCCATGCGCCGGGTGTTGACGAACACCAAGGTGGTGCGGTGCTGGCTGACCAGCTCCGCGATGCGGTCGAGCTGGTCGCCCATCTGCTCGGCGGAACCGATGGCCTCGAGCTCGCCATCGGGCAGCTCGATGGCCAGATCGAGATGACGTTGATGGCCGCTGTCGACCACCGCGCAGGCCGTTCGACCCTCGGCATCGACCCGGTTGCCCACCAGCAGCCGGGCCACGGTCTCGATCGGTTTCTGGGTGGCGGACAGGCCGATGCGCACCGGGCGCTGCCGGGTGATGTGCTCGAGGCGTTCCAAAGACAACGCCAGGTGGGTGCCCCGCTTGTCTTTGGCCAGGGCGTGGATCTCATCGATGATGACCGTGTTCAGCCCGGCCAGCACCAGGCGGCTGCGGGCGGCGGTGAGCAGCAGGTACAACGATTCGGGGGTGGTGACCAGCAGGTGGGGTGGCTTGCGGACGATGGCGGCGCGGGCTGCGGTAGTGGTGTCACCGGTGCGCACCGCCACCCGCAGATCGGGCGGGTCGAAACCCAAGCGGCGGGCGACGGCGGCGATCTCGGCCAGGGGTGCTTCGAGGTTCTCTTTGATGTCGACCGCCAGCGCCCGCAACGGGGACACGTACAGCACCCGCAGATGATCCAACGTCTCCCCGGCGGCGTGGGCCCGGTAGAGCTGGTCGATGCCCACCAGGAAGCCGCTGAGGGTCTTGCCTGAGCCGGTGGGGGCGGCGATGAGCGTGTCCTGACCAGCGGCTATGGCCGGCCAGCCACCCAGCTGTGGTGGGGTGGGCCCGTCAGGGAACCGCTCCACGAACCAGGCGCGCACAGCGGGATGGAACTGTTCGAGCACCGGATGGGTAAACAGGTTGGCCTGCCCGCCCACGAGGGTCATGGGAGCCACCGGGAGATCGTTTCGGTCATCGGGAAGGACCCTACGCCGGGGGTGTGACAGCGAAAGCCCGGCGGCGGAAGAATCGCTCGCTCAGGCGGTGTCGAGGCCCAACGCCCGCAGCCGGGCTTCGAGTTCCGCCACCCGCGCCTGGGCGTCGGTGGCGACGGCTTCGGCGCGGGCCGCGACGGCTTCGGCGTTGGCGGCGCGCTGCTTGAGCAGGGCGAGCACGTCTTCGTTGCTGCGGAACGTGGTGCCGTCGGGGAGGCGGGCACATAACCGGCCCTCATCCTCCAGCAGCATCAGCCCGCCAAGCTCCGGCAACGGTCGGCCCATCCAGTCGATGGCTTCGATGTTGTCGGGGGCCTGCCGGGCGACCCGTGGTTGGGCTTCGTCCACCTCGACCAGGTACACCACCACGCCGGCCTGCCGAAAGCGCTGCAGCTTGCGGCGGAACCCTTGATAGGGGTCGTTCTCGGCCAGCACCTCGACCACAACGGATGGGTTGGGGCCGCCGACGGACGCCTGGCGGTGCGATTTCGCCCTGGGCGGCAGGGTGCCGGCGGGCAGCACCATCACGTCCGGTGCCATGGCCGAGCCCTCATCGAGGGGGTACCAGTTCATGTTGCGGTAGACCGTCTGATCGGGGCCCAGGAGGTGTTGGGCCAGCACCGCTATGAGCTCGGTGGCTTGACGGTGGGCGGGGCTCTCGGGCACGGTCAGCTGGTCAGGATCGACGAGGTCCCGTTCTGAGAACTCGGTAGCCGGCATGGACACGATCGTACCTCCGAGGGATTCGCTGCTGGGCGGTCCTTGACCATG
The DNA here is from genome assembly GCA_046155365.1 of Acidimicrobiales bacterium. GTDB lineage: Bacteria > Actinomycetota > Acidimicrobiia > Acidimicrobiales > CAIXPF01 > CAIXPF01. The sequence goes on along the minus strand of JBJXFH010000009.1, from coordinate 62,858 downwards.
GATTGAACGGTACGCACCTCCTGTGACAGCAAAGATCGACACGGACGCTCAGGTGCCGGGAACGCCGTAGGTGCGGGTCGGATGCAGCAGCACCGCGGTTCGCTGCTGGTCGGCCATGACGCGGTCGAACTCGTCCCAGTCGGCATGGGTGCCGCCGGCGGCCCGGAACACGTCACGCAGCAACGCCGGCAGGTCAAGGGGTCCGCTCGGATGCGGGTCGAGCGGACCGATCAGCTCGGCGCGGCCCTCCACCGCCTGCCATTTCCACGCCCGTTGCACGCACACCGTGGCCGTGGGAACCACCAGCAGCCGGCGACGTTTGTAGGCGGAGGCCTGAACCACGAAACCCAGCACCGCGTCGCCGCTGATGGGGTGGGGCAGGAACCCGGCGTTGACCACGCTGGAGGACACGCTGCCATCGGGCCGGGTGAGGCTCACCACGCACAGGCCGGTGTCGGTGGCCAGGAACGTGCGGGCTGGTTCGAGATCGATGGAGGCCATCTGCGGACGCTGTCACATTTCCCGCACCCGGGCGAGCCGGCCATGGCAGGCTTCGGGTCGTGCCCTCCACAGAACCCGCACCGGAACCGCAGCCCAGCGTTCCCCCGCCTGACACCCTCAACGATGTGGGGGTGTTGCGTCGCCGGGAGATCGAAGCCCGCATCGTCGCCCCGTTGATAGAGCGATTCGCCGCCGAATTCGGTGCCGATCGGGTCACCGGGCTGGCGCGGGAGGTGGTGGTGGACGTGGCTCGCAAGCAGGGCCGGGCCATGGCAGAAACCCTCGGTGCCAACGATCTGCGGACCTTCGCCTCCACCCTGGACAACTGGACCAAGGACGACGCCCTGACCATTGAGGTGCGCCGCCTCGACGACGAGGAATACGCCTTCGACGTGACCCGCTGCCGTTACGCCGAGCTGTACCGCTCCCTCGGCATCCCCGAGCTGGGGGCGGTGCTGTCCTGCAACCGTGACGGCACCATGATTGAAGGGTTCAACGATCGCATCGAGTTCACCCGGACCCAGACCATCATGTCCGGCGCCTCCCACTGCGATTTCCGTTACCGGCTGACACCAGCGGACTGAGTCGCTGAACCCGCCGCGCAACGTCAGGGTCGCGGTGTGGTGGGCGCGTCCCGGCCGGGATCCACGGGGCCGGCGTCGAGACCCAACAGCACCCGGCCCGCGGCCCGAACGTGCACCGGCTGACCGGCGGAGTGTTGCACCGCGGTGTGGGTGTCACGCAGGAACCGCTCCAACCGGTTGGCCACCGAGATGGCGTTGGTGCCCGCAGCGTGAAAGGCCACGTCGGCCACCCGGACCGCTTCGTTGAGGGTATTGGTGATGGCCAACTGCGCCAGCGAAACCGCCCGCTCCAACTCGGTGGGGTTGGCCCCCGCAGCCAGGGCATCCCACGCAGCGCCGATGGCTGAAACCACGAACGCCCGGGCCGACGCCGCCATGGCACCGGCCCGCCCGGCCGCTTCCTGCACCGCCTCACGCTCCCGCAACGGCACCGGCGAACCCGCCGATCGCCGGTCACCCAACGCCAGCAGGGCATCGAGCGCCCCCTCGGCCAGGCCAATGCCCACCCCCGCGGTGGGAGCCCAAGCGGTGATCATCATCAGACGGGGGTCATAGAGCGGCTCGGGGTGTTGCTCGATCCAGCGGCGTGACGCCACCCGACGATCAGGCACGAACACGTCTTGCAGCACGAAGTCATCGCTGCCGGTGCCCCGCATGCCCATCACGTTCCAGTTGCCCACGATGGTGCCCTCGCTCACCGGGAACAACATGGAACGGGCCGTGGTCCGACCATCGGGGCGGTCCACGAAGCAGGTGCCGAGATACCAGTTGGCATGGCGCACCCCGCTGGCGTAATCCCAGTGGCCGCTGGCCCGGAACCCGCCCTCGGTGACCACCGCCGTACCGAGCGGTCTGGCCGAACCGGCCAAGTGCAGAGAGCCGCTGCGACGGATCATCTCCTCCACCCCGGCGGGGTCGATCCAGGCCAGGAACACTGTCACCGCCGCCGCCACCTGCGAGCACCAACCCACCGAGCCGTCCCGCCGGGCCAACTCCTCGGCCACGGTGAATGCCGTCAGCGGATGGACCTCGGGACCGCCGAAGGTTCGCGGCACGTACATCTCGAACACCCGGGCGGCTCGCAGCTGTAGGACCAGTTCCTCCGGCAGCCGGCGTTCGGTGTCGATGCGGTCACCGAGTTCCGCCACCGACGGGGCCAGATCCCGCACCGCGTTGATGATCTGCTGATCGTCCGGTTCGGTGGTCCAAGGGGCAGGGTTGCGCATCGGCCTGCACGTTAGGTCAGCGACTCCGCGGACCGCAGCCGGACCCGGTCAGATCCGGTCACATGCGGTTTCGGGTCTCAAGTGCCGCGCCCGGTGGGCGGGACGTGGCAGGATCGGCTGATGAGCGACACCGCTACCACCCGTCAGGTTGTCGAGGACTACTACGCCGCGCTGCGCATCAACGACCGGGCCCGGTTGTTGGAGCTACTGGACCCGGACTGCACGTTCACCCCGCCAGAATCAGCCCCCGTTGAACCGTTGCGCGGCGGTGAAGCCATCGCGCTGGCGTTGGGGGCCAAGATCGTCAAGGAAACGTTCGATCTCACCAAGCCCTTCAACTTGGAGGTTCGACGGATGGTGGCGGACGGAGCGGTGGCGGTGGTGCAGCAGCGCCTGCAGGCCACCGCCAAGGCCACCGGCTTGCCCTATGACAACCAGTACTGCTGGGTCTACGAAGTGCGGGACGGGCGCATCGTCAGCATGGAGGAGTACGCCGACACGATGGTCGCGGCCAAGGCCATGGGCTGGGGCGGCTGAGCGTGGCGGACGCTGGACAACCCGAGCGGGTGGCCGAACGCAACGTTTTGGGCGAGGAGCTGCAACCGTGCGGCACGGACCCCATGACCGGGTTCTATCGTGACGGCTGCTGTAGCACCGGCCCCGAGGATTTGGGCAGCCACACCATCTGCGCGGTGATGACCGCGGATTTCCTGGCTCATCAGAAGCGCATCGGCAATGATCTCTCGACACCGATGCCGCAGTATCGCTTTCCCGGTCTGGTGCCGGGGGACCGGTGGTGTGTCACGGCCATCAACTGGGCCCGGGCGCATCTGGACGGGGTGGCGGCGCCGGTGGTGTTGGCCTCCACCCATGAACGGGCGTTGGAACTGGTGCCGTTGGAGGCGTTGCAACAAAACGCCATCGACGTGCCTGATGATCCCAGCTCGCTGGAGGAGTGAACGGTGGACCTGCCGTGAGTGGATCTTCCCAACAGCACAAGGTTGCGTTGATCACCGGTGCCGGTAGCGGGATCGGCCGGGCCTGTGCCATTGCCTTTCTTGACGCCGGCTACGCGGTAACGCTCAGCGGCAGGCGGGAGGAGGCGTTGCACGAAACCGTGGCCCTTGCCGTAGCCGTTGCTGAGCGGGCCGAGGTTGCCGAACGGGCGTTGGTGCACCCCGCCGATGTGACCGACCCCGACGCCGTGCAGCGGTTGTTCGATGCCTCCACCCAACGTTTCGGACGGCTCGATGTGTTGTTCAACAACGCCGGCACCGGGGCGCCCCCGAAACCATTGGAGGAATTGACCCCGGCGCAATGGCGAAATGTGGTGGCCACCAACCTCGACGGCGCCTTTTACTGCACCCAGGCCGCGTTCCGGATTATGAAAGTGCAAGATCCCCGGGGTGGGCGCATTATCAACAACGGCTCCATCTCCGCTCACGCACCGCGGCCCAACTCGGCGCCGTACACCGCCACCAAACACGCCATCACCGGGCTGACCAAGTCCACCTCGTTGGATGGGCGGGCCTTCGACATCGCTTGCGGGCAGATCGACATCGGCAACGCCCTGACCCCGATGGCGGCCCGCATGGCCCAAGGCGTGCCCCAGGCCGATGGGCGGATCATGGCCGAAGCAGTCATGGACGTGAAGGTCGTGGCCGATGCGGTGTTGCACATGGCGTCATTGCCACCGGAGGCCAACGTGCAGTTCATGACCGTGATGGCCACCAAAATGCCGTTTGTCGGGCGGGGCTGAACGCTCGGGCCAACCGACGTTACGGGGTGACGCTGTCGGAGCTGCCGCCGTCGAAACGGTAATTGGCCCCGGAGATGCACGCCCCGGTGTCCCCGGCCAGGAACGCCACCAAGCGGCCCACATCTTCCGGTTCGGGCACCCGTTTGGTGGGCAGGTCCATGAACTCCTCGAAGATGAGCTGCTGCACCGAGGCCCAGTCGGTGGGGCGGCCCTGGCGTTCGGCGCGCTCGGTGAAACGCTGACGCACCTCGTCAGTGGCGATGATGCCGGGGCTCACCAGGTTCACGGTGATGCCCGTGCCCGACAGCTCCTTGGCCAGCGAGGTGGTGATGGCCGGTAGCGCTCCCTTGGCGGCGTAGTACTGCGGTTGACGGGTCCCCGGCCGCACCGAGCCCACCGTACCGATCAGTACGATCCGGCCCCAACCCTGGGCTTTCATCGGCCCGACCGTGGCCCGGATGACCCGCACCGCGCTCAACACGTTGCGATTGTAGGAATCGAACCAGGCATCCTCGTTGGTGGTGTCACCGAACCACGAGCCGCCCTCAGCGGTGCCGTAGTTGGCGACAGTGACATCCACCGGTCCCACCTCAGCGGCCATTTCGGCAACCCCGGCGTCGCTGAGCAGATCACCGGCCACGGCCCGGGCGTCGGCCCCCTTGGCCCGCAGCTCCGCGGCCACGGCCTCGGCGGGGGCCAGCTCAAAGCCGTGGACCACGACGCGCGCCCCCTCCGCCGCCAACGCCCGGGCGATACCCCGGCCGGTGCCACGATAGGACGCCGTCACCAATGCGGTCTTGCCAGCCAATCCGAGTTCCATGGGGCGCGCACCCTACACGGAGGCCCGGCCGACGTTCTGATCGATGTGTGCTGTACTGGCGCCATGTTGGCTCTTGACCATCTGCTCGTGTTGGATCTCACCGCCTTTCGGGCCGGACCCACCGCGGTGCGGCAGCTGGCGGACTGGGGGGCGCGGGTCATCACCATTGAACGACCTCCGGCGCCGGGGGAGTCTTCAGGGTCCACCGCGCTGGGGGCCCGTTTGGGGTCCGATTTCCAGAACCTGCGTCGCAATAACGAATCACTGACGCTGGATCTGAAACATCCCGAGGGCAAGGCCATTTTCCTGCGGTTGGTGGAGCGGGCTGATGTGTTGGTGGAGAACTTCGCGCCCGGGGTCACGGCACGTTTGGGGTTGGATTGGCCCTCGGTGCAACTGGTGAACCCCCGGCTGATCTACGGCAGCATCTCCGGGTTCGGGCAGGTGGGTCCGTGGGCCAACCGTCCAGGCTATGACCAGGTGGCCCAGGGCATGAGCGGGCTGATGTCGGTGACGGGGTTGCCGGGTCAGGGGCCGGTGCGGTCCGGTCATGCGGTGGCCGACAGCTCCTCGGGGGTGTATCTGGCCTTCGGCATCCTGGCGGCGCTGATCCGCCGGGACCGCAGTGGGGAGGGGGCGTGGGTGCGCACGTCCTTGCTGGAAGCGTTGGTGGCCATGATGGACTTCCAGGCGGCGCGGGTACTGATCGAAGGCGACGTGCCGGGCCAGCAAGGCAACTTCCATCCCACCGCCGTACCGATGGGTACGTTCCCGTCCTCCGATGGGGTGTTCAACCTGGCGCCGGGCACCAACGCTCATTTCCGCACGGTCTGTGGGGTGCTGGGTCATCCCGAGTGGGCCGATGATGAGCGTTATGCCAAACCCGGCGCCAGGGCCCGCCGCCGGTCCGAGGTGAACGAGATGATCGCCGCGGTCACGGTGACCCGTTCGGCGCAGGAGTGGATCGGCGCCTTTCTCGACGCTGGCGTACCGGCCGGTCCGGTGCTGGATCTGGGCCAGATGTGGGACCATCCCCAGGTGGAGGCGTTGGGTCTGGCGCAACCGATCAACCATCCCGAGCGACCCGGGGCCCGGGTGGTGGGCCAACCCCTCACCCTGGGCGACGATCCCGACAACCGCGGTGTGCGTCGGGCCGCGCCGGCGTTGGGCGAACAGCGCGACGCCATCTTGGGCGAGTTGGGCATTGACCCCGCCGAGATCGAGCGGCTGGCTGGGCTCGGGGTGGTGTAACCCACAACCGGATTCACCGGGGAAGTGAAGCGGGCAACGCAGGTCGAGCCGGTATGGTGTTTGGTATGGCGTCGCGGAAGGTCACCATCACCCTGGACGAGGAACAGATCCTGCAAATCCGAAATCTGGTCAACGCCGGCCGGGTCGCCAGCGTGTCAGGTTTCGTGCAACACGCCGTCGGCGTCGCGCTGGACGATGTGGCCGGATGGGGAGCGATGCTGGCCCGGGCCCTGGAGGAAACGGGGGGACCTATCTCCGTTGATGAGCGAGCGTGGGCCGACGCCGCGCTCGGGGTACCGGCGCCCAAGCGCGGTCGCCGGTCAGCCGCCTGATGCCCGGCGTCACCCTCGACGCCGGCGGACTCATCGCGCTTGACCGCAATGATCGTCGCGTGATCGTGCTGCTCGCCCGCAGCCTGCAAACGAACAGCCGGGTGACGATCCCGGCTTCGGCCCTGGCCCAGGCAATCCGCCGGCCCGACCGACAGGCACGGCTGTCGCGCCTGATCCGCCAACCGTCCACCGATGTGGTCCCGCTCGATGGCGTCGACGCGGTGCACGTTGGTCGGCTGCTGGCCGCCAGTGAAACCTCCGACGTCGTTGATGCCCATGTTGTGGTGTGCGCCCGTCGAACGGCCCAACGCGTCCTCACCTCGGACCCGGACGATCTTTCGATGCTGGATCCTGGCCTCGAACTCATCGTGCTCTGAGGGTTTTCGCCGAAGTGAGTCGGGGTGGCGTCGGTCGGTCAACCTACGAAGCGGGTTCGCCAGTCGGTCAACTCGTCAACGGTGACCCCGTGGGCGCGTAGCCAACCTGCGGGGCCGCCCCACCCGTCATCGAGATGTTGTAGAAACCACTCCATGGTCTCGGCATGGGCGGCGAATACGAAACTTTGCACGTTCTCCGCCAGGTAGGCGAAACGTTCGGCGCTGGCCAGGCGGGCGATGACCCGGTCCATCCGTTCCGTGGTGAGGGCATAGTCGGCAACGATGGCATGGTGGTGCACCCCAGCCGCACCTAGCAGCAACGCCGCCAGGATGCCGGTTCGGTCCTTGCCGGCGGAGCAGTGGATCAACGCCGGGCCACCATCGGGCGCGGTGATCGCCCGGAACGCAGCCACGAATGCCGTCGAGCCCCAATCGATGAGCTGTGCGTACCCCTCGGCCACCAACTGCGCCACCGACTCACCGTTGGCCAATCGTTGTTCGCGTTCGGTGCGCCGTTGCTCCAGTTGGGCTTCATCGATGATCTGTAACTCGCTGTATCGAATCGGGTGCTCATTGAGCAATCCCCGACCGCGCTCGAGCCGCTCGCCGTCACTGCGCAGGTCCACCACGTGGCGCAGGTGCCAACGCTGCAGGAGATGGTCCACATCGGCGGGAGATAACGCATCGAGCGCGTCGGACCGCAACACCATGCCGCTGATGGTCTGACCGTTTGGCGCCGGCAGGCCCCCGAGATCACGCACGTTGGCCGCGCCGTCCAAGTCGACCCACCTGGTGCTCATGGACGTGATCTCCTGCGAAGTGGGCGCAGTCCTGTTGGGTTCCGCACGTGCCGACCCTAATCTTCGGCCGGCTGTCACATCGCGAACCGCCTCGCGGCAGAGTGGGTCATGCAGCCGAGGTAAGGCGGAATGAGGGGCCACCGAACGGCGAACGGTTTACGGCGTTAGCAATCACGGTGGTGTGACGATCCCGTGAAAGCGGAGGAAAATTACCCAGGCCTCGCGCCTCACTTTCCCCTCTTGTGGTTAGAGTGACCGCCGGCTTGCGACTGGCGGACAGCGCAGGGCCGGGGACAGAGGAGCATATGAGGCGGAAGTCGGCGGGCGCGCTTGAAGCAGCGCGTGTCCAAACTGTCGGGGACACCAACGGAGCCATGGCGCCAAGCGGCGCGACCGTTGGCGACACCCTGGTGTTGGATGGTGCCATTGACGCGCCCACGCTGCAATCCGCAGTTGAACTGGCGGTCCAACTGGATAAAACCGTGGCCCGGGTGCTGTTGGAGCGGGGCACGGTGCACCCGGATCGGCTGACGGAGACCATCAGCCGCCAGCACGGCATTCCCCTGGTGGATCTGCGTGATCGCACGCCGAACGCTGATGCGCTGGCCATGATCGACGCCAAGGTTGCGCATCAACTTGAGGTACTGCCGTTGAGTTATGAGAACGGGCAGTTGCTGGTGGCGGTGGCTGATCCTGATGATCGGACGTTGCAGGCGGCGTTGGCCACCCTGCCGGCGCCGCGGTTGTTGCTGGCACCGTTCCGCGAACTCCAATACGCACTGAATCGGGCCTATCCGGCGTTGGTCGGGGTGCAGGAGCGGGTGGCGCAGTTCGAGGCTGAGCGCCCGGCCACCTCGATGGAGGCACCCACCATTGACCTGCGCGAGTCCGCCGACGCCCCGGTGGTGCAGGTGGTCAACCTGATGTTGACCCAGGCGCTGCGGGACCGGGCGTCGGACGTGCACATCGAGCCCCAGCCGGATCGCCTGCGGGTGCGGTTCCGGGTGGACGGCGCGCTGCGGGAGGCGTTGACGCTGCCGCAGTCCATGGGCCCGGCGCTGGTGAGCCGGCTCAAGATCATGGCCGAGATGAACATCGTGGAGCAGCGCCGCCCCCAGGACGGACAGTTCGCCATCGCCATCGACGGGCGCGATGTTGACGTGCGAGTCGCTACCACGGCCACGATTTTCGGTGAAAAAGCGGTGATGCGGCTGCTGGACCGCAGCAAATCGCTGTTGCAGTTGGCCGAGTTGGGCATGCGGCCGGACCTGCACGAGCTGTACGGGCGCATCTCCCACTCGCCCTTCGGCATGATCGTGTGCTCAGGGCCGACGGGGAGCGGGAAGACCACCACGTTGTACGCCACGTTGTCCGAGATCGCCCGGCCCGACGTGAACGTGATGACCATTGAGGATCCGGTCGAATACACGTTCCCCGGGATCAGCCAGATCCAGATCAACGACCAGGCCGGATTGAGCTTTGCCACCGGTCTGCGGTCCATTCTGCGCCAGGACCCCGACATCATCCTGGTGGGCGAGATTCGTGACGGTGAGACGGCGCACATCGCGGTGCAGGCCGCTCTGACCGGGCATTTGGTGCTTTCCTCGTTGCACGCTACCGATTCCGCCTCGGCGTTGGCCCGGCTGGCCGACATGGGGGTGGAGCCATACCTCATCGCATCCTCGGTGATCGGCGTGGTGGCCCAGCGATTGGTGCGTCGGGTGTGTCCCGCCTGTTGCCAGCCCTATCAGCCCACGCCGCAGGAAATGGCGTACTACAAGGCGTCCGGCGGCCCCGAGAACGCGGTGTTCCTGCACGGCACCGGTTGCGAATACTGCGCTCGCAGTGGGTACCGGGACCGTATCGGGGTGTACGAGATTCTGCTGGTGTCCGACGAGGTCCGCACCATGCTCCAGGCGTTGGCCACCCCCCGCCAGATCCGCGCCGCCGCCGTGAAAGAGGGATTGTCCACCTTGCAGCGAGAGGGCATGGCGCTGGTTGCTGCCGGGGTCACCACCATCGCTGAGATCAGCCGCAGCATCTACGTGTCGTGAGGACACCACCGCCCATGAACTTCCGCTCTTCCGCTCCTACCGCCCCACCGCCGATGAACGCGGTGCCGCCGCGCTCGCCGCTGTCGCCCGGCCCTCCGCCTCCGGTGGTGTTGGCCAAGCCCAAGAAGTCCCTGCTGAAAATGGAGATCACCCCCAAGAAGGTGAAATCCAGCGAGCTGATGAACTTCTCGCGGCAGGCGGCGGCGTTCCTGCGGGCCGGGATCCCGGTGCTGGAGGCGCTGGGGGTGTTGGCCGATGAGACCAAGAACAAACTGCTGCGCAAGATCCTGATCGAAACCCTGTCAGCGTTGCGGGCGGGCTCTTCGTTGGGCGCCGGCCTGGCCCGTTACCCCGGAGCCTTTCCGAACTACTACATCCCCATGGTCCGTTCGGCGGAGTTGACCGGCAGCCTGGACACGGTGCTGGATCAGCTGGCCATCTACATCGAGCGGGATCTGGAGGCCAAGCGCAAGGTGAAATCCGCGCTGACCTACCCCACGGTGGTGGCGGTCCTGTCAGTGGTATCAGTGGTGATCCTGGCGGCGTGGGTGCTGCCCAAGTTCGAGGTGTTCTTCGCCGGGCTGGATGCGGACCTGCCGTTGGCCACCCGCATGCTCCTCGGTATTACCGACGTGTTCATGCTCATCTGGCCGTTGCTGGCCGGCGGGGCGGCGCTGGTGGTGTTGGCGTTCGTGGTGTCCATCCGCACCGCCCAGGGCCGCTACATACGGGACCGCATGTTGTTGAGGGCGCCAGTGATCGGTTCCGTGGTGCGCTTCGCCATCGTCGAGCGGTTCTGCCGGGTGTTGGCGGCGTTGGTGACCGCCGGGGTGCCGCTGCCCGATGCGTTGGTGGTGGCCAGCAACGGCACCGGCAACACCGTGTTCCAGCGGGGTTTGGCCAAAGCCCGTGAAGCCATGATCCGTGGCGAGGGCCTGGCCCGCCCGCTGGCGGCGTTGAAGCTGTTCCCGGCGGGCGCCAACCAGATGATCCGGGTGGGCGAGGTCACCGGCACGCTCGATCAACAGCTGGAGTTCGCCGCCGGCTTCTACGAGCGGGAGCTGAACTACCGGCTGAAGAAGTTCACCGACCTGTTCGAGCCGGCCGTCATCCTGTTCATGGGCCTGGTGGTGGGCTTCGTGGCCATCGCGCTGGTCTCGGCCATGTACGGCATCTTCAGCGAGGTCAACACCATATGATCGGTCGGCAGGGGACGATCTCACAGATCCGCGGGCGGGCGGCAAGCTTGGCGAGGCGGCGCCAGGCCATGCCGCACGGTACGCGCGGTGCCGGGGACGGTGGCATGTCCCTGGTAGAAATCCTGGTAGCCGTAGTCATCTTGGGCATCGGCGTTGTCGGCATCATGTCCGCCCTGGCGTTCGCCTTCACCGCCACCGGCCAACACCGCCAGTTGGCCCACGCCAACACCCTGGCCGTGCAAGCCATGGAAGTGGTCGCCGACCCGTTGCAGACCCCGTGGGTCGCCTGTGCATCGGCACAGAGCACCTACGAGTCCGTGGTCGATGCCCAAGTAGAAGCCGCCGTGTCGGTGATCAGCGTGCGGGAGTGGGGAGCCACCGGCTGGCAGACGTGCGCCACACCGGTGCTGCCGTTGCAGCAAATCACGATCTCCGCCCCCTCTCCCGACGGGACGAGCACCGTCACCATGGCCGTGGTCAAACGGGGAGACACACCATGATCGCCACGCGACAAAGGATCCGCCGGCTCCGGGGCGACGACGGCTTCACCCTGCCCGAACTCATCATCACCTCGGTGATCTTGTCCGTGATCATGGCCTCCATCGGCGCCGCCATAATCGTCGCCCTGCGCACCCAAGAACGCCCCGCCACCAAGCTCGGCCCTTCCAATGACGCCAATCTCTTGGCCAGTTACTTCTTGGCCGACGTGCAGAGCGCATCCGTGACGAACACCGCCGCCTCGGCCCCGTCGGGATGTAACTATGTCACGCCGGCCGACACCAGCAACGTGGTCGCCCTGTCCTGGACCGACAACGCGCCTACCCCTCCTGTCGCGCGGGCTGCCGCCTACCAATGGCATGCCCCCACTCGCACGTTGCGGCGGGTGTCGTGCCTGGTGGGCCAGGTCCCGTCGGTCGCGGTGCTCGCCCGTCATGTCACCGCGGCGGCGGCGGCGGTCAGCACCAGCGTCGGATCGATACGACTCGACATCACCGCCCTCGATCCCCAGGCCCCCGTCGGTGAGCTGCCGTTCACCTTCCGCCTGCGTGGCCACGGGCGGCTAGCGGGCAATGACAGCGGGGGCGGATCCGGTTCGGGTTCGGGCGCCAACCAGTTGCCAACGACGGAGATCCTTGGTTCGGTGACCCGGTACAGCGATGCGGCGGGCACCACCGGTGCTGCCGCGGTGGCCGGGCTGCCGGTATCCCTAACGCAAGGCTCCACCGTGGTTACCCGCAACACCGGAACCGACGGGAAGTACTACTTCGGTTCTCTGGCCGACGGCACCTATACCGTGGCGTTGCCGGCCACACTTCCCGGCGGCCTGGCCCCTACCACCGGCGAACCGGTCAGCCGGGCCATCGTGATAACCAGCGGTGTGATCACGGGTACGCCGGACCTCAGTTTCGGGCTATGGCTCCCACTGGGATCGGTGAGCGGAAAGGTCCGCCTTAACAACGTGGCCCAAACCGCCATCGCCAACGTCACCGTCAGCCTGAGCGGTCCGGTCAGCCCCCTGCCGGCGCCGGTGACGACCACGGCTACCGGCGCCTACACCTTTCCTAACCTGCCGAGCGGCGCCTACACCGTGACCTTCAGCCTGCCCCTGGGCCACACGTTGGTGTCCGGCGCGCCGTGCAACGTCACCGTGGCAGCTCCGTCGGCTGCGACCTGCCCCGACACGGTCTACAACAACGGCGCCAACACGATCAGCGGCGTGGCCCGACTCGATACCAACGGCAACGGCACCAACGACGCCAGCGACAAACCCCGCGCCGGCGTCACCGTCACCGCTACCGCGGGTTCCACGGTGCTGACCGCCGTCACCGCTGCCGATGGCTCATTCCAGTTCCCAGGCCTCGCCAACGCCACCTACACCGTCTCGCCCGGTTCCGAGAGCGGGTTGATCGTCGTCCCGCCGGCGTCGGTGACCCGCATCATTGACGGCGTCGCGGTGCCGGCGCCGGTCACGGTGCTGCTACAGGCGTGCACCGTCGGGATTGACGTCAACGTCGCTCGCGGCAACGGCGCCAATGCCAACGTGCCGGCGAACAACGAGCGCATCAGCATGAGCGCCACCTTGCGACCCGGTTGCCCGGCGATACCGGTCGGGACGGTCTCGTTCAGGTTCCTGCCGGCCGGAGCCAACTATCCCGGCGGGCCACCAGCGGTCCCGCCGAACTTCACGGTGAACGGCACGTTGGCCCTTGGGGTCTACACGTCGGCAACGCTGAACAGTGCGGTGGCGGTCTGGACCCCGGGCGACACGCGGGTCGAGGTACTGGCCGGTACAACGAAGATCGGCGAACTGGTGGTGGTGGTGACATGAGACGACGCACCGGCAGCGACGAAGGTTCAGCCCTGGTCATCGTGTTGGCGTTCATCGCCGTGGTCGGCTTGGTGGTCAGTGCCGTGCTCAGTTACACCGACACCTCCTTTCGGGTGAGCAGCTCGACGAGAAGCATCGAAGAGCGCACTGCTGCAGCCGATGGCGGAGCCAAATTCGCACTGGCCCGCCTGATCGACAACCCGCTGATCTGCAATGGCGCCCCTATCACGGGAGCACCGGTTAGCAACGCCCAGACCCCGCTCGTAAGTTGCACCACCCGTCCCACCACGGCTCGAACGGACGGTACCGGCTGGGGTTTGTACGTCAACGAGGCAACCGGACAGATCAGCTCTCAGGGGGCAGCGAGCGCAGTCAACCTGCGTCGGGTGAACGGCCCGGTGTACAACAACTCCACCACCAACCCGTGGGCGGTTTCGCCGGCGGGCCTCGAGGTGGTTGATGGCGGCGTGGTGCAGAACATCACCTCGTCCGGCTGCATCCCCCCGCCTGGTTTGGTAATAACCGGTCAGGGTTCCTTCGCGTGCACACCGCCGGTGAACCCGTCGCCGCTACCACCGCCCACCCAACCGCTTCCGTCGAGCCCTGGTGCACTGCCGCTGCAGTCCCCGAACGGGAGCTCGACCACGGGTGCCTGTCGGGTCTTCGAACCGGGTCGTTACCAAGCGCCTCCGGTGCTGTTGGCCAGCAACTACTTCAAGCCCGGGGTCTACTTCTTCGAGGCCGGCTGGCCGCCGCTCGACGGGAAGATCATTCTCGGCGGGGGTCCCATACCGACGGAAAGCCGGGTGCTCTTTACCGAGGCGCCGGGGCCGTTGAACCGGGCCACGCTGGTTCCCTGTTCCACCAATGACCCATTGGGGGTGCAGTTCATCTTCGGTGGCGCCGGTTGGATCTTCGTTGACAACAACTCACGGGTGGAGCTGCACTCGATGGGTCAAGGTGATACCACCGGTACAACGCTTTATCGGCTGCGGGCCAGCGACCCGAATGGTTGGGGGGCGTTTGCTTCCACCCGCTCCGGTATGGCCAACCCGATGTTGCGTAACGGCTACGGCACCAACTCCAGCTTCGTTCTGCACGGCGTGGCCTACCTCCCGGGCGGAGCGCTTGACCTCCGCGCCACCAACGACAATGCTTCACAGATCCGCGGCGGCGCAGTGGTGGGATGGGCGCATCTCGAGTCGAGCGGCAGCCCGGTGATCGGTGTCGAGGTGTCCGCTGGGGAGTCCTTCCCGATCACGCAGTACGTCATACACTCGAAGGTTGCGGGAGGCGACGGCAAGTCGGTAACAGTGTCGGCCGTCGTACGGTTACCGGTTGACCGACCCCGAGATCCCATCATCTATTCATGGGTGGTTTCCTAGATGCACCCGTGAGTTGTTCAAAAAAGATCTCTCCCCGAGACAAGTCGGGGAGGGTGGCTTGGTCGCTGAGTGGGGCGTGCCGGGCCAGTAATAGGCCAGGACCTTGGCCAGTAGTGGCGGGCAAACACCAACAACAAAGGCAGGGAAATGAGTAGTATCAAAAAGACGGCGGAGCGGCTGGCCGCCAAGCGTGGACAGGACGAGGGCTTCACCCTCATCGAACTCCTGGTCGTGATCGTGATCTTGGGTGTCCTTGCGGCCGTGGTCGTGTTCTCAGTCGGCGGAATCACGGGCCGTGGCGAGAGTGCGGCTTGTTTGTCCTCAGTGAAGACTCTAGAAGTCGGGGTCGAGGCATGGAAAGCGAGCCAGCCGTCCAATACGGCGTATCCCTTGGCCATCAACCTCGAAACTGCGCTGACCCCAGAGTTCCTTCGGTCGATGCCGCCTGCGGCTACCTACACCTATACGGAAGCAACGGGCGCAGTAGCTGAGCTATGCCCGTGATTTAAGCACCCGGCCGGTAGGACCCCTGCGCCCCTACCGGCCGTTGCCGACTGTGGCCGGCGGGGCATCGACTTCGCCGGGGATCATGGAGCGGCTCACGGCATCGGCGTGACTGACGATGCCGTGGGCTACCAGGCTTGACAGGGACTGTTCGAGGGTGAACATGCCTTCGGGTTGGCTGAGGGTCAGGACGTTGCGGATTTGGCGGGTTTTGCCTTCGCGGATGAGGTTGCGGACGGCGTGGTTGGCTAGCAGGACTTCCCATGCGGCCACCATGCCGCCGCCAACCCGCGGCACCAGGCGCTGGGCCACCACGGCTACCAGTGAACCGGCCAACTGCACCCGCACCTGATCCTGGCGGTCAGCGGGGAACACATCGACGATCCGGTCCACGGCGGAGGCGGTGTCATTGGTGTGCAACGTCGACAGCACAAGGTGGCCGGTTTCGGCGATGGTCAAGGTGATCCCGATGCTGTCGGGATCTCGCATTTCGCCCACCAGCAACACGTCGGGATCTTCACGCAACGCGGCCCGCAAACCGTGGGCGAAGCTGAGGCAATCGGTGCCCACCTCACGCTGGTTCACCAGACCCCGCCCATGGGGATGGACATACTCGATGGGATCTTCCAGCGTGAGCACGTGCACCGCCCGCTGATGGTTCACGTAGTCGATCATGGCCGCTTGGGTGGTGGACTTGCCCGAGCCGGTGGGCCCCGTGAACAGGATCAGGCCCTGCGGCAGATTCATCAGGTCACGCACCTGGGGCGGCACCCCGATCTCATCCAACGTGGGAATCCGATCGGGAATGATCCGCAACGCCACCGCCGGATGACCCCGTTGCACAAAGGCGTTCCCCCGCACCCGGGCCTGGTTGCGCCAACCGAACGAAAAGTCCACCTGGCGCTCAGTGGCCAGCACCTGGGCATCCTGCGGACTCAGCAACGAGCCGATGAGCCGGGCCAGCTCATCATCAGGGTACGGTGGGTACTGCTCGATCGGGTACAGCTCACCGGTCAGCCGCACCATGGGGCTGGAACCGTGCGTGATCAGCAGATCGCTTCCGCCCAGCCGCACCGCCCAATCGATCAGGCCGTCAAGATCTTGCCGAAGTTCCCCGCTCAGCACGTTCATGCCCGCAAGTCTACGGTCGGGGTGCAATGAGGCTGGATCTCGCCGAGCCCTCAACACTCATCCTGCTGGCGTGGTTGGGGCTGCTGGGGCTGTGCATCGGCTCGTTTCTCAACGTGGTCATCTGGCGCGTACCGCAGGGTATGTCACTGAGCCGGCCGCCGTCGCATTGCCCGGCGTGCGGGCAGCCGCTTCGACCGTGGCACAACGTCCCGCTGCTGTCGTGGTTGGCCTTGCGGGGCCGCTGTGCTCATTGCGCCACCCCTATCCCGGTGCGCTATCCGCTGGTGGAGGTGGGCTGCGCCGCGCTGTTCGTGCTGGTGGGCCTGACCCGGTCCGGCTGGGAACTGGCACCGTACGCCATCGCTTCGGCCGGCATGTTGGCGCTGTCGATCATTGACCTCGAGCACTTCCGGCTGCCCGATCGGGTGCTGGGCCCCACCTTGGCCCTGACCCTGGCCGGGTTTTGCGTTGCGGCGGTGGGTTCTGATGCCGTCGGCTCAGCGCCGTTGCTGCGGGCTTTGGTTGGTGCGGCTGCGGCCACCGCCCTGCTCGGTGCCATCCATCTCGTGCAACCGGCAGGTATGGGCTTCGGCGATGTCAAGCTGGCGGCGCTGTGCGGGCTGGTCCTCGGTTGGCGTGGCCTGGGCTACGTACCGGTCGGTCTGTTCGCGGCGTTTCTGCTGGGTGCGGTGGTAGGCGTCGCAGTGCTGGCCGCGGGCCGGGGGCGGGGCCGCAAGACGGCGATCCCCTTCGGACCGTTCCTGTGTGGCGCCGCGCTCGGGGTGGCTCTGGTGGGTGACCCGTTGGTGGAGGCCGTCGGGTCTGTGCTGCTCGCACGGTGAGCATCGCCATGAACCGAGGTCGTGGCGGTTGTGGTGGGCGGAGGAGGCGGCCGCGGCTGCAGTAGTGGCGTGATGGAACGGACCCCGCGGTCGGTTCATTCATCGGAGATTGTGAATCGGGGCCGTGTTGGGGTGGAGCGTGACGGTTCAGCTGAACAGCTACACCGCACGAGCCTTGGGCGGTTTGACCTTGTGCGATGGGCTGGCTGGGGACGGTGATCGCCGCCAGGGGTTACCTGTTGCGGAACGCGCTGGGCGACTCTCCAGCACCACCCGGGCGTTGCTGAGTTCCGTGGCGAGTTCGTAATGTGGCGTTGAAGGTGCGGGCCAGCCGAATCACGGTGCGGGTCGAGTAGCCGATGCGGGCCGCATAGGAGGCGACGGAGCATTCGGACCGCAAGCCATGTTGTGTGGCGCGGCGCAGTTCGAGAGAGGTGCGAGCGGGTGCATCCGCAGTAGCGAAGCCGCTCGCGCTGTCACGCAACAGGTGGATGAGGACGCACCCCGGCGCCGAGCGGCTGCGCTGCCACACCTGGTACAGCAGGTGTCGCCCCGATCGAGCCGGCACCGGCACGTCGGCGTGGTAATGGGCCTTCGGCGGTTGGGGGCCTGAGTCGTGGACCAATTCGAGGTCGTCCCAGCGCAGCGGCTGCTCAGCGTCCTAACCCGATCGGGTCAGCTACCAACGGAAGTACGCGGTCGCGTGCGGCGCAGTGGCCTCGCACTCGAGGTGGTAGGTGCCATCGGCGTTCAGCGCCAACACCGTGGCGGATCAGCCCGTGCCGGGTGCGTCCAAGCTGGCGTACTTCGTTCGGCCCGCGCTGCAGAGCTGACCATCGGGGAGTCGCTCTCGGTGACGTCCAGCCGCGTCCGCCAGGTTGATTTCCATCCAGTCGTACCGCGCCTGCGGGTTGGCCTGCCGTGCGATCAGGAGCAGTTCCCCGTGCGGTCACGGCGGTGGCGGCGGTTGGGGTGGGCTGCGTTCAGCTGAACGCAGCCTGTTGAGGTATGACGAAAGTGATGGAGCGGACCTTGCCATCGGTCCATCTCGGAGATTGTGAAACGGCACCCTGTCGTGGCGAAGCACGACGGTTCAGGTGAACGCTGCGTGTTGGGGCGTGGCGAGGGTGATGGAGCGGACCTTGCCGTCCCCCGGCCCTGACCGTTCAGGTGAACGCCGCCCCCTGCAGCATGACGGCGGTGATGTAGCCCACGTCGATGGGGTCACCGAACCAGTTGGGCACGATGGCGGTGGGTCCGATGTGCAGGTCCAGATCCAGATCCAGATCCAGGTCGGGGTCGGGGTCGTGGTCGTTGATCTGGGGGGTGAGGGGCTGGAGGGACCACCCCCGCTGGCTGGTGAAGCGCAGCCCCTGATCGCAATGGGTGATGGTCCAGTGGCCTTCGTGGACGGACCGGTGGTGGTGGCGGCACAACGTGATGAGGTTGTTGAGCGTGGTCGGTCCCCCATGAATCCAGTGGATCAGGTGGTGGGCGTCGAGCCAGCCGGTGTTGGTGCACCCGGGAAAGCGACACATCCGATCCCGTGCCTGCAACGCCCGGCGCAGGGATGCCGGTACGGTGCGGGTCTTGGCGGAGGCCCCGAGCGGCTCGCCGTCAGGGGATTCGACCAGCCAGACGACGGACCCGTCACAACACAAGCGCTGCACCGTCTCGATGGGAACGGCGCGCCCCGCCATTGTCGCCTCACCTTCGTGGACAATGTCGCTGCTGTCTTCGCCATCGCCGCCATCGCCGCCAACGCCACCGTCGCCGCGTCCGCCACCGCCGTTGCTGCCCTCGCCAGCAGCACCGCCGCCGTCCTGGCCACTACCGCGCTCGCCCCGGCCGCCTCCTGCCGCGCCGCCACCGTCATCGGCCAAGAGGGTGGCGTCGACATGGACCACGGTCTGATAGCGGTCGGCGGTTCGCATGGGGCGGTCCTGGCCATTGTTGGTGGCGAGAAACCCGGCCGCCACGTGGACCAGGGCGTCGGCCCGGCGCTGTTCAGCAGAACGCCGCGGGTCAGGCTCCATGGCGCACTCGATGGCCTTGGCGAGCAGCGCATGCTCATCGATGGCCAGCCGCACGGTGGTGGTGACCATGCCGTCCTCCTCGAAGCGGGAGGTCACGCCGCGGCGGGCCTGGCGGGTTTCTTCGGTGCCGCGGTTCAGTTGGACGGCCCGGCGGGTGGCGGCCACGATCCGCTCCAACCCGGTGGTGGGCAGCGATTGGGCGATGCCAACCCACTCCGCCTCATCAGCCGGGGTGGCGACCCGGGTGAGGGCCCGCACCTTGGAATAGGACAGTTCGCCCACCGCAAAGGACGCCGAGGTTACCGGCAAGGTCTCAATGGCCCGGGCGACTCGGACCTTGTCATGGGCGGCGCGGATATCCAGGGAGCATTGCCACATCAACCATTGGGCACAGGTTTGGCACTCCCAGCGTTGATACAGCCCGCGCCGATCAAATTCGGCCGCGATCTGCAACCATCGAAACTCGCTGGCGGCGGCGCGCCCGGCCCACGAGCACAGCCGCTCGGCCAACTCCTCTGCCGGCACCGATTCCAAGGTGCGAACGTCTATCTTGGTCATGGAACAAGCGTATGCCGCGGGTATGACAGCGAAAGATCCACCTGGGTCGGTGCCCTGGCTGGCTACCAACGCCCCTTGCTGAGTGCACCGCCACCACACGGGTCGACTTGGTTGTGTTCAGAAGCGCTGCGGACGCAACCGGGTGGTCATCACCACGCTGCGACGGGGTTGAGTGATCGCCGGGCCGGTTGGGCATCGGCACGAGGTGTCACGACGTGTCGCGACGCTCGCAAAGGGGAGATCGTTCAGTGCCTTCAGGGTGGAAGGCGTGCTCGTTGTTCGCTAACGGATCGGGTGGTGACGCCCGGGCCACCCGCCGGGGCGTTCTCAGCCCGTAACGGCGAGGCCTGTAGCTTGGTCATCGGCTCCCAATTCGGAGGTCGCACCCGCCGGCTCGGTCACCGACAACGTGAGGGCGGCTGAGGGATGAGCTGCTGAGCGGTCCGACGGGATGGTTCACGCCCGGCCTTCCGGCAAGACCCACACACTTGGAGTGACAATACGAGACTGTGCTGTATGCTCCCGAAAGTCAGGTCGACGGGGGCGCGGACGCTCAGCGACATCTGGGATGTGCAAGTCGTTGCGCTCTGGCATCCATGGTCGGCGACCGGTTGGTGCGCGGGCGCTCTGGTTTCCAGGGTGTCAACGACCACCACTCGACCACGACCTCGGGCTCGACCTCTCCCGCAACACGCTCTGGCTCTGGCCAGTCCGACCAGCTTGACAAAGGCAGGGCCGCACCCCCGGTGAACGGTTCCGTCACTTCACGCGCCGCACCAGCGCTACCCTGGCCGGCAAGAGGAAACCGCCCGCCCGCGGCCATCGCGGCGTTGGGCCATGCTCGGAGGTGCTGCGATGAGGGTGATGGCACGGCCGGTAGAGGACTACCAACGCATTCGGGTGGAACCGCTGACCGGGACGCTGGGCGCCGAGGTGACCGAGGTCGATCTTCGTGACCTCGACGAGGACACCTTCGCCGAGCTGCAGGACGCCTGGCTGGCCCACAAGGTCCTGTTCTTCCGAGATCAGCCCCTGACCCAGGCCCAGCACGTGGACTACGGCAAGCGTTACGGCGAGCTGGAGATCCACCCGTTCGTGGGCAACATCGAAGCCCAGCCTGAGATCATCGTGCTGGAATCCACCCCGGAGAAGTTCAACGCCGCCGAACAATGGCACACCGATGTCACCTTCCGTGAGCGCCCGGCGCAGGGCTCCATCCTGCTGGGCCGCATCATCCCGCCCTACGGTGGCGACACCTGTTTCGCGGACACCGAGTTGGCCTACGAGCTGCTCGATGACGCCACCAAAGCACTGATCGAGGGCCGCACCGCCACCCACTCCATGAAGCGGGTCTTCGGCCGAAACATGAGCGCCGAGAAGCTGGCCGAGGTGACAGAAAAGTATCCCGATCAGCACCACCCCATCGTGCGGACCCACCCCGTCACCGGTCGGCGCTGCCTGTTCGTGAACAAGCCGTTCACCGCTTGCCTGGACATGGAAGAAATGGACCCCGTCGAGTCACGCAAGCTGCTGGAAAAGCTGTGGGCCCAGGTGACCAAGCCCGAGGTGCAGTGCCGGTTCCGGTGGCGCACCAACTCCATCGCCCAGTGGGACAACCGCTGCACCCAGCACTACGCGGTGCCCGACCACGGTGGCCTGCACCGCCGGGTGGAGCGCGTCACCTTGTTGGGTGACAAGCCGTTCTGAGACCTGTTACGTTCCCGTTCGGTTGAACTATCACGTTCACCATCGAAAGGGGAATCACAGATGGTCGAGCGTTGGATCGTCGGCTCCGAGCCGTCCAAGGCCTTCGATTTCTACACTCGGGCCAACATCGGCGAGGTGTTCCCGGACCCCGTGGTGCCGTTCACCTACTCCTTCGGCTTCAAGTCCGAGCACGGCCTAGGGGGCGCCGAGATGGGGTTCCGTGACGCCTTCTTGCGCATCGGGGCCTTCGAGGAGCACGAGTTCCCCCCCGACGAGCCGCTGTTCCTGGGCGTCACCGGCGGTTACGGCTACCTCAACGCTACCGCCATGCGGGTTTTCGGTCATCGGGCTCCGGGTATGAGCGCCGCCGATATCGACGCCTCGTTCTTCGGTGCCGCCCCCGGTGTGCCGGACTTCGTGGTGAAAGACAGCTTCGATCGGCCCGATCTCACCGGGAAGATCGGCGCCACGTTCGGGTGGGTGCTCACCACCACGTCGCTTGATGACGTCGCCGAGGATGAGCGCATCATGAACGCGTTGCGGGCGGGCCGGGCGGATCTTGCCTCCCTCACCGACCGCGAGCTCATCGGGCAGATGTGGCACAACTTCGATACGCACTTCCGGCGGCTGTTCGGCCAGCACATCTACATCACGTTCCTTGCCACCCTACCGGTCGGTATCATCACCGGGGTGTGCCAGGCGGTGGGCCGGCCCGACGCCATCATGGCCCTCATCGCTGGCCTCGGTGACGTCGAATCGGCGGCGCCGGCGTTGGCCATGTGGGAACTGGGCCGGCAGGTGGCCGCGTCGCCGGCGCTCGGGGCCGCGTTCGACCGCGGCGTGAAGGGCCTCGATCAACGCCTGCGCGTCGAAGCCACCAACACCGAGCTCGCCCGCTTCGTGGCCGACTTCGACGCCTTCCTCTTCGATCACGGCAGCCGGGGTCCCAATGAGTGGGAAGGCCGCAGCCCCACCTGGGAAACCCAACCTGATTTGGCCCTCGCCGCCATCGATCGCATGCGGCTGGCACCCCCCAGCGCCGCGCCGGTGGGGTTGCAAGCCGAGCGGGCAACGCAACGTCAGGCGTTGGGGCAGGAGATCGCCGCCATGCTCGCTGCTGATCCGGCCACGCAGGGCCAATTCCAGGCGGCCCTGCAGGCGGCCACGGTTTTCCTGCCCGGCCGTGAGCGCACCAAGACCAACTGCGTCAAGTTGATCCAGGAGAGCCGGATGCTGCTGCGGGAATTCGGTCGGCGCATGGTGGCGGCCGGCCACTTCCCCCGCATCGAGAGCTTCGGCATGCTCACCCGGGACGAATTCGACCGGGTGCTGGATGACCCTACCGGTTGGTATGGCACGCTGGTGGAACGGGAAAAGTTGTATGAGGAGGTCAGCGCGCTACAAGAGCCGTTCCTCTTTAGCGGTGACCCCCCACCCATGTCGTCCTACCCCCGGCGTGACAGCGTGGTGATAGACCGCCTGGCTGCGGGAGCCGTCCTGCAGGGCATGCCGGGCTGTCCGGGCAAAGCCGTGGGCCGGGCCCGCATTGTGCTGGACAGCCACGATCCCGGCTCCCTGGCTGCGGGTGACGTGCTGGTGGCGCCGATCACGGACCCCTCGTGGACTCCGCTGTTCGTGGCCGCGGCGGCGGTGATTGTGGACGTGGGCGCCCCGCTCAGCCACGCCATCATCGTCAGCCGGGAACTGGGCATCCCCTGCGTGGTCTCCGTCACCGGGGCCACCAGGTCCATACCGGACGGTGCGCTGGTGGAGGTGGACGGCAACACCGGCCAGGTCACGATTCTGGAAGGCTGATCGCCCGGCCGGGTCCTACAGGTGGGCCCAGCCGGGCGGAAACGCAGGTCGCCCCGAAGTCAGTTGACCTGGCGGGTGAAGCCTTCCCAGTACGGGGCCCGGAGCACGAACTTTTGCAGTTTGCCGGTGGCGGTGCGGGCCAGCTCGCCCCGGAACTCCACTGACGTGGGGCACTTGTAATGAGCCAGCCGGCCACGGCAATGCTCGATGAGCTCCTGCTCGGTGGCTTCGGCCCCCGGCGCCAACACCACCAGCGCCTTGATGGTCTCGCCCCACCTCTCGCTGGGCACGCCGATCACGCACACCTCGGCCACCGCGGCATGGGAGAACAACGCATCTTCCACCTCAATGGAGGACACGTTCTCCCCACCGGAGATGATCACGTCCTTCTTGCGATCGGAGATGGTGATATACCCCTCATCGTCGATGACGCCGCCGTCCCCGGTGTGGAAGAACTCCAGACCATCGGCTTGGGCACGGATGGCCTCGGTGGTGGCTTCAGGCTGATCCCAGTACGACTTCAGCACCACGTTGGAACGGGCGATGAGCTCACCCTGATCGGTGACCCGCATCCGCACCCCCAACGCCGGCGCCCCGGCCCGGGACAGTTTCTGGGCCCGTTCGTTGGGCGTCAGGTCATCCCATTCCGAACGGGTGCGGTTCATGGTTAACAGCGGCGCGGTTTCGGTGAGGCCGTAGATTTGAATGAACTCCCAACCCAGGTCGGTCTCCATCCGCTCGATGGTGCGGGTGGGTGGGGGAGCGCCGGCCACCACCATGCGCACCCGATCCCGCCCGGGAATGGGACCGTCCCAGGTGGCAGCGGCATCCAAGATCATGGCCACCACCGCCGGCGCGCCGCACAGCAGGGTCACGGTGTGCTGTTCGACACGGCGCAGGATCTCCGCCCCGTCCACCTTGCGCAACACCACGTTGGGTACACCCATGGCGGTGGTGGAGAACGGCTGGCCCCACCCGTTGCAATGGAACATGGGCAGCGTGTGGAGATACACGTCACGGTCATTCACGCCGGCGTGCCAGCCGAACGTGGCGGCGTTCACCCACAGGCTGCGATGGGTTTGCTCCACACCCTTGGGCCGGGCGGTGGTACCTGAGGTGTAGTTGATGGTGGCGGTGGCCTGCTCGTCGGGGGTCCATTCCCGGGGTTCCACGCCTGGCAGGTACAACTGGGCGTCGGACTCCGCGCCCATGATGTACGTGTGAGGATGACCAACCGCGGCCATGGGTTCGGCCAACTCGGGATCCACCAGCAAGATGTCCGCCCCGCAGTGGCCCACGATGTACTTCACCTCTTCAGGTGCCAGACGGAAGTTGATGGGCACAAACACCCGACCCCAGTTGGCCACCCCGTAGAAGGAGGTGAACAGCCGGGCCGAGTTGTGTGACACCATCGCCACCCGGGCGCCCACCGGCAAGCCCAACTTGTCCAGCCCCGCGGCCTGGGCCCGGGCCCGCTCGTTGACCTGACTCCAAGTGAGGGACCCCCACGATGGTGCTGGCTGGTCCGGCTCGTCGATCAGCGCGACCCGCTCGGGGTACACGGTGACCGCTCGATCGAGGTGATCACGCAGCGTGAGGGCAACGTTCATGGGGCTGGTCGCCTTTCGTGGGAGATCTGACGCGGTCTACCCGTCGCCACCGCAGAGCATGCCCGAAATCGGGGCGCGGTTGCACTACTTGCGGAGCGACGCCGAGGGGTCAGGCCTTGGCGCCGGGAACGACATCGCCTTCGGAGGGCTGCACGATCACGATGCCGCTGCCCTGGAACGCCAGCTGCACCGCCTCGCCCGAACCCTTGCCGATGATGGCCTTCATCTTCACCGAGCGACGCAGGGTGGTCTGCAACCCGGCGCTCCAGGCCACCACGGCGTCGGTGTCCACGAAGGTGGGCTGATCGGTGCGCAACACCACCGGCTGGCCCTTGGTGGTGATGGCCACCCAGCCCGTGCCCTGCAAGCGGGTGTTGAACAGCCCACCGGCCACCATCGAGGCCCCCTGCACCCGGGCGATGTCCCACGACAGGGACGGTTCGAAGGCCAACACGTTGCGGCCGTTCACCGACAGCCCGGCGTTGTCCAAGTGGATGATGTGCACGTCCTTGGCGGCGTCGGCCAGGAACAGCTCGCCCTGCCCGTGGCAACGCATCAGCGGCAGACCCTCACCGGTCAGGGCTTTCTTGAGGAACCGGGCGGCCCCGGCCCCCTCGTGATCGAAATCCACGTTTCCCTGGAAGGCCACCATGGAACCCTGACGGGCCAGCAGGTCCGGGCCCAGCGTCACCTTCAGCAGCTTCTTGTTCTGCAGCGTCACCCGCTGGCCCGAGCCGACCTCGGCGTACTGCTCGGACAGCAAGTCGGTGTGGATGCCACCCACGCCCCAGGCCCCGGCGTCCCCGGCGGCTGGCTGAGTCCCGCCCCAAGCCTGCTGGTGCTGCTCAGCCCCGGCCCCGCCCCAGCCTTCTTGCGGTTGCTGTTCCGCCGGTTGAGCCGCGCCGCCGCCCCATGCCTGCTGCTGTTCGGCACCGCCGCCCCAGGCCTGCTGCTGGCCGGCCTCGCCCCAGCCCTGCTGGCCCTGCTCGCCCTGCTCGGCCCAACCTTGCTGGGCTGGTTGGGCTTGCTGTTCAGCGGTACCGCCCCAGGCCTGCTGGCCCGCGGCCTGGGCCTGCTCGCCGTATCCGCTGCCCACCTGGGCCGCTTGTTCGGCGTATCCGGCCTGGTCGGATTGGGCTTGGACCAGGGGGTGAACGTGCTCGGTCCAGCCGTTGCCATCCCAATAGCGCTGCTGAGCGGAGTTGCTGGGATCGGGATACCAACCGGCCGGGGTCGTCATGGCCCGCCAGACTAGGCGACCACGCTGCGTAGCATTGTTACATTCCGTGGCCATCCCTCCGAACTTTTCGATGGCGGCTGGCAACTCGCCGAGACGGGGAAGGCACGGAGCGTGATAGGGGTCGGCCCGTTGCGTTCGCAAGGTGCGTCCTCGGCGGGCCGCGGCGGGCTTGCGATCCCATTGGGCGGATTATGCCCATCGGCGGCGAGGCAGGGCGCGTGTTTGTCGACGTGGCGTGGCGTCAGTGCCACACAGCGTCGAGCTTTGGGCCCGGGCTGGGATGGCCCATGGCCGAAATCCGCCCAATGAAATCCCTGACAACATATTTCATGCATTTTCAGACGGCACGGGCTGAAAAGGTGCGGTTGTTCGGCGCGCTCTAGCCTCGCCGGCGATGAACCTGCTGGAGGAGCTGCGCGCCCGGTTGCCGGACGAGTGCATCCAAACCGACGCCGACGTGGTGGCCGCCTACTCCCAGGACCGGGCCATCTTCGAAGCCTGCGGTACCGCCGCGGTGCTGGTCACGCCGCGCCACCGAGACGACGTGGTGGCCACCGTGCAGGCGGCCCGGGCCGCGGGGGTGCCCATCGTGGCGCGCGGTGCCGGCAGCGGGTTAACCGGCGGCGCCAACGCGCTTGACGGCTGCGTGGTGCTGTCACTGCATCGGTTGGACCAGATCATCGAGATTGACGTCATCAACCGCACGGTCCGCACCCAGCCCGGGGTCATCAACAGCGAACTCAAGCGGGCGGTGGCGGCCCAGGGACTGTTCTACCCGCCGGATCCGGCCAGCTTCGAGATGTCCAGCATCGGTGGCAACGTGGCCACCAACGCCGGCGGCTTGTGCTGCGTCCGTTACGGGGTGACCAGGGATTACGTGGTGGGCCTGGAAGCGGTGCTGGCGTCGGGTGAGGTGCTGCGAACGGGCCGGCGGACCATCAAGTCCACTGCCGGGCTGGACCTCACCGGGCTGTTCGTGGGCTCCGAGGGGACGTTGGGCATCATCACGGAGATCACGCTCAAGCTGCTTCCCACCCCACCGGTACCGGCCACCGCGGTGGCGTACTTCAACGAGCTTCCCCCCGCCGGGGCGGCCATCGTGGAGATCTTTCGGCAGGGCCACCAGCCCACGCTGATGGAGATTGTGGATCAGGCCTGTCTGCGGCAGGTGGACTCGGTGTACCACATGGAACTGGACATCGACGCCGCCTGTCTGCTGTTGATCCAAACTGCAGGGGATGGCGCGGTGGCGGACATCGAGGCCATCGCCGCCATCTGTGAGGCTCACGGGGCCAGCGCGGTCTATCACGTCACCGACCCCGCCGAGGGTGATCAGTTCATAGAGGTCCGCCGCCGGGTGTGGCCGGCCTTTGAGCGCCTGGGCCTGGCCATGTTGCCCGAGGATGTGGCCGTGCCCCGCCAGCGCCTTCCGGAGTTGCTGGCCGGCATCGTGGAGATCGGGGAGCGAAACCGGGTGCGCCTGCCCACCATCGGTCACGCCGGGGATGGGAACATGCATCCGCTGCTGGTCTTCGACGGGGCCGACGCCCACGAGGTGGCCCGGGCCCGTCAGGCCTTCGCGGAGATCGTGGCCCTGGCGCTGCGGTTGGGTGGCACCATCGCCGCCGAACACGGGGTGGGAACGCTCAAGCGGGCCTTCCTGGCCGACGAGTTGAACCCGGTGCAACTCGCCGCCCAGCAACAGATCCGCGTGGCGCTGGATCCCGCCGGGCTGTTCAACCCGGGCAAGGCTCGGCCGGTCGGCTGAGCGCGGGCGGGGCCGATGTCCAACATCGTGCCGCCCGCCACCCGCCACCCTCGCCGCCACCCTCACTAGCAACACCGCGCCGGGCGGCTCACCGACCCGAGGTCGCCTCCATACCATTAGGTACGCGGTGGCGAAAGGGGCCCGGACGCGCTTGCAGCCGCAGCCTGCCGTGCTCAACCCGAGAGACGGCGGTACTGCGGCTGCAAGGACAGCTGGACCTTTATCAGGCCTTGCCGCGACGGCGCTTGGCTGCTGCGAATCGGGCCGGTGCACGCCCCGGGCCGCGGTGACCTTCGGCCGGGCCGAGATTGGAAAGGGAGCCTTCATCCACCAGGTTCTGCAACGCCTTGTTGGCGGTTACCAAGCTGCCACCGATGGCCAAGGTGACGTCTTTGATGGTGAACGGATCGCTCTGGCTCAGGGCCCAGGTCTGGATGTGGTCCACGGTGACCCGGCGACCGGAACGCTCCGTGGTGGCCGGCCGACGCTTGGCCCCGCCCCGGGTGGACTTCAGAATGCCAGCCTTGCGCAGGACGTCATCGGACACGCCCATTTGCTTGAAGGCGCTGGCCGACACACCTTCCGCATCCGCCCAACGCTTGGCGTCACGGATGAAGTCTGCGGTGGCGGCGGATCCACTGGGGAGCTTGGCCACCTCCAGCCGTGCGGCTAAACGCAACTGCTCCAGCGGATCAGTGGAGCTGGCGAGGCTCTTCTCCAGCGAGGAGATCTGCTCAGCATCCACCGACGAGCTGGGGTCGGAGATAAAGGAGAGGTAAGCACGAACGCTGTCTTCGGCGCTCTGATCAACGACGACCGCCTTGGTTTGACCATTGACGGCGGCCGGCTGCACTCGGGCGGGACGTGATTTGGTGGGCATGAACTTCCTTGGGCTCGAAAGGATTGAGAAAGGTTGCGGACCTTCCGGGGACAAGGCTACCGACTTTCTATCCGGATTACGAGGACCCCCGAACTGATGATTTCGTGGGGCCATTGACGGCGCAAGCATTGGTGGTTGGGCCGAAGATGGATGTGGACCGCGGTCGTCTCGCGGGCCCCCGCAAAGTCCGACCAATGTCCTAGCCGGGCCACCGCTTGCCCCCCGCTGATGGAGCAAACCGCTGAGCCCACCGCGGCCTCTCTTCAAACGGCCTAGGTGGGGCTACGTTCGATGTAACTACTGGCGTGTTGGCGGTGGCGTTCGGGGAACTCGGGAGCGGTCCGTACCCAAAGGTATGGCGAGATCGACTGGCAAGGGTGCCGCAGAACCGGCAGGCTACTGCGCGTGACCACTGCCACTACCTCCGACACTGCCAGCTTCGATAAGGACCGGGCCAAGGCTTTTCTCACCCAGATGGTTTCGGTGATGAACGGCGGGGCCATGGCGCTGATGTGCTCGCTCGGCCACCGCACCGGCCTGTTCGATGCCATGAGTGGGCTGGAACCATCCACACCGGGCCAGATCGCCGCCGCCGCCGGCCTTAGCGAACGTCCCGTTCGGGAATGGCTCAACGCCGTGACCGTGGGCGGCATCGTGATTCATGATTCGGAGACCGGGACCTATCAACTGCCCCGGGAACATGCCGGTCTGCTCACCCGGGCGGCGGGGGTACTGAACCTCTCCAACGGGCTGCAGTTCATCGGTCAGATGGGCAAAGTGGAGGACGAGGTGGTGGAGTCCTTCCGCACTGGTAAGGGTGTGCCCTACACCAGCTATGACTCCTTTCACCGGCTGATGGCGGAGATTTCCACCCAACGTTTCGAAGCGGGCCTGCTGGACAACGTGATCACGCAGGTTCCCGGTCTCGCTGACGGCCTGGCCGCCGGCATCGACTTCGCCGACATCGGCTGCGGCTCCGGTCACGCCATCAACATCTTGGGTCGCGAATATGCCCACAGTCGTTTTCACGGGTACGACATCTCCCAGGAAGCCACCGATCGAGGTCGCGCCGAGGCCGCCGAATGGGGTCTCTCCAACGTGACCTTCCACACCATCGACGCCGCGCAGTTGAATGAGGTTGACCGTTTCGACATGATGAGCAGCTTCGACGCCATCCACGATCAGCCCCGCCCCGATCCGGTGTTCGCCGCCATCTTCAGGGCCCTGCGGCCGGGTGGTCGGTACCTCTGTGTGGAACCAAATGCGTCCACCCATGTCCATGACAACGTGGGCCTGACCCACGCGCCATTCCTGTACTCGGTGTCGACCATGCACTGCATGCAGGTTTCCCTGGCCGCTCCCGACGGCGAGGGCGTGGGCGCCGCGTGGGGTCGTGAAGAGATCCAAAAGCGTTTGCAAGCGGCAGGATTCACCAACTTGGAGCGAGCCAAGGCACCCCATGACCGCACCAATGACTACTGGCTGTCGGTGAAGCCGTGAGCGAGCCGTCCCAGGAAGTGCTGTTCGAGGAAGTGCTGTATGAGGTGGACGGGGCCATCGCCACGCTCACCTTGAACCTGCCCGAGAAGCTGAACCCCATGTCCGTCACCATCGTGGCGGAGACGGTTCGGGCGCTGGGCATGGCCAACGATGATCGCTCCATTCGGGTGGTGATCATCACCGGGGCCGGCCGGGCCTTCTCCGCTGGCGGGGACATCCGTCGGTTGGGCGCGGATCAGGAGGCGGCGCAGGGCTCGCCCACCCCGTTCGATCGCCGGGCCTGGCTCAAACGAACCCAGCAGATGGTGCTGGCCATCCGGGCCTGCGAGAAGCCGGTGCTGGCGGCGGTGAACGGGGTGGCCGCCGGTGGTGGTTGTGACATCGCGCTGGCCTGTGACATCCGTTTCGCCTCGGACCGGGCCCGTTTCGGGGAGGTGTTCGCCCGCATCGGCCTGTTCCCCGGCACCGGCGGCACCTATCTGTTGCCCCGCACCGTGGGCATCGCCAAGGCCTTGGAGCTCATCTGGACCGGTGATCTGATCGACGCCATCGAGGCCGAGCGCATCGGGCTGGTCAGCCGGGTGATCCCCCACGATGATCTGCTGCGCGAGACGCGGGCCTTTGCCGAGCGCCTGGCCCAGGGGCCGCCACTGGCGCTGTCTCTGGCCAAGGCCGCGGTGTACCGGGGTCTGGACCTGGACCTGGCGGCGGCGTTCGACTACGCGGCCACCGCGGAGGCCATCACCCTGTCCTCGGCGGATCATCGGGAAGGGGTGGCGGCGCTGCGGGAGAAACGTCAACCCCGCTTCGAGGGGCGCTGACCGGGTCGGGTCCGGCGCCGGGGACGGGACAGCGGTACGGTTTGGCCATGCACGTTGGATATTCCTCGCTGTTCCAGAACCCCTTCGACGCCCTGACCGACCGGGAGGTGTGGCAGGAAGAGTTGCGCATGGCGTTGCTGGCCGAACCGCTCGGCTTCGATTCGGTGTGGACCGTGGAGCATCACTTCACCGACTACACCATGTCCCCGGATCCGTTGCAGTTCCTCACCTACATGGCGGCCAAGACCGAGCGGGTGCAGCTGGGCACCATGGTCATCGTGCTGCCGTGGCACGATCCCATCCGGGTGGCCGAGCAGATCTCGGTGCTCGATCATCTCTCCAACGGTCGTTTGATCGTGGGCTTCGGCCGAGGGTTGGGCAAGGTTGAATACGACGGGTTCCGCCGGGACATGGGTGAGGCCCGTGAGAACTTTGTGGAATACGCCGAATTGGTGATGAACGGGCTGGAGAACGGGTACGTGGAGGGCGGGGAGACCATTCAACAACCCCGCCGGGACATCCGCCCCCGCCCGTTCAAATCCTTCAAGGGCCGCACCTACGCCGCCGCGGTGTCACCGGAATCGGTGGAGATCATGGCCAATCTGGGGGTGGGCATGCTGGTCATCCCCCAGAAGCCGTGGGAAGTGGTGGCCCAGGACTTCGAGCTGTACTACGAGACATGGGACAAGGTGAACCCCGGTCAGCCCCGGCCCAAGCCGCTGTGTGGCGGGTTCTTCTTCGTGGATGAGAACGAGGACCGGGCCCAGACGTTGGGCAACAAGTACGTGAAGGACTACTACCACACCGCCATGCGTCACTATGAGATGGCGGCGGAGCACTTTGGTAAGTCCAAGGGCTACGACTTTTACGCCAATGTGGGTAAGTTCATTGATCGCCACGGCACCGATGGGGCGGCGGAGGCGTTTGCCAAGCTCATGCCCATCGGTACGCCTGATCAGGTGATGGATCAGCTGCAGTACATCCGCAGCGTGATCGACAACAACGGCGTGATGGTGCAGACCTCCTACGCCGGCATGCCGTGGGCAGAGGCCGAACGCAACATGCGCTGTTTCGCCCAGCACTGCCTGCCGGAGCTCAAGAAGTGGGACACGGAGCCGTTGACCCAGCCGGCGGATCTGCTGGCCACGAGCGGCTGAACGATGGTGGTGGGTCCGTGCGGTGTGAAGCCGTGCGGACCCGCCCTACCAGGCCAGCTCTTTGCACCCCTCGTGGGAATCCGGCTCCACCTGGAACGTGCCGTGGTGAATGCCGTATTCGTCGACCAGCAGCTGGCGGGCCCGGTCCAGCACGGCGTGAGCGTCGGTCCCGTCGCTGGTCATGAGGTGGGCGGACACCGCTTCCATCTCCGAGGTGAGGGTCCACACGTGCAGGTCATGCACGTCCACCACCCCGTCAATGGCGTGCAGTTCCCGCTGCAGGTGGCCCAGGTCAATGTGAGGCGGGGCCGCCTGCAGCAGGATGCGGACCGCTTGGCGACCCAACCGCAAGGTACGGGGCAGGATCCAAGCGCCGATGGCCACCGCTACCACCGGATCCGCCCAGGCCCATCCGAACCATTGCATGGCCAGCGCCGCCACGATCACCCCGGCGGAGCCCACGGTGTCTGCCACCACCTCCAGATACGCCCCCTGGACGTTGAGGGATTCTCCGGCCCCGCTGCGCAACAGGAAAAAGGCGATCAGGTTGACGATCAGACCGCCCACGGCCACCGTCAACATGGCCCCACCGGCCACCTCGGGGGTGCCAAAGAGGCGTCGAACGGCTTCGATGACGACCCATATGGCGACGGCGGCTAGCAGCAGGGCGTTGACGAAGGCGGCGAGGATCTCCAGCCGGTACAGGCCGAAGGTGTGGCTGTGAGGGCTGGTGTCCACGACGGGCGAGCTGGCGTTGGGCCGGCGGGTTTCGAAGCGGGTGGCCAACTGGATGGCGGCCAGCGCCATGCCCAGGCCCAGCACGTCGGTGAACATGTGCCCGGCGTCGGAGATCAGCGCCAGGGAGTTGGTCCACAGCCCCGCCACCGCCTCCACCACGAAGAACCCACCGACCAACCCGAAGGCGATGAGCAACCGGCTGCGGTGGCGAACCCCGGCCCGGCGCAACACCGCCCCATGATCATGGGTGTGGCCCTGACCGGTGTGCTGCTGGCTGCCGTGTTCGTGGCGGTGGCCGCCGCCTTCGTGTGCCATTGCAGGCCAGGCTACCGGCGGGCTGATGGCCTTCGTTCTCGTGGTCACCCGGTTGGTGTGAGGCGAGCAACGCGGCTTCGAGTTCAGCGAGCGCTTGGGTGGGCGGTTGCGCCGGGTCTCCTCGCTCTTGAGGCGAAGGAACCTCAACGGCTCTCACCCGTGGCACAGGCTCGACCGCATCATCGCCCAACGGTGGCAACCACCAAACCGGCTGCAGCCTGGGGGTTCACCCATCGGGCCGGCCCCACAGACCTGGCATGTCAGTACTTCCGATCGGCTCGGGCGCTCTACGCTGCGGACCATGCACGATCTGGTGATCCGCAGCGGGTTGGTGGTCGACGGAACCGGGGGCCCGCCCCGCACGGCTGATGTGGCGGTCCGCGACGGCTGCATTGTGGAACTCGGTGCGCAGGGCTCGCTGGGTCCCGCCCGCCGGGACATCCACGCCCACGGTCAGTTGGTGCTGCCGGGTTGGGTGGACATTCACACCCACTACGACGGGCAGGCCACCTGGGATCCGTACCTGACCCCCTCGTCATGGCATGGGGTCACCACCACCGTGTTCGGCAACTGCGGGGTGGGGTTCGCCCCGGTGCGCGCCGGTGCCAAGGACTTTCTCATCAACTTGATGGAAGGCGTGGAGGATATTCCCGGCACGGTGCTGGCGGAGGGCGTGCAGTTCAACTGGCAGTCCTTTCCCGAGTACCTCGACGCCCTCGAGGCCGCCCCCAAGGTCATGGACATCGCGGCCCAGATCCCCCACGGCGCGCTGCGGTTCTTCGTGATGGGCGATCGTGGCGCCGACCACGGCGAGATCCCCACCCCCGGCGAGATCGACGAGATGGGTCGCCTGGTGGTGGAGGCGCTCGATGCCGGGGCGTTGGGGTTCACCACCTCCCGCACCGTGAAGCATCGGGCCAAGGACGGCCGGCCCACCCCGTCGCTGTCCGCCGGCCATCGCGAGCTGGACGGCATCGCCCGGGCCATGGGCGCCGCCGGCAAGGGCGTCATCCAGGCCAACAGTGACTTCGGCCCCGGCGAGTTCGACATACTGCGTCGTATGGCGGAGCTGTCGGGCCGGCCGCTGTCGGTGCTGCTGTTGCAGGTGGACAATGACCCGGGCCTGTGGCGCCAGACCCTCGATCAGATCCACCAGGCGCAGGCCGATGGGTTGACGGTGCGAGGTCAGGTGGGGGTGCGTCCCATCGGGGTGATGATGGGCCTCGACGCCACGGTGCACTTCTTCGCCGGCCACCCTGCATACCGTTCGGTATCTCGCCTGCCGTTGGCCGAGCGGGCCCGGGCGTTGCGCACCGACACCGAACTGCGTCGCCGGCTCATCGAGGAACGTCCCGGCGATGCGTTCGATCAGTGGATGACCCGGGCCTTGGAGCGCACCTTCGAGCTGGGTGATCCGCCGGACTACGAACCCACCCCGGATCGGGCCATCGCCGCCCGGGCCCGAGCCACCGGAACCAGCCCCTGGGAGTTGGCGCTGGATCTGCTGTGCGGCGAGCACGGGCAGGCGCTGTTGCTGCACCCGTTCGAGAACTACTGCGGCGGGGACCTTGAGGTGGTGCGCACCATGTTGAGTGACCCTCACACCGTGTGCGGGCTGGCCGACGGCGGGGCCCACGTGGCCACCATCTGTGACGCCAGCGCCCCCACGTTCCTGCTGACCCACTGGGCCCGGGACCGGGTGCGGGGCCCGAAGCTGCCCATCGAGTTGCTGGTGCGCAAACAGACCCGGGATTCGGCGCTGGCCTACGGGCTGGGTGACCGTGGCGTGATCGCGCCGGGCTACCGGGCCGATCTCAACGTGGTGGATCTGGCGGCGTTGCAGTTGGGTCAGCCCCACATCGTGCGGGATCTGCCCGCCGGCGGCAAGCGACTGGTGCAGCGCGCCACCGGGTACCGCCACACCTTCGTGGCCGGCGTGGAGGTGGCCGCCAACGGTGAGGCCACCGGCGCCCTGCCCGGCACCTTGGTCCGCGGCGCCCGGGGCTGACGGTGCCGACAGCGCTGATCACCGGCAGCTCCCGCGGTATCGGGGCCGCCACTGCGGAACTGCTGGCCGGGCGGGGCTACGACGTGGTGATCCACTATCGCCGCGATGAGGGCGCGGCCCAGCAGGTGGCGGCGCTGGTCACCGCCCAGGGTCAGCGGGCGTTGGTGGCCCGGGCCGAGCTGGCGGACGAGGAGGAGGTCCGCTCCCTGGTGGCGCAGGCGGTGGACCGCTTCGGCACGCTTGACGTGTTGGTGGCCAACGCCGCCTCCAGCGCCTTCAAACCGTTGGCAGAGTTCCGTCGCCACCATCTGCAGCTGACCTTCGACACCATCGTGGGCTCCTTCGTGACCCTGATGCAGACCGCCGAGCCCCACCTGGCCGACGGCGGGCGGGTGGTCACCGTGTCCGGCTTCGACACCGTGGAGGTGCTGAACAACCATGCGTTGTTGGCGGCGGCCAAAGCAGCGCTGGAGACGCTCACCCGCTACTGGGCGGTGGAGTGGGCGGCGCGGTCCATCACTGTCAACAGTTTGATCCCCGGTTACGTCGAAACCGATTCGGCCCGCATCTACGCCGAGACCTCCCACCCCGGCGGCTGGGACGGGGCCCGCGCCGAGTGGGCCGCCCGCACCCCGGCCGGTCGCCTGGCCACCCCGCTGGACATCGCCCGGATCATCGCCCTGCTGTGCTCAGCCGACGCCGCCTGGATCACCGGTCAGCTGATCATCGCCGACGGGGGCATCACCCTCACCCACCTGTGATCCCGCCCACCGTCGGGGTTGATCTCCGTCCGGGTTGATCTCGGTCTGGGTTGATCTCGGTCCGGGTTGATCTCGGTCCGGGTTGACGGAACGAACGCTCAGAGCGCTGGCAGGACCTTGTCGGTCAGCAGGGTGAAGCTTTCATGGCTGAGTGGGGCGGCGAGGAGGTAACCCAGGTGCATGACCTCCGCGAGCCGATGGAGCTCGTCCACCACCCGCTGCGGTGAGCCCCAGATGATCACATCGTCCACGTAGCGCTGCACCGGATCGGCGGCGGACATGGGATCGGGCTCGAGCGGATCGCTGGGCGGCGCGGCGTTGGCGGGACGGCCGACATAGCTGGCCAGCATCCACTGGGCCCCGGACCGAGCCACTGCTTCCGCCTCGGCGTCGGTGGGGGCCACCGCCACCAACCGGGCCATGGGCACCACCCGACCGACCGTGGCGTGACCGGCGTCGGCCAGGACCCGGTGGTACAGGTCCCACTTGGCGGCGATCTGGGCGTGGGTGGAGTGGGGATCCACCATCAGGTCCAGGCCCTGCTGTCCGGTCCAGGTGATGGCCGGGGTTGATGAACCCGCCATCCAGGTGGGCGGATACGGTTGCTGCAAGGGTTTGGGCAGGACCTCGATGTCCTCATAGTTGACGAACTGGCCGTGGAACGTGAGGCGCTCCTGGGTCCACGCCGCCAGCACCACCGCCACGTGCTCCCGAAAACGGGCGTAACTCTCCTCCGGCGCGATCCCGAACGCATCGAACTCCACCCGTTGGAAGCCCCGGCCCGCACCCCAGTTCACCCGCCCGCCCGACAGCACATCGAGCAACGCCACCTCCTCGGCCAAGCGCAACGGATGGTAGGTGGCGGCGAGGGACACGCCCATACCGATGCGTAGGTTCTTGGTGCGATCGGCGATGTGCATGCCCATCAGGTGCACCGACGGGCAGATGGAGAAGCTGCTGAAATGATGCTCCGCCAGCCATACCGCGTCGTATCCATTGTGGTCCATGGTGTCGATGCGTTCCAGGGCCCGCTGGTACACCGTGGCGACGGGCACCCGGCGCTGGGGCCATGAGAAAAACTGCAGAACCCCGACCTTCATGGCCGCCACCCTAACCGTGGTCCGCCCTGGCGGCGCGGCCTACGGTGGTGCGCTGGGCCCGCCCGCCGGCCCGCCCTTGCCGTCCGGAGGAACCATGGCTCGTCAATCCATCGTGATCGTGAACACCGGAGACGGGAAGGGAAAGTCCTCCTCGGCGTTCGGGGTCATGGCCCGGGGGTGGGCTCGGGGGTGGACCGTGGGCGTGGTGCAGTTCCTCAAGAGCGGTCAGTGGAAGACCGGCGAGGAGAAACTGGCGTTGCATCTGGGCGTGGAGTGGAACAGCCTGGGTGACGGGTTCACCTGGGAATCCAAGGACATGGATGAAACCGAGGCCCTGGGACGCCACGCTTGGGAGATGGCTAAGCAGAAGCTGGCGTCGGGGGACTATGACCTGCTGATCCTGGATGAAATGACCTACGCCATCACGTTCGGCTGGATCGAGTTGGCAGACGTGGTTGACAGCGTGGCGAACCGGTCGGCGCGGACCAACGTGGTCATCACCGGACGGGACGCGCCGGCGGAGCTCATGGAGTTGGCGGACACCGTGACGGAGATGCGGATGGTCAAACACGCCTACGACAAGGGCATCATGGCCATGAAGGGCATCGAATACTGACCGTCCGGGCTGCTGTTTGCGGTGCCGACGTTGTTGGGTACACGAGCCAGATGTCACTGACTGCCGATACCAACGAGGCCCATCAGGCGGTGCTCGACGCCACCGAGGCCGCCCGTCGCACCCTGCCACCCCAGCGCGTACCTGTCCGTATGTACCAGACACCGGGCGCGTTGGTGGTGGTGGCCCCGATGGCGGCGGTGCGCGCCGATGACGTGACGGTGGAACTGCGTGGATCGAACCTGCGCTTTTTTGCTGAGATCCGCAGCGCCCCCGAGCGTGACTACCTGCTCGATGAGTGGGACTTCGGCGGCTATGAGCGGGACCTCGAGATCCCGGTGGGGTACGGCGGCGGGCTGGAGGTGGCGTTGCACAACGGCCAGTTGACCATCCGGGTCCTGCCGGGCCAAGCGTCAGATAGCGCCGTGCGTCGACTGAAGCCCGCAAGCTGAGCGAACCGGCACCCGGACCGGGCGGAAAAACACCGGTGCCCGCTTCCTGGTGGGAGGAAGCGGGCACCGCACACTGGCGGGGGAACCAGTGGGACCTTGCGATAGTGAGGAGTCCCCGGCAGCGGCGGTTGATACTGCCTCTTTTGCAGTGACCTGAAGCGGCGGAGGGAGGGCTTCTGTCACTGCCGGGGACTCGACAACACGTGTTGTACCCGAGTCATTCCACCTCAAACCTGGTCACCGGGAAAGTTGCTTCGATCGTTCAGACCCGCGGAGCGAGGCGGCCGTCGGCGAGTTCGGCGCGGATGTCCTCGGTGTGTTCGCCGAGGATGGGCGGGCGGGCGTAGATACCGGCCGGGGTCTCGGTGAACTTCATGGGAGTGTTCACCTGCACCACCGGTCGGCCCTGGGGTTGATCCACCGCCACCAGCATGTCCCGGGCCTTGATGTGGGGGTCGGTGAACAGATCCACGGGCTTGTTGACCGGACCGCACGGTACCTTGCCGCCCAGTGCCGCCATGACCTCGGCGTTGGTGTGCGCCGCAGCCCAACCGGCCACCACCTCATCCACCAACGCCCGGTTCTTGACCCGCAGCGCCATGGTTTTGGTGAGCTCACCTGCAGCCAGTTCCGGTCGACCGATGGCACCGCACAGCTCGGTCCACGCGGCGTTGGTGGGCGCGGCGATGGCGATGGCGCCGTCACTGGTGGGATAGATATCGAACGGCGCCACGCTGTCAGAGCTGTTACCCGACGGCAGCGTCTCGCGGCCCATGTAGGTGAAGCGGCACACCCCGGTCTCCGCCAGCGCGGTGACGGCGTCCACCATGGCCACATCCACGAACTGGCCCTGGCCGGTGATGCGGGCATGGAACACCGCTGCCAGGATGCCCAACGCCCCCACCGTGCCGGGGTAGATGTCACCGAGGAACGGGCCCACCTTGTGCGGCTCATCGGGGCCCATGCCGTTCATCGACACGAAGCTGCTCATGGCCTGGGCGATCACGTCATAAGCCGGCCAGTCGCTGTACGGGCTGGCACCGGTGCGGGGATCACCGAAACCTCGGATAGCGCCATACACCAAACGGGGATTGCGCTCCCGTAACGTCTCGTACCCCAACCCCAGGCGGTCCAACACCCCCGCCCGCTGATTCTCCACCACGGCATCGGCCCAATCGACCAACTGGAGAAACGTCTCCTTGTCCCCCGGTTCCTTCAAATCCAACATGATGCAACGCTTGTTGCGGTTGTACGCCCCGTAGGTACCGCCATAGGCCCGGTCGGGATCGTCACGGGTGAAGGGGCCCATGAACCGCTGCATGTCACCGGTGGGGCCCTCCACCTTGATCACCTCGGCGCCGAGGTCGGCCAGCATCATGGTGGCCCACGGCCCGGCGATGGCGTGGGTGACATCGAGGATCCGCACGCTCGACAGTGGGCCGGTGCGCCCCGCGGCCATCGGCGCCGCCTGTTCGTGGGCGGTCAGATGGTCCACGGCTGGGGTCTGGTCGATGACGCCGGCGCGGTCGACGGCGGGACGGTCGGTGGTCATGTGGGGTGGTCCTCCGGAAGAGCGGGTCATCGCCGTCCCGGCCCTGGTCGGTGGCGGGTGCAGCGCGGGTAGCGTAGGGCCGTGGCTGGAGGGATGCGCCGTCGATTGAGGTGGGATGTGGTCCTCCCCGGCGCGGGTCGCGGCCACTCCGCGGGCGCCGTGGCCCGGGTTGCGGTGCTGGTGGCGGCGGTGTGTCTGCTGGCCGGGTGCACCGCGGCCGCTGAGCGAGTGGGGTCGGCCCCCTCCGCCCGGGCGTTGGCTCCCGCTGGACCGCGGAGCGAGCTCATCGGCATGGACGTCGGTCCCAGCGGGTCAGACCAGGCAGGCTCCTCGGTCCCTGAACCGCTGCAGGTGGTGTTTCAACCGGTGGGCGGCACCGTGGATGTGCGGCCCGACACCGCGGTTCGGGTGGAGGTGGCGGGTGGCTCACTGCGCGATCTCCAGGTGGTCACGCCCGAAGGACCGGTGGCAGGCCAGGTGGACAACGGGGTGTTCCGGCCGGCCGGGGGTTTGCGCTTCGGCACCGAATACCGCCTCCGGGCCATCATCGCTGACGGTTCCGGGGCGATGACCACCCACCAGTCCGCCTTTCTCACCATGGCCCCGCCGGAGGAGCTCATCGAGGCCTGGGTCACGCCCACCACCGGCGAGGTGGTCGGTGTGGGCATGCCGGTCATCGTGAACTTCAGCGAATCGGTCCCACCCGAAGAGCGCGCCGCGGTCCAGGCCCGGCTGCGGGTACACAGCGAACCGGCGGTGCCCGGCGCCTGGCGCTGGATCGATGACGCCGAGATCCACTGGCGCCCGCTGCAGTACTGGCCGGCCCGCACCAACGTCTGGGTGGCAGCGGACTTGGCCGGCACCTCCGCCGCCGGCCGATGGTTCAGTGCGTCCACGCTGGAGCACTTCACCATTGGTGACCATCACCGCATGACCATGGACGCCGCGGCGCACATGATGTCGGTGTTCCGCAACGGGGAGCTGATACGGGAGATCCCCATCTCGGCGGGGCGGGAGGACTACCCCACGGCGTCCGGCGTGGATCTCATCATGGAGAAACACGACCAGTTCGAGATGGATTCGACCACCGTGGGGATCTACGGGGCCGACGCGTACAACCTGGTGGTGGATGACGCCCAGCGGCTGACCAACTCCGGGACGTTTATCCACGCCGCGCCGTGGAACTCGTCCTTGGGTGCCGCCAACTTGTCCCACGGTTGCATCAACGCCTCCAACGAGGACGCCCAGTGGCTGATGGATTTCACGCTCATCGGTGACCCGGTGGAGATCAGCAACACCAGCGAACGGGTCGCCCCCGGCAACGGTTGGGGTGATTGGAACCTCACCCCGGAGGAGTGGGTGTCTCCCACCTGACCAACCGCTGACCAGCCCGTTGGCAGTCGGCTTCCGAGTGCACAAGTCAACTTCAGCGGCGGGCGAGGGGGCCCACGTACTCCAGGTCGGAAACGCCCTTGCCATTGCCCTGACCGGTGCCGTTGACCGCCGAGGTGGTCATGGCCAAGGTCAGCACGGCGTGGGCCGCACCGTCAGCGAGCTGCTCCAGCGACGTGGCGTTGATGTTGGTGATGGTGTCGCAGGCCAGGTGGTAACAGGGGTCGTGCGGCGCCCCGGCGGTGCCGCCGTAGATGGCGGCCTCGGTTGCGGTCTTGAGGTCCTCGGCGCCGCTGAACAGGCCCCCGGCGGGAATGCCGGCGGCGATGAACGGCCCGTAATCGGAGCGGCCGTCGAAGGCGGTGGGCTCCGTCGCCAGGCCCTGACCGGCAAAGTACTGGTTGAACACTCGCTCGATGACGTCGGAGCCGTTGGGCCCGACGGTGCTGGCGGACCCGTCACCGTCGTACACGAAACGCACGAAGTTGGGTGAAGCCAACATGTCGAAGTTCAAGTTGGCGGCGTGGCGCTTGATGTCAGTCTTGGAGAGCTGGTTGACGTAGTGGGTGGAGCCGATCAGGCCGTCCTCCTCGCCGCCCCAGAAGGCGAAACGCACCTTGTTGCGCACGTTGGTGCCGGCCAGCTTGCGGGCGATCTCCAAGATGGCGGCGCTGCCGGACCCGTTGTCGTTGATCCCGGAGCCCTCGGCCACCGAGTCGAGGTGGGCGCCCACCACCACCATTCGATCGGCCCTCCCGCCGGGGGTGTCCGCCAGCACATTGTTGGTGGTGATGGTGGCGGCGGCGGTGTCCGTGGTGAGGTGCAGGGTGAGACCTGCGGTGGTGGCCCACTCCTGGCCTCGGGCGAAGGAGGCGCTGACCACCGGGATGGGGGCCAGCGGTGGGCTCAGGGTGCCACCGAAGAGATCGACACGATCGGGCGCGTTGCCCTCGTTGAAAATGATGACCCCATTGGCACCGGCGGCCGCGGCATTGTCGACCTTGACCCGGAACGTGCAGGTGCCGCGCTGGAGGAGGGCGATGTTCCCCGGCGGGAACCCGGCAAAGTCCGAGGCTTCGCAGCCGCTGGTGGACCCGCCGGTGGGGGGTAACAACAAATCCACGGGGGTCACGGCTGCGGTTGTTTCGCCGGAACCCGAGTAATCCATGGTGAAGAAATCTGCGCCGTAGACGTAATCCGTGGTTGGAGAGGGCGAAGTTCTCGACAACGTGGCCGGGGTGTTCTCGATGAACTTGTCATAGCTGAACGGCTGCACAGTGACCGCGTAGCCGGCGGCGGTGAGCTGGCCCTGCACGTAGGCCACCGACGCGTCATAGCCGGCAGTGCCCGCCGCCCGGGTACCACCGTTGCTGTTGGCGATGGCCTGGAACGCGTTCAGATGGTTCGTCATCCCGGCCACTCCGACCGCGGCCCGCAACGCCGCGGAATTGGTGCCGTTGTCAGCCTGGACTGGGCTCGACAGCGACGTGGCCAGCAACGCACCGGCGGTAATGCCGCCAACCACCGCTCGTGTGACCTTCATAGTGACCTCCTCAGGTTCCCGCTGGTGTCAGACGTTACTACCCGATCTAACGGGCATAGTCCGATGTTGGCGGCTCGGGCTTGCCGGCGGGGTGGGCACGTGATCCGATGCCCCCATGGCGCTGCGGATCGAACTGGACGTGCACACCCACTTTTTCCCGCCGGGGCTGGGGGATTTCGCCGAGCGCACCGGGGACCCACGGTGGCCGTCCTTGCAGCACCCTGACGCCGGGGCCCGGATCATGCGGGGCAACACCGTGTTCCGTCCCGTCAGTGACACCTGCTGGAACGTCGCGGATCGGCTTCACGCCATCGACGCCGCCGACGTGGCCCATCAGGTGCTGTCCCCGGTGCCCATCACGTTGGTGGGCTGGGCCGAACCGGGCCTTGCCGAGCAGTTCCTCCGGGCCCAGAACGACGCCCTGGCCGAAGCGGTGGCCATCGCCCCCGATCGGTTTTCTGCCATTGGGGCGGTGCCGTTGCAAGACGCCGACCGGGCCGTGAACGAATTGCATCGGGTGGTGCAGCAGTTGGGTTTCGCGGGGGTGGAGATCGGCACCACGGTGGACGGGGTTGAGCTTGACGATCCGTTACTGGAACCGTTCTGGGCGGCGGCGGAGGCGTTGGGGGCGGCGGTGTTCATCCACCCCACCGACGGCGAAGGGGCCATCCGCCGGCGGGGCGCGCCCTACGAGTTCGGCCTGGCCATGCTGACGGACACCGCTATGGCCGCCACCGCGCTGGTCTTCGGCGGGGTACTCGACGCCCACCCCGATCTGCGCATCGGTTTGGCTCACGGCTGCGGCAGCTTCCCGTGGGCCTATCCCCGCTTGGCCCGGGGCGCCTCCACCGCCGCCGGCAGTCCGGCCAT
The DNA here is from genome assembly GCA_046155365.1 of Acidimicrobiales bacterium. Lineage (GTDB taxonomy): Bacteria > Actinomycetota > Acidimicrobiia > Acidimicrobiales > CAIXPF01 > CAIXPF01. Next base: position 19,328 of record JBJXFH010000009.1, on the reverse strand, counting down.
CGGCGCCACCGACGCGCTGGTGAAGCAGCTGTGGGTTGATTCCCTGGTGTTCGACCCCGCGTACCTTCCGGTACTGTTCGAGCGGTTCGGGGATGACCATGTGATGGTGGGCAGCGACTTTCCGTTCTACCCGGCGTCCTTCGGTGGACCGAGTGCGATCATCGAAGCCGGTTGCGCCCTGGGTTGCTGCACCGATGAGCAGGCCCGGGCCATCCTCGGCGGCAACGCCAAGCGGTTCCTGACCCCTGCTGGCACGGCCACGGTCTAAGTTCGGTCGGCAACGAGACAACCCGACCATCGGGCATCGCACCGTCTGATCTGACGAAGGGATTGCGGATATGGCAGAGCTGCTGCTGGCCGGGGTCACCCATTACCCGCCGCTGTCGGTCCGGGACGAGGACATGGCCGGCATTCTGCGGGGCTATCTCAATGACCCGGCCATCCCCGCCGACGCCAAGGAACCCGCCAACTGGCCCGCGGGGATGGTGTCAGAGTGGGGTGAGGACGGGGCCCGGGCCTCCGCCGCGCACCACCGGGCCCAACTGGTGGCCGGGTTCGACCGGGTGCGGGCCGAGCTGGAGGCCTTCGACCCCGATTTCATCCTGGTCTGGGGCGATGATCAGTACGAGAACTTCAAAGAGGACCTGATTCCGCCGTTCGCGCTGTTGGCGTACGAGGACCTCGAAGCGCAACCGTGGGCCAAGTTCCCCCGACCCAACGTGTGGGGCGAACCGGCCGATCAGACCTTCAAGGTGAAAGGCCGGCCCGACGCCGCGCGGTGGCTCACCACACGGTTGCTCGAAGCGGGTGTGGACGTGGCCTACGCCTACAAGCCGTTGCACCATCCCAGCCTGGCCCACGCTTTCCTCAACACCCAGCTGTATCTAGATTACCACCGGGTCGGGTTTCCGTGGGCCATGGTCAACATGCCGATCAACTGCTACGGCTCCAAGGTGATCTGCGCCAAGGGCGGCATCGTCCCGTTCGGTCAGGAGCTGGAGCTGGACCCGCCCTCACCCGGTCCCCGCCGGTTGATGCAGGTGGGTGCGGCGGTGGCCCGGGCGTTGCTGGACAGTCCGTGGCGGGTGGCGTTGGTGGCGTCCTCGTCGTGGTCCCACGCCTTCCTGGTGGATCACACCTGGCGGCTGCGGCCCGACACCCCTGCGGATCGGGTGCTGTATGAGGCGCTGACGGTGGGGGATTTCGACACCTGGGAGCAGACCCCGCTGGCGTCGGTGGAACGCGCCGGTCAGCAGGAGGTGCTGAACTGGTTCGCCCTGGCCGGCGCCGCCAGGGAGCTGGGCCGCACCACCCCTGATTGGCATACATTTGTAGAAACCTGGTGTTTTAATTCCAACAAGGTCTTCGCAGTCTGGAAGTGAGAGTGGCATGGAAGTGAGTGTGTTGCGGTGACGATTGATCTCAGTGGACGTTTGGCCGGCAAGGTGGCCATCGTCACCGGTACCAGCGCCAACATCGGGGGCACCATCGCCTCCGGGTTCGCCGCCGCCGGCGCCAGCGTGGTGTGCAATGACCTTCGCCCGGCGGTGGCGGAGGACCGGGCCGCACGCATCCGGGCCGCCGGCGGGCAAGCCGTGGCGGTGCCGGGTGATGTGACCGATCCAGCCACCGCAGCGGCGTTGGTGGCGGCGGCGGTGGGGGAGTGGGGCGGGGTCGACATCCTGTTGAACAACGCCGTGCGATTCCTCACCAAGGGCGTGCTGGACATGACCATCGAGGAGTTCCGCCAGCAGACCGATGTCATCTTGGGTGGAGCATTCCTCATGACCCAAGCCGTGGCCCGCACCATGATCGAGGCCGGCCGGGGCGGTTCGATCATCAACATCTTGTCCACCGCGGCGTGGCAGGGTCAGGCCGGCAACATCGGTTACTGCACCGCCAAATCCGGGATGATCAACTTCACCCGTTCGGCGGCCATGGAACTGGCCCAACACGGCATCCGGGTCAACGGGTTCACCCCCACCGCCACCATGCCCGACGATCCCGATCTGGCTGACCGGTTCCGCACCGCCGCCACCGCCGCCAAACCAAACGGTATGGACTTTGTGGGTCAGCTGCCGATGGGTCGGTTGCCCACGCCCACCGATTATGTGCCGGCCATGGTGTATCTGGCGTCGGAGGAATCCGCCATGGTCACCGGCACCAACATCACCGTGGATGGTGGGGCGCTGGCCAAGTACTGGCCGCAATCACCGTTGGCCCCACGCGGGTAGCAGCGGAGGGTCAGCCCTGATCTTCCAGGGGCATTTCGGCCACCTCGACGCTGAGCTTGCCCGGATCATTGAGGTCGGGAATGTCCACCTTGGCCTCGTACTTCAAGCCGCTGTCGGGCTCGGTCAGCACGCAGGTGAGCACCTCGGCGCTGACGTCGATCACCACCGCATCCTGGCCGCAATCGAAGTTCTCCAGGCCCAGCGTGGCGCCGATCTGGGACTCCAGCGCCTTGACGGCGATCTCCTCGATCTGCTTCAGCCCGTCGGGGGTGATGAGGTTGGTGCTTTCCACGTTGACCGTGTCGTCCTCGGCAATGGTGGCGTCAAAGGCGATGACCTCGCCGTCAGCGGTTTCCGCGGTGCACTGGAACTTCTCATCGATCTCGGTGCTGGCCGGCTCGTCGCAGGTGGCCTTGAGGTCCCCGAGGTTGCCCTGGGTGGCGATGTCATCGGTGATGACCTTCTCTGCTGCGGAACGGAAGTTCGTGCTGGAAGCCGAGCAGGCCCCCACCGCCGCCGACAGCAGCACGCCCAGTAACACGGCCGAGGCGGTTGCTAGAACAGGTCGACGCGTGCGGTCCATGCGGTCACTGTAGGCGTCCAACACAGCTCGATCGGCGATAAGGGATCAGGGGGCGGGCCGGGTGGGCTGGGCGGACTCGGCCGGTTCGGGATCGATCATCAGGGTGAGCTCATGTTTGTTGTGGTGGAGATGGCACAGCCGGGCTCCGGACCGTTCAGCCAGCTGCGCCACGTCGCGGTGATCGGTGGTTCCTTGCAGTTTGACGGTGAGGATCATGGTGGGACGCGGGGCCAGGGCCTGCCATTGTTCGATCAGCGGCTCCAGCCGAGCGGGGAAGCAGGCGATGTCACCCAGCACCCACGTCGGTGGACCTTGCCGATCCCAACGCTCGCCGGCCATGGCGATGGTCCCCGCCAGATCCAAGCTGAAGGCGCTGCCCTGCACGAACGCCACCTCGGGGTCAGCGGCGACCCGTTCGTCCAGCGGGGCCCGATCAACGGCCACCACCGGCGTTGCCCATTGGCGCAACAGCCAGGTCCACCCGCCGGGGCTGGCCCCCAGATCAACGCACCAGTCCTGTGGGCCCGGCCGGCGACCGAGGCGCAAGGTGGCCTCCCACAACTTGAGATACGCCCGGCTGGGTGGACCCTGGCGATGTTCGACCAATGCCGGGACGCCCAGCGGGAAGCGGCTGGCGCTGTGGACGGTGACCAACATCCGCTGCGGATCGAGCAACGTCCAAGATCCCAACGGCGCCGAGGGCGGCTGGTCGAGCACGTCCAAAGCTCGGGGTTCGAAACGCGGCAACCGCTCCTGGATCAAACGGGCCCGACCCCGATGTTCCGGTGCGTACGCCACCCAGTTCCGGCCCCGATCCCGCAGTTGGCGGGCGGCGTGGGCGATAGAGCTGATCGGCACCTCCTCGGCGTTGAACCACACGTCCGCGGCCCACGCCATGGCCTTTGGCGCGGCCTCGCTGAGGTACAGCCGTCCGTGCGGGGGACCCACTCTGATCCCGGCGTGTCCCAACTCGTCTTCGCACTGTTGTTCGAAACCCTCAGCGGCGAGGTAGGCGGTGATCATGGACCATACCAATCGGTCTGGGTGGTGCGGGTGGTGCGGGTGGTGTGGCTAGCTTCGCCCGCATGAGTGATCGCAACGAGTTCAACAACAAGGTCATCGCCGAGTTCCGGGCCAACGGGGGCAAGTGCGGTCCGCCTTTCGAGGGAGCGCCGATGATCCTGGTGAGCCACAAGGGGGCCAAGACCGGCACGGTGCGCACCGCCCCGCTGGTGTATTCCACCGACGGTGACCGCTTTGTGATCATCGCCTCCAAGGCCGGCGCCGATACCAACCCTGACTGGTATCACAACATGAAAGCCAACCCCGAGGTGGAAGTCGAGGTGGGCACGGAGACGTTCACCGCTCGCGTCAGTGAAGCCGACGGCGCCGAGCGTCAGCGCTTGTATGACGCTCAGGCCGAGCAGATGGCCAACTTCAAGGAATACGCCGCGAAAACCACCCGGCAGATCCCGGTTCTCGTTCTCACCCGGGCCTGAAATCTACTTTGGCGGTTTTTGGACACGACCCCACGCTGACTGCCTGAGATTCTCGACACTGCGTTGCGTCACCGCCACGGAGGGTCGATATATCCGAGCATTCCGCAAGGTACGGTGTCCAAAAACCGCCAGAGTCTGGGCGGTTCATTGTATTTCGTGTAGTTCTGATTTGATCATCGGCTGGTCAGGCGGCGAATGAGGTCCAAGGCGTGGGCCGCGAGGGCTTCGATCCGCTCGTCATAGGTCTCCACCGGGAAGTCGGGGTCGACCATGACCCCTTCGAGGTAGCGGCGCTTGACCCCTTCGGCAATGGCAGCGGAACGCCAGTGGCTGAAGGCCTGGTAGTAGTCCATCATCGACACGTCGAACCCGCTGCGCGCCGCGTAGCGCTCCAGCAGCTCGGCCCGGGTCGGGAACCCGCCGGCGGCCGTGGGCGGCAATTCCCTGGCGCCGGGAGGTAGCGGCTCATCGGCCTGGGTCCAGTTGTTGAGCAGGTACCCCACATCGGCCAGCACGTCGCCCAGGGTGCACAACTCCCAGTCCAACACCGCCGCCACCCGGCCCTCATCGGGGCGGACCATGAAGTTCCCGGTGCGGTAATCCCCGTGCACGATGCCGGTGTAGCGCTGGACGGGCTTGTGGGCTGACAGCATGGCGAAGGCTTCATCCATGGCCGGGACGTCGCGGGTCTTGGACGCCTCCCACTGCGTGCGCCACCGCTTGAGCTGGCGTTCCAGATACCCCTCCCGGCGGGCCAGTTCCCCCAGACCGATCGAATCGACGTCGATTCGGTGCAAATCGGCCAGCACGTCAGCCACGTGTTCACCGATTCGGCGGCGGGCATCGAGATCTGCCACCGCGGCGTCCACGTCCGCCACCACGGTGAGGATGGCCCCCTCCACGAACCCCATCACGTAGAACGGCGCGCCGTTGACCGCGTCATCGGGGCTGAGGGCCAGGGCCGGGGCCACCGGCACCGAACTGCGGGCCACCGCCGAGATGATCCGGTGTTCGCGGCCCATGTCATGGGCGCTGGCCAGGATGTGACCCAACGGCGGGCGGCGCAGCACGAAGCGGTTCCCGTCGGTGTCATCCACGCGGTAGGTCAGGTTCGAGTGGCCACCAGCGATGATCGTGTAGCGAAACGGCGGGCGCGCGCCGGCCACGTGCTCGGCGAAGAACCGCTCGATGCCCGCCGGATCCACAATGCCGGGCACGGCGCCAGCCATCGGATCGCCGTGCGGGTTCGGGGAGTCATGTTCGGTCATCGTTTGTGGGCTCCTCGAAGGCGAGCTGTCTGGTGCTCACGTGAAACGGTGTGGTGCTCAGGCAAAACCGGCTACGGGGTGGGGGGTGTAGGGCTCCTCGAGGAGGGCGATCTCGTCGGGGGTGAGGGTGACGTCGGCGGCGGCGATGGCGTCGGCGAGGTGCTCGGCTTTGGTCGCGCCCACGATGGGGGCGGTGATGACCGGCTTGGACAACATCCAGGCCAGTGCCACCTGGGCCCGGGGCAGACCACGGTCGGTGGCCACCCGGGCCACGGCTTCCACGATGGCCCGATCCCCGGGTTGATAGAGGCTCTGGCCGAACTCGTCGGTCTCACTGCGAGCGGTGGAGGCATCCCACTCCCGGGTCAGCCGACCCCGGGCCAGCGGACTCCACGGGATGACGCCCACCCCGAGGTCGGCGCAGGCCGGCAGCATCTCGCGCTCCTCCTCCCGGTACAGCAGGTTATAATGGTTCTGCATGCTCACGAAGGGGGTCCAGCCGTGGCGGTCGGCCACCCACTGGGCCTTGGTGAACTGCCAAGCCCACATGGACGACGCTCCGATGTATCGGGCCTTGCCGGCCTTCACCACATCGTGGAGGGCCTCCATGGTTTCCTCGATGGGCGTGAAGCGATCCCACCGGTGGATCTGGTACAGGTCCACGTAATCGGTGCCCAGACGGCGCAGGCTGGCGTCGATCTCGCCCATGATGGCCTTGCGGGAAAGACCGGCCCCGTTGGCCCCGCGATGCATGCGACCGTGGACCTTGGTGGCCAGCACGATCTCGTCCCGCCGGCCGAACTCGTTGAGGGCCCGGCCCACGATCTCCTCGCTGGTGCCTGCGGAATACACGTTGGCGGTGTCGAAAAAGTTGATGCCGCCCTCGATGGCCTGGCGGATGAACGGGCGGGCCTGGTCCTCGGGCAATGACCACAGGTGGTTGCCCCGCTCGGGCACCCCGTAGCTCATACAGCCCAGGCAGATAACGGACACATCGAGCCCGGTGCGGCCCAGCTTGGTGTAACGCATGGCGCCACTCTGCCACCTCCGCCCCGGCGTCATGGTGGGATCGGCGCGGACAAGCCCGCGGACCGGCCCGCGGTTCGGCCCCGGTGGCACGGTCTGGTCGCGGTAGTGTCGAGCCCCGCTGAATTGGGAAGCTCCGGGGTGCCTGCTGTGGGCCACCGGCCGGGCAAGACAGGGACGGATGGTTGCACATGGGACCGCTGCAGGGCATCAAGGTGGTGGAGTTGGCCGGCATCGGGCCCGGTCCGATGTGCGCCATGCTGTTGGCCGATCTCGGGGCCGAGGTGATCCGGGTGGATCGCCTGACCGCGGTTGACCTGGGCATTGAGCGGGATCGCCAGTTCAATGTGTTGAACCGCAGCCGCCCGTCGGTGTCGGTGGATCTCAAGGCGCCCGAGGGTGTGGACGTGGTGTTACGCCTCATCGAGCAGGCCGACGCCCTGATCGAGGGGTTCCGCCCTGGCGTGATGGAAAAGCTGGGCCTGGGTCCGGACGTGTGTCTGGCCCGCAACCCCAAGCTGGTCTTCGGGCGCATGACCGGTTGGGGTCAGGACGGCCCGCTGGCCACGGTGGCCGGCCACGACATCAACTACATCGCCATCAGCGGGGCCCTGCACAGCATCGGCAACCAGGGTGGTCCTCCGGTACCGCCGCTCAACCTGGTGGGGGACTTCGGCGGTGGGGCGTTGTACCTGGCCTTCGGTATCTGCGCCGCCCTGCTGGAGGCCCGCAACTCCGGCCAGGGCCAGGTGGTGGATGCCTCCATGGTGGACGGTGCCTCCTCGCTGATGTCCGCGGTCTACGGGTTGCACGGTTCGGGCATGTGGTCCGATGAACGCGGCACCAACATCTTGGACACCGGCGCCCACTTCTACGGCACCTACGAATGCGCAGACGGGAACTACGTGTCGATCGGCTCCATTGAGGGCAAGTTCCATGATGAACTGGTGGAGAAGTTGGGCTTGACCGATGCCGATCTGCCCGATCGCAACAACCCCGCAGCGTGGCCGGCGCACAAGGACAAACTGGTGGGGCTTTTCCGGCAAAAGACCCGGGACGAGTGGTGCACCATCATGGAGGGTTCGGACATCTGCTTTGCCCCGGTGCTGAACCTCCGGGAGGCGCCCCATCACCCCCATAACGTGGCCCGCGGCACGTTCATCGAGGTCGATGGCGTGGTGCAGCCGGCTCCGGCGCCCCGCTTCAGCCGCACCCCCGGCCAGGTGCAAAGCCCGCCCGCAGCCCGTGGCGAGCACACCCATCCGGCGTTGGCCGATTGGGGCTTTTCCCATGAAGAACTGGCCAAATTGGCCGCCGCCGAAGTGATACCGGAACGAAGTTGAGCACCATCCCCGATTCCTCGTTGCCTTCATCACCCACGGACGCCCCCTCCATTGAGGAAGTCGCCATACCGAATGGTACGGTAGCCGCCGCCGAGGAGCCCGCACGCTCCGACAACGCCCAATCGTCCGAACCCGTCGCCATCGAGGTCGTGCCCGCGGCCGACGCTGAACCCGTCGCCCCCGTCGAGGTCGCCTCCGTCGAGCCGGCCGCGTCCGAGTCCGCTGACCTCGAAGCGACGGTGGTTAAGGAAGCTGTGGCCGAGGCGGAACCAGTCCCCGCCGATGAGGTTGTTCCTATCGAATCGGCGGCCGACACCGACGTTGCCGAGGGCGAACCCGTGGTTGAACCGGCCGACGCCGAGGTGGCTGTGGTCGAAGCTGTCGCCCCCGTCGAGGCGGCCGCGGTGGAGCCCGCTGTGGCTGTGGTGGAATCCGCCGCCGCCCCCGTCGCCCCGGTGGAACCCGCGGTGAGCGAACCGGCTGCGGTCCCAGCGGCTGAGCCGGAAAGTGGTTTCGAGCGTCTGGGCTTGCGAACGGAACTGCTGGCGGCGTTGACCACTCTGGGCTACGAGGAGCCCACGCCCATCCAATTGGCCGCCATACCGCCGATGATGGCCGGGAAGGACCTGCTGGGCCAGGCCGCCACCGGCACCGGCAAGACCGCGGCGTTCGCCCTGCCCACCCTGCAGCGTCTGGCCCCCGGTCGCCGCGCCGACATACCGATCGGTCTGGTACTGGTGCCCACCCGGGAGCTGGCGATCCAGGTGTGCGAGGCCATGCATCGCTACGGCAAGGATCTCGGGGCCCGGGTGGTGCCCATCTACGGCGGCCAACCCATCTTCCGCCAGCTGCGGGCGTTGCAGGCCGGGGTGGACATCGTGGTGGCCACCCCCGGACGGGCGTTGGATCACATCCGTCGCAACACCCTGCGTCTTGATGGGTTGGAGGTGATGATCCTCGATGAGGCCGATGAGATGTTGGACATGGGCTTCGCCGAGGATCTGGAGGCCATCTTCGAGGAAACCCCTGAAACCCGCCAGACGGTGCTGTTCTCCGCCACCATACCGTCTCGTATCGCCAGGCTGGCCCGGCATCATCTCACCGATCCGGTTCGCATCGAGATTGAACGCCCGGTCGCCTCTTCGGGCGAGGTCCCCAAGGTCCGCCAGAGCGCCTACGTGGTCTCCCGGGGCCACAAGGCGGCGGCCCTGGGACGGGTGCTGGACGTGGAGAACCCCACCGCGGCGCTGGTGTTCTGCCGTACCCGCACCGAGGTTGACACCCTCACCGAAGGCCTCAACGGTCGCGGCTACCGGGCCGAGGCGCTGCACGGCGGCATGAGCCAGGAACAACGGGACCGGGTCATGGGCCGGTTGCGGGCCGGCTCGGCCGAGCTGCTCATCGCTACCGACGTGGCCGCCCGGGGCCTGGACATCGACCTGCTGACCCACGTGGTCAACTTCGATGTGCCCTCCGATCCTGACAGCTACGTGCATCGCATCGGCCGGGTGGGTCGGGCCGGTCGGGAGGGCGTGGCCATCACCCTGGCTGAGCCCCGTGAGCACCGGTTGCTCAAGAACATCGAACGGGTGACGGGCCACACCATCGCCATCACCAAGCTGCCCACGGTGGAGGATCTACGGGCCCGACGGTTGGAGCTGACCATCGCTGCGGTGCGCGAGCAGCTCGACAAGGGTGAGCTGGAAGAGCTGCGGGTGGTTGTTGACACCCTGAGCGAGGACTTCGACATCGTCGAGATCGCCTTGGCCGCGGTGCGGTTGGCCCATGAGGCCACCCTCGGCGTGGAGGAGGACGAGGAGGAGATCCCCGACCTGGCTTCTCGCACCCAACGCCCCGAGCGCAACGATCGCTATCAGCGCGACGATCGAGGCCGGGGTTCCGAGCGCGGCGGTTGGTCTCCCCGCCCCGATCGTGGCGCCCGACCGGAGCGTGCCGGTTCCTATGAGCGTAATGACCGCCCCGGGTCCTTCGACCGCGATAGGCCGGAACGTACTGGTGGGTATGATCGGCCGGCGGGGGGCGATCGCCCGGCTGCGTTCAACCGGGACGATCGGTCCGACCGCGCCGGTGGGCCCGACCGTGGTCGACCGGACCGGGGAGCATGGTCGCCGGGTGGGGATCGCCCTGACCGTGGCGACCGTGGTGACCGTGGTGATCGGCCGAATCGTGATGATCGTGGCGCAGGCCCCGGCTGGGATGACCGTGGTCGGCCGCGGTCGGAGTCCGAGGATCGGGGTCCGGCTGGTCGTACCCGGGCCCAGCGCCCGCCCTCTGCCGGCATGACCCGCCTGTTCGTGGGGTTGGGTCACATTGCCGGCTTGCGACCGGGGGATCTGGTGGGTGCCATCGCCGGCGAGACCGGTCTGTCCGGCCGCCAGATCGGCGCCATTGACATCTCCGACCGGTTCGCGCTGGTCGAGGTGCCTTCCGATGAGGCCGATCGGGTCATCAATGCCCTGCGCTCCACGTCCATCAAGGGTCTGCGAGCCAACGTTCGCCGTGAACGTGACCAGGCTCGCTGAGCGGCGCCGGGCCGGGTTGTGAGAATCTCGGCGCAATATCAGGGTGACTCGGGAGGTCCCAAGCTCTTTGCCCGCCGGGCCGAGGCCGCGGGGTTCGATGCGGTCTTCTGTGGTGACCACGTGGCTCATCTCGGCGACGGGCTGGCCACCCTGGCCCTCATGGCCGGCGCCACCGATACCATTACCGTGGGTCTCAACCTGCTGGTGACGCCGTATCGGCCGGCGGCGGTGATCGCCAAGGCGCTGGCCACCATCGCCCTGGCCGCGCCGGGCCGGGTGATCGCCGGGTTCGGGGTGGGGGGCGAGTTTCCCGGTGAGTTCCAGGCCACCAACGCCGAGGTCCGCTCTCGTGGCGCCCGCACCGACGAATCCCTCGAGGTCATCACCGCGCTGTGGACCGGCCAGCCGTTGACCCATCACGGTCGGTTCTTCGATCTCGACGACTTCACCCTGGAGCCCCCGCCCCGCCCGGCGCCGGAGATCTGGATCGGCGGCCGGTCCGAGGCCGCGCTGCGTCGTACCATTCGGTATGGCACGACCTACTCACCGTACCTGGTGAGCCCCGATCAGTTGGCCAAACGGGCAGCCCGGCTGGGGGAGTTGGCCGCAGCCGCCGGCGTGGCCCGCCCCCGGCTGGCGGCGCTGCTCACGTTCATTCCCGGACCCGACGTGGACACCGCGGTGCAGCTCGGACTGTCCAGCTTCAAACTGAGCGGTATGTCCCCGGACTCGGTGAAGGCCCACTATCTCCTCGGCGACGATCGGGACATCTTGGACCGGGCCGCCCAGTACGCCGCCGTGGGCCTCGACGAACTCATCTTGGGCGCGCTGCCCGCAAGCCCCGGGGTAGTGGAGGACTACTTCAGCACCAGCACCCGCCTGCTGGCACCATTGCGGGCTCTTGGGGCGACGAGCTGAGGCGGGAGTCGCCGGGCAGCTCAGTCAGGTTGGTGTGGCGGCCGGAGTTCGAGCAACGCCCGTAGCGCCGGAAGCGTAAGGCGATCCTTGGGGCGGTCCGCGGTTTCCTTGCTGCGGATCACCTCTTCCAGGGCGGCAACCAGGAATCGCGTGCCGCGAATGTCAACGGTGATGGCGGTCTTGGCCAGCGCCGCGTAGCCGCCGGTACCGATGGGGTTCATGGCCAGATCGACCTCCCCCGCGGAGGTCACCAGGTTCAGCAACTCGACCCTGCTGAGAAACGCTCCGGAGCAGTCGAACGCCAACCCGTCCTCGACCCCTTCGGTTCGGATCCGGGCGTTGAGCTCACGCAGGGCGGCGGCGAGGCGTTCGAGGTTGTCGGCCGCGGGATCAGGGGTCAGGTCGAGATCGAAGGTGACGTGCGGTGATCCGTACAAGGAGCCGGCTAGCCCTCCGATCACCACGAATCGAACCCCGTAGCGCTGGAGGGTCTGCAGCACCCGCTCGGGATCGAACTGAGCCACCGTCATGGCGTGCACTTCACTGTTTTTGCATCGCTTGTCGACCAGCGAGAATGAACCGCACGGTCCGCACCAGTTGATCGAACCGTTCCACCGGGCTGGCCACGGCCAACGCCGTCGAGTCCGCTGATGGCTCTCCTCCGAAGGGCTCAGCGGACGGTGGCGCATTGTCGGTCACACGATCAGCGTATTCGAGAAGGCTTGCGGTGCAGCGGGCCTCCCGGCGCACGTCATCCCTCCTGAAGCCGCCGGGGGCTTGTGCGGGTCGGCTCTCGCACGCCGTCACTCATTAGGACTGCCAACCGCGCCGAGGTCGATGATGCGGTCGGCGCGGTGCAGGGCGGTGGGCCGGTTGGTGGCGGTGAGGATGGTGGCGCCGGAGCTGGTCAGGCGGTCCCACAGGGCGATCTCGGTTTCCACGTCCAATGCCGACGCGAGGTCGTCCAAGACCAATAGCTCGGGGCGGTGCAGGAACGCCCGGGCGGCGGCGGCGCGCTGGACCTGGCCGCCGGACAGGCGAACGCCGCGGGTGCCGATCAGCGTGGCCAGTCCGTCAGGCATGATCGCCAGGTCCTGCTCGAAGGCGGCCAGGGTCAGCGCCGTGACCACGTCCTCATCGGCCCAGCGGTAGCCCAGGGTCACGTTGTCCCGCAGTGACTCGGCGAACAGACGGGGGACCTGGGCCACATAGGCGCACTGGGGCGGCACGAAGAACGCCGCCCTGTCCGTCACCACCGCATCGTTCCAGCGGACCGTCCCGCGGTCGAAGTCCAACAAACCCACCAACGCCCGCAGCAACGAGGATTTCCCCGATCCCACCGGGCCGGCCACCACCACCAGTTCGCCCCGGTTCACGGTGAAGCTCACGTCTTGCAGGCCCCGGCTGGTCACCGTCAGGCCCTCCACCGACAACGTTTGTAACGGGATCCGACGGCCGACGGTGGGAGCCAGGGCCGGGGGACCGCCCAGGATCGGCAGCTCCCGCCGCTGCAACAACGGATCATACTGGTTGGTATGGGGGGCGGTGAGCTCGCCCAGGCGGCCGGCGGAGACCTCGTAACGGCGGCGTCCCACGATCAGCCCGCCCAGCCGCTGGGGCAACCACACCAGGCTGAACAGATAGCTGGCGAAGAGGGTGACCTCACCAGCATCGAGTCGACCGCGGGCGGCCACCACCAACGCCGCCCCCACGCAGACATCGGTGAGGGTGGCGTTGGTGGCCCAGATCCCGTCCTCCCAGATCTGATCGGCCACCATGGTCTTGGACCGCCGCCGGTTGAGCTGATCCAGCCGCCGGACCACGTCCCGTTGGGCGCCGGCCAGCTTGACGGTGAGGGACGCCGCGAAGGCCGCGTTGAGGAACGACGTCACCGAGCTGGTTGCGGCCCGGGCCCGCTGACGGAACCGACGCGCCGCCTGACCCAACAGCGTGTTGGCGGCACCGATGGCGAACAGTGGTCCGATACCCGCCAGCGCCGCCCAGGGGTCAATACCGGCCAGTATCCACGCTGCCACCCCGCCGTAGACCAAAGAGCCGAACAGGTCCGTCCAGTTGTCCAGCAGGTTGGCCATGTCCACCGGATCATCACGCAACCGGGCTACGGCGTCACCGGTGCTGACCTGGCGCCGGCCCAGCTCCCGGCCGCCGCTGGCCAACTGCCCGGCCATGGCGTTGGCCCGGATCACGGCCACCGCGGCGTGCATCCCCTGCATGTAGCGGTAATGGCCGTACCAGATGAACACCACCGCCACCAGCTCCGCCGCCAGCAACGCACCGAGCAGTATGGCGACCTCCCGGCCCGGGGTGGCGCGCTGCAGTTCCGAGAACAGCCGGCCCACCAGCCACCCCGGCAGCAGCGGGAACACGAAGTACAAGATCCACGCCACCGTGCCGCCCCAGTAATGCCACGGCCGGTAGCTCACGATGCGGGCCATGCGCCACTCCGGGGCCCGCATCCGCGGCGGTCGTGACGGTCGTGACGGTCGCGGCGTTCCCCGGAGGCGCAGATCGGCGGCGCTCACGCCAAACCTCCGGCGGCGCCGGCTGCGGCCAACAACTGCGCGTACCGACTGGTATGGTCAGCGGCCAGCTGGGGACGGGGGCCGTATTCCACCAGGCGACCATCGGCCATCACCGCGATGTCATCGCAGATCTCGAGCGTTTCCAGGCGATGGGCGATGATGATGGCGGTGCGGCCCCGGACCAGGCCGGCGGTGGCCTCGGCGATGGCCAGCTGCGTGCCGGGGTCCACCCGGGAGGTGGCCTCATCCAACACCACCACGTCGGGACGGCGCAGCAAGCCCCGGGCCAAGGCCAACAGCTGGGCCTGACCGGCGGACAGCCCCGCACCCAGCTCACCGCCCCGTCCGCCTTCGCCATCGGTCAGCTGGGCGTGCAGTCCGTCACGCTGTTGCGCCAACCACGGGCCCAGACCCACCGCGATCAGCGCCTCGTGCACCTCGGCGTCGGGATAGTCCTGGAACAGGGTCACGTTGTCCGCCACCGTTCCCGGGAACAGCTGCACGTCCTGGGGGATGGCCGCCACCCGCCGGCGCAGGTCAGCCTCGGCGATGGTGGACAGCTCGGCACCGCCGATCAGCAGCCGGCCCCGGGTGGGTGCCACCAGGCGCAACACCAAACGGGCCAGGGAGGTCTTGCCGGAACCGGTGCGGCCCACCACCCCCACCGTGCGTCCCGCCGGCAACACCACCGACAGCCCGTGCAATGCCGCCGCCGCGCCGTCCTCGTCGTCATAGATCAACTCGATGTCCTCGAAGCTGATCGCCAACGGGCCCGGCGGCAGCAAGGACGTACCGCCGGGTACGGCCCGCCATTCCGAGAGCAGGTCCAGCACCCGGCGGGCGGCACCGGATGCGCCCTGGGCCTCTTGCAGCCGCCAGGTCAGCCCCTCCACCGGTTGGCGCACCAGCACCACGAAACGGAAGCCGAGGAACACTTCGGCCACGCCCAGGGAACCGCGCCGCATCAGCAACGCCCCCACCCCGACCATCAGCAACTCGGCCGCCACGATGCACAGCCGGATCGATCCCTGGACCCGCATCTGGGTTTTGGTGCGTCGACCGATGGCCGCCACCAGCCGGGCGCTGCCCACCCCCACCCGGCCCACCCCATGGGCACCGGCACCGAGGGCGGCCACCTCCTCCGCCGCCGCCAGGTACTGCTCGGCCACCCCCATGACCTCGGCCTCGCCGGTGCGTTCGGCCACGGTGTGGGTCATGGCGCTGTTGCGTTGGGCCCAGGTGACGGCGCCGATGAGGCCCAGCCCCACCGCCAGCACCGGGGCTAGCAGCGGTTCGATGAACGCCAGTACCACCACCGCCGCCAGCCCCAGCAACACAATGGCGATGACCCGGGCCACCACCCGGCTGAGGAACTGGGTCATGGCGGTGACATCGGCGTCCATCCGGGTTACCAGCTCCCCGGGGGTGCGGTCCCGATGGAAGGCCAGGTCGGCCTCCAACACGTGGGCGGTGAGATCCCGCCGCAGCCCGTCGGTCAGCCGCCACGCCAGCGAGGTGGTGCGCCAGGTGACAGCGATGGTCACCGCCGCGGTGCCCAGCCCGATCAGCGCATACCCGGCGGCGTAGGGCAGCAGATCCCCGAACGCCGCCCGTTGCACCACCAGGTCCACGAAACGGGCCAGCAACAGCGAACCCACCAACGGCAAGGCGGTGGCGGCGCCCAGGACCACGGCGTAGCCGGCCAGACCCAGCCGGTGCTGACGCAGCAGGCCCAACACCAGACGCCACGGCCCGTTCTCGGTGGCCAGCGTGTCAGGGTCCGCCACCGGTGCGGGACCGGGGGTCTCGTCGAGCTCTGGCGGGGTCACGACGCTCGACGCTACCGACCGGTCCGGACCGTGGCCTTGACCGTTGGCCTTGACCGTGGGCGGTGACCGTTGGCCTTGGCTGGTGTGCACACCCGGTGGTTTACGATGCCCGGCCATGACCACTGTTTCCGTCGTCACCGGAGCGAACTCCGGCATCGGCCGGGCCACCGCCCTGCACCTGGCTCAACTGGGCCACGAGGTGCATGGATCGGTCCGCAACCTCGACAGCGCCGCCAAATTGCGATCCATGGCCGAAGACGCCGGCGTGGAGGTGCAGTTATTCACCATGGACGTGGCCGATGATGGGTCGGTGGCCAACGGGATGGCCGGGGTGCTCGAGCGCGCCGGTCGGGTGGACGTATTGGTCAACAATGCCGGCATCGGCGGCAACTCAGTGATGGAGGAATGTCCCACGTCACTTTACACTGATGTTTTCAATGTGAACTTCAACGGTGCCGTCCGGTGCATCCAGGCCGTACTGCCCGGTATGCGAGAGCGCCGGTCGGGGGCCATTGTGAACGTCACGTCCATTACCGGGCGGCTGGCGGCGCTGGCCCAGCAACCGTACGTGGCCTCCAAGTTCGCCCTGGAAGGGGCCACGGAGGGGTTGGCCCAAGAGGTCGCACCGTTCGGCATCCGGGTGGTCATCATCGAACCCGGCATCACCAAGTCCGCCATCTTCGCCAAGAACGTGGACGCCCCCAACCAGACCGGGGCCTACGACGCCCATTATCGGCGCCTGTTCCAGTTCTACGCCGCCGGCCTGCCCGACGCCACCGATCCCATGGAAGTGGCCGAAGCCATCTCCCACGCCATCACCACCGATAACCCCAAGCTGCGCTACACCATGTCCTGGGGCGGGCCGGAGATCCTGGGGGCCAAGGCCAAGATGAGCGACGAAGAATGGGTGGCGTTGGGCCTGGCCGAGACCGACGAAGAGTATTACGACAACTTCTCCAACGCCTTCGGGGTGGACATCCGCCTCAAGCCCAAGCCCTGATCGCCGCCCTGTGACCCTCTGGAGTGAGTTGTTGGGGGCCGAGGTCGGCTTCACTTCCTGGCCGGCTGAAACCGGGCCGGTGGGTCCGCTCAGCCGGGGCGGCGGGTGGTGCGCAGCTCCTTGAACGGCAGCTCGCGGGAATCGTCGGGTTCCTTGGGCAGACCGAGGGCTCGTTCGCCGATGATGTTGCGCTGCACCTCGTCGGTCCCCCCGGCGATGGAGGTGGCCTGCACGAACAAGGCGTATTTGTGGAACAGGCCGGCCTCGGGAGCGTCGGTGTCCGCCAGCATGCCCTCGGGGCCCATGGCGGCCAGGCCCACATCGCGCATGGCCCGTCCCAGGTTGGACCCGCCCAGCTTGAGCGTGGACACCTCCGGCCCCGGTTGACCGCCCTTGGCGTTGGCTTTGGCCCGCAGCGCCGTCCATCGTCCGGTGATGCGCATGGTGTTGAGCCGGGCCCGTTCCTGGCGCACCAACGGATCCGACGCCAGCCCGTGGTCATCGATGATGCGATCGAGCAGGGCCGTGGCCCCGCCGCCGATGGCGAAGGAGAAGGCGTCCATCTCCTGGGCCTGGCGGCGCTGGTGCTCGGCCACGGTGACGGTGAGGTCGGCCTTGCCGATGAGGCTGCCGCCGCCGGCGCTGACCCCGGGGTTGGCTGGATCCCGTTCGTTGGACAGCGTGGTCATCGCCACCCGCCAACCCTCACCGGGGTCACCCAACCGGTCGGCGTCCGCCACCTTGGCGTCGCTGAAGAACACCTCGTTGAACGCCGCCTCGCCGGTCATCTCCCGCAACGGGCGAACGTCCACCCCGGGCTGGTCCATGTCCAGCAGGAAGTACGTGATGCCCTTATGTTTCGGTACATCCGGGTCGGTACGGGCGATGAGGATGCCGTAGCGGGCGTATTGGGCGCCGGAACTCCACACCTTCTGGCCGTTGATGATCCATTCGTCACCGTCTCGAACGGCCCGGGTCTGCAGCGAGGCCATGTCGCTGCCGGCCTCGGGCTCGGAGAACAGCTGGCACCACACGTCCTTCCCGGTGGCGATGCCCGGCAGGTACCGCTGTTTCTGCGCTTCGGTGCCATAGGCCAGAATGGTGGGCGCGGCCAGGAACGTGGAGATACCCGATGGCGCGCCGTAGGCCCCGATGCGGGCCCGTTCATTGAGTACCGCCCGGGCCGCGCCGCCGGACAGGCCCCGCCCGAACCACGCCGCCGGCCACGCCGGAAACCCCCAGCCGGAGCGGCCCAGCCGATCCCACCACTCGCCCAGGGTCAGCTCCGGCGACCAGTTGGCCTCGAACCACGCCCGGGCCTCGGCCACCGCTGCTGTGACCGCAGCATCGGCCAGCGTGGGCGTGGCGTTCTCAGCAGCATGTTGCGTCATCGCAGCTCAGGGTAGCCACGCCGTCGGCTCCGGGCGCCCAGAGGTCCGCCGCCGGGCATAGGGACCGTTTCGGCGGCGATTCGGCGGCGATTCGGCGGCGATTCAGCCGCGTTTGTCGGCCTGGGCGTCGTGGTCGTTTTCGTCGGCATTTCGTCGAGATCGGCATCGGCGGGGTGGCCGGCGGTGGTCCTGCTGGGGGGTGCTAGACCGTTCGACATGGTCTTTGATCCGGCCCGGCCCGACCTGACAGCGCTGCTGCCCGCGGCCCGTGGGGGTCGGCCCGCTCGTCGGGTGAGCGCTGCGACCGCGGTGGCGGCCATACCGGAGGGGGCCCGGGTCTTCATCGGCGGGGCCGCCACCACCCCGATGACCCTGGTCCAGGCGCTCGACGACGCCCGGGACCGCTGGCGACGCCTGGACATCATCACCCCGCTACTGCAGAAGCGGTTGCCGTTGTTCCAACACGCTGGGGACCCGTTCCACTTCATCTCCACCCAGGCTTCGCCGGCGTTCAAGTACCTGTGGGACAGCGGGTTCGTGTCGGTGCTGCCCTCGAAGTACTCCGATCACACCACGCTGCACACCCCCGACGGTCCGCTCCCGGTGGACGTGGCCATCGTGGCGGTCAGCGCGCCGGGCCCGGACGGTCGGGTCAGCCTGGGGGTCAGCGTGGGCTCCACGGTGATGCCGGCCCGCACCGCGCCGCTGGTCATCGCCCAGATCAACCCCGAGATCCCCTACACCTTCGGCGCCGGTGAGCTGGACCTGGACCAGATCGACTACCTGGTGGAGGCGTCCGAGCCCATCTCTGACAGCCGGGCCGCGGAGGGCGGGATCGATGCCACCACCCGCACCATCGCCCAGCTGGCAGCGTCAGTGGTGACGGATGGGTGCACCATCCAGTTCGGCATCGGCTCCATCCCCGACGCCATCCTGGGTGAGCTTGCGGGCCGGCGGGGTCTGCGGGTGCACTCGGGCCTGCTATCGGACGCCTGCATCGACCTGTTCGAGGCCGGCGCGGTGGAGGGCATCATGGTGGCTGGCGAGGTGGTGTGCACCCCCCGGATGCGGGCCTGGATCCACCGCAACCCGGCCGTGTTGATGGGCCCCCCGAACCTCACCCACGGCGCCGCCGAGCTGGCCGCGCTACC
>JBJXFH010000031.1:0-4000 GCA_046155365.1 Acidimicrobiales bacterium | reverse complement strand
AAAAAGACCGTGCCAATACCGCCCGGTACGGCACCATATGACGCAGTACGGCGCGGTACGGCGCGGTAGGGGGTGGCCGGTACCAGAGCCGCCAAGCTAACGGACCAGCCGACCGGTCCGCGCCGTGCAACGATGACGCCATGGACAAGGCCGAGTTCTATGCCGACGCCCGCAGCGATCTGTCGGGCCCCCTGCACGGCGTCCGGGTGCTGGACATCACCACTTCCTGGGCCGGTCCCATGGCGGCGTGTGTGCTGGCGGACCTGGGCGCCGACGTGATCAAGGTGGAGCTGCCCGGCGGCGAGGTGGCCCGGGTGCTGCCCCCCAACCTGCCCGGTACCGAGCTCAGCTTCGTGAATCAGGCCGCCAACCGCAACAAGCGGTCCCTAACGCTGGATCTGCGCACCGGTCAAGGTAAGGCGGTGTTTTTGGAGCTGGTGACCCACATGGACGTGGTGGTGGAGAACTTCCGTTGTGGCACCTTGGATTCGTGGGGTCTGGGGTATCGCCACTGCAAGGCGGTGAAATCCGACATCGTGTACGTATCGATCACCGGTTGGGGCCAGTACGGGCCGTTGTGCGACCGGGCCGGTTATGACCCCGCGGCGCAGGCCTACTCGGGTTGGATGTCCCTCAACGGTGAGCCCGACGGCCCCCCGGTCAAGGCGGCCACGTGGATCGGTGATGACATCGCCGGTCTGCACGGGGCCATCGGGGCGCTCGGCGGGCTGCGTCATCGGGCCCAGACCGGGGAGGGCCAACACGTGGACGTGGCGCTCTTGGATGCGCTGATCTTCCAGTCCAACGGGTACCCCATCCTGGCCGCCATGGGCTACGACGTGCCCCGGATGGGATCGGAGGTGGGCCAGGCGGTGCCCATCAACACCTTCGCCTGCCGTGGCGGCCACCTGTTCCTGGCGGTGGTGCTCGACGCCCATTGGGCCAACCTGGCCAAGCTCATGGGCCGTGCCGAACTGGCCCACGCCCCCGGGTTCGCCACCGTGATCGAGCGGGTCAACAACCGGGCCGCGGTCAACGCCGTGGTGGCCGACTGGTGCGCTGACCATACCCTGGAGGATGCCATTGCCCAGATGGCCGGTGCCGGGCTCACCGTGTCCCGTATCAACACCCTGGCGGACCTGCCCGGTGACGCCCACCTCATCGAACGTGAGGTGTTCCAGCCCACCACGCTCGAAGACGGCACCGTGGCCCCCCTCATCGCGCCCCCGGCCCGCTTCAGCCGCACCCCCACCCGGGTTCGCACCGCTGCCGCCGCACTGGGCGCCCATTCCAATGAGGTGCTGCAGGAGTTGGGTTACTCCTCCTCGCTCATCGATCAGCTGCGGGCGGACGGCATTATCTGAACCGTCTGAACCGTCTGACCCCTCCATACCCACCAGTAGGTCAGTGACGCGTCAGTGCCCTCCCGGTGCGGATGGGGGAGGGCACTGACTGCTACGAGGTGAGACCGGGAGGGTGGTCGCCCCGCAGATCAAGGTGACTGATGTGCGATGACTACATCAGGCGGTGGTGGTCGGAACCGATGCCACCCCGCCCAGTCGGGATTCCACGGTGATCCGGCCGGGGTTGGCACCGGCGAAGTTCCGGATCCGCACGTCCCAGGTCCAAGGAGCGCCAGCGGTGGCCGGGGCGGTCCAGGTGACGGCGGCGCCGGCCAGCAACGGACCGTTGAGTCCGGTTGGCAGGGTGGTGCCGCCGGTGTGGAAGCGCAGCACCGTGGTGGCGACCGTGCCGGTACCGTTGAGGCGGAGCTCACCAGCCCGGTAGCGGGCCAGGGTGATGGTCACCGCGTCGGGCTGGCTGGTCACCGTCACCGTGTCGCTTCGGGTCACCGGTCCCACCGTGACTGCCAGCTGAAACACCGCCGTGTGATTGATGGTGGTCGGGTGCAGGAAGAACGGGAAGACAAAGCTCGGCGTGAGGGTGGTGGCCCCGGTGATGGTGACGGGGTCCCCGCTCACCTGGGTCCAGCGGTAGGTGGCGCCGGTCACGGTGGAGCCCGTGCCGTTGAGGCTGACGGTGGTACCCCGGGTGATCCCGAAGCGGTCTACACCGGCATTGGCCACCACGTCGCCCAAGGTGGTGACGCTGACCAACGCCGACTCCGCGCCGGCACCGTGCATGTTCTGTGCCCGGAGCCCGAACTGGTACCGGGTGTCCCCAACCAGACCGGCCACGCTGTGACTGGTTGCGGTCCCCGCCAGTGCGATGGCGGCGCCCATCGGGGCACCTTCCGCCGAGTAGACCTGCAGCGCGTAGCCCGAGATGGCCAGGCCCGGGGCGCCGGCGTCGGGAGCGGCCCAGGTCAAGGCGGCCCCGTTCACCTCGCCCACGGCACTGGTGAAGGTCGGCGCTGCCGGCACGGGGTTGTTGGTGATGACGAAGGTCGCGCTGCGTGCGGTGACGTTGCCCGAGGGATCGAAGGCCGCCGCGGAGAGCGTGGCATCGGCAGACACCGTGAACGCCGCGTTGTAGCGGATGACCGACGGATCGGTGCTGAGGTTGCCGCCAGCACCGACGAGGTCAACCCCAGCGAGCGAGTAGTAAATATCGGCGCCCGGCTCGTCAGCGGTGAGTGTCACCGTGGGCGGGGTTGGGAAGCTGCCGCCATCGGGGGTGATGGTCAGCACCGGGGCGGTGGTGTCATCGCCGGCACCCGCCAACGCAGGCCGTGCCGGCGGGAAGCTCTCCCCGTTGCTGCTCATCGAGCGGACCTCGATGATGTAGGTCACCGCAGGATCCAGGCCCACAATGGTGGCCCGGTTGGTGGCGGCGTTGTTCACGCGAATCCCGACCATGTTCTGGGTCGACACGCCGGCGGCCACCGCCTGCAGGGAGTAGCCGGTGATAGCGGGGGTGCCGGCCTGGGCCACCGCCGCAGTCCAGGTCAGCGACACCGAAATACCGTCAACGCTGCGGGTGGCGGTGATATCGGAAGGCAGTGGCGGACCAACCTGGTTCGGGCCGTTGGGGCAACCGCCCATACCCGGTCCGCCCAGCTCACCGAACTCAGCGATGGTCAGACCCTGACGGTTGCCGCCCGGGTCTTGGGTCTGCCAGGACATGGCCCGCAGTTGGCCTTCAGCGGCGATGGCGGCCACGGCCGGGTCGTCGAAGACGTAGGTGGCCACGAAGGTGTTGGTCCCGGCCAGGAACTCGACCATGGAGTTGTAGCCGCCGTTGGGGGAGGGGGTGAGGACCGCGGTGTTGGCGGCCACATCACGCCGGCCGATCCCGGTGTCCTTGAGCGGCGGATGCACGATGCGCTGCTCGAACTGGGCAGGGTTGACGCCCGCTCCGGCATGGCCCCGAACGGTGAGCACGTTGCCCGCCAAGCTCAGTGCCGGGGCGCCACCGACGTTGGACACGTAGGCGTCCTGCACCACGGTTTCGCCCAGCGCGGTGTTGCCGGCTTTCAGGCTCACCACGTCACCCGGTTGGATGTCCGGCGTGACCTGATGGGCGCTGCCATTGCCCCAGCAGACGCCACCGGGATGGTTCACTTCAAGAGGAATGTCCCCACCGCCGACCACACCGGTGGTTGAACCAACAATGCCCAGTCCGGGACGGGTGACCTCGATGAGCACGGTCTGCCCGATGTAATCGGTGTAGCCCTCGATGCCCATGAAGTCCCGATCGGGAAACACCACAATGTTGTCGGGAAATGCCGGTACCGCCGCCGCCGCAGGAGATCCCGGTGCTGTTGCCAATCCGATGCCCACGAGCGAGGCGGCCACCGCCAGGCTCGCCCATCGTCGCCACCTCGTTGCGGCGTTGCGTTTGCTGCGTTCCATCATGAGAGGGGCCGCCTCCTTTGTGTCTCACTGCCGCGCCTGTGCTGCGCCGCCAGTTCCTTAAGGAAGCGTTATGCAACGGGTTCAGGTCAATTGAGCTTGGTGCGTAGAACAGGAGTCGCCAGGGATGCAGCACTAGGTCCTAATCTCTTTGTCGAGAAGCGTGACGAGGGCGCGCGAAAAGG
>JBJXFH010000193.1:0-87425 GCA_046155365.1 Acidimicrobiales bacterium | reverse complement strand
GCGACAGGTTGAACACCAGCGGCCGGCGCTGTATCACCGCATCGCCCAGCTCCGCGACATACCAGCCGACCGTCGACGGGGACACCCCGTAACAACGGGCCAGCTCCGCCTGGGACACCCGCACCGTCGCACGCTCGTTGAGCACCTTGCCGAACTCCTCGATCGCCCACCGGGCGAAGGACACTGCACCTGACGGTCTCGCCATGAGACACCTCCTCGAATCAAAGGAACCTGTTGTCCGGATCCCATCGAGGAAGTAAGCTCCTACACAGCACTGAAGAGCCCCTCGACGGGCACGACGACCGCCCCGGCGCCAACCGGGGCGGTTTCGCTTTTTCCGAGTGATCGGCAGCCCGCCAGCAGGCAGACCCACATCCCACAGGACATCCCACAATCCGGTCGGACACCTGCGGACACCCCAGGACATCTGAGGAATCCAGGCCAGATCAGGCTGTCCTAAAGGACAACCCAAGGACGCCTACGGACCTTTAGAAACGCCCTTTTAATCCCAAGGTGCCGGGTTCGAGCCCCGGGCGGCCTACCAACAAACTGCTGATCACGGGGGTCAAGCCGCACTCGAATGCGGGCGATCGTGAGGCCACATCCCACGAAGATCCCACACACCCCGACCCGGCCATCCCACAGTGGCGGGCGCCACGCGCGAAGTACCCAGAGGTATGGGAGCTGCTGTTCTCGAATGGGTTCGATCCCATCACGGGCAAGGCCACTGCTGGTCGGCGCCAAGGCCCAGTTAGCCTGCGCCGCGTGACTGAATACGTGGCACCGATGGCGGATCTGGCCTTCGTGCTGCAGCACATTGTTGACGATCAGGAGTTGGCGTCCTTCGACGCCATCGCCCACGCCGATCTCCCTACCGTCATCGGCATCCTCGAGGAGTGCAGCCGGTTCATGGCTGAGGTCGTCAGGCCCTTCGACCGGGCCAGTGACACGGTGGGTACCCGTCGCTATGTGGACGCCTGTTGGACCAGCGTTCCGTTTCCCACCCAGTACCACGGCGGTGCCTTCCCGTGGGTGGTCGGTGTGGCCACGCAGGAGATGTTGACGCAAACAGCATGGTTGCGAGGGCGGACTGGCGTCGCCGCAACGCCAGTCTGATGTACCTGTCCGACACCCTGCGCGTGCTCGCCCGGCGTTGGTGGCTGGTGGCCCTCGGCGCGATCGCCACGATCGCCGCCGTCGGCTACACGCTCGTCACGGTGCCGACCGAGTACCAGGCCGACGCGCAGGTACTCCTGCTCCCACCGCCACAGCCCCCCGTCGGTTCGAATCGGTCCAACCCCTATCTCGAGGTGCAGCACGGCCTCGTCCTCCTCGCCTCCCTCGTGGCGGCCGACATGAAAGTCCCCGAGCTCAAGGACCAGTTCGTCAGCGAGGGCGTGCTGTCCGATTTCTCGATCATCGTCTACCCCGACAGCGGACCAATCATCACAATCCTCACCGAGGACACCGATCAGGGAGCGGCGGTACGCACCCGCGACCGGTTGGCGACGGAGATCACCGGCCGCATCGCGGCGCGGCAGCTCGCCGAAGACGTGGCCGACCGCTGGACGATTGACTCCACCGTGGTCGGCGCCGAGCCCTACTCCACCGTTCGCCCTGGCGCACGGATCAAGGCGCTGGCGCTCGTGATGCTGCTGGGCGTCGCCGCGACTCTTTCGCTGGTGTTCGTGGTGGAGCGCCGCTGGCCAGGCGGACGACCGGCGCCTCAGCTCGTCGGCACCGAGTCCTGATCGAGATCGTCGTGTTCGGCGAAATCGGTACGACGATCGACCCTCCCGTCGAACCGCGACCGGTCGTTGACGTCCAATTTCCTCGCGGTGGCAGGCACATCTGAGGCAGCGGTACGCGACGCGGCCCCCGCGAGCGCCACGAGCACGAAGAGGAAGCCGGCGGCCATGGCGAAGCCGAGGGCATCGAACGTGAAGAAGCTCACGAAGACGCCCGACAGCGACGCCGAGAGCGCGAGCCCCAGGTGCCGGTGCTCTTCGTCGCCCGCTCGCCGAAAGCATCGTCGCGCGGCGCCGATCGCGGTGACGACAGTGGCGACGAACAGCAGCGCCCCGATCAGACCCAGCTCGAGCAGCAGCATCAACACCTGGTTGTCGAGGATCCGGTAGTACCTCGGCACGAACGTGAACAGGCCCCGCCCCAGGACCGCATGCTCGAGGAAAACATTCCATACGACGCCGTAATCCTCGGTGCGTCCGTCGACGCTGTTGTCCGAGCTGAAGCTGAGGAAGAGAGACCGGATGGTCCCGAGCACGCCAGGGGCCGCCAGTCGGATTCCGACCACGCCGACCGGCAGCACGTACAGCGCGCGCTTTCGCCAATCGCTCGGCCACCCTGCGAACATCACGAGAACCACAATGCCGAGCACCAAGATCGCAGACCGCGAGATCGACAGCGACGCTGCGAGTCCGAGGCTGCAGGTCGGCAGCCATCGCCAACGCGATTTCGCCGCGAAGATCGCCTGGTGGAGAGCGAGCGGGAAGGTCGCGGCCATCACGACCCCGAACTCGATCGCTCCGGAGGCAGTCGACTGGACCCGCCGCAGGCCCACATCGCCCCGCGAGTCGACGTAACCGAACTCCCCGTTCGGCACGAATCCCGGCAGCTTGAAGTACGGGGCGATGTTGATCCCGGTGAAGTACTGCAGCATCCCGATAGCCGCGGCGAATGTGCCCGCGAAGACGATCACCTTGACCACGCGATCGATGTGGCGCCAGGTGCGCAGGCCATCGATGGCCACCAGCACCACGGCCAACCAACCGAAGTACGCTACGAGCCCCCGGTCGGCCGCAGAGATCATCGCAGCGGTGATCTCCGGCACGGACGACGGCGCGAGGTCGTAAACGAGGTCGGTCGCACCGCGAACCTCGGCGGGGGCGTACCAACCGTGGGACATCGACGCCACGTAGCTGCCGAGCACCGCGACGGTCAGCAACATCATCATCAACCGGACAGCGGAGCCTTGGCGCGCCTCGTGCTGCGCGCCCAAACGACTGAACGCCCACCACACCAGCAAACCCAGCGCCCACAAGCCGGCCGCGGTGCCGGGCGCGCCGATCTGGCGGATGATCAGCCGCGCCGGGACTGCCATGAGCAAAACGACGTAGATGGCGAATCCGGTGCTTGCGTGCATCCACCCGTCCGGAAGTCGCGCTTCCAGCCGGGCACCCCAGGACCGCCGCGCCCGGCGATCGGTCCCCACATCATGGGCTCCCCGACCCATCACGACCGGCAGTCGCGCTGACGTGGACACCAAGTCGAGCCCGCGAGGCTGACGTCAGCGCACACGGGCCGGCACGCCCACTGCGGTAGCGCCGGCTGGCACATCGCTGATGACCACGGCGTTGGCACCGATGCGAGCACCGTCTCCGACAGAGATCGGTCCCAGGACGCGAGCGCCTGCACCGACGAACACGTGGTCACCCAGCCGCGGCCAACGCTCATCCTGCATCCGCCCGAACGTGACTGCACCCATGACCGATACGCCGGAGCCCATCGACTCCACGATCAACGTGCATCCGACAGGGTGCGCGACGTACAGCCCGCCGCCGATCGGCGCCTTCGGGTCTATCTCGAGGCCGTATACACGCTGGATCCGTCTCTTGACGAGATTCGGCACGCCGCGAACTCCGCGGCGATGAGCGAATGCGCCCACCCGCAGCCAGGCCATCGCCCGCAGCGACGGGTAGTTCACGAGGAGACGGATGAGACGCTTCGGCGTCACCTCCGAGACGTCTGCGAACTGCTCGGGTTGGACCCACCGGGCGGCGTCAGCGAGGAACAACGAGTACTCGGGCGTGCTCACCGCGACCACCTCACGCGAGAGCCCGATGGAGCGCTGATTCCACGGCCGCTCCGGCATCGTCCCACGACGCGCCGGTCACGCTCGCGGCAGCGCGCTCCGCCAGTTGCCGGTGGTTCGGATCGGTAACGAGGTCGCCGAGTGCACGTGCCAGCGAGTGCGGATCGGGCGGTGCGTAGCGAACGTGTTCGTTGTCAAGCACGATGCGGTTGTGCGCTGCGTCGTTGACGACGGGGATGCACCCTGATGCCAGCATCTCGTGCGGCACGAGCGACACATTGCTCATCGAGAGGCTGAGCCCGGCGAAGCTCCGGTTGTAGATCGCGTTGAGTCGGCCCGGGGTCACGAGGCCGTGGTCTGTCACCGTGAGCTGCGAACTGCCGATCCTGCCCACATGGTCCCCGTAGGTGTGGATCTCGACGTCGGGATGATCTTGAGCGAACAGCTCAAGCGCGAGCACGCCGAGCTCGAACGCGCGCCGCGGAGCGCGCGGTCGCGCGTAGAACACGATCCCGTCGCGTCGCTCGTCCTGTAGGTCGTAGACCGACGCATCGCAGCCGAAGTCGAAGTGGTCAGCGGCCATGCCGTACTGCTTGCTGAGCAGACCGGAGAGCCACGCACCCGCAGTGATCGCGTGGAAACCCATCCGGTACGTGTTCTCGGCGAGCGCCCACGATGCCCCCGACGGATAGAACCACGGCTCGAAGTCCTGGACCAGGTAGAAGCGCTTGCCCGCTGAGCGCGCGTTGAACACCGGGTACGCCGACTCCCAGCACGTCGCGAACACGGCGTGCGCATCGTCCATGCCGTCGAACACGTTGGCCACGGCGACGTCCGCGTAGGACGTCTGCACTATTTCGCGGTAGTAGTCGGCGTCCGAGCCGTACACGTCGTAGAAGTAGACGGTCGACGTGTGGCCACGCTCCTGCAGGTAGCGGATCAGGCGGAAAGCCGTGGTGTGTCCACCCGAGTTCGGTCCGGGGGGCGGCATCACCCAGTTGATCGTGATCGGGTCGCCCGGGGTCACGCGTTCGTACGGAGCGTCGAAGGGACGGGTGATATCGGCTCCAAGCACGTCGGCGTCACGCACGCTGGTGAGCACCGCCGGAGTGTCGACCCGCCTCGCCAGCCCGTTCAGGGTGCGAACCGCGAGACCTCTCACCCCTTCGGTTTCGATCAGGTTCCGCACCTGCCGCGACCGCCGGGTGAACTGGCCCCACGATGTCGAGCGCATCGTTACCGGCCGGCCTCTAGGCCCGTGCGGCGTCGATTGTCGCGAGCGAACCACGCGTCACGCCCGGGACCTTCCGGCGATGGAGCGTGACCAGGGGTCTCACCCATGCGCTCCGCCGGGAGCAGCGAGGGGGGGCGGTGCGTGCCCGGAGGCGGCCAGTCCCTCATCGACTCTCGCTGCTCGCGTGGGAGCGGGTGCGGCGGCGACGATCGAGGCTCGCCGGCGGCCACACGGCGCCCCGTGCGACGGTCGACCGCCTTGATGCTCAGCACCGCGAGGATACTGCCCGCCACCACGACGGCGATGATGGCCCGGATCCGGTTCCCCGCCAATTCTTCGGCCTGGCTCGAGGTGGCAAAGCGACGCGGTTCCATCAGTTGGCTGCTCGGCACGCCCTCGGCCGTCTGAATCCGACTGAGCTCGGCTTCGAGACGTTCGAGCACCTCGTCGCGCAACGCCAGCGCCTGGACGGGGTCGACGTCCTTGGCGGTGATCGTGATCAGCGGGCCGCTGCCCGGCACCACCCCGACCGTGTACGTGGACGTGAACCCGTCATCGGTCAGCTCACGGGCGAGGCCCGGCGTGTTCACCGTGTTGGCAAGCAGGATCGCCGTCAGCACCATCCCGTCCGGGAGGAACAGGTAGGTGTTCCTGCGCTCCCCCTCGGCCAGCGGTTGGGCCGGCGGGAGGATGAGGAGTTGCCCGCTCGCCTGATACCGGGTCGGCACCGCGACGAACACGGCGACAACGCCGAGTACCAGGGCCACGGCCCAGAGCAGCACGAGGTACCACCGTTGAACGATGCTGTTGTACCAACGCCTCACCGGCGCCTCGCCCGATTGACTCACCACTGGTACTTCCACCGCGACCATCGACTCCCGCGTCGTCCCTTCACATCAGATGTTGCACACAAGCGTGCCGACGAAACACCGGATCGACATCTACCGCATTGGATGGTACCGCAGGCGCCGTCGACCCAGGCACAGCCAGCACCGATCACCGACTCCGCCGAGGTTCTCGTCGATTGCGGGAACTGCGCCGTGTCCGTCACATGGAGCGTGGCGGCCAACGCGGTCAGCGACGTCCCGGTGGCAGGAGGCGACCTTCGCGGGTGCGGACCTACGATTCCTGCACTATGCCGGTCCTCGACATCGTCATCCCCTGCTACAACTACGGTCAATACCTGCCCGCCTGTGTCCGGAGCGCGCTCGAACAGCCCGGCGTCGAGGTGCGGGTGCTCGTCATCGACGACTGCTCGACCGACGACTCCCTCGCCGTGGCCCGGTCGCTGGCCGCTGCTGACCCGCGGGTCGAGGTGGTCCACCACGCCGTCAACCGGGGCCACATCGCAACCTACAACGAGGGGTTGATCGACTGGTCGAGCGGTGACTACGTCGTCCTCCTGTCCGCTGACGACCTGCTCGCGCCCGGCGCGCTCCAGCGCGCCTGCGATGTGATGGAGGCCAACCCGAAGGTG
This sequence comes from Acidimicrobiales bacterium, assembly GCA_046155365.1. Classification (GTDB taxonomy): domain Bacteria; phylum Actinomycetota; class Acidimicrobiia; order Acidimicrobiales; family CAIXPF01; genus CAIXPF01. The sequence continues at coordinate 80,882 of JBJXFH010000193.1, read as the reverse complement.
GGCCTGGTCTACGGCTGGGCGCCGTATTTCGAGCGCAACGACGACCTTCCCGACCCTCGCCTGACGCGACGAGGCGTCCGCCGCTGGGACGGCATCGACTGGATCGCCGGGCGGTGCCGCGACGGTCACAACGTGATCTCGTCGCCCGAAGTCGTGCTGCGCCGGTCTGTCCAGCAGCAGGTCGGCGGCTACCGTCCGCAGTTCCCGCACGCTGGCGACCTCGAGATGTGGCTGCGGGTCGCCGCAGTGAGCGATGTGGCGTACATCGAAGGGGTGCCGCAGGCCTACTACCGCGTACACACGTCCAGTATGCAACGCACGATCTACAACACGAACGTGATCGATCTCGTGCAGCGCCGGGACGTGTTCGACCGCTTCTTCGACGAGCATCCGCACCTCCCCGAGGCGCGTGCGCTCCACGCCCGGGCCAGGCTCGCGCTCGCCCGTGAGGCGTTGGTGGGTGCGTGCCGTGCCATCGAGCACGGTGACGCCGCGGGCGCGGACGAACTCGAGGACATGGCGTCGTCGCTGTCACCCAATGCCTCCCGCACGTCGCCGGCGGTCGGGCTGCGCTGGCGGCGTCTCCTCGGCTCAACCTGGTGCCAGCGCAGCCGCCTGTACGTTCCCGCTGCAGCGATGCGGCGGGCGAAGTCGATCTACCGGCGCGAGCGATGGAAGCGCCATGGCGAGTGACGATGGCAACTCAGAGCAACAGGAGCGCCCGGTGCTCGGGTATAACTACGGGATGACCGACATCCAGGCTGCAGTGGGATGCGAGCACCTGTCCGCCCTGGCCGACGTCGCCAGGTCCGTTTCGCACGGGAGCCAGCCATGACCCTGGAACACACGAAGACCGCGCAGCACAAGGCACTTGAGTACTTCTTTGACCAGGACCGGCTGCGTACGCTCGCTGCCGATCTGCACGACTCGTTTGTGAACGCCGACCCCTACCCGCACATGAAGGTCGACGACTTCCTGCCACCCGAGGTCCTCGACCAGGTATTAGCCGAGTTCCCCGAGGCCGACGACGCGCAGTGGGAGCGCTTCGCCCGCCCAACCGAGGTCAAGCTGGCGTTGAACGACGTGACGCAGATGGGCCCGGTCACCCGGCATCTCCTGGCGGAGTTCAACGGTCCCGTGTTCCTGGAGTTCCTCGGCACGGTCACCGGCATCGACGGGCTGATCGCGGACCACAACTACGCCGGCGGCGGCCTCCACCAGATCCGCCCGGGCGGCTTCCTCAGCGTGCACGCCGACTTCAACCGCCTCCCCGAGTTGCGGCTCGACCGGCGCCTCAACGCCCTGTTGTACCTGAACAAGGACTGGAAGCCCGAGTACGGCGGGAGCATCGAGCTCTGGGACCGCGACATGAAGGCGCGGGTCAAGTCCTACGGCCCGGTATTCAACCGGCTGGTGATCTTTGCCACCACGTCGAGGTCATACCACGGGCATCCCGACCCGCTGGCGTGCCCACCCGATCGCACCCGACGCTCGATGGCGCTGTACTACTACACGAACGGCCGCCCCGAGGAAGAAGTGCAGGGCGAGCACACCACCCTGTTCCAGAAGCGCCCGGGCGAGAAATTCAAGGCCCCCGCCAAGGTGATGGCCGAGCGACTGGTGCCGCCGATCGTCATGGACGGCATCCGCAAGTACCGTCACCGCTAAGAGATCGCGGATGTAGGATTAGGGCTGGTCGGTCGTCTTGCTTGCCATTGCTCAGTCTGAAGGGAAGGGCGCCGGTACGCCTTCGGGTAGGTCCACTTCGAAGGTGTTCAAGGTCATAGACACCAGGGTGTACATACCACAGGCGTTGATGAGTTCCTGCACGCCGTCCTCGCCGAACACATCAACGGTCGATTTGTAGGTCATGTCATCAACGCGACGCTGGTCATGCAGCATCCGGCAGAACCGGTAGGCGGCCTCGTCCCCAGGATCGGTGAACGTGGGTTCCTGGCCCACCTTGATGGCGGCAATGACCTCCTCCGGCAACCCGGCGGCGCGGGCCATGGGCTCGTGCGCATACCACTCGTACTGGGCCTTCCAGAGCTGGCCGGTTACCAAGATGGCCAACTCCACATACCGTCGATCGATACATGGCTTGAACCGCAGCGCACCGCCCAGTTGGAATAATCGTAACCCGGTGGCCGGGCTCAGCAGCCAGGCGTCGAACGGACCGCCGATGTGTCCGTCGGTGACCGTTCGGCCTTCAGCCATCCGACTGTAGAGATCCCGTTGGGCGTCGGTCATCTCGTTGGTGCTGCGGCGGCGGAGTCTGCTCATGGGCAGTGTTCTAGTCCGACCGCGCTCGGTGCTGCTCAGCGGCTGCCCTCGCACCGCTAACCTGCCGGCGGGCAACAGGGGGAGTTCGACATGACGATGCGTGCCGGTGTGGTTTTTCCACAGATTGAGCTCAACGGCGATCCGGGGGCGGTGAAGGCCTTCGCCCAAGCCGCTGAGGGCCTGGGCTACGACCATCTGTTGATGTACGACCACGTGCTTGGCGCCGAACACGCCGGCCGTGAGCCGAAGCTGTGGGGTCCCTACACCGAACGGGACCCGTTCCACGAACCCTTCATCGCCTTCGCCTACCTGGCCGGGATCACCACCACACTGGAGTTCACCACCGGGGTCATCATCCTGCCGCAGCGCCAGACCGCGCTGGTGGCCAAGCAGGTGGCAGATCTGGACCTGTTCTCCGGCGGACGGCTTCGTCTCGGTGTCGGCACCGGATGGAACTGGGTTGAGTTCGACGCGCTGGAGATGCCACAGCATTTCAAGCGGCGCGGCAAGCGGGAGGAGGAGCAGATCGAGCTGTTACGGAAGCTGTGGGCGTCCTCGGTGGTCACCCACGATGACGCCGACCATCACATCGACCGGGCCGGGATCCTGCCCCTACCGACACGGCAGATCCCCATCTGGCTGGGCGGTTTCACCGAGGCGGTGTGGCGTCGGGCGGCGCGAATCGGGGACGGGTTCATCTTCGCCGGCCGCAACACCACCGACGCCCCGGAAATAAAGGAAAAGATGGACGCTTGGCGCGCCGAGACCGGCAGGGCTGATACGCCGTTCGGATACGAGTCCATCCTGAGCTTCCAGAAGACCCCCGACGAGCAGGCCGCAGAGCTGACCCGCTGGCGCAACGCCGGCGGATCCCACGTCTCGCTGGTCACCATGGGTTGCGGCTTCACCCACGTGGACGCCCACATCGCCGCCATCACCCGCTGGCGTCAGCTGCTCTGATCTGATTAGTCAGAACGGTCTTCTACGAGATGCCGCGCTTCGAGGTCATCTCCAAGTTCGCCGCACTCGGCGTGGAAGGCTCCCGCAGGCGCAGCGCGTTCCTGCGCACCCCCGGCCACCGCTCCTACCGCTCAGACGAAGGGAATCGAACGCGTGTGGCTTCATGACCTCGCATTGTTCGGCCGTATCGCGCTCGCCGCGGGACTGGGGTTTGCGGTTGGTTGGGAACGCGAGGTGCGAGGACACCCGGCCGGCTCCCGCACCTTTGCGTTGGTTGCCGCTGGCTCGGCCGGGTTCACGGCCATCGCCATCGATGCGTTCCCCTCCACTGCGGAAAAGCTGATCGGCGGCGTGGCGACGGGCATCGGCTTCATCGGCGCCGGTGTGGTGCTCCGCGACCCGAATGGTCATGTACGGGGGCTAACCACCGCCGCCGCGATCTGGGCGATCGCCGCCGTGGGAGTGATCGCCGGCGCATCCCGGTTCGTGTTGGCCTCATTGCTCACCGCGCTGTTCCTCGTCCTTTTGGAGCTTCCGTCAATTCCAGTGCTGAAGTTGATCGATCCCGCTCGCTGGACCCAACGGTTTGCCAACGACACCGAACCACCCTCCGCCAGTGATCCCCCTAAGGCTCCGAGTCCCAGTCACGACAGGACTGGAGATCCTCAAGGTCAGTCGTGATCACACCCTGGAAGCCGTCCTCGATCACACGTGACAGCGGCACTGGGCCGGCCCATCGGCGCCGAGCCCGACCACGCACCGCTCACGTTGCTCGATGCCGCCCGGCTGGCACTTGGAGCCCTCGACACACACCTCGCCACGCTGACCGAGGCCGTCGTCGAGTGAGCGCCCGGCCAGCAGGCGGCGGACGGGGCTGATGGGCAGGTGAGCGCTTTGGTCGTCGTCGAATGTCGACTACTCTGGTCAACAATTGGCCCGACAACCGCCGGCGCGCCGTCCAGACACCCCGCTTTAGGAGTCTCCCATGTCCGTTCGTGACGAAGTCCTTTCCGCCAACGCTGCGTATTCGGCTTCCTTCGGGACCAAGGGAGAGCTCGCCCTGCCCCCCGCTCGGCGATTCGCCATACTGACCTGTATGGACGCCCGGCTGGATCCGGCCAAGTATGCCGGCCTGGCTGAAGGCGATGCCCACGTCATCCGCAACGCCGGCGGCCGAGCCAGCGATGACGCCATCCGCTCCCTGGTGATCTCCTACAAGCTGCTCGGCACCGCGGAGTGGTTCATCATCCATCACACCGATTGCGGCATGGAATTCTTCACTGATGAGATCATGCGGGGCCTGCTCAGCTCCAGCCTGGAGACCGCGGCCCTCGGCGCTGACGGCTTCACCGACGTGGGGCCGGGACCGGGATCGAGCGAAGCCAAGTACATCGACTGGCTCACGATCTCCGACAGCGCCGGCAGCGTCACCGATGACGTCACCCGGGTCCGCACCCACCCGCTGGTACCGGGACGCATCCCCATCTACGGCTACATCTATGACGTTCGCACCGGCCGCCTGGTCGAGGTTCCCGAAGCAACCGCCGCCGGTCAGGCCCGCTGAACTGATCTCCTGAACCGAACCGCCGTCCGGGTCTACTCAGCCGCCGCCCCGGCGAGCAGTTCACTGACCGCGGCCTCGTGCTCTGGTTTCACCCGAACCCACGCCTGGTCGTTGTCACGATCAACGTTGAACGCCACCAGCAGGCGGGCCTCCATCAGTTGGCGATGAACGCGACCGAGGTGCTCCAGGGGCACGTCGATCCGCACCGAGGCGGCCATGTCGACCTCGATCTGCGACGGCGGCTGGATCAGACCATCCGGTATGTCGATGCCTCGGCGTCGGAGGGCGTCAACGATCTGCTCAGGGCTGACGGTACCCGGGAACCTGGACCCGCTCGACGAGCACAGTGCCAACAGCAGGACGGCGTTGGAGGGCGGGACACCCAGGGCGGCGCAGTAACCGGAGACCCAACCGTCCATCAAGTAATAGCGCGGCGCCGGTTGTGTCGGTTGTTGCGGCCAGGCGGAGCGCACCGAGGGCTCACCGTGCAGCAGCCCGGCCAAGAGATCGCACTCGAAGCTCTCGTGGGTGACTTCGAGTTCGGCCATGGCCGCCACCGCCACGTCGTCGGGCCCCGCCCCCAGGATCCCCAGCAGGATGTGCTCGGCCCCCACCCATTGATGGCCCAGCCGCTCGGCCTCCCGCAACGCCATGGCCTGGGCTCGGATCATGGCCACTGAGCGTAGGACGGTTGACGGTGAAGGGCGGGGAAACTCAGCCGGGGACCTGCGAGCGGTCCCAGGCGTCGGTGAGGGCGGCGTAGCGACCGCCCCGGCCGACCAGCTCCTCGTGGGTGCCCAGCTCCACCAGTTGACCGTCATCGATCACGGCGATGCGGTCCGCCCGTCGCACCGTGGAGAGACGATGGGCCACCACCACCGTGGTTCGGCCGCTCATGAGCCGCTCCAGGGCCTGTTCGACCACGGCCTCGGTGCCGGGATCGAGGCTGCTGGTGGCCTCATCCAACACCAACACCGCGGGGTCCACCAGGGCGGCGCGGGCCAGGGACACCAGCTGCCGTTCACCGGCGGACAGACGGGAGCCGCGCTCGCGGACCTCGGTGTGGATGCCGTCCTCGAAGGCGGCGAAACGATCGAGCGCCCCGAGCTGCGCCAGGGCGTCCTTGATGTCCTCGTCGGTGGCGTCGGCCCGGGCGATGCGGATGTTGTCGGCGATGGTGCCACCGAAGAGGAAGCCCTCCTGAGGTACCACCACGATGCGTTCCCGCAACGAGGCCAGGGTGGCATCACGCAGATCCACTCCCCCGAAGCTGACCGTGCCCACCGTGGGGTCATAGAGCCGGGCCATCAGCTTGGCCAACGTGGATTTGCCGGCGCCGGTGGGACCGACCAACGCCAGCCGCTCACCGTCGGACAGGGTGATGGACACCTGGCGCAACACCGTGGTTTCCGTAGCCGGATACTGGAAGCCCACGCCGTTCACCACCAGCTCACCGGTGGCCGGCAACGTGTGCGTACCATCCAGGATGTCCGGCTCGGTGTCCAAGATACCGAACAGTTTGTTGAGCGACGCCGCTGAGGCCTGGACCGAGTTGTACAGCTGGGAGAGTTGCTGCACCGGTTCGAACAGTTGGGTCAACAGCAACACCACGGCGATGACCGTGCCCACCGTGACCGCACCCCGGTTCACCAACCAACCGCCGAAGCCGATCACCAGCGCCGCGGCGATCAGACCGCAGGCCTCCACCAGACCGAAGTACCAGATCGACACCCTCACGCTGTGCACATGGGAACGGAACAACGCCCGGTTGGACGCCACGAACCGGCGGGTCTGTTCACCTTCACGGGCGTAGGCCTGAATCACCCGCACCCCGGCGATGTCCTCTTGCAGCGCCGACAGGTTCTGGCCCACCCGTTCCCGTACCTCAAGGTATGCAACGTTGGAGTCCCGTTGGAACTTGCGGGAGGCGAGCAGGATGATGGGTGTCACCGCCAGGCCCACGATGGTCAACTCCCACGACAGCACCAGCAGCAACCCGATCACGAACGCCACCAACAAGATGGCGGACACGAACTGCAACAGCCCCCATTGCACCAGTTCGGCCATGGATTCGATGTCCGCGGTCATGCGGGCCACCAACACCCCGGATTTGTTGCGATCAAAGAAGGCCAGGGATTGACGCTGAATGTGATCGAACACCCGCAGTCGCAGCGCCCGCAGGAAGCCTTCCCCGGCCCGGTTGACGAACACGTACTGCTGCCGGGAGGAGAGATAGGCCACCACGACCACGGCGACGTACACCCCGACGGCATTGCGCAGCACCCCGCCGTCGGATCGGGCGATGCCGTGATCCACGCCGTAACGCACGATCACCGGGCCCAACACCAGACCCAAGGTGGTGAGGGCGGTGAACCCCAACGCCCCGGCGATGGTGGCACGGAACGGTCGGGCCATCCCCAACGCCCGACGCAGCACCGCTTTGGCGGTCTCGGGATCGAGGCGGTCCTCCTCGCTGACGCCGGTCATGGCCCACATCGCTCAATCACCCCCCACCAATTCCGGCGCCACCGCGCTTGGGTCCGTCCCCCCGGTGTGGCCCTCGGCGGCCATGGCGGCCAGTACCTCCCGGTATCGGGGCTCGGTGGCGTGCAGCTGTTCGTGGGTGCCCTGGGCCACGACCCGCCCCTCATCGAGCAACACCACGGTGTCGGCCAAAGCGATGGTGGCGGGGCGGTGGGCGATCACGATGGTGGTGCGACCGTCCATCACGGTGGCCATGGCGGCGCGGATCTCGTGTTCCTTGGAGGGGTCCACCGCCGAGGTGGCGTCGTCCAGGATGAGCACCCGGGGATCGGCCACGATGGCCCGGGCGATGGCGATGCGTTGGCGCTGACCGCCGGACAAGGAATATCCCCGTTCACCGAGCCGGGTGTCGTAACCCTGGGGCAGCTCCACGATGAAGTCATGGGCGCCGGCCAGGCGGGCGGCCCGTTCGATGATGGCGGTCGGGGCGTCGGGCACGGCAAAGGCGATGTTGGCCGACACGCTGTCGTGGAACAGCATGGTGTCCTCGAACACCAGACCCACGGCCCGGCGCAGATCGTGCAGTTTCAGATCCCGCACGTCGATACCGTCGAGGCGCACGCTGCCGGCGTCCACGTCGTAGAAGCGGATCAGCAGCCGGGCCACGGTGGACTTGCCGGACCCGGTGGCGCCCACGATGGCCACCGATTGGCCGGCCGGCACGTGGAGATCGACGTTGGTGAGAACCGGCGTGGCGGGGTCGTACCCGAAGCGGACACCCTCGAAGGACACCGAACCAACCGCAGCCGCTCCGGCACCGGCACCGCTGCGGGGCAAGGACCGGGGCTGCGGGGGATCGGCAATGGCCGGGGCGATGTCGAGCACCTCGTTGACCCGTTGAACCGCAGCGGCGGCGCGCTGGGCGAAGGCGATGGTCATGCCGATCATGCGCAGCGGCCACACCAGCAACGCCACGTAGAAGTTGAACTGCACCAGTTGGCCCAGCGTGAGTTGGCCGTCGATCACCCGCATCCCGCCCACCCCCAACACCGCGATGAGCCCGATTTGCGGCAACAGCTCAATGCCCGGCAGATAGGCGGCGCGAATGCGGGCGGCGCCGATGGATTCCCGCCGGATGTCATCGGCCTCCTTGCGCAACTTGGCGGACTGCACCGCCTCGGCGCCGAAACCCTTCACCACCCGGATACCGCCCACCGTCTCCTCCACCACGGTGGCCAGCTCCGCCTGCTCGGCCTGTACCGCCAACACCGCGGGGTGGATGGCGTGGCTGAAGCGCTGCCCGGCCACATTGACCAACGGCAGCGTGGCCAACGCCACCACCGCCAGCAACGGATCGGTGAGCAGCAGGATGACCGCCACCGAGGCGATCATGGCCAGGTTCGACAACGTGATAGGGATCATCACCACGAACATCTGGATCTGGTTGAGATCACTGGAGGAACGGCTCATCAGCTGCCCGGTCTGGGCCCGGTCGTGGTACCCGATGTGCAGCGCCATCATGTGGGAGAACAACCGCTCCCGAAGCCGGGTCTCCGTCCAACGGGCCTCCCGGAAGGAGTAGTAACGGCGGAAGGCGGTGAGGGACCCGGCAATCGTTCCGGCCAGGGCGATCAACCCCGCCCACAGCCACAGCCGGTCGTCGGCGCCGATGCCCCGGTCGATGCCGTAGCGCACCAGGATGGGCACCGAGATCTTGCCGAGCATCCAGGCCAGACCGATGACGGTGCCGATGATCAGATTCCGCCGCTGGGCCCGGAGCGTCTCACGCAACAACGTCCAGCGTTGCGGGGACTGGGCCCGGTCAGATCGCAACGCAGGTGCGCGAAGGTCCGGGACCGGTCGTTAACTTTCCGGTTCTTTCGTGTTGGTTCGTAGCCGTGCCCATTGGGTCGAGACTACGACGCACTCCGGCCCTGCGCCCCATCACTGACTCACGCCGGGAACGTGACGTGGTCCAGTCCGGGCAAGTCGGTGTCGGCCCACCCTGGCGAATCGTGGTGGCAGCGATGCACATGATCTCGAGCGTGGGCTATCGCGGCATCGAGATCATCGAACAGGTGGTTGACGTGCGCCAGGCGGGCGATGGCGCCGACCTCTCGGAGGATGCGCAGGTGTTCGGGGCGGGGACCCTTGAGCAGCACCGTGATGCGGCGTCGCTCCAGCTCTTGGATGATGTCACCGAGCGCTTGGGCTCCGGTGGCGTCGAGCATTTGCAGTTCCGGCAAGCGCAAAATCACTACCTTGACGTCAACCACCGCCGACAGTTCGCTGAAAAACCGTTGCACCGCACCGAAAAACAGGGCCCCATCGAGGCGGTAGGCGACAATGTTGTCGTGGCGCAACGCCTCAGCCGTGGTCGGGTCGAGTTGCGGAAGGGGTGCGGCGATGAGTGTGGAGGTCCGGGCGAGCGTGCGCAACGCCAGCAGGGCCGCGGCGGCCATGCCCACCTCGACGGCGACGATCAAATCGAAGGCCACGGTCACGAACGCGGTGACCGCCAGGATGGCAGCGTCAGAGCGGGTGGCGCGAACCACGGCGCGAACGTTGTGGACATCCACCATGCGCAAGGCAGTGACCATCAACACCCCGGCCAGCGCGGCCAGCGGAATCTTCGAAACCAGTCCCGACCCGGCGAACACCACAACAATCAGCACCAACGCGTGCACGATGGCCGCCACTCGGGTGCGAGCCCCGGCTTTGACGTTGACCGCCGTACGGGCAATGGCCCCCGTTGCCGGCATACCGCCGAACAACGGTGAGAGCAGGTTGGCCACACCCTGCCCGAACAGCTCCCGGTTGGGGTCGTTGCGGCCCGCGTCGGCCATGCCATCGGCGACCTTGGCCGACAGCAGGCTTTCCAGACCAGCCAGCGAGGCAACCGCCAACACCGCCCCGAACAGGGTGGAGACCTCTTCCCAGCGAAGCACCGGCAGCGATGGCGCGGGCAACGAGTTCGGCAAAACACCGATCGATCTCACGTCAAGCCCGCCGACGCGGGCGACGACGGTGGCCACCACCACCGCCAGCAGCGATGCCGGCAACCCTCGGCGAACCCGCGGTGCCGCCATCATCACCGCAACCACGATCCCCACCACCGCCAACGCCGCCGCTGTTCCCTCGCCGGTGATCGCCGCCCACACCGCTTTGGCGGCAACGACCGCAGTGTTCTCACCCTCCGGTTTGGCCACCCCCAGCGCCGCCGGGACCTGTTGCAGAAAGATGATCACGGCGATCCCCAGCGTGAACCCCTCGATGACCGGCCACGGGATAAACACCAGGTACCGGCCGAACCCGGCCGCCGCCGCCGCAATCAACACCACGCCGGCCATCAAACCCACCGCGAACACCGCATCGACCCCGTGACGGGCCACCAACGGCACCAGCACCACGGTCATCGCCCCCGTCGGGCCGGACACTTGGACGTTTGAGCCTCCGAAAACCGCTGCCGCCAAACCGGCGACGATGGCCGTGACCAAGCCGGCAGCGGCACCCAACCCCGACGAGACCCCGAACGCCAAGGCCAACGGCAGCGCCACCACCCCAACGGTGAGACCGGCAACCAGATCCGTCCGCCATGACGAACGCGACCCCGAATAATCCGCGGCCACGGGCAACAGCGCCCGAATACGAGCGCTGATGTCGATACCAACCCGGGCCATCATCGGACGTCCATCCGAGGAGTCTGTCAGACGGCGAGCAAACCTCCGCCAGACAGGACTAATCGGGGACTAATCGCGGGACTAATCGGGCGCCAGCTACCCGATGACTTCGCGTTTGAACTGTTCGAGGGCGGCGATGTGGGCGCTGACGCCGTCCAGGCGGACCTCGGGCACACCGGCCCAGGCCGAGGTGGAGGACATGGTGTTCACCGAGAAATGCGTCACGTTGGCCTCCCGGGCCCGGGTCACGGACTTGCCGAGGGCCTCCACGCCCAGCCCCCAGGCCGTGGACCATTCCACAGGGTATGTGGCGGCGTCGCGGCCGGCTTCGGTCAACAGTTCACGCAACCGTTGGGTTTGTTCGCCAGCCTGGCGTCCGGCCCCGCCGAAGGAGAAGCCGTCACCCACCCGGGCGGCCCGGCGCAACGCCACCTCGGAGAACCCGCCGAACCAGATGGGGATGGCCCCACCGGGGGGTTGCGGGGAGATGCCGGCCCGCTCGATGCGGTGGAACCGACCGTCGAAATCAATGGTGGGCTCGGCCCACAGCTGGCGCAACACCTCGATCTGCTCGTCGAAGCGCGCCCCCCGCTTCTCCCACGGCACCCCCAACGAGGTGTACTCCACATGGTTCCAGCCGGTGCCGATGCCCAGCCGCAACCGCCCACCGGACAGCACCGCCACCTCGGCGGCCTGTTTGGCCACCAGCGCCGTTTGACGTTGCGGCAGAATAATGACCGCGGTCTCGAACTCCAATGTGGTGGTGACCCCAGCCAGGAACCCGAACAGCACGAAGGGTTCGTGGAACGGATGAGCCTCGGTGTACGGCCCCCAGAGCTTGGGTTCGCGGGTCTCGTGGCGCACCCCGAGCACGTGGTCATAGGCCACCACGTAGGAATAGCCGAGTTCCTCCGCAGCCTGGGCGTAGTCACGTATGGCAACCGGATCGGCACCGATTTCCGTGGTCGGGAACACCACTCCGAACTGCATGTCGAACCTCCGTCTCCGCAGCCGCTGCGGGCCCGCATCATCCCACAGCGACTTTGGCGCGGCGCAGGTAAGCATCGCCGGCCCTGAGGCAAGCCGGCTCTACGCTTGTCACCGGCATGAGGCAACGGGGATCAGGCGTGCGGGGCTGGCGGACCCCGATGGTGGTGGGGATGTTGGCCACCATGATGGTGGCAGCGGGCTGTGGCGGTGAGACCACGGCCCTGCGAGACAAGGACGGTGTGATCATTCGCGCCGGTACGGTATCGACGTTCGATTTGGCCGTCGGAGACTGCCTCCAGCCGGCCCCGACCTTGGGGGAGGACGCCGCCGAATTGGACGCCGTACCCTGTTCGGAGCCGCACTCGCACGAGGTGTACGCCGCCGAGGACTACACCGAATCAGACGTTTATCCCGGCGCTGACGCCCTCGAGGCCTTCGCCGATGGGGTGTGCTTCGTGGCCTTCGAGGGCTACGTTGGGCTTCCCTTCGACCGTTCCCCGCTGCACTCCAGCCACCTGGTGCCCACATTCAACAGTTGGACCGAGGGCGAGGACCGCACCGTCACCTGCTTGTTGGTCTCACCGGAGGAACCGTTGACCGCATCAGCGCGAGGCCGCGGATTCTAAAGACTTCCGCGCTACCGGGACAACCTCTGCCGATCCTCAAGATTGGGCACGCCGCTGCCGATACCGTACCGATGGGTCTGTGCGTGACAATGGGTGCCATGCTCACCTGCAGCTTCGGCGCGGCTCCGGCCACGCTGGTAGTGCTGCCGACCAACAAGGTGCTGGCGGAGGCCAAACCGGCGGCCAACATCATGGACCACGTCCCGCTGCTGAACATTCCGCCGTTCGGCATGTGCACCAGCCTGGCCAACCCCACCGTGGCCGCAGCAACCGCCGCCGCGTTGGGGGCGCTGACGCCCATGCCGTGCATCCCGGCCACCTCCACCCCGTGGGTTCCCGGCGCCCCCAAGGTGTTGATCGGTCAAGCCCCGGCGCTGACAGATGCCTCCAAGTGCCTGTGCAACTGGGGCGGCACCATTGCCATCAACATGGCCGGGCAGTTCAAGGCCCAGACCGGCTGAGCCCGCTCTGGCTGCGGGCACGCGGTCGGATCCGGACTCTTTATACGCCAATCCGGGCAAAGGTGCCTACTCAATCTCAAGTAGGACCGCCTTGCTGCCGATGACTCCTCTACAACTCGACTCCAGAGGGGAGCGCAAGTGGCGACCACGTATCTGACACCGGGCGTCTATGTGGAGGAGGTGCCGTCGGGCTCCGCCACCTTGGCAGCGGGCGCGACAGCCATCGCCGCCTTCGTGGGCTTCACGGCCTCGGGCCCAACCGACGATCCCGCTGACCCTGAAGGCCGCAAACCCCGTTTGGTCACCAGTTGGACCCAGTACGAGCAGCTCTACGGTGGTTTCGTGGCCGGCGCCATGCTGCCCCACAGCGTGTACGGCTGGTTCAACAACGGTGGCGGCAGTTGCTACATCGTGCGGGTTCCCCATACCAAGCCGTCTGAGGTGTCGGGCCAGTTGAGCCTGCCAGCGGCGGATCGGGCCCTGGGCCAGCCGGTGGAGATCGCCACCAAGGTCCCCAACGCCCCCGTCGCCGTGCATATCCGTGCCGCGGAGGATGACGGTGAGGACCCGCCAGAGGGTCAGGCGCCGAGTTTCGATGTGCTGGTCACCCTGGACGGTGCTGAGGTCGAGCACTTTGATGGGGTCACCCTGGGCGGCGGGGACCGCAACGTGGCCACAGTGGTCAACGCCGAGTCCCAGCACATCACCATGACCCAAACCACTGAGCTCACGGACGAGTTGACCGCGGCCATGTTCACCCTCAAAGAGGGCAACTACCCGGTGCTCGCCGCCGCGCCCACCCCGCTGCAGGTACCCACCCGCGAGTTTTCCGGATCCGAGTCCAATCGCACTGGCATCAACGGCCTGGTGATCGCTGATGACGTGACCATGGTGCTGGTGCCGGATTTGGTCAACGCTGCCCGCAAAGAGGACGGCTCCATAGACCTGGGCACCTGGAAAGCAGTGCAAACCGCGCTGATCAACCATTGCGAGGGTCAGGCCAACCGCATCGCCATCCTCGACGCTCCTCCCGGGATGGGTCCCCAGCAGATCAAGGAATGGCGTTCCGATGTCGCCATGTACGACTCGGCGTTCGCCACCATGTATTACCCCTGGATCAAGGTCGACAATCCCCTCGGTGGACCCGAGCGTGAGCTGCTGGTACCTCCCTCCGGTCACATGGCCGGCATCTGGGCCCGCAACGATGACACCCGTGGCGTGTGGAAGGCCCCGGCCAACGAGATCGTGCGCGGCGCGCTGGATGTGGAGCTGGCGCTGACCAAGGCCGAGCAGGCGCATCTCAACCCCATTGGCATCAACTGCATCCGCCCCTTCGGCACCCGCGGTATCAGGGTGTGGGGCGCCCGCACCCTGGCCTCGGATTCGGACTGGAAATACGTCAACGTCCGGCGGCTGTTCAACATGATCGAAAAGACCATCCTGGACGGTACCCAGTGGGTGGTGTTCGAGCCCAACGATCAGAAGCTGTGGGAGGGCGTCAAGCGCACCATCTCGTCCTTCTTGCGTGGCTTGTGGCGTGACGGCGCCCTCTTCGGGGCCACACCGGATCAGGCGTTCTACGTGAAGTGCGACGCCGAGACCAACCCACCGGACTCCATCGACGCCGGCAAGTTGGTGGTTGAGGTCGGTATCGCTCCGGTCAAGCCAGCGGAGTTCGTGATCTTCCGGATCAGCCAGTTCAAGGACCTCAACGGCGCCTGAGCGCGCTGACCGAACCGACGAGAGGAACGAATCATGCCTGCTTCCAATGACATCCATCCCGAGTTTCAAAGCTCGATGTTCGCCCTCGAGCTCGACGGGGTCAAAGTCGGGTTCTTCACCGGCTGCTCCGGTCTGGGCGCCGAGGTCGGCGTCACCGAGATCAAGGTGGTTGACGACAAGGGCCGCCAACGCACCAAGAAGGTTCCGGGGCGGCTCAGCTTCAACGACATCGTGCTCAAGCGGGGGTACTCCGCGGACTCGGCACTGACGGAATGGTTCCATCAGATCGTGGAGGGCAAGGTCACCGACGCCCGCCGCAGCGGTTCGGTGGTGGTCTTCGATCACGCCGGGACCGAGGTGGATCGCTGGAACTTCGAGCATGGCTGGCCATCCAAATGGTCTGCCTCCGATCTCGACGCTTCCAGCGACGATGTGATGATTGAAGAGCTCACCATCGTGCACGAATGGCTCGAGCGCAAGAAGTGATGGGCTTGCAGACCGAGTTCGACTTCACGCTGCCCAAGGGCTTCGTGGATCGTCAGGGCGGGCTGCACCGCGAGGGCACCATGCGCCTGGCCACGGCCCGGGACGAACTGGAGCCGTTGCGCGACGCCCGGGTGGAGGGGCCTGAGGATCCGTATCTCACCATCGTGGTGTTGGCCCGGGTCATCACCAACCTGGGCGAGCTGCCCGAGATCACACCATCAGTGGTCGAGGGCCTGTTCGCCGCCGACCTGGCGTTTCTCCAGGACGTGTACGGGATCATCAACTTTGGTGACCCTGGCGATCTGGCGGAGTTGCAGCAAAGCGTGTTGCAGTACGCCGGTCACCCCGAAGCAACCGAGACGGCCCACACGATCGACACCGACGAAGTGTTGTCTCTCGACCACAACGACCTCGCCGAGGCCGACTCGCACATGATCTCCCCCGATGAGGACATGATCGAGGTCGGCGTGGCGCGCCGGCGGGCTATTGAAGAGGTGGGGATCCGCCACTGATGATGCGGCACTACCCGGTCGACGCGCTCTGGGACGAGATCTCGTATCTGGCCTTCCACTTGCACTGGGAGATGGATACGTTGCTCGACCTCGAGCACGCCGACCGGGTGCGCCTGGTTCGTCAGGTTGCAGATCTGAACCGACGGGCCTGGGAGGGATTGCGTGAGCTCAGCTGATTTCCTGGAACTCGGGGCCCGCACCGCCACCTTCGTTTTCGAGGTGGACGGGATCGCCATTGGCCAATTCCTGGAGGTATCCGGCCTGGAACTGACGGTGGAGGTTGAATCCATCAAAGAGGGCGGCGAGAACAACTTCGAGCACAAGCTGCCAGGCCGGATGAGCTGGCCCAACCTGAAGTTCAAACGAGGCGTCACCCGCTCCGACACGCTGTTCGACTGGGTGAAGAAGTCCTCCGGTGACGGATTCGCCGGCGCCGGGAACAAGCTGGTGCGAAAGACCGCGGCCGTCACCTTGGTGAGCCCCACCGGGACCCGGCTGCGCACATGGGAACTCGATGGCGCCTTCCCGGTGCGGTGGTCAGGTCCATCCTTCGCCGCCGGGTCCGACGACGAGGCCACCGAGGAACTGGAGATTGCCCACCATGGCTTCGGCGCTCGCACCCTCTGAGGTGACGCCGCCCGTCATTCCCACGGACCCATCCCTGGTTGATGTTGCAGCGACGGGAACCGGAATGCTGGCAGTGCGACCATTGCCTGCGCTCAGCCGGGCGTTCGACGGCGCCCGGCCCGCAGCCCGTCTGTCGCGTCCTGCCCTGCCGCGGATCGCGCAATTGGCGCGCCGTGCGGTGGTTTTGGCCAACTTGCGGGGATCAGGTCTGCTGGCCCGCCGGGCCGCCCTGGGGCTGTCGCCCACCCTACCGCTTGGCATGGTGGCACCGCCGGTGGACTTCTGGCCCCGCCGACGCCCCAACACCACCCGTGTTGAACCGATCCTGACGGGCGATCGGGCCCTCGATCAACTGCTGTCGGCCCGCAACCACGCCACTGCGACCATCCCCAACAGCCAGGGTGTCCCTGGTGATCCTGGTGATCCTGGTGATCCTGGCACGCCGCACCGCGGGCTTCCCCGTGTTGCCAATCGCGGGCAACTCACCGCGGCCGGGCCGGGAAGTGGTCCCGGCGCGCTCAGCCGTCGGCTCTCGCCCGTTTCGCTGCGGGTGGCGCCCAATGCCGCATTCGACGGTGGCGCCCACAAACCGGTCACCTACACCGCGCCGTTCACCCCGCCACCGCCCAGCCAGCGGGGACGGGGCCGCCAACCTGCCACCCGACGGACCGGGGAGTCCGGTAAGAGCGCCAGCGCCGGCTCAGACGCGGGCGGCGGCGGACACCCCCGCGGCCCCAGCCCCCACGTTGCGCCGGGCCAGGTTGCACCAGCGCGCCGCGGGGCGGTTCCGTCTCCTGGGATGCAGCCCGTGCCAACAGCCGGCCCCGGCCCACGGGCCACGCCGCGGTCCCCCCACGGCCCCGGATCGGCCACCGAGCCGGCCAGATCGGGCCCATCACCGGCGGACCGCGACGCTCGCGCGGTGGCCGAGGCCCGACAGCGCCTCGGGGTCCGCGCTCCCGAACACACCCCGATGAACGGGACCCGTTGGAGCGGCGTTCCAGCAGCCCCCAGCGGTCCGACAACAGCGCAACGCGGTCCCGCTCCCGCTTCTGCGACGGCGCTTGGCTTGACCGAACGGTCCACGTCATCGGTGTCTCTGAAATCCCAATCCGGGGCGCGCCTTTCTGGACCGAATTCGGCGCTGCTCAGCGCGGCAGGATCGGCGTTTGGGTCAGCCCGATCCGGATTGGCATCAAATGTTGCATCGGCGCCACGTCCCTCATCTCCGGGAAGCCGTGGCGCTCGATCTGAAGCCAGTGACATCCGCCCCGCAGCTCAGGGTGTGGGCCGCGTTGTGTCCCACAGCTCACCGGCGGAGCCAACGCCGTACGGACGGGGTTCCGGAGATCCATCTGCGCCGGGCTCCCCCAGCAACACCGCGTCAGGGTTGAACCCGCGGCGGCGGGGACGCGGCGCCAGCCCGACGGGGTTCAGCGGGCGGCGCCTCATCGATGCCGTACCTACCGGTAGGTACGGAGCCGGAGCCAAGCCAGGCGGTATGGGCCGGGCGCGGGGTGATGGGACGATACGCCGCTGGCGGTCCCCGGCGGTTGGATCATCGAGCACCGGAGCCATCACCGCCACAGGGGTCACACCCACACCAGTCACAACCACAGCCGTCGCAGCCGGGCGGTCCACTACCGTTCCCGTCGCCCGTTACACCGACGCCCGCCGAGCAGTGGTTCGCCCGGGGGGCTCCAGGTGGGCCGGTCTCACCATGGCGGGCCACAGCGTGGTGGCCACTGCACGGACGAGGGCGCGGGCCCGCGCCGCCCTAGGTGCCCGTGGCGTGACGATGCTGGGGACGTTGCGTTCCGTGCTGGCGGACCGATCCGAACCCTCCCGGGGCCGCGCCGGTCGGCGGGCGGGGATCATCTCACAGCGATCAATGGCTCACGGCCCCACGCCAACCGTTCCGGACAACCCCGCCGCCAACAAACTCCGCCCGATACGGCACGCCTCGGCTGGTCCCCACGCATCCGCCACCACCGCGCCCTCCGCCACCACGGCTGTCGATCCGCGTTATGCCGGCGCCACCGCCAACCCGACGCCCACCGCCGCCACACCCGCACCCGCCACCCCAATCGCACCCGCCACCACCACGGCACCCGCCACCGCCACGGCACCCGCCACGGCACCCGCACCCGCCACCACCACGGCACCCGGCAACACCACTGCACCCACCAACACCACTGCGACCACCAACACCACTGCGACCACCAACACCACTGCGACCACCAACACCACTGCGACCACCATCTCACCCGCCACCACGACCGCCAACGCCAACGCCAACGCCAACGCCAACGCCAACGCCAACGCCACCACGGTCGATCCGCGTCATGCCAGCACCGGCAACACCGTGCAACGGGCCCCCGCCAGCGCCGACCCGGCGGCACAGACCATCGCCCGGTCGACCGACGCCCCGCTCGGGTTGCCGATCATGCCCGCGGTGATGGCTCGCCTCCCGATGTCAGTCCTGCCGATGGTGGCCAGGTTCGCGCACCGCACGGACGGGCCCGCATTGGCGACGCCGGCGTCAGACCACCAGGGACCGTTGGGAAAGTACCGTTGGAGCGCCGCGGCTGAACGCGAGATGCCGACGGAGCGCGGGACGAACCGCCCGGACCTCCCCGGTGCCCCCGCGGACGCCAACCGCAAGGCCGAACGGCACGGGGCGCTCCTCGCCCAACCCGGACCGGGGCCAACGGATTTCTTGACTGCCGCACGGGATGCAGTGCGCGGCGCGGTCTCACCGGGCCCCATCGACGGCGGCCGACTGCGGACACCACCTATCAAGGCCACGCCGGTCAGGGCCCCCCACACAGCAGGAGAGGCCATCGCCGCGGATGGTCGCGACGCCGCCGATCGGGCCGTGTTACCGCTGGACCTCCACAAAAGCGGACCGCTGGGGCCGACACCGCCGAATCGCAACGAGCCCGCAGCATTCGCAGGCCGCGGGCCAAGGCTCCCGGAGCGGACAGCGACCGCGACCACCGGCCTGCTCAGCGTGCGGCCCACGGCGTTGCCCGGTCTCGCCGCGCTGGCACGGGCCACCGGGGTTGAACTGCTCCGCGCCACCCACACCGCACCCTCGGCCCCCGACCGCTCCATACGCCTCGGCATGGTCCGAGGACCCCATGGCGATGGTGCGCTCCGGGGAAGGCAGACGGCCCTGCGCCCGTGGCGTCACCCGAAGGTCCCGGCGGCCTCGTTCCTGATCACTCCGCGGTTGGCCCGGTCGCTTCGGCCCTCCATCACGACGCCTCCCCACGGCGACTCCGGCAGCGTCCAGGCTCACCAGCTGATGCGCCCAGCCGTCTCGACGGCACCCACAGCCACAGCCGCGACACCCGGACCGCACCGGATACCTCGCAACGCCGTGACGTCAACGGGCCCCGCCCCCAGCCCCATTGCCCCAAAATTGTCGCCCACGGGCCCCGCCCGGAACGCCGCCGCATCACCAACAGCACTCCAAGCCCCACGCCACGAACCCGACACCAGCACCAGCACCAGCACCAGCACCAGCACCAGCACCAGCACCAGCACCAGCAACAGCAACAGCAACAGCAACAGCAACAGCAACAGCAACAGCAACAGCAACAGCAACAACAACAACAACAACTACGGCGTAACCGACGCCGGTCGCACGGCGCATGCCCCGGGCCTCCCGCACCAGCGTTCCGGGTTCGTTCACCGCGCGCTGGCAGTGCTCGGGTCCGCTGCGAACCACTCGCCAACGGGTGGGCTGGCACAGGCGGGGCCGGGACCTGAGGACCACCACCCCGGCCGCGGCACCGGCGTGGACCCGACCAGGTCCCCAACCGGATGGGCCGGGACCCGGGCCCTGAGCGTCGGGCAGGACCCCATCGGCAGCGCTGGCGCCCTACACCGGACCCACCGGGGTGCTGCGCTTGTCCTTCCGACCGTGCTCGCGTCTCGTCCTACCGTGGGCCGCCACCACGCCGTGGCCCACCCGTCGGACAGCGCCATGCCATACCGTATGGACCTCGGTATGGAGTCCGGTAGAGAGTCCGGTATGGAGTCCGGTCGGCGCGCCGTACCCCGTGGTCAGATGACCCACCGCGCCCATCCTGGGTCCTCCCCTTACCCGGCCGCCACACCGCGTCATCCGGGGACTGGTCGAGCCACAGATTCGATGGGCGCACCGCTGGGCCCCGCCGCTGGCGGAGGGACCGCTGCCCGAACCGCAACCCTCACCACCGCCGGGGTTGCCCGCCGCGGATCACGGCCGGGCCGGGAAGCAGCCGGCCTCCTCCGCTTCCATCTCCCCCGAGCGTTGGCGCCGGCGCCGCGGGGACACGCCACCAACACAGGGCTTTCCGCCGCTGAACAGCGCCTAGGCAGCGTGCGTGTCCCGCGGCTCTTGCCGAGAGAACTGCGCCCCTCGATTCCCAAGTTGGCTCCCTCCGCAAACCGTTGGGGTACCAGCGGCCACCCCGGCACCAGCGGCCACCCCGGCCCCGGCGGCCACCCCGGAACGGACACAGCCGGCCCAGCCCGAGCCATACCCTTTAGTACGGTCAGTAGGGCCAAGGCCGCCGGTGGGATTGGTTCGGCGCACACCCCAGGCACGGCGGGCACGGCGGAGACGACGCCCATCACGCGTGGTCTCCCGCCCCGGGCTCAGCGCCGCGCCGCCCTCAGCACGCAACCCCCGCCGCACGAACCGCGTACCCCGCGTACCCCGGATACCGCCACGCTGCCGGTGGGCCCACTTGCCGGAGCCGTGCCGGCAGGGGCCACCACTCGGTCATCCCGCATGGCGCCTTCCGTGCGGTCATCCGGTGGTGGTGGCGCCACCGACGCCGGCCCCTCAGCGCTGCCCGCCCTGTCAGCGTTGTCCCAGCACGCCCCCGCCGTCTCCCGGGCCGTGGCACCGGCGTCCACCGATGCCGACGCGTCCTCCGATGCCGCCCAACCCCCGGCTCCGAACGTGCCGGCATCTGCCGACAAAGCCACCACCACCACCCAATTGCTCGACGATGTGGACGCCTTCGTCGAGTTGCTCGAGGAGCGCATCATGGCCCAACTCGAGCGCCGGGGCCTCCGCTTTCGAGATCTGTTCTGAGGACTGGATTCCCATGCCCGCACCCACCAGCAGCGCCGCCGTGGCCGCCACCATCAACGTCGCCAAACCACCGGGCGCGCAAAAGGCATTCCTCCAAAGTGAGAGCGGCACCCGGCTGCCGTGTCTGTTCAACCCGTCACAGCTCAAGTTGAAACGCGCCAACCGCTGGCGGGCGGACGTGATACCCGGACGGGAAGCCCCCGAACTTTCCTACACCGGCGGGGAGGCCGGATCCCTCAGCTTGGAGCTGACCTTTGACACCACAGCCGAGGGCGTGGCCGTCACCGGTTACACCAACAAGCTGTTGGCGCTGATGGAGATCGACACCTCGCTGGCGGGCTACGACGAGAACGCCAACAACGGACGACCGCCTTGGGTGCGCTTCCACTGGGGGGACATGCATAGTTTCAAGGCGGTGATCGCCAGCCTTGACATCACGTTCACGTATTTCGCCCGTTCCGGTCTGCCGCTACGGGCCAAGGTCTCCATTGCGCTCACCCAGTACGAAGCCGAGGGCAACTGGGGACCGCAGAACCCCACCTCCGGCACGCCCCGACCACAGCGCAGTCACCGGGTGGGCAACGGCGAGACCCTTGATCGCATCGCCGCCGCGCACTACGGGGACGCCAACCACTGGCGCCTCATCGCCGCCGCCAACGGGATAACCGATCCCCTCGCGGTACAACCGGGGACGCTGCTGGCCATCCCCAAGCTGCGGGGCTGACCATGCCCTTTGATTCCGGTGCACCCCGAAACCCCACGGTCAAAATCGCCGGGCAGCCCATCAGCGCGGCCATGAGCGAGAACCTGATCGACCTGCGGGTGTCAATGCGGCTGGCGTTGCCGGCAGAGTTCTCGTTGCGATTCCGCGATCGTGACTTCGAACTGTTCGATGGCAGCGAGATCAACCTGGGCGACACCGTGGACATCCTGCTACCCGAAGCCAGCGGCACCGAAACCAGCGTGGTAACCGGAGAGATCACCGCCATCGGGGTGGATCAGGGCGCCGGCCAGACCCACGAGCTGGTGGTGAGCGGCACCGACCTGGGTCATCGGCTGGCACACACCAAGGCCCATCGCACCTATCTGAACATGGGCGCGGACGCCATTGTGGGCCAGATCGCCGGACGGGCCGGACTCACGGCCAGCTCCAGCGCCGGTGGAGATCCCTTCGAGCACCTGATCCAGGCCGACACCGATCAACGCTTTCTCGATCATCTGGCCCGATTGTGCGGCTGCAGTTGGTGGGTGCAGGGGGACACGTTGCATTTCGCCAAACCGGCGGAGGGCAGCGCCGTCACCCTCACCTGGGGCGACGATCTCCGGCGCTTCAAGGTACGTATGAGCACCGCCAATCAAACCGGAAAGGTAGCGGTACGGGGCTGGGACCCCGACAAGCAAGAGGTGATCACCGCTGACGATAAGAACGCGGCCATGTCACCGTCAAGCTTGCAGTTCGGTGCCGACAGCCCGGCGGCCACGGCACTGGGCACCGCCCGCAAGGCCCTTCGGGACTTTTCCAATGGATCGGTGGCCACCGCCACCGTTGCGCTGAATGCCAAGGAGGCGGAGCGGGTGGCGGCGGCATACGCCGAGGAGCACGCCTCCGGTGCCATCACCGGGCGGGGCGAGGCGCTGGGCCAACCCGACCTACGACCGGGAGGTTGGGTCCAGATCGACAACATGGGCGCCTCGCTGTCGGGAACCTACGCCCTGACCGAGGTGGAACACGTATGGGGTGCGGGCTCGGGCTTGCTGACCCGATTCTCCATCGGCCCCCGCCGGCCTGATCACCTGGTGGATCTGCTCGGCGCCGGGACCATACCGGGTGGTCCGCTCGGTGACCGTGATGGGGTTATCAACAGTGCCTTGCTGGGAGTGGTCACCAACATCAACGATCCCGACAAGACCGGTCGGGTCAAGGTCCGCTTTGGGGTCCTCGATGATCAGATGGAATCGGCCTGGGCCCGGGTGGTGGCCCCCGGCGCGGGGAATCAGGCCGGGCTGGCACTGCATCCGTCGGTGGGTGACGAGGTGCTGGTGCTGTTTGAACGGGGCGATCTGCGGCGGCCCCTGGTGGTGGGCGGCCTCTGGAGCAAGAAGCAGACCCAGCCCGGCCCTGCCAGCGCCGAGGGAAAGATCACCATGGGGGTGTTGCGCTCCCGCAAGGGTCATCAACTGCAGATCGGCGAGGGCGACAAGGACCCTGATGCCCATATCAGCCTGGTGTTGAACAACGGAACAGTGCTGCGGGTCGGTCAGGACAAGGTGGCGGTGGATGTGAAGAAAGGGCCGTTTTCCCTCACCGTAGGCAGCGGCTCTATCGAGATCACCGACCAGGGTGACGTCACCATTTCCGGCAAGAACGTCACCGTAAAAGCCACCCAGAAGCTGGCGCTCAGCGGGCAGGTTGGCGCCGAGTTGAGCTCCCAACAGACCACCAAGGTAACCGGCGCCGCCCAGGCCGAACTGTCGGCATCGGGCAGTGTGAAGGTATCTGGTGGGGCCATGGTCGAAGTGGCCGGTGCATTGGTGAAGTTGGGCTGATGTCAAACCTGAACGAGCAAAGGTGTCAACGATGACGGGCCAACCGGCAGATTTCATCGGGCAGGGCATCGCCTTCCCGTTGCGCATCGACCACACCGGCGGCCTGGCGCTGAGCCGGGGCGCGGACGCCATTGACTCCGCGGTGCGCGCCATCTTGGCCACCGCACCGGGGGAACGGCTGATGCGACCGCAGTTCGGCTGCCGCATCTGGGACCTGCTGTTCGAACCAATTAACGACAACACGCTCGGTCTCATGGCCCAAGCGGTGCGCGACGCCCTGTCGCAGTGGGAGCCCCGAGCGGTGGTGGAGGAGGTCACCGTGCAACCAGATGCCGACCACGATGGCGCGGTGGCCATTCACATCACCTACGCCGTGCGGGCCACCAATGACCGCCGGAACCTGGTGTATCCGTTCTATGTCATCCCCCGTGATGGCACCCCCGAGGATCTGTCATGAGCCTGCCGGTACCCAACCTCGATGATCGTCGCTTCCAGGACCTGGTCGATGAGGCCAAGCGGCTGATTCCCCGGTTTTGCCCGGAGTGGACCAATCACAACGTGTCGGACCCGGGGGTGGCGCTCATCGAGCTGTTCGCCTGGATGACAGAGATGACGTTATTCCGGCTGAATCAGGTGCCCGACGCCTTCTATGTCCGGTTCTTGAACCTGATGGGGGTGGAACCGTACCCGCCGGCCGCGGCCCGGGCGGAGCTGACGTTCTGGCTGGCCGGTCCCACCGACATAGCCGTGACCGTACCTGCAGGTACGCAAGTGTCGACCACCGGAGAGGGCTCGGACAACCTGGTGTTCTCCACCCTCGACGATCTGGTGATCGCCCAACCCCGGCTGGTGGCGGTGCGCACCGCACTAGCCGAAGGTTCCTCGGGCGGCGGGCGGCCCACCTGGCAGGACGAATGGGAAACGTTGGGCTATGAGCGCGCCGGCGTGACGGTGTTCCGTTCCGAGGTCCCCACCGCCGGCGACGCGTTGTATCTCGGTTTCGTGGGCTCGTTGGCCGGCACGGTGCTGCGCTTGGACTTCGACGCCACCGTCGAAGGCATCGGCGTGGATCCCAGCCGGCCCCCGTTGGCCTGGGAGGTATGGGCCGACGAACAATGGACCGAGGTGGAACTGCACGGTGATGACACCGGTGGGCTGAACCGTCGGGGAGACATCGTGTTGCTGATCGGCGCCGAGCACGAGCCGCTGACGTTGGATGATCAGCGGGCGTTTTGGTTGCGGGCCCGTTTGTGCCCCACCAGGGAAGATCAACCCACCTATCAACGCTCACCCCGGGTGCTGTCGGTTAGCAGCGAGGTACTGGGCGGTACGACGGTGGCCGAGCACAGCGAGCGAGTGGGCCCCGAACTGCTCGGCACCAGCGACGGTCAGCCCGGACAAGCCTTCGTGCTGCGCCACCAACCGGTCCTCAGCCGCCGTCGACGGGAGGTGGTGCTGATCGGATCCGGGGGGGTCCAGACGGAATGGAGCGAGGTCACCGACTTCGCCCAGAGTGGCCCCGATGACCATCACGTCCAATGGGATTCGACCACCGGCGAGATCCGCTTCGGCCCAGCTATCCGTTACCCCGACGGCCGTACCCGGCAGCATGGTGGGATCCCGCCGGCGGGCGCCTCGGTGAAAGTGGCCTCCTACCGTCATGGCGGGGGCAGCATCGGCAACGTGGGCGCCAACACCCTGACCGGGCTGCGGGCCGCGGTGCCGTATGTGGGCCGGGTCACCAACCGTCATCCGGCCCGGGGCGGGGTGGACGCGGAGTCGTTGGCCAACGCCAAGTTGCGGGGTCCGGCCACGGTACGCACTGGGGAGCGGGCGGTGACCGTGGCGGACTACGAACGCCTGGCCCTGGCCGGCCATCCCGAGGTGACCCGGGCCCGCTGCCTGCCGCCGGCGCTGGCGGGGGAACCGGTCCGGTTGCTGTTGGTGCCCAGGGTGAGCAGCCCGCGGGATCGCCTGCGCCTCGATGACCTGGCCCTGTCAGAAGACCTGACCGACGAGTTAGGCGCCTATCTGGATCAGCGTCGGGTCTTGGGTACCAACATTCAGCTCGGTACGCCGTACTACCAAGGGGTGTCGGTGGCGGCGCTGCTGCGGGCCGCGCCGGGCCGGGCCTCCGAAGCCATCCGGCTGCGGGCCACTGACCTGTTGTACTCCTGGATCAGCCCCTTCGGCTCAGTTGGCGGCAGCGGGAACGGCGAGGGCAACGGCGACGGCGACGGCGACGGCGGTGATGGTTGGCCGTTCGAGACCGACCTCAACGGGGCCGCGGTATCCCAACTGCTGGGCTCCATCGACGGGGTCGAACGGGTGGAGGAAGTGGCGCTGTTCGAGTTCGACCTGCGGAACGGGACCCGCACCGGCGCCGCGCTGGACGTGGTCCGCCTGGGCGCGGATTCGCTGTTCCTTTCCGCCGCACACCGGATCGTGGTGCGCTGATGAGTGCCAACCCTCAGGCGATGGCACCCACCACGGCCAATCGCCGGCTCCCCAAACGCCCCAAGGACTGGCTGGTCGGTCAGCTACCGCTCGGCATGTTCGAAGATGATCTGCTGCGTCGATTTGTCTCCATTTTTCAAACCATCGGGGACAGCGTGCTGGATCAGGCGGACGGCCTTGGTCACCTGCTGGACCCGGCGGTGGCGCCCACGCCGATGGTGCGTTTCCTGGGCCAGTGGTTGGGTGAGGAGGCCTTGCAGGGCGATGTGGATGACCTCACCGCACGGCGTTGGGTGGCGGCCGGTCCCGAGTTGAGCCGATGGCGGGGCACCGCCCGGGGTTTGACGATGTTGTTGGAGTTGGTGACCGGGGCCCCGGTGATGGTGACCGACAGCGGCCGGGTATGGGTCCAAGGACAAGACCCCAACCCGGAGCGAAAGCCGGTCCCGGTGGTCATACGGGTGAGCCGCCTGGGTGCCCTGGGCCCCGCGGACCTCGAGGCCCTGGTTCGCCGGGAGCTGCCCGCCCACGTGGCTTTCGCGCTGTACGTGGACCGGGTCCTGCTGGCGGCCAGCACCCAGCAACCCACCGGGCCCGTACCTGAACGTATGTTGCCCACCAAACGGAAGGACCCGATGTGGCCTCGCTGAGTTGTCCCGATTGCGGCACCGTCGCTGAGGTCGTGGAACTGGACCGTCACGCCAACTCGTTCTGTCCAACGTGCGACTATCCGCTGTTTTGGGCCCCCCAGGCCACGGTGTTGCTGGCGGGAGCGGCTCGCACCTCGGATGCCGCGCTGCGTCGCCTGCCCGGGGTGGCCGGCCATACCGGGAAGCCGGTTCTGAGCTGCCCGTCGTGTGCGGAACCGAATCCCACGGCGTCCGTCACGTGCTGGCGCTGCGATGCCCTGCTGCGTCCGCCGCCCGAGCCCGAACCGGAGATCCTCGAACCGGTCGTGCTCGCTCCCCCGGCGATGCCCGAACCTCCCCAGCGCATCGCCCGTCGCTGGCCCCGCTGCTTCTGGCCCGTCCTGGCCGCCAGCCTCATCACGGTAACCGTCGCAATGTTGGTGCTGACGATCTGACAATCTGACGATCTGCCGATCTGGAAACGGCTCCCGGTCCGTGCCGTTCAGGGCTCGGTGCGCGCCAATTGTTCGGGCGGTGTTTGATCGGGGGCGTCGCGGCCCCCGAGCTTTCCGGTCACTACCAGAACCCCGCCCAACAATCCCGCCCACACCGTCACCACGCCCACCAGGGTCAACACCTTGCGTCCGGCGGCAGGAAACAGCGAAGGGGCCTCACACCCGAAGCCCGTGGTGGACAACGTACCGGCGCCGATGGCACGCACCTCCACCCAATACCGACCGGTACGTGAGGTGCGCGGGGTGCGTACCCGGCCCGGGACCACCACCTCCGCCCCCGCCGGCACGGCCACCGCGGCCTGATCCAATCCCACCCGCACCGGGGCCTCGCTACGGGCCTCCAAGCCCACATGTAACGCTCGATCGCTGCGGTTGGACACGTGCAGATCGAAGCGGGACCGGCGGCGCCCGGTGCGGCGCGCCACCCACAACCGCACCTCATCGGGCGCTCGCACCGCCACCTCACAGGGGAACACCCGCGGTGCGTCCTCGTTCTCACGCACCTCCAGCGCCAGCTGCCGGCAGCTCGGTGGCATGCCGGCCGGCAGCGCGATGTGATGAACGAACCGGCGGCATTCACCGGCGGCCAACTCCACGAACGCCAAGCCGGTCACCGCATCGGCGGCAACGCCCAGCCACGTGAAGTGCACCACCAGCGCGCCACGACCGGTGTTGCGCACGGCAACGGGCACCTCGGCGGTGGTACCCACAACGGAGACCGTTTCGATCTCAAGCTCGTAGGAAACTGCTATGCCTGGTCATCGGCACGGTCGCGCCCGGACCTTAGCTAGCTAGCTATAGCTACCTTCCGTTACCCAACTTACGGTGGTGCTCCGAACGCGAAATTGACGGTGAGGGACTGCCCGGCCAGGACGGTGCGGGTGGCAGAACCGGCCACCACGGCGCCGGGAGCGGCGGCGAACTCCAGCACCAAGGTCTGCGGCGAAGGCAAGCCGACAAAGCTGTACAGGCCATCGCTGTCAACAATCGCCCGTCGCACCGCGGTGCCCGGGTACGCCGAGGCCAGATAGAGCCGCACCTCGGCACCTGCGGCGGCGACGAAACCGGGGTAGACGACTTGCCCGCTGATGGTGATGCCCGCGCTGAGCGCCACGTCCAGTGTCCGGTCCTGCCCCGCGGTCAGCGTCACCGTTTCCGTGCGTTCGGTGCTGCCCAACCGACCGATCATCGCCTGATACGTACCGGGGGGTATGCCGTCGAGGCGGAACACCCCGGCTGGGGCGTCGGCACTGGTGATGGTGCGGGTGATGGTGCCATCGGTCAGCGTGATCTGCACTCCGCCCAAACCGACCCCGCCGCTGGTGACGGTGCCCCGCACATTGGCGGTGGCCGGGTTGAGCGCCACCTCCAGCGGCGGGACCGGCGGCGCGGCGCCAGTGGCAGCCGGCTCCACCGGTGGGGCCAGCTCCAGATGAACGCTGGCGCCCACGTACCCGACGCGCTCGAAAGTAACGGTGTAGCTACCGGGAGCGGGCAAACCCGCCAGCAGGAACGCACCGACGGTTCCGGAGCTGGCGCTGCGGGCCTCCAGCATGGTCGCACCGGCCACGGCGCGCACCAGCACCCCACCCAACGGTACGCCGCCGGCGTCGCGCACCACGCCGGCCACGTCAACGGTTCCCGGCGTCAAGATGATGGCCAGATCGCTCAGCTGCTGGCCGGGCTCCAGCGCCACGGTCCGAATCTCGCTACGCAACCCGGCCCGGCTGAACTGCATGGTGTAGGTGGCGGGGGTCACCAGCTCATCGAACCGGAACGCGCCCACCGCGCCCGCGGTGAGGGTGGTGGTGTGGAACGTGAGCGTACCGTCGCTCAGGCTGACCGTCACCCCACCCAGCAGCCCGGCGGCGCTGCTGACGGTACCGGCGATAGCGCCCGCGCCTCGTCGAAGGGGAATCTCCAATCCGGTCAGGATCTGACCGGCATCAAGCCGCAATGGTCGCACCTCGGTGGCGAACCCGGCCTTGCGGATCTCCAGCTGGTAGTCCGCAGGCGAGGGCACGTTCTCAAAGCGGAACGTGCCGTCGGCCAACGCCACGGTGGCGGCAACCTCCGCCAGCGCCGCCGACTGCACCGCCCCGGGCCCCGGGCCCTGCTGGGCCGCCGGGCGACGCAACCGCGGTTGGGGCGCATCGCCCGGCGCTACCGGGTCAGCGGCACCCAGCAGCCGTATCTCGGTTCCGGCGGCGCCCGAAACCAGCAACTTGCCTATCACCCCGCCGGCGCGGCCCCGCAGCGCCACGTCCAGACCTTGGGTCTGCTGTTGGAGCACCACCTCGATCTCCGCCGCGGCGTCAAAGGTCACCGCATCCGGAAACCATACCTCATGGTATCCTGCGGCCAGGGTCCGCATTTTGTAACGGCCCGGCGCCACCGCGGACAATCCGAAGGCCCCGTCATCAGCCGACGCAGCCTGGTAACGCGCCGAGGCTCGATCCTCAACGGAGAACAACTCCACGGTGGCGCCGGCCACAGCGCCCGTTCCGGGAGCGGCCACGGACACCGTGCCGGCCAGCATGGTGGGCATGGCGGCCATGGTGGCCTCCTCCACGCCGTCGTCCATGGCGGCCACCAACACGTCCTCGTCAACCTTGGAGGCCTCCACCACGTCACCAAAGCCGGAGCTGAGCACCAACCCGAACGTGGTGACGGCCACCAGTAGGCCGAACAACGCCACCACGCCCCTACTGATCCGGGGCCGTTGCAACATGGTGCCGTTGATCGGGTATCGCCCATCGGCGCCTTGGAGGGCGAAGCTCAGCTGATGCACCGCCGGCGTACCGAACCACGGCCGTCGACCCCGGGCCCAAATCGTCAACGTGGCGTGCTCACCAGGCTCAACCGTTGCCTGGGACGGTTCGAACCGCAACGACAGGTCCTCGGTCTGCTCGCTCAGATCGGGACGGGCCACGGTTTGCACGTTGCCGGTGTTGGCG
This sequence comes from Acidimicrobiales bacterium, assembly GCA_046155365.1. Classification (GTDB taxonomy): domain Bacteria; phylum Actinomycetota; class Acidimicrobiia; order Acidimicrobiales; family CAIXPF01; genus CAIXPF01. The sequence goes on along the minus strand of JBJXFH010000193.1, from coordinate 50,287 downwards.
ATCACCACCCCGAAGCGAGCCCGCCGGCTGGTGGTCAGCACCGCCGGCTCCAGTCGGGCCTCAAGCCGTTCATTGGCCCCGACGTGCACGTGCAGCTGAGTCAGGTGGTAGTCGCGCTCATCGGCAACGGCGTACACCTGCACGCTGAAGCGGTGGGTGCCGGCGGGAAAGCCCTCGGGCAGGGTGATGATGGCGGTGACCACACCCCGGGCCCCGGGGAACAAGGACAGGCCGACGGCGTCGGGGAGCTCGAGCCGCACCCAGGTCGGGTCCAGGCCCAGCATCCGCACGGCGTAGGCCTCGATCACCGGCGCGGTGTTGAGCACCTCGATGCTGAACACCACGGGCTGGCCCGGCGTGGCGGACAACTCCGCCGGTTGCAACTCGACGCGCATCAGGCCACCAGATCGGCGTCGACGCTGAGGGCGACCCCGGCGATGACGGTGACCAGCACCGTGTAGGGGGTCCTACCCGCCACCGAGAACGTCACGGTGTACACCCCGGGCGCCAGGTTGGGCAGGCGGTAGGCACCGGCGGGAACGGTGGCCGATGTCGTGGCACGGCTCAACCCACCGTCGCTGATGGTGACGGTGGCACCGGCCACCGCCACCCCGCCGCGTTTGACGGTCCCGCTGACCGTGCCCACCGTGGGTGCCAGCACCACGTCGGCACGGGCGGCGCTCACCCCGTCCAGGGGGATCCGACGGCTTTCGGTGCCGAACCCCTCAGCGGTGAAGGTGAACAGGTAGGAACCGTTGGCGGGGAGGCCGGCCAGGGTGAAGCTGCCCACGTCACCAACGGTGGCGCTTTGGGTGGACAGCACGAAGCCCCCGTTGCTGGCGGTGACGGTCACCCCGCCCAACGCTTCGCCGGTGGCGGCGGTCACCTTGCCGGTCACGGTGCCCACCGCCTCGCCGAGCACAACGTCGAACCCGGCGCGGGCCTCACCGGGGCCCAGCTCCACCGACAGGGTCTGGGAGCTGAAGCCGGCCAATGCGAAGGTCATCACATAGGTGCCAGGGGTGGTCATCTCACTCAGCTTGAACGTGCCCACCGGCCCCGCGGTGGGGGTGGTGGTGCTGGCCACGGTGTCAGCCCGGGTGGCGGTCACGATGACACCGCCCAGCGCGGTGCCCGCGGCGTTGGTGACCAGCCCGCTGAGAGACCCGGCGGCGGCGACCAACGGCAAGTTGTCCAACGCCAACGTCTCCCCGGCGCCGAGTGTTTCCTCGATGATGAGATCGGTGAAGCCCGGTGCGGACACGGTGATCTGGTACGTGCCGGGGGTGGGCAGATCCGGCAGTTTGAACGCACCGGCGGGGTCGACGGGGACCACGGCCAGCGGGGGGCCCAGCAGGTCCGCCACCCTCGCTCGCACGGTGAGCGTGACCGGTATCGGCTTGCCGCCCACGCTCGGCACCGCCAACTTGCCGGCAACCGCGGCCGGGGTGCCGGCCAGTTCCATGTTGATGTCCTTGGCAACCGTGCGCGGTGAAACGGTGATGGGCTTGGCCAGCGCGGGATCGGTGGCCCCGCCGAAGAACAGCGACCCGAATCCGGGGGCACTGAAGCGCACCAGGTAGTTGCCCGGCAATAGGCCCGCCAGTACGAACGCGCCGTCCTCGCCGCTGGCCACCGAACCGGCCGGATCAGCATCGGGCGTGAACCCGGAGGACTGCGCCGCCGGCACCCGGAAGGCCTCCACGGTGACCCGGGCCACCCCGCTGCCATCGGTGGAGGTGGTGACCAGACCTGAGACCGAGCCGGCCACGGCGTTGCGGTCCAACTCGAGCTGCCCGGTGAGAAATCCCGCCGGTACCTGCTTGGTCAGCTCGGGGGTGGCGGTGATGGCCCCGATGGCGAACTTGAACACCAACGCCCAGATGGTCACGATCACCGCCAACAACCCCGCGGTGAGCAAGCCGCGGGGAACCCACGGTTTCTGCACCACGGTTGACGCCGCCACCAGGCGCTGGCCTGAGCCTTCGGCGCTGAGGGTCACGGCGTGGCTGAGGGGGGACCCGAACACCGGACGCCGCCCGATCGCGGTGACCTCCACGGCGTGGCGTTCACCCGGCGGGACGGTCACCACGTGAGGGTCGATGAGATAATCCAACGCCCCGGCCGGATCGCTGCCCTGGAGGAACAGATCCAGCGGCGCGTTACCCCCGTTGTGCACGATGGCGTGCAAGTGGGCCCGGCGGCCAGCGGTGACCATGGGCGGACGCAGGGTCAGCTGGGCCTGCACCGTGCCGGCCACAATCACGTCGACAAAGTGGCGGGCCACCAGCGATTCGCCGTGGTTGAGATCCTCATCGCCCTCGCGGTCAGCGCGGTCCTCGCGGTCCGCGTCGCTGCCGTTGTGGCGCAGATCGATCTCGGCTCGCAGATCGATGTCGGGATCATCGCCCCGCACCGGGACAGCCATAGCCGCGCCCGGGTCTCGGACCATGACGGTGGATCGCAACTCCGCCAACAGCCGGTAGCGCCCCGCAGGGTGGGAGGCGGGCACCGTGAGCAGCACCGAGACCTCGGTTCGGCTGTCGGGGAACAACGCCACCGGGGCCCGGGGCAACTGCAACCAGGCCCGGCTGACCTTGGGCAGGTCCACCTGCACGGCGTCAACCACATCGCCCCGATTGACCAACTCAAACCGCAACTCTGCCGGGTTGCCGGGGTACACCGTGATCTCCGGCGTGAGCAGCTCGGTCAGCACCCCACCGGCCCGGGTCACCGTCACGATTCGCTCACAGCTCTACCCCACCCATGGCCGGCACCGTCACCGTGCGCTGCGGTTCGGTGTGCAAGATGAGCTGATCACCGGTTTGGGCCGCCACCAAAAACGAACCGGCGCCGTTCACCACACTGGTTCCCCGGGGACTGCTGACCACCGCCCCGCTGGCGTCGGGGTGGGTACGGCCAGCCACCATGCGCCGACGAGCACCGGGGAACCCACCCCCGCTGCCACTGCCGCCACCGTCAGACGGGGACATCGCCGCGCTGATGAGCTCCAAACCCTCGATCGGCGGACCGGCCGGCTGGGACAACGAGGGCTCGATGGCCACCGTCACCACCAGATCCAACGCCGGATGTAACTGTCCTTCGAGCGCCGGCCACAGTTGGGCGTGCTGCTGGTCACGTTGAGCAACGGAGGCCAACGCCAGCCGGGGAGCTTGGGGCGCTTCGGCCAAGGGCCCACTCAGATAGGCCGGGGGAATCTCCCGGTGGCTGATCACCGCCCGCAGCAGCGCCCCCAACAGCTGATGGGAATCACGCGGCTCAGACGTCCACGTGGAGACCAAATACCGACAATCAACAAACGTGGGGGCCATTCGTCGCACCGTGGCGCCGTGCTGCTCGATGACCTCTTGGCCGGCAACGGCCCGGGTGACAGAACGCTGGAGGTCATAGAGGAACACGTTCACCGTGGGGCGGCTGATGGTGCCGGCCCAGGTCTGGTCCGGGGCATCGAAGGCGACGTCGATCTCCCTAACCCCGAGCGGCACCCGGTCCCGCAAGAAGAGTTCGAGGCTCTCATCCAGATGGTGCAGCATTCGACCATCCAGCCTTACCGAAAACTGATGATTTCGCGCGGATGGCTCTCAGGCGTGGAAGGCGACGGTGCCGATGATCATCCATGAGCCGCGTCACGACCAGAGCCATCCGGGCCGCCGCGCCCACCGGGCAGGTGCAGACCGCCATGACCGTCACCGCGGTCAACGACCCGGCGGAGATCGAAGCAGACCGCGTGGCCGACCAGGTGGTCTCCGCCCTGCAGTCCCCGGCGCTGACCCCGGCCTTGGCTGCCGCCAGCTCACCGAACCTGGCCCGGGCCGAAGAAGAAGAGCCGTTGCAGGCCAAGCGGGTGGCACGCGCCGGCCCCGAAGAAGAACTGCAGATGCAGCGAATCGGCCGAATCGGCGCCGAAGAAGAAGGCCTGGTCCAGGGCAAGCGCATTGCCCGGGTGGAAGACGAAGAGGTCCTGCAAGGCAAACGAGTGGCACGATCAGGCCCCGACGAAGAGGTCCTGCAAGGCAAGCGGGTGGCCCGCGCCGGCCCCGAAGAGGAACTGCAGATGCAGCGCCCGGTGATCAGTCGCGGCGGTGCGGTGGCGATCAACGATGACAGTGGTCTTGAACACGAGGCCGATGTCATGGGCGAAAAGGCGCTCGGTCGGGCTGCGGAGGGGCCGGCGCCGGCCGCGGCGGTGGGCCCTGAGGGTGGGGCGCTGCCGGGCGATCTCGAGGCCCGGGTGGCCAACAGCACCGGTGGCTCGGCCATGCCGGGCCCGTTGCGTCAGCAGATGGAAGCCGGTTTCGGCGCCGATTTCGGCAACGTGCGGATGCACCTCAACAGCGACCTGGCCCCGGCCATGGGGGCGCTGGCCTTCGCCGTGGGTCGTGACGTGCACTTCGGCCCGGGTCAGTTCAACCCTTCCAGCCCCGGGGGTCAGCACCTCATCGCCCACGAGTTGACCCACGTGGTGCAGCAGGGCCAGGCCCCGGCCCGCGCGTTCGACGTGGCTCGCAAGGAGAACCAGACCGGGCTCCCCGACCAGCTCAAGTCCGGGATCGAAAACCTCAGCGGGTCCGACCTCAGTGACGTCAAAGCACACAGCAAAGCCGACAAGCCGGCGCAGCTCAACGCCTTGGCTTACGCCCAGGGCACCGATATCAACGTGGGCCCCGGCCAGGAGAAAGACCTCCCCCACGAGGCATGGCACGTGGTGCAACAGCAGCGCGCCGTGGCCCGTAACAGCCGCTGACCAACCCGGCACGAACCGTCGGGGCCCCTAGTCAGGGCAGCAGCGCCGCCAGCGAACCGAACTCCTCGGGGGTGCGCAACCGGCCGAGCTTGGCGTATTCGCGGTCCAGCGCCGCCACCACCAAGCCCATGGTGATCTCGCTGCCAGCCTCCGCGGCCAGAAACGCCGCGGTCAACGCCACGTTGTGAATGGCGGCACCCGGCAAACGGAACTGTCGGGCCAACAGGTCGATGTCGAGATCGGCTTGGGGCGCACGGGGCGGGAACCCACCGGCCCACAACGCCCGGCGCTCGGCTTCGTCAGGCAGGGTGAACTCCACTGCCACGTCGACCCGCCGTAGGAAGGCGTGGTCGATGTTGTTCATCAGGTTGGTGGTCAAGATGGCCACCCCGTCGTAGGCCTCGATGCGCTGCAGCAGGTAGGAGACCTCCAAGTTGGCGTAACGATCGTGGGCGTCGTTGGTCTTGGAACGTTCACCGAAGATGGCGTCGGCCTCATCGAACAACAGCACCACCCGACCGGCGGCGGCGGCCTGGAAGATGGCTTCGAGGTTCTTTTCGGTTTCCCCGATGTACTTGGACACCACGGCCGCCAGGTCAATGGCGAACAGATCCAGGCCCAATTCATGAGCCACGATCTCCGCCGACAAGGTTTTCCCGGTACCGGAGGGCCCGTGGAACAACGCCACCACACCAGCCCCTTTGCGGCCCCGATGGCCCCACTGTCCCAACACGGTGTCGCGGTGGCGGTACCGCAGCGCGATGTCGCCCAGCAGCGCCCGACGTTGGTTCGGCACCACCAGGTCATCCCAACCCCGGTGGGGGCGGATGCGCCGAGCCAGCCGGTCGATCTCCCCACTGGCCAGCCGCCGCAACGCCGCCGCCACGTCCCCGCCCAACATCGGCGCCGCCCGACCTACCAGCCGCAGTTGCTCGGCGCCGATGCCGAACAGGCCCGGATGGGAACCGCCGAGCAGGTCCTCACACTCCGCGTCGGCAACGGGCGCGTCCGCCGCGGTGACCTCGACCCAGTCATCGTCGGGCAAAGCGTCCAGCGGCAACTCCAACGGTGAGCTCAACACCCAGGTCAAGTGCCCCGCGGCCCGCAACCAGCGGCGTGCGGTGGCATCGAGCGGCTGGTCCAGGTCCACCACCAGCCCGGCGCCGCGCAGGGTGGCCTCACGGACCAGCGCCGCCCAGCCCGGCTCGTCACCGGGAACACCGGCGCTGAGGAACCGCACCCCGCACGCCCGTTCCAACGCCGCCTCCAATCGGCGTTGACGGTCCCGCCCCACCACCAACAGCCGTCTTACCGGGACCGCCGGATGAGCCGGTTCCGCCGAGCGCGCCGGTTCCGCCGAAACGGCCCGTTTCGGGGGTTTGGCCGGGAGACCGGCATCGGGGAGACGGGCATCGGGGAGACGGGCATCGCAGGTCCGGGCATCCAGGATCCGGGCGTCGATAGGCAGATCGGGGTCCCGGGAGGGGTCACCCACCAGCGCCCAGCACACGGTGGGGACCACGCTGACCGCCCGGGCCGCCCACCGACCCTCCGTCGCCACCCGGACCAGCGCCGCGCCCACCAGCGCTGATTCCGGCGCCACCGCTCGCAGCGCCACCGGCTCGTCGGGCCACAATCGGGCCAGGTCACCCAGGGTGAGTCGGGAACGAGTCGGTTCCATCTCGGCCACGCACAGCACCGCCAACACCTCCGCCGCCAAGGGGTCCAGCCCGGCGTTGGCGGCGATGATCGAGAACGGAGTGGTGGCCGACAACGAGCATCGGAATCGTTCCCGCGCCCTGCCCGCGTCACTGGTCGCGTCGTCACCGCCGGCTGCGTCGTCACCGCGGCCGGCACCCTCAAGGCGCTGCAGCACGGCGTGGCCCATCTCCGTCCAGCCGCGGTGGGGCGCGTCGATCTCCATCACCACCCCAGTCAACCGGCGAGGCGCCCACATCGGACGCCCTCAGCGGGAATCTTGCCGCCGAGTTACTCCGAGGCGCCCTCGCAGCCCACTCAGCGCCCGCAGCCTGCTCAGCCCCGCAAGCGCACGAACTTCTGCAAGGCATGGCAGTCCATGGGGATGAGCCCGGCCCGGCCGCCGGCGGACATGCCGACCTCACCCACATAGAGATCGCCCCGGGAGTCCGCCCAGATGCCGTGAGGGGCGAAGAAGTTGCCGGGGGCGCAGGGCTCCTCACCGCCGATGCGGGCCTGCACCTCACCGTCGAGGGTCAGCACCGATACCCGAGCGTATGGTCGGTGACCGGGAGGGGCGTCTGCGGGGTGCTCGGCCATCATACCGCGCGGCATGCGACCGGCCCGGAAGCCCAACTCGGCCACGTACAGGTTTTCCTCGGCGTCGATGTACACGTCGTCGGGACGCAGCACGTGGGTCCATTCCGAGAGGTATGTTCCGTTGCCGTCGAAGAGTTGGATGCGAGAGTTCTCCCGATCGGCCACGTACACCGTGCCCCGCTTGTCCACCGCAATACCGTGCGGTAGGCGGAACTGGCCGGGACCGGTGCCGGGCTCGCCCCAGGAGAACAGGTGGGCACCTTCTCCGTCGAACACATGCACCGCAGCGTTGCCATACCCGTCGGCCACGTACAGCCGACCGTCGGGACCGGGGGCGGCGTTGGTAACCATGTTGAACGGACCGGCGGCGCGCTCCACCGGGTTGGTCCAGGCCACGAAGCCGGTGTCGGACGCCACCCCGGCCTGACCCAGGGTGCGCAGCAGGGTGCCGTCGGGCCGGAAGATGCGCACCGTGTGATCCATGTTGTCGGCGCAGTAGACGGTGTCGTCGGGGCCGATGCAGATGCCGTGAGCGTTGGTGAAGATCCCCTCACCCCAGGCGTTGAGGAACCGGCCGTCCCGGTCGAACACCATGACCGGGTGCTCGCCCCGGCTGAAGCAGTACACCCGGTCCTGGGAATCAGTGGCGACGCCGGCGACCTCCACGAAGGACCATCCCTCGGGCAGTTGCTCCCAGCCTGCCAGCACCTCGTACTCGATGCGGTTGGCGCCCTCGCTCATGCTCTCCCCCAGACCGTGGAACCCCACGATGGTCGAATCGACGTCGAATCGGTGCGTCAGCCTTGCAGGCCCAAGCCGTCCCCGCTCGCCAGCTCCACCCCAACCCGCAACGCCGGGACGATCGGGGACGATCGGCACTGGACTGGCCACCCGTCCAGCGCGACGACGGGCGGAGAGGGGGCCGACGTGCCACGCTGTCGGCGGGGACGCCACGACGGGGACGACACGACGTGCGCCGCTACCGATCAAACCGATCGGACGGGCAAACGGGGGAAAAGACATGACCACCAAGGCGATGTTGGCGGGTTACCGGGTGCTGGATTTGTCCCAGTATCTGGCCGGGGCCGGCGTGACCCGGATGCTGGCCGAGCTGGGCCCCGACATCATCAAGGTGGAACTGGCCCCCATGGGCGACCCCGGCCGGGTGCTGCCGTTCGTGAAAGACGGCCGATCCAGCTTCTTCGTGCAGATGAACCGGGGCAAGCGCAGCCTGTGTGTGGACTGGGACACCCCCGAAGGCCTGCAGCTCATCAAGGATCTGGTGCCGCATTGCGATGTGGTGGTGGAGAACTTCGGCCACGGGGTCATGGAGAAACGGGGCCTGGATTATCCGTCGCTGGTGGAGCTGAACCCCAAGATCATCATGGTGTCGGTGTCCGCGTTCGGGCGTACCGGGCCGTGGGCTGATCGGCCGGGATTCGACGGTATCGCCCAGGCGTTTTCGGGCACGATGCACATGACCGGGGACCCCGAGCGGCCACCCTCAGCGGTGGGTTTCGCCATCGCCGACAGTTCGGCCGCGGTGCACGGGTTCGCCGCCCTGGGTTACGCGCTGCTGCACCGGGAACGCACCGGGGAGGGGCAACACATCGACATCGCCATGGTGGACGTGATGTTCCACCTGTCCGAGGTCATCGCCCAATACGACCTGTCCGGTGGTACCTACCGACCCAACCGCATGGGTCAGCACCATCCGCTGGTGTGCCCGGTGGGCATCTACCAACTACCCAAGGGCTGGTGCATCCTGATGTGCCTGGATCGCCAGTGGCCCTATCTGGTCAAGGCCATGGGCCGGCCCGACCTCGGTGAGGACCCCAGGTTCAACCCAGCCGACGTCCGGGCCGTCAACCAGGCCGAGTTGATCCCGCAGATCCAGGAGTGGTTGCTGTCCTTCCCCGACAATGACGCCGCGCTGGCCGCCTGTTTGGCCCATCGCATCCCCATCGCCCCGTGCCTGGACCCCGTCGAGGCTATCGACCATCCCCACTACATCGCCCGCAAGATGGTCCGCCGGGTGCCCGACCCCATCGTGGGCGACATCCTGATCCCCGGCTACCCGTTCAACTTCTCGGCCCAACCGGACCTGCCGGACCTGCTGGCGCCGTTGTTGGGTGAGCACAATGCTGCCGTGTTGCACGACGTGCTGGGGTTGACCGCGTCCGACGCCGCCCGCCTGGAGGAGATCGGCGCGCTCTACCACGCCGACGTGTGAGACCCCGGCGCCACCGCTCCCAGCCACCGGGACGCCAGTCGGCGGGCTCGTCAGCCGGTGGGGCCGTCAGCCGGTGGGATCCCTCAGTCGGTGGGCTTGTACAAGCGGATGGGGCGGTGGTCGGTGATGAACGAGCTGAGCTCCCGCCACGGCTTGCCCAGGGTGAGCCCGCCGTCGATGACCTGGGCGGTGCCGGTCATCCAGGCCGAGGCGTCACTGGCCAGGAACAACGCCACGTTGGCCACGTCGGCGGCCTCCCCGGAGCGTGCGATCGGCTGGGCCCCGGTGTTGAATCCCCGCAGCTTGTCGACGCGGTGATCCGAACGGGCCACGTCCCGACCCAAGGGCGCCCCCGCGGCCAAAGGGGTCGCGATGAAGCCGGGGCAGATGGCGTTGACCCGCACGTCGTATTCGGCCAACTCCAACGCCGCCGAGCGGGTCAACATGACCACCCCGGCCTTGGCCACGGTGTAAATGTGCGGGCCGATGCCGGCGTCAAGCCCGCAGACCGACGCGGTGGAGATGATCGAACCCGATCGTTGCTCCATCATGATCGGCGAGGCGTGCTTCATGCCCAGGAACACGCTCTTGAGCAGCACATCCATGGTCAGGTCGTACTCGTCGGTAGGGGTGTCTCGCAGCGGACCCATGGCCCCGCCGAACCCGGCGTTGTTGTACAGCACATCGAGGCGACCCCATTTGGCCACGGTGTCGGTGATGACCCCCTCGATGTCTTCTTCTTTGGCCACGTTGACCCGGCGGAAGTCCGCAACGTCGCCCAACTCCGCGGCCAACTCCGCCGCCACGTCCTCTTGCAGGTCGGCGATCATGACCTTGGCGCCCTCGCTCACGAACAGCCGCACCGTGGCGGCGCCGATGCCGCTGGCACCACCGGTGATGAGGGCAACCTTGCCGTCCAGCTGACCCATGTGTCCTGCCTCCATGCTCGGAATCGGGGCCGAACCCTACCAATCAACCACCGCCCCGGCGCCCGGGATGAGCGAATCTGAGCCCCACATTCCTATTGGGCGGATTTGGGCCACGGCGGCCGGATCATCCCCGCGATATCTCGACGGTCCGTAGCCTCACCGTCACGGATCGTCGAGCTTTTCGGTCGCGCTGGGGCCCTTCCTGGCCGAAATCCGCCCAATGGATCGCGCCTCGGCACTTTTCAATACTTTTCACACGGCGGCGAACGTCGAGGCCCACCGAGCGGCCCCATTCCCGCCGCGTTTCCGATGCCCGGGGCATACTGACTGGCATGTCCCAACCAACGGCCACCACCGTGAGCGGGTTCGCCGGAGACCGCAAGCACGGCCAGTCGATCCTCGGTCCGTTGGAGCGCCGTTTCATCGATCACTGGGTGCAGCGTTTTCCCGGTTGGATCCGTTCCTGGCAGCTAACCCTGCTCACCGTGGTGTGGTCAGCAGGCACCATTACCTTCGGCTGGCTGGCGGGAGACCGTCCGGTATGGCTGTGGGCCATGTCGGTGATGGTGGCGGCGCAATGGTTCACCGACTCCTTCGATGGCACGCTGGGCAGAACCCGCGGGGAGGGCCTGGTGAAGTGGGGGTTCTTCATGGACCACTTCCTGGACACGGTGTTCGCCGGGAGCGTGGTCATCGGGTACTCGTTCATCGCTCCCGGTGGCGCCGGGTTGTTGTTGCAGCTGCTGTTGTTGGTCACCTGTTCAATGATGGCGTTGTCGTTCTTGTCCTTCGCCGCCACCAACCAGTTTCAGATCGCCTTCTACGGCGTGGGACCCACCGAGGTGCGCATCGGCTACATCGCGCTCAACACCTTCGTGTTCTTCGCCGGGCCGAAGGTGTTCTGGTGGGGCCTGCCGCTGGTGTTGGCGCTCAACCTGACCGTGCTGGCGTTGCTCGTCTACCGCACCCATTGCAAGCTGTGGGCCCTGGACAAAGCGGCGTTGGCGGCGGCCAGGGACGGGTCCGACCGCGGCCCTCGCGGTTGAAGACCGAGCGGGCCTTCAGCGGGCCGACGGGTCCGTGGCGCGGGTGGCGTCAATGATGGCCAACGCCCGGCGCACCCCGGCCACATCGTGAACCCGAACCAGATCAGCCCCTGACCGCGCCGCCAAGCAGCAGGCCCCAACGGTGGCCTGATCGCGCTCGGACAGGGTGGCGGCGCCGCTCAGCACCGACAGGAAGCGCTTGCGGGACGGGCCGACCAGCACCGCATGGCCCAACTGGCGCAGCTCGCCGGCCCGGGCCAACAACGCCAGGTTGCCGGCGGCGGTCTTGCCGAAACCGATCCCGGGGTCCACCACCACCTTGTGCGGCGCCGCCCCGGCCGCGACCGCCAGCGCCACCAAGCGGGACAGCTCTCCCCGCACCTCGGCGATCACGTCGCCGTAGGACACGTCGTCCTCGGCGCGGTCGGCGCGCATCGGCCGGTGGTGCATGACCACCAGCGCGTCGGCGCCGCCAGCAGCAACGGCGCCAGCCAGGGCCGGGTCGGCCAGGCCGCTCACATCGTTGATCCAGGCCGCCCCACCTTGCAGCGCGGCCGTCGCCACCTCGGCCTTGGCCGTGTCCACCGAGATGGCCCGCACCCCGGCCGCGGACAGTTTGGCCAGCACCGGCATCAGCCGAGCCAGCTCCTCCTGGGTACCGATGGGTATGGAACCGGGGCGGGTGGACTCGGCGCCGAGATCGATGATGTCCGCGCCGTCATCGATCAATCGACAGGCGTGGTCATAGGCCGCCACCGGGTCCAGGAACCGGCCACCGTCGGAAAAGGAGTCCGGCGTGATGTTGACGATGCCCATCACATAGGTCCGCTGGCCCCACACCAGCGTTTGATCGCCGCAACGCAGCTCCGGGTGCAGTTGGGGCCGGGGCCCGCCGCTGCTCATGTCGGCGCCGGTCACTGCGCTGATGTTACCGATGCGCCCCCCGGACGCCGCCGTTCGTTGCGATCGACCTACTCGAAGAACGTGACCTCGCCGGTGGCCAGGGAGTACACCGCGCCCACCACTTTGACCTTGTTCTCCGCCACAAGGGCCGAGAGCACCTCGGACTGGTTCAGCGCGGCCACGGTGCGTTCCACGCTGAGACGGATGGATTCACCGAGCAGCTCTTCTTCGCTGACACCGGCAGCCATGGCGTCTTGCACCGCGGGGATGATGGGCTTGACCACCGACAGGATCTGGCCCGGCGCCGTGCTCTGGTTGTTCTCGACCGCTTCGATGGTGGCGGCGACGGCACCGCATTTGGCGTGACCCATGGCCACCACCAACGGAATGCCGAACTCGGACACCCCGAACTCGATGCTGCCCACCACCGAGTCATCGGCGATGGCCGCGGCCACCCGGGCGACGAAGAGGTCACCGAGGCCGCGGTCGAACACCAACTCCGGTGGCACCCGGGAGTCCACGCAGCCGATGATGGCGGCGAAGGGGCTCTGACCATCGAAAACGGAGATGCGTCGTTCCCGGCTCTCGTTGATGTCCTCATTCTGCAAGGCAACGAAACGCTTGTTCCCCTCCTTCAGCTTCTCCAGCGCCTGATCGGGGGTGAGGCCCTTGACGTTCTCCGACACCGGCTTGGCCACAGGAGCCTCACTGCCGTCGTCGGACCCGCACGCAGCCAACACCGCGGCGCCGGCAGGGAGGGCGGCCAAAGCCAGGGACCCTCGAACGAACTTGCGGCGGGACAGCGCGGCGGATGCAAATGCCATGAACGACCTCTCGTCGGGTGCAGATCCAACCGGAATTTGCGATTGGAAAACAGGAACCTGAGGTTTAGCGCGTTCCAGCGCGAGAAAAGGCGAATGAGCGCCGACTTTCCTCGATCTAAGAAGTAATTGTGGTGGGGTTTAATCGCCCTGAGCGATCAGCTGGTCTACCGGGGCGAAATCGTCGGTGAGGACGGCCACGTCGGCGACGAACTCGTCGATGGCCTCCACCCGGCGGCCGCTATCGCCCGCCTGCAGCTGCAACCGGTCCAGCAGCGGTCCATCGATGGGTCGGTCGGACCCGATGATCACCGAGTTCCCCTGGACGTTGGCTCGGGCGCTGGAGCTGGTGAGCACGGCCACGTGCTGAAACACCGAGCCCACGGTGGCGGCCTCAGCCCGAAGGAACGTCCCGTTGGCGTTGTCGATGATGTTGGCGGTGTACACCCCGTCGATCCGCAACACCCGACGAACATCCTGCAAGAACTCCTCGGTGGCCAGGTGCCACGGCACGGAGCGGCTCCCGAAGGCATCTCCGACAACCACATCGGCGCTGTCGGTGGGCATCTTGCTGAGGGAACGCCGACCGTCCCCCAGCGCCACCGTCACGTCGGGACCGGGCGCGAAACCCAGATCCCGTTCCACCAGTTCCACCAGGTCGGGATCGATTTCCAGGACCGTTTGGGCGCTGCCGGGGCGGGTGGCTCGCACGTAACGGGGCAAGGTGAACCCGCCCCCGCCCAGGTACACCACGTCGATAGGTCCGGTCGCGGCCACCAACTGAAAGCTGTCCACGATGCGTCGGATGTACCAGAACTCGAGGTGGGTGGGGTCGTTGAGATCCACGTAGCTGTGACGCAGATCGTCCAGCCACAGGAGCCGACCGCTGGGCAACCTGGTGTCCTGCCGGACCGCCACGCAGTAGTAACGGGTAGAGGTCTGGCAGGGTCCCTGCACCAGGTCGGTGGCCGTCACCCCGAGCATGGCCAGTGCCCCCAACGCCGCCACGCCCGAACTCCACGGGCGCCGAAACATCAGCCACAGCGCCAGGCCCACCGCCACCAGCGTCACGCCGACCACAACCACCAGCGTGGTGGTAGCGGCCCATCGCACCAGCACGAACCCGGTGAGGAAGGTGCCCAGGATGGCGCCGCCGGTGCCGCACGCCGAAAGCCGGCCCACGGTGGCCCCAGTGACGGACAGGTCACGCAACTGGGCCTTGACCACCACCGGGGACACCGCGCTGAGCACCACCGCGGTGGGAAAGAACCCCACGGCGCTCAACAGCACGATGCGCCCATTGTCCCCGGTGGGCAACGCCGATCCGATCAGCCTGATGGTGGGCAGGATGGCCAACGCGGCGGCACCACCCCCGATGAACAGCAGCGCCAACAACGGGCGGGAGTCATAGCGATCCGCCAGCCACCCTCCGCACGCCGCCCCCAAGGCAATACCGGCCAGTACGGTACCGATGATGCCGGTATAGGTTTCCAGGCTGACGCCGAGGTAGGGGGCCAACAACCGCCCGGCCAGGATCTCCAACACCAGCACCGCGGCGGCGCTGAGCACCACCAAGGTCACGGCCAACCACGACGCCAATGCCGGGGACGGCGAGGGCGAGGTTGGCAGGGTGCCGTCCGGCTCGGGCACTCCGTGGGGATCGTCCTCACCGGAGGGCTGGTTCGCCGCATGCTGCATCGGCCGATCGTAGGGGTGCCCTGCTCACGGTCGGACCCGGTGACGGTTTGCGGCGGAGGATTTTCAAGCACCGAACGTGGGAACCTCGTACGCTTCGACGCTCAGTGACCGATGACACAGAGGGGGAGCCTGTGAGCACACCATCGCAGAGTCCGATGATCCTCGAAGGCTGCACGGTGCTGGATTTCACCCAGTACCTGGCCGGAGCCGGCGTAACCCGCATGATGGCCGAGTTAGGGGCGGACATCATCAAGGTCGAAATTCCCGAGGTGGGTGACGGCGGCCGGCTGCTGCCCTTCGCCGCCAACGGCCGCAGCGGATTCTTCGTGCAGCACAACCGGGGCAAGAAGAGCCTGTGTGTGGACTGGAACCAGCCCGAAGGCCAGCAACTGCTCCTGGAGTTGGCCGCCCAGGTGGACATCGTGGCGGAGAACTTCTCCTCGGGGGACATCATGGCCCGGCGGGGTTTGAGCTACGAGGCCATCAAAGCGGTAAACCCCGACATCATCTATCTGTCGGTGTCCTGCTTCGGACGGGACTCGGCATGGGCCGGCAAACCCGGGTATGACTACATCGCGCAGGCGGTTTCAGGGATTATGCACATGACCGGTGACCCTGATGGGCCGCCCCGCTTCGTGTGCTCGGCGGTGGGTGACACCAACGGCGCAGTGCACGGCTTCGCTTCGTTGGGGTACGCCCTTTATCACCGGGAACGAACGGGACAGGGCCAGTTCCTTGATATCTCCATGACTGACGCCCTCTTCCACTTTCATGAGGGTCAGCTGATGGCGCATCACCTGACCAACGGCGAATTCGAACCGAAGCGGTACGGAGCTCATCACACCGCGGTGTTCCCCGCCGGTTCGTTCAAAGCTCCACAGGGATACATCGTGGTGCTGGCACTGGATTTGCAGTGGGCCAATGTGTGCCGTTGCCTGGGTCGGCCCGATCTGTTGGAAAACCCCCGCTATCAGACAATGGCCCAGCGCGCCGAGCACCGGTGGGAGCTGATCCCCATTATCGAAGACTGGATGGCCACCTTCGAGCGGGATCAAGACGTGCTGGACGAACTGGAACGCCACCACGTACCGGCTGGTCCGGTGCTCTCACCGGTGGAGGCACTGGATCACCCGTATTTCAAGAGCCGGGACATGGTGCGCTGGGTGCAAGATCCAATCACCGGACCCATCCCCATACCGGGATTCCCGTTCAAGTTCTCCGCCCAACGGAAACTGCCGGATCTGGTGTGCTCCGCCCTGGGCGAACACAACCAACAGATCCTGCAGGAGCGACTGGGCCGCAGCAGCGACGAGCTGGCCAAACTCGTGGCCGCCGGCGTGCTGTTCGAACGCGAGCTGCCCGATCAACCGTTGAGCTGACCGATGGGCAGTCGTGGGCGAGCCGCCAGTGGTTGCGTTCCACATCCCCATCCCCGGCTTCCCGTTCAAGTTCTCCGCCCAACGGGAACTGCCAGATCGCCCGCTGCGCACTCACAGCAGGTGATCCACCTCCGTAACACCGAGCTGCACTTTGCCGGCTCGCTCAAGCACGCTGCTGTACACGCTGGCGTGCATCCGCAGCATTCTGGCGTCGCGAAGGCAACGTTCGAGCGCGGAGCCCCGCCACATAGCGTCGCTGGTGGCGAGATCACCGAGTTGGTCAACCACAGCGGCGGCCTGTGCCGCAGCGAACGCCAGGCCTGCCCGGAGTTCGGCTCGGGCCCCGATGTCAAAGCGGCGGCCTTCGTCCGGTCCGAGCCACAACTTGTCGAGGAGATGGCGCGCGTAGTGGTGGGCGCTCTCAAGTTGGGCGCCGCATTCGGCCCAACCTCGCTGCGCAACGCCGCTCTGTCGCACGCCGCTGCGTTGCAGGAACAGCTTCTTGTCCGCGCTGAGCAGGCGCTCGACCTCCTCCTGCGCCCTTCTGGCCGTGCCGATCAGCACCGCCGACGCCACCAGGCTGACATACCAAACGCCGTCGGCCAGTTTCGCCAGCTTGGCTTCGGGACAGATCGGCGGGTCGCTGAGCAGCGAGGTTCGTTCCGCGGGCACATGAACGTCAAAGCTGACGTCGTTGCTGCCGGTCCCGCGCATGCCCAAGGTGTCCCAGTTGTCCTCGATGCGGACCGAATCCCGGGGCACGAACAGCATCATCGGGAGCGCTCCGCCCTCCTCTCGAGGCAGAGCGGCCATGGCGAACAGCCAGGTGGCGTTGTGACACCCGGTCACGAAGGGGTATCGACCTCTCAGGTGGAACCCGCCGTCAACCGCAGTGACCTCGCCGGTCATGTGACCAGTTCCGGCAATATTGCCGAAGGGGTCCGCGACTACTTCAGCAACGAGGGTTGGCGGCATGCGAAGACAGGTCAACCCGAACGCCGCGTCCGGCCGTAGTCCAACGATAGCCCAACGGAAATGACTCCACTGCCACGGTGACCAACCCCGTACCGACCGAAGCGGCCTCAACCAACTGCTCGGTTGATCCCCAGCTGCGTTCAGCTGAACGCAGACAACCCGCCGACGCGAGCACGGCAAGCCGGCACCAAAGCCGTCACCACCATGTGGCAGCAGCCACTTACCGCGTGGAACTGTTCTCCAGATGGTCGAGGAGGGCGAAGATCTCCGCTTCGCCCAGGCCGGCGGCTTCGGCTTCCCGCCAGGTTTGCAGCGCCCCCTCAGCGGTGCGCACGGGAAGACCCACCTCGGCGGCCAGCTGCACCGCCAACTCCAGATCCTTTACCGCCAGACGCAGGGCAGCCTGTGGGGTATCCACCTCACGATACCGCCGGGTACGGTACTGATGGGCCACCCCCAGCACCTGGTTGCTGGCCCCGCTGGCGGTCATGACCACGTCCCGCAACGTCTCCATCTCCAACCCGGCCCGTTGACCGAGCAACATGCCCTCCATGGCCGTGACCAACGAGGTCAGACCCATCAGGTTGTTGGCGATCTTGGCCACGCTGCCGGCGCCGACGGGGCCTAGATGGAACACGTTGGCCCCGAAGGTCTCCATCACCGGTCGGGCCCGCTCGAAGTCCGCCTCGGCTCCGCCCACCATGACGGCCAGGGTGCCTTCCCGACGGGCTTTCACGCTGCCGGACACCGGCGCGTCGCAAAAGGCCACCCCGGCGGCGGCGGCCTTGGCGGCAAGGGATTGCATCAAGGAGGGGGACAAGGTGGAGAGCTCGATGTACAGCTGCGGCCGGTGTTCGGCGGCGAACACCTCGGTGGCCACCGCCTCGCTGACGTACTTGTTGGGCAGCGACACGAACAGCACGTCACAGGCTGCGGCGGTGGCCACCGCATTGTCGGCGGCGGCAGCGCCCAGGCCCACCAGCTCGGCCACGGGTTCCGGGCGAATATCGCACACGGTGAGGTCAAACCCGGCCCGGGCCACGTTGGCGGCCATCGGTCGGCCCATGCCCCCCAACCCGACCCATCCGATGCGATCTGCCATGGTGTTCTCCCCTGCGCTCGATGACTGGTGGTGTACTCGCTGTGGCCCGCAGTCTGGCGCGATTCCCAGACGGGTGGGGTCAGGGCCAGTCGATGGCGGATGCCACCTCGACCGCGGCCAGGCCCAGCAGCGGGCCGCGCTCAGCGGGTTCGAACCCGTCCGTTCCCCGGATGAACCATTGCACCGAGCGGTGGGCAGGGTCGGCCACGACGAGCTCCTCCACCCCGTGATCGAAGTAGAACCCGAACTTGGCGAAGGTTTCATCGTCAGGGGACAGCACCTCGAACACCAGCGCCGCGGTGGACACCCACACCGAATCGGGGTTGACACGGTGGTACCCGCCGTCGGGGACCCGGTAATTGTTGGTCTGACCGATGTTGAACGGGCCCGTGCCCCGAAGCCCAGCGTGACGCGCCGGAACCCGCAATGCCACAGCCAACTCGTGAGCCACCATGCCGTGTGATGCGTGCACGGCAGGCACCATGTGGAGCGTTCCCTCCCACAGCTCGTCGAACAGGTCGAGGCCATGACGCCGACGGTGCTCGATCAGCGCCTCAAGCTCCGGGGGCCGAGGCCCGATCAGCACCGTTTTCACGAACCCAAGCTACCGCCCAACCCTCACACCGACGGGCCGGCCGCCACGCGTTCGGTGGTTGTGCAAACCTGGCGCCCATGATCATCGATGCGCAGGTGCACGCCTACGAGCGGGACCATCCCGGCCGACCCTGGGCCGCCACGTTGCACGGACCGGCACAGGTCACCGGTGATGACATGGTGGCGGCCATGGACGCGGTGGGCGTGGACGGCGCCCTGCTGGTGTCACCGTGGACCATGTACCGCTTCGATCCGAGCTACGCGGTGGAGGTCCACCAGCACCATCCCGGCCGTTTCGGTTTGATCACACCGATCGATCCTCGCGGTGAGGACATCGACGGGGCGGTGGCGGCGTGGAAGGCCACCCCGGGCGCGGTGGGCGTGCGGCTGATGTTGTGGGACCGGGCTCCCGGGGACGCCGAACATCCCGGTGTGGAGGTCACCATGGCCGCCGCCGCCCGTCACGGTCTGCCGCTGAACGTGTTGTGTTGGGGCAAGTTGGCGTTGATGGACGAATGGGCCGGGCGCCATCGTGACACGCAGCTGGTGATCGATCACGTGGGGTTGCGCCAACCGTTCCAGCCCCCCGCTCCCGCTGACGGATGGGATGATCTGCCGGCCTTGCTGCACTTGGCCCGCCATCCCAATGTGGCGGTCAAGATCACCGGGGCCTGCACCCTGTCCCGCACCGGCTACCCGTTCGATGACCTGTGGGAGCCGCTGGGCCGGATCTTTGATGCCTTCGGTCTGGAGCGTTGCCTGTGGGGAACGGATTGGACCCGCGCCACCGCGCTCTGTAGCTACGCCGAGGCCACCGACGCCTTCCTCAACAACAGCCGCCTTTCCGATGCTGACCGGGCCATGCTCATGGGCGGCGCACTGGAACGAATCTACGGCTGGTCACCGTCTCGCTGATCCACCGGACCGTCACTGCAGGCTGGTCATGGTCAGCGGTAGAGCTTCGATGGCCAGGAAGGCGCCGTGGGCCGTGGGCTTGAATCGGACCTCTCCGTTGAGGCGCAGCTGGTAACGCAGCAACGTTTCCAGCAAGGCCCGCAGCTCCACCTCGGCCAGATGGGCGCCGGCGCAACGGTGCACGCCGTAGCCGTAGGCCAGGTGCCCGCGAGCGTCACGGTCGTTGTCGTAACGGTCGAGGTCGAACCGGTCAGGGTGAACATACCGATCGGGATCGCGGTTGGCGGCGCCATAGAGCAGCATGACGCGCTCCCCCGGCGCCATGGTCACCCCGCCGATGGTCACCGGCCGGCGTACGGTCCGGAAGAAGTTCTGCACCGGGCTGCGATGACGCAGGCTCTCCTCGATGGCCCGCCCGTGCAGCTCGGGATGGGCCCGGAGCCGGTCCTGCACGGCGGGGTCGATGGCCAGCTGGTACGCCAGGTTCGATGCCGCCGCCAGGGTGGTGTCATGGCCGGCGATCACCGCGCCCACCAGAAACGAGGCCAGACCCATCTCGGTTATGGGAGCGCCATCGATGTGGGCGTCGAGCAGCTGCGTGAGGAAATCATCTCTGGGATGCTCACGGCGGCGACGGGCCTCCAACCGCAGCAATCGGCTCAAGGTCTGCGGCGCGGCCGACTCGGGCGCGGCGGGCGCGGCGGCAGTGGCGGGCGGTGCAGGCGTGGCGGTGGACGTGGCGGTGACTGGCCGGCGGGGTCGGCTGAGCGCGGACCAGGCGTCCTCGCTGAGGTGGCGCAGTTCGGCGATGGCCACGTCGTCCAGGCCCAGCAGATGGGCCACCACCTCAACGGGTACCGGGACCGCCACCGAGGCCACGAAATCGCCGCCACCGCCAACGGCCAACCCGTCCACCCGCCGCCGGGTCACCTCGGTGATGAACGGCAACGCCGACGCCACCCGGGCCCGGCTCAGCAGATCCAGGTACAAGCGGCGAAAGGCGGTGTGTTCGGGTGGGTCCTGCTCCAACGCCACCTGGTTGAACCGGCGCTGATCCTCAACCGGGGCCACCACCCCGCCGGCGCTGGAGAACGTCTCCCAGTCAGCCTCGGCGGCCGCCACATCGTCGTGACGGGTCAGGATCCAGAACCCACCGTAGGCCTCCGAGCGAGCCACCCTCTCCTGCTGCAACGCCGCGTACGTCCCATACCGATCGGTATCGTCATCGACATACTGGTGATGATGGTCGAAGTGCGGGCACCCGGGCGAAGGGGCGTCGCTCATGTGCTCAGCCCGTAGGCGGCCGCCAACTCGTCCAAACCCTCCTCAATGTTGTCCTCGTTCCACTTGCGGCGCATGTGCACCAGCAACTGGTCGGCGCCGGCCTCGGCAAAGGCGGCGGCCAACTCCGGACGGGCGGCATCACGGGCGGGGCTCACGGAGATGTGCACATCGGCAATGTCCCGACCTTTGGCCTCGAGTAACTGGGCCAGGGCGGCCCGGCGTTCCACCAACTGCTGTGGGGTCACGTTGAACG
Source organism: Acidimicrobiales bacterium (assembly GCA_046155365.1). Classification (GTDB taxonomy): domain Bacteria; phylum Actinomycetota; class Acidimicrobiia; order Acidimicrobiales; family CAIXPF01; genus CAIXPF01. Next base: position 29,092 of record JBJXFH010000193.1, on the reverse strand, counting down.
GCAACCAATCGGCATCGAGGCGGGCCACCCGGCGCAACGCCACGTCGCTCTCACCGCCGATGTGGATGGGCGGATGGGGTTGCTGCACCGGCTTGGGAAACGCCCGGGAAGGCTCCAGATGCCAGAACTCGCCGTGATGGGAGGATTCGGCATCGATCCAGAGCCGCCGCATGAGTTCGATGTACTCATCGTTGCGGGCGCCTCGACGTTCCCATGGCACCTGCAAGGCCTCGAACTCCTCCCGCTGCCAGCCCACCCCGATGCCGAAATCAAACCGGCCGCCTGACAGCCAATCCACGTTGGCCACCTCTTTGGCGGTGTACAGCGGGTTGCGTTGCGGCACCAGGATCACGCCCGTACCCAACCGTATGGTACTGGTCTGACCGGCCAGCCAGGCCAGGGTGGTGAACGGTTCGGTCATGCCACCCTCGCCGCTCAAGGGGAACTCGCCGGATTCGGCGTAGGGGTACTCCTTGGCGTAGCGATCGAACAGCACCACATGCTCCCCAACCCACACCGAATGGAAACCGCGGGCCTCCGCTCCCTTGGCTGCGGCGGCCAGCAGTGCCGGGGTGACGGGCGGGGTGAACGCTCCGAGGAAAAGACCGATGTGCATGGCGCGGACATTACCGTCAGCGCCCAGCGTCGTGTCAGCCAACCTGGATATGCAGACCCCCGTCCACCGGTAGCAGCACCCCGGTGATGTAGGCCGCCTCGTCGCTGGCCAGGAACAGCGAGGCGTACGCGGTGTCCCAGCCGCTGCCCTGTTGGCGGCGCAACGGCACTTGCCGGGCCCGGTCGGCGCGGACCTGCTCCCGGGCCACCCCCCGGCTTTGGGAGTACCCCTCGATGGCCATGGGCGTATCCATCAACCCCGGCATGATGGCGTTGACCCGGACCCCGAAACGGGCGCTGGAACCGGCCAAGGCCTGGGTCAGGGCGTTGAGTCCGGCCTTGGACACCTTGTAGGCCAGCATCGGGGTGGAGGCGATGGCGGCCACGGAGGAGATGTTGGTGATCACGCCGGACTCCTGGGCCCGCATGATGGGCAGCACGTGTTTGGCGGCCAGCCACGGACCGGTCAGGTTCACGTCCATGATGCGATGCCAGTTGGCCTCCGTCAGCGTGGTGGGCCCACCGTCACCGGAGCCGATACCCACGTTGTTGTGCAAGATGTCCACCCGACCGAAGCGTTCCACGGCGGCTTGGGCGAAGGCCTCACAGGCGTCCTCGGAAGTGATGTCGGCCTCGGCCACCTCGGCGGTGCCGCCCTCGGCCCGGACCAGTTCGGCGGTGTCATTGGCGGAATCCCCCCGTCGGTCCACCAGCAGCAGCTGCGCTCCCTCCCGGGCGAACAGCAGAGCCGTGGCCCGTCCGTTGCCGATGGTCTCGCCGGGGGTCTGACCGGCCCCGGTGATGATGGCCACCTTGCCCGCCAGTCGACCGGCACTGTTGCGCCCACCCTGATCCTGCCGAGCTTGCTGCTGATCAGCCATCGTCATCCCCCTGCTCCCCGTGGCTGCGGACCACCGACGGACCGCGCCGCTGAGGAACCTTAGGAGCCCGCGCCTACTGTCGGCCCGATGACCGCCGGCCCCGTCCCCCCCGGTGCCCGCCAGCGAGTGCGTGCTCGCGGATCGGGACTTGGGCGGTCGGGACGGGGGCGTCTGGCCGGCTGGACGTGCATCACCATGGTCATCGGCACCGTGGCCGGGCCGGCGGTGGGCATCTTGGCGTCCACGCTCATCGAACGCTTCGATCTCAGCCGGGCCGACATCGGCAGGCTGTCAGCGTTGTACGCCCTGGTTGGCGCGGCGGTGTCCCCGATCACGGGGCGGTTGGCGGATCGCATCGGCGGTCGGCGCATGGTGGTGGCCACGTTTCTGGGCGGCGCCGCCACGTTCGCCCTGTACGCCGGGGCCGGGTCCTACGCCATGCTCCTGTTGGCCGCCGCCGTCTCCGGCATACCAAACGGTACGGGCAATCAGGCCACCAACCGGTTGATCGCCACCCGGGTTCCCCCAGCCGAACGGGGCGTGGTCACCGGCATCAAGCAGTCCGGGGTGCAACTGGGCCGGTTCCTGGCCGGTTTGTTGCTGCCGGGCGCGGTGGTGGCGTGGGGTGTGGGCCAGACCTACAGCGCCATGGTCATCCTGGCCCTCGCCGGGGCCGCCGCCACCGTGGTACTGCTCCCGAACGACGCCCCGAACGACGCCCCCAACGACGCCGCTGACGTCCCGGCCAGCAACGCCGCAACCGAAAACGCCGCGGTGAACCCCGCCACGACGCACACCACCGACCCCGCCATGCCCACCGCAGGCCACCCCGCGGCTGCAACAGTGCCGGGCACCGGGCGGGGCGCGGGGCTGCCGGCAGCGGTGTGGTGGTTGACGGGGTACGCGTGCTTGATGGGCGCGGCGGCGGGCGCCACCGGGGCGTTCACCGCGCTGTTCGCCGAGCAGGACCTGGGGCTGAGCCGCAGCGGGGCCGGTTTGCTGGTGGGCCTCAGCGGGGCGGCGGCGGTGGTTTCCCGTATCGGGCTGTCCCGCATGGTGCAGGGAACCAGCCACTACGGCCCCCCGCTGGCGTGGCTGGCGTTGGGCGCTACCGCCTCGGTGGCCTTGACCGCGGCCTCGACATACCTTGGAGTATGGGCGCTGTGGCTGGCCACGATGGGGGTGGCCATCACCGTGGGCTCCTGGAACAGCGTGGCCATGTTGGGAGCCATGGCGTCGGTGCCCTTGGCGCAGGCCGGGCGATCCTCGGGTCGGGTCATGGTGGGGTTTCTCGGCGGTCTGGGGGTGGCGCCACCGTTGTTCGGCGCAGCAGTCGATCGCAGCGATTCCTTTGCCTGGTGTTGGGCGGCGTTGGCGGGGACCTGTGCCCTGGCGTTGGTGGCCATGGTGTTGTGGTCCCGGACCGATCCGGCCGCCTCCGTCAGCGCCGACCCCGTCCCCTCCATGACGCGGTAGCGTGCGCCGCCATGACATCGGGGCCGAGCGTGTCGAGGGCAGCAACGTTGGGGGGACGCACCGCCATCTGCGGCGTCGGGCAGTCCGCCTACGGCCGGCGGATGGGACGCTCCAACATCGATCTGGCCGCCGATGCCCTTGAGGGGGCGCTGCAGGACGCCGGGCTGACCCCCGCCGATCTGGACGGCATGGTGGTCAGCTTCGGAACCCCCGGCGGGGCCGATGCCGACACGCTGGCCTTCGCCCTGGGCCTGGATCTGCGCTTTTACTCCCAGACCTGGGGCCACGGGCGCTTCACCGCCACCTGCATCCAACAGGCAGCCATGGCGGTGGCGTCGGGCATGGCGGACGTGGTGGCCTGCATGGCCTCGGTGTCCTTCTCGGGGGTGAGCCGGCCGGGCCGGCAACGTCGGGGGCGGGGAACGGCCGTGGGCGGGGACCGTGACGCCGAGGGCGCCCGGGAAGCCGGCGGTGGCCACGGCGAGGACCCGGTGGTGGGCATGACCTCCCCCGGTGCCGGTGCGGCACTGGCGGCACAACGCTATTTCGCCCGTTTCGGTGCCAGCTCGGAGCAGTTGGCGGCGGTGCCGGTAGCGTTCCGGAAAGGCGCCAACCTGAACCCCGCGGCCATCATGCAAACGCCGCTGTCCGTGGCCGAGCATCAGGAATCCCGTTATGTCTGTGAGCCGCTGCGGCTTTTCGATTACTGCTTGGTCAACGACGGCGCCACCTGCGTGCTGGTCACCTCGGCCGAACGGGCCCGGGACATGGCCCAGACGCCCATCGAGCTGGCCGCCATGTTGCCCCTGCCGGTGAGCCGCAAGGAGTTCATCTGGGCCTGGCCCGGTTTGGGGGTGGCCCAACAGGAGGACGGCCAGTGGCAACCTGGTCCCCGCGAGAACGGCCTTTACACCGCCGCTGGCATCGACCGCGCCGACATCGACGCCTTCTTCACCTATGACGCCTTCTCGTTCGTGGTGTGGCCGGCGCTGGAACGTTGGGGGTTCTGTGGCATGGGCGAGGCCGCGGAGTTCTGCCAGAACGGCCGCATCGAGATCGGCGGTGAGCTACCCATCAACACCCACGGGGGCCTGTTGTCCGAAGCCCACGTGATGGCGTGGAACCACCAGGTGGAGATCGTGCGCCAGCTGAGGGGCCAGGCCGGGGCCCGCCAGGTGCCCGATGCCCGCCACATCCAGTGGGGGAACGTCTACGGCGACTCCATCTTGTACCGCAGGGCCGGGTGAACGCCATGAGCACCGGCGCTGACGCCACGCCCGCCACCGTGCCCGCCACCGTGCCCGCTACTGTGCCCGCCAGTTATTCGGGACCGTTGCCGGCGGTCACCAACCTCAACCGGCCCCACTGGGACGCGTTGCGCGAGCACCGTCTGGTGGCCCCGCGCTGCGATGGTTGCGCCCACGTGTGGTTGCCGCCAGGTCCGTGGTGCCCGTGGTGTTGGTCCCGGGCTTTCAGTTGGGTGGAGCTATCTGGTCAGGGCACGATCACGTCTTGGGTGCGCTTCCATCAGCAGTACTACGCGGCGGGGCCGTTCCAGGTTCCCTACGCCGTGGTCGAGGTGTCCCTGGCTGAGGGTCCCCGCCTGTACGGGCAACTGGCAGACGCCGCCGAGCCGGTGGTGGGCGCCTCGGTGCAGGTGGCCTACCAGGACGTGTCGCCCGATCTCACCCTGGTCCGTTTCGCCACCGCCTGAGCCCGCGTCACCCCGGCCACACTTGTTCATGTTCATCACCGCGGTGTTGTGCGCCGACGCTGAGGGTTTCGCCACCTGGTGCCGTTCCCAGGGTTTCACCGGGGTAAGCGACGGCGCCGAGTCCCACTCCGGCAAGTGGCTGGCGGTGCGGATCCTGCAACCAAGCGACCTGGCGGGCCTGGTGGTGCACCGGGTGGATTACGCCCCGGGTTTCTGGCGCGGCGAGCGGACCAGCACCGAAGCGCTCGACACCCTGGCCCAAGCCGTCGTCCATCGACCCCAGCCGGCCCCCGGTGACAACTCCCCTGCCCAACGCCACGCTCGCGGTTAGACCCCCAGGCCGTCATGGCTCCTCCCCGCTCACCCACGTCGGCGCGCTCGGCCCTTCCCCGAGACTTTGGCGGATTTTGGACACGGCCTCGGCAGCAACGGCCTGAAATATCGACGCACCGTGGAACTGCAACCACCGATTGTCGAGATTTCGCGGTTGTGACGAGAGCCTCGTGTCCAAAAACCGCCAGAGTCTTTTCGCTTCAGTATTTTTCATGCTGTTTCGTGCGCGCGTGAGCCGGCTCCGTTAGGGACGGGACCCCGGGTGAACCGAGCACCGGCGACGGCGATCAAACCAGCCCAAAGCTGAGTCCAGCGGCTCATCAACTAGAACGTCCTGGTCGATTCGATAGTCGGTTCGATAGTCGCTTCGACGCCGGGCGGGAGCCATCCGACGTGCACGAAGCGGCCCGGGATGAGATCGCCGGATGCGACGTTGGTCGCACCGAGAAAAGGGCCGGAGCACACATGACCGCAGGGCAAACAAACGCAGGGCCGTCCGCAGCGGCGCCCACACCGGACGGCGCACAGCGAGGGGTGACCAGGCTGTTGGTGGCAAACCGGGGGGAGATCGCCATCCGGGTGATGCGGGCGGCGGCGGATCTGGGCATCGCCACCGTGGCCGTGCACCCGGCCGATGACGCCGCCTCGTTGCACACTCGTAGCGCCACCGAAGCGGTGTTGCTCAACGGCCGGGGAGTGGCGGCCTACCTCGACATCGAGCAGTTGGTGGCGGTGGCGCAGCGAACCGGGTGCGACGCGGTGCACCCCGGTTACGGATTCTTGGCCGAGAACCCGGCCTTTGCTGAGGCCTGCGAGGCTGCCGGGCTCATCTTTGTGGGCCCCACCCCGGACATGCTGGCGCTGTTCGGTGACAAGGTGGCCGCCCGGCGCCTGGCCCAACAATGTGGCGTTCCGGTCCTCGCCGCCACCGAGGGGCCCACCGATCTCGCCGCCGCCATCGAGTTCTTCGAGCGCTTGGGCCCCGGCGCAGCGGTGATGGTGAAGGCCCTCGCCGGTGGGGGCGGTCGCGGTATGCGGCCCGTGACCCGGCTGGAGGATCTGGAAGAGGCCATGATCCGCTGCGCCTCCGAAGCCCAGGCGGCGTTCGGCAACCCGGCGCTGTACGTGGAGCAGTTCATGGCCGCGGCCCGCCACGTGGAGGTGCAGATCGTCGGTGACGGCAACGGCGCGGTGGCCCATGTGTGGGATCGCGAATGCAGCGTGCAGCGTCAACGCCAGAAGCTGATTGAGATCGCCCCGGCCCCCAACCTGGCCGAGGGGGTGCGGGCCCGACTGCTGGCCGCCGCCATACGCCTCGGTACGGAGGTGTCCTATCGCAGTCTGGGCACGGTGGAGTTCCTGGTGGACGCCAACGACGCGTCGGATCACGCCGCGGTGGCCTTCATTGAGCTCAACGCCCGGGTCCAGGTGGAACACACCGTCACCGAGCAGACCACTGGCATCGACCTGGTGGCCAGCCAGTTGCAACTCGCCGCCGGTGCCACCCTGGCCGAGCTGGCGTTGGACCAGCAGCACATCGGCGCCCCCCGGGGTTTCGCGGTCCAGGCCCGCGTCAACCTCGAGGCCATGCAACCCGATGGCACCGTGCGGCCCACCGGCGGGGTGCTGACCCGCTACGAACCCCCCACCGGACCCGGCGTCCGTACCGATGGGTATGGCGCGGCGGGGTATGGGACCAGCCCCAGCTATGACTCGTTGCTGGCCAAGGTCATCGGCCAGGGACCCACCCTGGCGGTGGCGCTGGCCCGCACCGAGCGGGCGTTGGGCGAGTTCCACATCGAGGGCACCGCCACCAACATTGCCTTCCTGAGGGCCATGCTGGCGCGACTTGGGGCCGAGCCGACCGCGGCCCACACCCGCTGGGTGGAAGAGCACCTGGCCGACCTGCTGGCCGCCGCCGCGGGGATCGCTGACGCCGGGATCGCCGGCTCGCCCATCGCCGCTCGCACCGCTGCGGGCGCGGTCACCGCTGGGGACCGGGCCGGTCTGGCCGGCAGCCGGGTCAACACCGCGGATCCGTTGGCGGTGCTGGCGTTGGGCAAAGACGGCGGCGCTGCCGGTGGGAGTATGGGCGTTGCCGCCGGGGCCACGCTGACGGCGGGTGCGCCGGGTGCGCCTGGTACGCCGGTGGCCGGTCCCGACGGTACCGTCGGGGTGCCCGCCCCGTTGCAGGGCACCATCGTCAGCGTGTCGGTGGAGGTGGGCGATGAGGTGGCCGCCGGTCGGGCGGTGTTGATCATGGAATCCATGAAGATGGAACACGTCATCCATAGCGACGTGAGCGGCGTGGTACGCGCCATCAACGTGCAGCCGGGCGACGCGGTGTACGAAGGTCACCCGCTGCTGTTCGTGGAGGCCGGCGAGGTGTCCCTCGGCGCCGCCGACCTCGACGATGCGGTTGATCTGGATCACATCCGCCCCGATCTGGCAGAGACCTACGCCCACCATGCCCTGGGCCTGGACGAGAACCGACCCGAAGCCGTGGCCCGGCGCCACAAGCTGGGTCATCGCAGCGTGCGGGAGAACGTGGAAGACCTCATCGATGACGGCTCGTGGATTGAATACGGGTCCCTGGTGGTGGCCGCCCAGCGCAGCCGCCGCAGCATCGACGATCTGCAGCGCAACACCCCCGCCGATGGCATGGTGGCCGGCATTGGCGCCATTAATGGAACCTTGTTCGATGAGGAAACGGCCCAGGCGGTGGTCCTGGCCTATGACTACACCGTACTTGCCGGTACGCAGGGGTTCTTCAATCATTACAAGAAGGACCGCATGATGGAACTGGCCCGTGATTGGCGGCTGCCGGTGGTGTTCTTTGCCGAGGGCGGCGGGGGCCGGCCCGGTGATGTGGATGCCATCGCCGGTATGGGCCTGGACATCATGACCTTCCACACCTGGGGGCAGCTGTCGGGCACGGTTCCGATGGTCGGCATCACCAACGGCCGTTGTTTCGCCGGCAACGCCGTCATCTTGGGATGTTGTGACGTGGTCATCGCCACCGAAGGTTCCAACATCGGCATGGGCGGACCGGCCATGATCGAGGGTGGCGGCCTGGGCCTGTATCGCCCCGAGGAGGTGGGCCCCATGTCGGTGCAGGTACCCAACGGTGTGGTGGACATCGCGGTGCGCGACGAAGCCGAAGCGGTGGCAGTGGCCAAGCAGTACCTGTCCTACTTCCAGGGTCGCACCACCGACTGGGAATGCGCCGACCAACGGAATCTGCGCCACGCCATCCCCGAGAACCGGTTACGCATCTATGACGTGCGCAAGGTCATCGAGCAATTGTTCGACACCAACTCGGTGCTGGAGATCCGGCGGGGTTTCGGCCACGGCATGATCACCGCCCTGGCCCGCATCGAAGGCCGCCCGGTGGGGGTCATCGCCAACAACCCCGCCCATCTCGGTGGGGCCATTGATAGCGACGCCGCCGACAAGGCCACCCGTTTCATCCAGTTGTGTGACGCCTTCGACCTGCCCATCGTGTCGTTGTGTGACACCCCCGGCAACATGGTGGGACCGGAATACGAAAAGCAGGCCCTGGTGCGTCACTGCTGCCGTATGTTCGTGACCGCCGCCAATGTCAGCGTGCCATTCTTCACGATCGTGCTGCGCAAGTCCTACGGTCTGGGGGCGCAAGGCATGGGCGCCGGCAGCCTGAAGACACCATTCTGGACGGTATCGTGGCCCACCGGTGAGTTCGGCGGCATGGGCTTGGAGGGCGCGGTCAAGCTCGGCTTCCGCAAGGAACTCGAAGCGGAGGAAAACCCCGAAGCCCGGGTGGCGCTGTACGAGAAGCTGGTGGCCAAGATGTACAACGCCGGCAAAGCGCTGAACACCGCCATGCACTTCGAGATCGACGAGGTCATCGACCCCGCCGACAGCCGCCACTGGCTCGCCGCCGGCCTCAAGTCCGCGCCCACCACCCCCTGGCGCTCCCGCAAGGAAAAGAAGCGTCCTTGCGTGGACACCTGGTAGGTCACCGCGCCGACCGTACCGACCGTACCGACCGTGATGGGTCCGTTGCCCGCCCTCCAGCGGCGGCGCCACCCTGCACGGTCTGCTAGGACGTACGCCATGCGCGCCGCCGTGATCAGAGGGAAGCACCAGTTCGAGTTGGCCGAGGTGGCCGAGCCCGTGGCCGGGGTGGGCGAGGCGGTCATCGACATCCAGCGCTGTGGGATCTGCGGCAGCGACGTGCACGCCTACGTGGAGGGCTGGCCCTACGCGCCGGGCCTGTGCGGCCATGAATGGGTGGGCGTGGTCCGGGGTCTCGGTGACGGGGTGAACAACGTGGTGGAGGGCGACCGGGTTACCGGCGGCGTGTCCCCCGGCTGTGGGGCTTGCGCCGAGTGCCGGGCCGGGATCCCGTTTTTCTGTGCCGTGGGACGGGCCACCTACGGCGGGCGCGCCGGACCGGCCAACGGTGGGTTCGCCCGGTCCATGGCGCTGCGGGCGGACCGGTTGTGCAAGGTGCCTGACGCCGTCAACGATGACGACGCGGCGGTGATCGAACCGGCGTCGGTGGCGTTGCACGGGGTGCGCCGTAGCCGCCTGCGCCCCGGTGACATCACCTGCGTGGTGGGCTGCGGTCCGATCGGTTTGCTCACCTTGCAATGTGCCCGCATCGCCGGTGCCGGCCATGTCATCGCCGTGGAACCGGACCCCACCCGCCGCCAACGGGCCCTGGCCCTGGGCGCCAACGCCGCAGTGGCCCCCGGCGGCGAGTTGCGCGATCACCTCAATGACATCAGCGGCGGGCTGCGGGCGGACATCGCCTTTGACTGCGCCGGCGTGCCCCAAACGTTGCAGCAATCGGTGGACATGGTGCGCCGTGGCGGATCGGTGTGCATGATCGGCGTGAGCGGCGAGAACTCCACTGTGTCCCCCATGCGCTGGATGGCCAAAGAGGTCAGCGTGGATACCTCCATGGTGTTCACGTTGGACGAGATGCGCATTGTGGGTAACTACATTGCCGACGGCAGGCTCAACGTGACCAGCCTGGTGGACGGCACCATCACCCTTGACGAGTTGGGCGACACCATCATCGGCATGGCCAACCGCAACATCGACGCCGTCAAGGTCCTGGTGGATCCCCGGGCCGGCTGACGCCAGCCGCCACCGCGACGCTCAGCGATACAACCAGCGCAGACCCCGGCTGATGGCGGCGGGAATGGTGGAGTGATGCAATTCGTCCTCCAACACCACCAACGTGGTGTCCAATCCGTCCCCGGCGCGCGCCGCCAGACGTTCGTGCATAAGGCGGGCGTTGGTGATCATCGGCTGACCCCCCAAGCCTTCCTCCAGACCACCCACGGAAAGGAACACCTGTCCCTCCAACGTCACCCCCTGCTCCCGGCTGTGATCCTCATGAGCCAAAATCACCCGGTCATCCCACCAGATGGACGGGCTGGCCAGCAGATAACGATTGAACGCCCCCGGTTGCTCCAACAAGGTGCCGAGACCGAACAACGCCGATAGCGAATGACCGATCAAGGTGCGTTCGCCGGACAGGGTGCGGTAACGCGCATCGATGAGCGGCAGGGCCTCCCCCAACAACCAGCGCCGGTAATCCGGGCCGCCACCGCCGCGCACCGCCTCCTGCTCACCGCGCACCACGAAGGGGGGCACCACCGCTTGGGTGGGGGTCAAGGCCTGGGCCCGAAGCCGGGTGATCTCCCGGGCCACGTCACTGGACCAACCGACACCCACCACGATGACCCTTGGCAGCAGCCGGGCCAGGCCGAGGTTCAGCGCCGAATCACACACCGTGCCGAAGGTCCATTGGGCGTCCAGGCACACCAACAACGGATAGCGGCTGTTGTTGCCGGGCTGGTGGTAGCCCTCCGGCAACGCCACGTGCAGCACCCGTCCGGCGCTGTCGGGAAGGGTTTCACGTTGCCAGATCATCGGGGCCGAAACGTAGCAGCGGGCTCACCGGGCTGACGGCGCGGCCAGCAACCGCTCGGCGTTGGTGGCACTCAAGCTGGCCGGCAGCATCAGCCCGGCGGTTTGCGGAGCCCCTTCGCCCTCGATGTGGCCCATCCCGTCCTCGGTCTGCAACACCAGACGCCGGGCTGGCGGGTGAAGGTCCCCCGACTCACCCACCACCAACGCCGACAGCCCCTCAGCGCCCACTACGCCGCCTGCAACCAGGCTCGTCCGGAGCCGGTCCACCGCCGCAGCTTGGCCCACCATCAGCAACTGTCGGTCCTGTCGGTCCTGTCGGTCCTGTCGGTCCCGCCGGGCCGGACCCCAACCCCCGGCCAACGCCCCCTCGAGCACGGCCACCGGTCCGATCAAATCGGGGCCCCCACCAGCACCACGACCACGGAGATGGGGCCGTGCCAGCAACGTGTTCCGAGCCACCCCCAGGGCCTGACCCGCGCCCAAGGACACCGCCAAATCACCGGCGTCGTCAGGGTCGGTGAGCACCGCCACCGCCACGTCAGCGGGATGGTGATGCAACAACACCTGGGCCAGCAACTGCCGCAGGGTCCCCATCACGGCTTCCCGAGGACCGTCAAGGACCAACCGTCCTCCGTCGAGCAAGCCCAACACCACCGGCACCGCACGATCGGTGAACGACGCCGTGAAGCGTTCCAGCACCTCCTCGCCGGCGGCGCCCAGATCCGGGGGCAGGGACCAGGCCAGCTCGGTGGGACAGTCGGCGTAGCCCACCGTCACCTCCCCGAATCCAGGATCACCCCGGCGGCGCAACGGCACCGGATGAACCCATCGGTAGCCCGCCACCGGATGGCGATGGCGTCGAATCAGCGCCGAAGTGGCACTCAGCCGGGTGATCTCCGGGCGGAGCTGCTCCAACTGCTCGCCATACTGATCGGTATCGACGCCCTTACGGAGGAAGCGTCCGCTGCGGTTGGGCCCAGGCAGCTCGAACGGCTCCAGGGAGGTCACATCCGCTGGCGCACCATCACCGCTTCGGCGCAACAGCAGCGCCACGGTGTTGCCGAACCGCAGGGTCTGACCCGGCCGGGCCTCGCCTTGGGTCACCATGAGCCCGTCGAGATAACTGTGGTTGAGCGAACCGAGATCCTGCACCTCAACGGTGAATCCGTCATTGCTCAGCCGGGCGTGGCGGCGCGACACCCGCGGGTCATACAGAGCCCAGCCGGCGGTGGGAACCACGTCCCGACCCACCTCGATCGATTGATGGGAGGCCAGCGGACGAACGGCGCCACCGTCGGGCCCGCTGATCACCACCAACGCCAGACCTACCGGTATGTCACCGGGATGTTCATCGGCGTCCCCAGGCGCGTCCTCAGGCGCGTCCTGGTGGGCGTCGGCCGGGTTCGCGGGTGCGGACACCACCGGTTCGGTGCGTCCCGCCGGTTGCTGCAGCGGCGCCCCAAACACCGTGTCCTGAGCCTGCAGCGGCGGGGCCGACAGCGGGGCCTTGGAAGCCGCCGCCTGCGGGTGGGCCGTTGTGGGTTCGCCCCCCCGGCTGAGGGGCCGCCCGGCCAGCGCCAACGCCGCCCCCAACGCCACCACGTTCTTGGGGTGATCATCCAGCGACGCGGTGATGCCCAACTCCCGTTCGATGAGCTCGAAGATGAGCGGGATACGCGACGATCCCCCCACCAACAACACCTTGTGAACCTCCGCCGGGGCCACCCCCGCCTCCTCCAGCGCGGACCGCATCACCGCCAAGGTGTCACCCACCGGCGCCCGGATCATGTCCTCGAACTCCCGGCGGGTGACCCGCACCGCCTCGAAACCATCGGGCAGGGCCACGTTGATGGTGGCCGCGACGTCCGTTGACAACGTCTCCTTGGCCGCCACCACCTCGGCTCGGAGGCTGCGCATGGTGCGGGCCGCGGCCTCCGAGGTGGGATCCAGCCTTGTCAGTGCGCCGCCCAGGCACCGGTCCACGAACGCCATCAGGGCCTGATCGAAATCCACGCCCCCCAACTGGTCCAGGCCCATCGGCTGACCCAGCACCTCGAAGCCCTCGCCCCGCTTGGCCAGCACCGCGGTGTCAAAGGTGCCACCGCCCAGATCGTAGGTGGCCACCACAGTACCATCTGGTATGGTATCTCGACGGGCGTGCCACAGGGCGGCGGCCACCGGCTCGGCGATCAACTCGAAGGTGGCCCCCAGCCCCGAAAGGGTGGCGGCCTCGATGAACACATCGCGGCGGAAGGCACCCCAGTTGGCCGGATGGGCCAGCATCACCCGCTGGGGATCGGAGCCCTCGGCCTGGATGATCTGGGCCAGCACCCCCCGCAGCAACGCCGCGGTGAGCAGCGCCGGGGAGTACGCGGCATCACCGACGATGATCGGCGCGGGATCACCCAGGCGACGCTTGATCTCCCGTACCACCAGCAGCGGATCAGTGGCCGCCCGTCGCGACGCCGCCTCGCCCACCAGCACCGTGCCGTCCGAACCCACAAACAGCACCGAGGGCACCGCGAACCCCCGGCCACCCACATCTGCCATCTCGATGCGTTCCAGTCCGGAACCCGAGCCGCCACCGCTGCCGGGCGGGCCACTGCCGTAGGAGCCCGATCCCAGCCGGGCCGGGACGGTGTCCTCGCGCAGCACCGCCACGGTGGAGAACGTGGTTCCCAGGTCGACCCCCAGCGAGTACCGCACCGGTTCAAACTACTGAGCCGCGGCGGCCGCGGTCGCACGGTGCCCACGCTGCTCACGCTGACCCGTTGAGCGGCCTCGCTCCGGCCAGACACAGCAGGGGGGTCGATCGGTAGCCTTGGCCGCCATGCGGATCCGCTCGCTCATGCTGATGGTGGCGGCGACGCTGCTGCTGAGCGGCTGCTTCCGCCACCAATCCAGCGTGATGGTGAACGAGGACGGGTCCGGCTCCATCACCGAGACGCTGGTGGTGAACCGGGACGCGCTCGGCCCCGGTGACGTGCCACCAGCGCCGCGGCTGCCCCGTGCCGGTGATCTGTCCTTGCCGGGTTGGATCACCGCGGCCGACTACGTCAGCGGGACCGACGAGGGGCTGATCCTCAACGTGGACTTCCAAGATCCGGCCCAGTTCAACGAACGGCTCAACGCGCTGCACCGATTGCTGGCCTCGGAGACCGGCAGCGCGGCCACCTCCACCGTGGCCTTGACCCGGCTGGAGAGCGGCTGGGAGTTCATCATGCGCACCAACAACGTTTCCGCCCCACCTGAACCCGCAGGGACCAACCCCACCGTGGCCGACGCCTTGTATCACTCGGGACAGCTCACATTGGTGGTGGACCTGCCGGGACAGGTGACGGAGCACAACGCCGATCAGGAAACCGACGGCAAGCTGGTCTGGTTCCTGTCCGCCCAGGCAATCCAGAGCCAGTTCTACGCCCGCACCCAAACCGGTGACGTCCAAACCCGATCGCCCCGGGACGATCGCACCCTGCAACTGGCCACCGCGGCGGCAACCATCGGCGGGCTGGCGGTGTTCGCGGCGGTGGCGCTGAACCGAAAGCGGACCTCCCTGGCCACCGCAGCGGCCCCAAACGGCGGTCGGGTGAAAGACGATCCCGCAGGGAGCGCGGGCGGGCCGATATTGGGGGCGCCGGCCGGGCCACCACCGCCGCTGTCGAGTTGGCCGACCACCCCTCCCCCGAACCCACCATCGGTGGCAACCCCACCGCACGCAGGGCCGCCGCCACCCCGTTAGGCGCGGTGTAGGCGCGGCGCGGCGCGGTTCGGCGCGGTTCGGCGCGGTTCGGCGCGCCAGACCCTCGCCGACGGTGGGCGCTGCTACCGTGCGCCCGATGATCGACCTGCAACTCGCCGGAACCGGGGTCCTGGTCACCGGCGCCGGTCAGGGTCTGGGGCGAGCCATCGGTCTGGGCTTCGCGGCGCAGGGGGCGCATGTGGCCTTCGGCTTTCACCGCTCGGGGGACGGCGCCCAGCAAGCCGCGGCCGAGGCCCGGGAGTTGGGTGTGCACGCCGTGGCCGTCAGCCTGGATATCCGCGATGACCAAGCGGTGAGGTCCGGCTTGGAACAGGCGGTGAGCACGGTGGGGCCCATCTCGGTCCTGGTGAACAACGCCGCCGCCACCGATCGGGGCCCGTTCCTGGACACCACCAGTGCCGATTGGGATGCGCAGGTGGCGGTGACGGTGACGGGCACCTTGCGGGTGACCCACGCGGTGGCGGCCCACATGGTGCAGCACGGCCGGGGCGGGGCCATTGTCAACCTGATGGGGGACTCCGGGCGGGTCGGTGAGTCTGGTTTGCTGGTGACCGCCACCACCCGGGCCTCAACGGTGGGTCTTACCAAGTCCCTGGCCAAGGAATTGGCCCGCCATGGCATCCGGGCCAACGCCATCTCGATGGGGCTGGTGCAGACCGACAACTTCGCCGAACACGCCGGGGGCACCGAGGACGAGCGGATGGCCCGCATCATCGCCCAGTACCCGCTGCGTCGGCTCGGTCGCGCCGCGGACGTGGTGCCCATGGTGTTGCTGGTGGCGTCACCGTTGCAGAGTTGGACCACCGGTCAGATCATCTCCGTCAACGGCGGCTACTCGATGCCATGACCGGTCCCGTCACGGCAATACCGATCAGCATGGTGTTATGAAGCCGGCGCCGTTCCGTTACGCCCGGCCCGAGAACCTGCGCGAGGCCCTGGAAATTCTGGCTGATGGTGTTGCGGGTCCAGCTGACGGTCTCACGGGCAGCGATGCCGGCGGCGATGGTGTCAAGGTCCTCGCCGGCGGGCAGAGCCTGGTGCCGCTCATGGCCCTGCGGCTGGTGCAACCCGAGGTGGTGGTGGACCTCGAGCGGGTGGGCGAATTGCACGGCATCGGGGTCATCGACGGTGCCTTGCGGGTGGGGGCCATGACCCGGCACGAGACGTTGCTGACCCATCCGCTGGTGAGCACCGAGGCCCCGCTGCTGGCCCGGGCGGCGGCCCACATCGGCCATCGGGCCATTCGCACCCGGGGCACGCTGGGCGGGAGCTTGGCCCACGCCGACCCGGTGGCGGAGTTACCCACCGTGTCCGTGGCGCTGGAAGCACAGATCGAACTGCGATCAGCGCACGGTGAACGCCTGGTGCCCGCCAGCGACTTTTTCGAAGGATCACTCACCTCATGCGTCCAACCCGACGAGTTGGTGGTGGCGGTGCGCTTTCCGTTGGCAACCTCACGCCGGCCCTTCGGGTTCGCCGAGTTGGCTCGACGCCACGGGGATTTCGCCCTGGTGCTGGCGGCGGTCACCGTCTCCGTGGACGGCGATGGCGGGTGCCGGGCCGCCACCGTGGCTCTGGGCGGGGTCAGCCCCACCCCTGTACTCCTTGGTATGGTGGGGAGGATACTGATCGGTACCCGATTGCGGGATGCGGACATCAACGCCGCGGTCTTCGCGGCGAGCGCTGCGGTGACGCCCACCGGTGACCTCCACGCCGGCGCGGACTACCGTCGGGCCATGGCCGTGGTGCTGCTTCGACGGGCGTTACGCCAGGCCCGGGGCGAGGTGACCCCACAGTGACCCGCTGCCAGATCCGCTGCACCATCAACGGCAAGCCACGCCAACTGGAGGTCGAGGCGCGCCATACCGTGGTGGATGTCCTGCGGGAACAGCTGCGGCTCACCGGGACCCACGCCGGCTGCGAACACGGGGAGTGCGGCGCCTGCACGGTGCTGGTCGATAGCGAGCCGGTGCGTTCGTGCCTGATGTTCGGCCCGCAACTGGACGGCAAGGAAGTGACCACGGTGGAAGGGCTGGCAGCCGCCGGCGCCGCGCTGCACCCGTTGCAGGAAAGCTTCACCGCGCACGGGGCCCTGCAATGTGGGTTCTGCACCCCCGGTATGTTGCTCACCGCGCTGGACCTGCTGACCCACAACCCGACCCCCACCCGGGAGGAGGTCCGTGCGGCGCTGTCTGCCAACCTGTGCCGCTGCACCGGATACGGTCAAATCATCGACGCCGTCATGGATGCCGCCCGCGGTGGGGCCTTTGATCGCGAGAGCCTGAAGGACCGTGGACCATGAGAGGACCCCTAGCAAAAGGGCTCCATTACCGCGTGCTACGCGCCCTGTTCGAACGGGTCCCGGCGCTGTCCCGGCTGGCCGGGGTGGCGACGGACTCCATCATGAAGGTCCTCATCGGGCCCCAGGTGCCGGTCCCGCAAGCGGCGAACACCTACACCCAGGAACGGCTCATCAAGCTGACCGACGAGTTGAACCTCAAGGCCGAGCAGTATTTCTCCACCCAAAGCTCCGAGGAGTTCCGCGACTTCCTGCTTCGTAAACCGTTCAGTGACGCCGATCACTTCGCCGAACACCTCTTTTCTGTCGGCACCATGGTCCACTGGCTGCGCTTACGACCGGGCGACAGGGTGCTGGAGATCGGCGCCGGAAGCGGATGGTTGTCCCACCTTCTGAACCAATACGGTTGTGAAACGGTAACCGTGGACGTGTCAGCCACCGTCTTGGAACTGGCCAGGCATCTGTTCGGGTCGAGCAGCCACACCAATTGGTCGCTTCATCCGGAGTTCGCGACCTTTGACGGTTGGCGGCTGCCGCTGCCCGACGCCTCAGTGGATCGCATCGTGGTGTACGACGCGTTTCATCACATTCCCAATCAGGCCGCGGTGCTCTCGGAGATGTCCCGCGTCCTTCGGCCCGGCGGCATCACGGCCATGTCTGAACCAGGACGACGCCACTCCCTGGCGCAGGAGAGTCTCGATGAGGTCGAGCTCAGCGGCGTCCTCGAAAACGACATCGTAGTTGAGGAACTCGACGTGCTGGCCCGCCGCCACGGGTTCTCCAGAACGACCGTGGTTCCCCTCAGCCTGGCGTCCTCCATTGAAGTGGACAGTGCCGAACTGGTCTCGTTCCTACGCGGTCGCGGCTTTCAGCGGTTCTGGACCCGCCAGGCCCAATCATTACTCAGCGAGCATTTCATCCTTCTCTATAAAGGCACGCCGATCCCCGACACCCGGCGCCCCTCATTGACCCGGGCCCAGATACAGACCCCCACGTTCCAAACGGTTCGCCAGGGGCGTCCGTGGAACATCAACGTGCAGCTCGCCAACACCGGGGACACCACGTGGCTCACCGGTGACGCGGCCCGGCCCGGAACCACCCGATTGGGATTTCACCTCAACGACCACATCGGCACCAACCAGGACTGGGATTGGCACAGACTGTCAATTCCCCACGAAATGGCACCTGGTGACAAAGCCACACTTTCGGGTGAAATGCCGGCGCTTCCCGAGCCCGGCGTGTTCCAGGTGGAACTTGACATGGTCTCGGAACGGGTGTGTTGGTTCGGGGAGCGAGGGTCGACCCCAACCACTGTTACCGTCACGGTCACGGACTGAGACCAGGGGATAGATTGCCGGCCATGCAACTCGGAGCGGTGCTGCCGCACAACGAGATCGGTAACGATCCCGGAGCCATCAAGGCTTACCTGCAAGGCGTGGAGGACATGGGCATGACCCACCTGCTCATCTACGACCACGTGATGGGCGCAGACCCCAACCGTCCCGGCGGGTACTCCGGCGCCTATGACAAAGACACCGCGTTCCATGAGCCGTTTGCCTTCTTCGGGTTCGCGGCCGCGGTGACCGAGCGCATCGAGCTGGTGACCACGGTGCTGATCCTGCCCCAACGCCAGACGGTGTTGGTGGCCAAACAGGCGGCGGAGATTGCCATCCTGTCCCGGGACCGGTTGCGCCTGGGCGTGGGAACCGGCTGGAACAAGGTCGAGTACCAGGCTCTGAACGAGTCCTTCACCAACCGCGGGCGTCGCCAGGAAGAGCAGATCGACCTGATGCGCAAGCTGTGGACGTCGGACGCCTTCAGCTACGAGGGTCGCTACCACACCGTGGATCGGGCATCGATCAACCCTCGCCCGTCCAAGCCGGTGCCCATCTGGTTCGGTGGTTCGGCCCCGGCACTGCTGGATCGTTGCGCCCGACTGGGAGACGGCTGGATGCCCCTCGGTGGCGCCAACGACAAGTCCGCGGCGCTGCTGGCGGACATCCGCCGGATTCGTGAGGCGTCGGGCCAGACCATGGACGGGTTCGGCATCCAGGCCCAGGCCCAGTTCGCCGGCGGCACCCCCGAACGCTGGCGCTCCCACGCCGAGAAGTGGCAGGAAATCGGCGCCACCCACATGGCCATCGCCACCCACAACGCCGGGCCCACCGACGCCGACGGGCACCTGGCCCGCATCGCCCAGTACCGAGACGCCCTGAGCTGAGCGCAACCGTTGGGCTGAGCGCGGCGTCGGGCTGAGCGCTGCCCGTTCCGGCGCCTACGCTGCGGGGCGTGCGAATCGGTGTGATCTTTCCCAGCAATGAGATCGGTGGCGATAACGGCGCGGTGGCGGCGTACGCCCAAGCGGCGGAGGAACTGGGCTACGCCCACATCGAGGTCTTTGACCACGTGGTGGGCCAGCCCGGTGACTACGCCGGCCGGTTGTGGCGTGAACCGTTTGTGATGTTCGGGTATCTGGCGGCCATCACCAGCCGCATCGAGTTGGCCACCGGCATCATCATCCTGCCCCAACGCCAAACGGCGCTGGCCGCCAAACAGGCCGCCGAAGTGGACCTGTGGAGCGACGGTCGACTGCGCCTGGGCCTGGGCGTGGGTTGGAATCCCTTCGAGTTCGACGCCCTCGATCGCGATTTCTCCCGCCGGGGCCGGCGAATGGATCAGCAGATCGCCGCCATGCGCACCCTGTGGTCAGCCCCGGTGGTTGATGTGGAGGTACCCATCGGCAACGAGGTCATCAAGGGCGGCGGGCTGGACCCCCGTCCCACCCGGCAGATCCCCATCTGGATCGGCGGTCGTTCGGCGGCGGCCTACAAGCGGGCGGTGACGTTGGGCCAGGGGTGGTTGTCCAACTTCCAGGACCACCTGGCCAATGATCGTGACGCCTTCATCGCCGCCAAGGCCGAGGTGGTGGCCGCCGCCGGGGGCACCCTGCCCGACGGGTTCGGCATCGAATCCTGGACCAGCCCCGGCCGTACCGATCCGGATGGTTGGGCGGCGGAGGTGGCCGGTTGGGCCGAATTGGGTGTCACCCACCTGTCCCTGCGCACCGACGAATCCCGCCGCGATCAACCAGTGGTCACCCGCAGCGCCGACGAGCACATCGAGCTGATGCGCCGTTACGCGGAGACCGTGGGCAACCTCGGCGGCTGATGTTCCGTAACATCACGTGGGTGAGCGACCGTCCGGTGTTTCCCCTCGAGGTGGCCTTGGCGCTCACCGAGCTGGGTTCGCGCTTGCAGGCCCAGCGCTACCGCCGAGACCATCCCGAAGCGGGCGAGGCCGAGGTCGCTGCCGCCGTCAGGGCCTGGTTTCGAGACCGACCGGGCGCGCCTGATGGCGATGGTGTCGGCCGCTCCGTTGGTTGGCCCAGACCACGATGATCGATCTCGAGGCCGAACTCCGCCGGATCGATCAGGAGCTTCGGGCCATCGGTGCGGCGTTCGCGGTGGTTGGTGGGCTTGCGGTGTCGGTCCGGGCCGAGCCCCGCCTGACCCGCGACGCTGACCTGGCGGTGGCGGTCACCGGCGACGAACAGGCCGAGGCGGTGGTGCGGGAACTGGTGGCGCGGGGCTACGTGGTTGTCGCCGCGGTGGAGCAAACCGCAACCAAGCGGCTCTTGACCATACGACTGGGTCGCGGCCCAACGGTAGGGGTGGTGGTTGATCTGTTGTTTGCGTCCTGCGGCATCGAACCAGAGATCGTCGAGGCGGCCGAACCGATTGCGGTGTTGGCGGATCTCGCGCTGCCGGTGGCCTGCGTTGGCCATCTGATCGCCATGAAGTTGCTGGCCCGCGACGATCGGCGCCGCCCGCTTGACGCAGATGATCTTCGTGCGCTGAAAGAGATCGCCCATGACACCGATTGGGACGTCGCCCAAGTGGCGGTGGATCTGATCACCAGCAGGGGCTACACGCGCGGCCGCGATCTTCAGGCGTCCCTCAGTACCTTGCGGCTCAGCGGTGCGTACTGAAGGACCAGGCGCGTGACCCGCCGGAGCGGTGATCACGCGCCCATCGCGGGGGTTTTCCCCACCACCGATTCGCCGGTGGGCACCATTGGACCCGGGCCCCCGCCGTCAGACGATGGTTGGCATGCTGACAAAGCCCACACCCGACCCACTCGACCCCCCGGCTGCACATCCGCACCCCTCACCGTCACCGTCGCCGGGCGCCGCGGCGGGCTCTCCGGAAACCATTGTGCAGGCGCGGGCGCTGACGAGGATCTGGGGACGAGGCCGCACGGCGCAGGTGGGCATCGCTGACGTCGACCTGGACATCGTTCGGGGTGAGCTGGTGGCCATCATCGGCCCTTCAGGATCGGGCAAGTCCACCCTCGGCGCCCTCATCGCCGGTATCGACGTGGCCAGCTCTGGTTCGCTGGTGGTCAACGGCACCCGCATCGACCGCATGAAGGTGGATCACCTGGCCCGTTGGCGCGGTGCCAACGTGGGCATCGTCTTCCAGGATTTTCACCTGTTGCCCACCCTGTCGGCGCTGGAAAATGTGCAATTGGCCCTGGAGCTGGGCACACCCGGTCTGGGCCGGCGCGACGCCAAGCGCCGGGCGGTGACCGCGCTCGATCGGGTGGGCCTGGCCGCTCAGGCGTCCAAGCTGCCGGCGCAACTCAGCGGCGGTGAGCAGCAGCGGGTGGGAATCGCCCGGGCCCTGGTCACCGAGGCGCCGCTGGTGGTGGCCGACGAGCCCACCGGCGCGCTGGACCAGGCCAACGGACAGGTGGTATTCGACCTGCTGCGGACCCTCAGCGCCGAGGGCACCACGGTGGTGCTCATCACCCACGATCTGACCCTGGCCGGCGCCGCCCACCGGGTGGTGGCCATGCTCGACGGTCGGGTCGAGCGCGTCAGTAGCCCCGCACCCACCCACCCCGCACCCACCCACCCCACTCCCACCCAGTTCAGTGGCGGCCATACCGGCCAGTTTCAGGCGGTGCGGTCATGATCGGCACCCTTCGTCGAGCCTGGATGCACTTCCGGCGGGCCCCGGGGCGCATCACTGCTTCGGTCCTGGCCCTCACCCTGGCGGTGGCGGCCATCGGAGTGCTCGCCATCCCCACCATCTCCGAGGGGTCCCTCCACCGGGTGGTGGCCAGCGATGCCCTCGGCGATATCATCGTGGCCACCACGCCGTTGCAGCCGGGTCAGATCAACGCCATCGCCGCCCTCGACGGGGTGCAGGCCGCGGAAGGCCAGTTGACCCGCACCGTGGCGCTGCACACCGCAGACACCGCAGACACCGACGGCACCGCTGACACCGACGACACCGACGAGGCGCGCACCGCCATACTGGTTGGTCTGGCGGAGGGGCGCACCATGGACCAGGTTCGCCTGGTGGAGGGACGCCGGCCGGTCAAGGGCGGTGAGGTGTTGGTGGGGGCGGGCACCGCGCCTATTGGAAGCACCGTCTCGATTGACGGGACCCCGTTGCAGGTGGTGGGTCAAGGCCGCAACCTGTGGTGGTCTGATACCGATGTGGTGTTCGTCGATCTACAACAGGCCCTGGCCCTGTCACCGGACACCGGTATCAACCGGTTGGTGATCGCCGCCGAGGACGACCGAGCTACGGCACTGCGCGACATCGTGGATCGGGTCCGCCCGTTGCTGCACGCCGATGGCGACACTTTTTTGGATTTCCCCATCTACCTACCGGGTGGTACCACGCCCATTGATCGGGACATTCGGCAGGTCTCGACCCTGATCGGCCTGCTCGGTCTGGTGGCGGCGGCGGTGGCCTTGGTGCTGCTGGCGTCCACCACCAACACGCTCATCACCGAACGCACCCGCGAGGTCGCGGTGATGAGAGCCCTGGGAGGACGCCAGCGTGCCCTGCGACGAAGGCTCCGACGTTTGGCCTTGGGCATCACCGCCACCTCGCTACTGTTGGGGATACCGCTTGGTATTGCTCTCGCCAACATCATCGCCCGTATGGTCCTCGAACGCTTCGTGGGCCTGACGCCCGACGTGGCCGTCAACTGGTGGGTGGTGGCGGGCAGCGCGGCCGCCATGATGGGCGCAGCGCGGTTGGTGGCCGCCCGGGCCGCCCAGCGCGTCACCCGGGGCGATCTGGCCGCGGCGCTGCGGGACCGCGACGGCGCCCCGTTCGGGCATCGGACTCCCCAACGCTGGTTGGCGCGCTTGGCGCTGGGCAGCATGGCCAACCGCCTGGCGTTGCGGGGCGGGGCTCGTAAGCCGGGCCGTACCGTGGGGGTGACGGCGCAGATTGCCACCGCGGTCGGGGCGGCGTTGCTCATCTTCAGCCTGACCGCCTCGGTGAACCGCTACAACGAGGCCACCCAACAACCGTGGCAGTGGGAGTCCCGTAGTTGGTGGACCGAACCCGGGTTGGGCTTCGACGGAGACCTGGCAGAGGGACGCCCCGGGATGGAGACCGGCATCGCCACCTTCGGCGAGTTGGACGGGCTCGAGGTGGACACCGTAGGTCTGGCACCGGGCACCGTGATGTTTAACGGGGATCTCAGCGAGGGCCGTTGGTTCTCCGGCACTGCAGCGGAAGTGACCCTCAGCGCCGGCTTCGCCCGTCACCGGGATCTGGCGGTGGGCCAACCGGTCACCGTGGAGCTGGCGTCGGGGTCATTCACCTATCAGGTGGTCGGATTGGTCGATGACCACGGCCGGGCCGTCTACTTGAACCGTGACCGCCTGGCCACCGATCTCGGCGCACCGGGACAGGCCAACGTGATCTGGAGCAAACAACTACCGTCAACGGAGATACCGTCAGACGCCGACGTGACACCCCTCGCACTGCCGGCTGCGGCGCAAACGGAAACCCGGGCCGAGGTGGACGCCGCCGCCCGTGCCGGCCGAGACGCCATCGTGGCCATCTTCGGCGCCATTGCCCTGATCGTGGCCGGCGTCGCCACCCTGGCGGTGGCCTCCAGCTTGACCGTCGCCCTGTACGAGCGACGCCACGAACTGGCAACCCTGGCGGCCCTGGGAGCCCCCCGGAGACGCCTGCGGGGGTTGCTGATTCGCGAGCTGTTGCCCCTTGGCGTGGTTGGTGTGGGCGTCGGGTTGGTGCTGGGCCAGCTGGGCACGGCGGCCATCATCGGCTCCTTCGAGCGCTCCAACGCGGTGGACATCGGCACCATCGTCGCCTGGCGAGCGACGCCGATACTCACGGCCGCGTCATTGGTGATGTTGATGGTGCTCGGGGCAATGGCGGTGCGTCGCTCCAGCCGCCGCTCCATCGCGCTGACCCTGCGGAGTGCCGCGTGATCCCCGACGCCGCAACACCCGCCACGCAGCGCGAGAATGGCCCGGTGAACCCCTCCGAGGACAGCTGGGAGCGGGCCCGGACCCTGGCCTTGCGCTGGCTGACACCGCTCAC
Source organism: Acidimicrobiales bacterium (assembly GCA_046155365.1). Taxonomy (GTDB): domain Bacteria; phylum Actinomycetota; class Acidimicrobiia; order Acidimicrobiales; family CAIXPF01; genus CAIXPF01. Next base: position 4,704 of record JBJXFH010000193.1, on the reverse strand, counting down.
CGAGAGCAAGGGCTGGCTGGCGGTGCTGTACCTGTTGGTTGGCGGTGCCAGTGCGGTGGCGTTCTTCGTGATCATCTTGGCCATGGGAGCGTTGGTGTTCGGTCTCAGCTTCGCCATCGTCGGGCTGTTCCTGGTGCGTCCGTTCTTCGCGCTGGCGCAGCGCCTCACAGGAGCTGAACGCGCCATGGCTCAATGGGTGGGCGTGCAGATCGAGAGCCGCCCGATCGCCCCGTTGCGCCGCTTGGGCTATTCGGCGTTGGCTGATCCCGAGCGGTGGCGGCAGGTGGCCTTCCTGGTCCTCAACCTACTGATCGGTACGACGCTCAGCTCCGTCGGCCTGGCTGCATACTGGTTGGTCTATCAACTGGTGTTGACCGATCCCTCCAGCAATGGTGACGCGATCTTCGGATTGGGCCCCCTCAGCTGGTTGGTGGGGTTGGCCATCGCCGCCGTGGCGCTGGGGGCGGCACCGCGGATCGCGTTTTTTGTGGCCACCCTCAAGGCCCGCAGCACCGCCTGGTTCTTGGGCCCGGACCAGTTGGCAGCGGCCGAAGCCCGGGTGCACACCTTGGCGGGGCAACGTCAGGACGTCCTCGACGCGGTGGCCATTGAACGGCGTCGGATCGAACGTAACCTGCATGACGGGGTGCAGCAGCAATTGGTGGCCATCGGACTGGACCTCGGTATGGCGGAGCAACATCTGGGCTCCAACACCGAACGAGCCCGGCAACTCATCGTCAGTGCCAGAGAGAAGGTGCAAGGTTCCATCGGCGAGCTTCGCCAACTGGGCCGGGGGCTGCACCCCGCCATCCTGGCCGACCGGGGCATTGATGCTGCGTTGTCCGCGGTGGTGGCCAACTCACCCATCCCCATCTCCGTGCACGTGGACCCACAACTGGATCTTTCCACCGACGTGGCCGAGACGGTGTACTTCGTGGCCAACGAGTCACTGGCCAACGTTTTGAAACACGCCCGGGCCAGGGTGGCGTCAGTGCAGGTGAGCAAGGTGGCCGCCAACGTCCGTATCACCGTGCACGACGACGGCCGCGGTGGCGCCGACCCAGCCCGGGGCAGCGGCATCGCCGGCATCAGGGCCCGGGTGGCAGCGGTGGACGGCACGTTGACCATCAGCTCCCCGCCGGGCGGACCCACCGTGTTGGTGGCCGAGATCCCCCGTCAGCCAGCGGCAACGATCAGGAGCAACAATCCACGATGATGGACGCCTCAGAGTCAGAGGTAGCCTCCCACCCAGGGGCCATCCGTACCGTGGTGGCCGACGACTCGGTGCTGCTGCGAGACGGAATTGTGCGGCTGCTCACTGACGCCGGGTTCGACGTCCTCGCTGCGGTGGGCGACGCCGGGGCGCTGCTCGACGCGGTGACCGAACACGCCCCGCACCTGTGCCTGGTAGATGTGCGCATGCCGCCCACCCACACCGACGAAGGACTCCGAGCCGCACTGGAGATCCGCCGGCGTTGGCCCACCATGGCGGTCATGGTGCTTTCGCAATACGTGGAGGAACGCTATGCCGCGGATCTCCTCGGCGGGGACGTGTCAGGAGTGGGGTATCTGCTGAAGGATCGCGTGATCGACGTGAACGAGTTCCTGGTGGCCCTACGGCGGGTGGCCGGCGGGGGCAGCGCGGTGGATGCCGAGGTGATCAGCCAGATCCTGGGACGGTCCCGCCACCATGACGAGTTGGGACAGCTCACCCCGCGCGAGCGCGAGGTGCTGACGTTGATGGCCGAGGGTCTCTCCAACGGCGGCATCGCCGAGCGACTGGTGATCTCCTCGGGGGCGGTGGAGAAACATATCTCCAACGTATTTCTGAAGCTGGGGCTGGAGCCACAAGAAGGTGCCCATCGGCGGGTGCTGGCGGTGCTGGCATACCTTCGGGGATGATCGCCGTCGCGCCTGCCGCTCACATGTCGGGAACGATGGGCTCCTCGGGGGCGGCCCGGCTGAGCAGTTCGGTGACGATGGGGCCCAACTCGGCGGGATCCCACTGGTCCTCACGGTGCACGAACGGTCCGCGACGGAACCCGTCGATCACACCGACCCGGCCGCCCATGACCTCGAACACCCGGCCGGTGACCCCGGCGGCGGCCTCGCTGCCCAGCCACACCACCAACGGGGCCACGTTCTCGGGATCACTCCAGTGCCACAAGGACTCGTCCCGATCGGCCCCCAAACCAAGCGGTATGGTCATGCGGGTACGGCCGGCGGGGGCGATCACGTTGGCGGTGACCCCGTAACGGGACAGTTCCTTGGCGGCCACCAACGTGAAGCCCACAATGCCGGCCTTGGCCGCGGCGTAGTTGGCCTGACCGGGATTGCCGAACAGCCCGGAACCGGAACTGGTGGAGATGATGCGGGCGTCCACCTTCTCACCGGCTTTGGCCTGATCGCGCCAGTACTGAGCGGCCACATGGCTGGGCTGGTAGGTGCCCTTGAGATGCACCCGCATGACCGCGTCCCATTCGTCCTCGGTCATGTTGGCCAGCACCCGGTCCCGCAACATGCCGGCGTTGTTCACCAAAACGTCGAGGCGGCCGAAGTGGTCGATAGCGCTTTGCACCAGGTTTCGGGCGCCGGCGCTGTCCGCCGCGTCATCGGTGTTGGCCACCGCCTCCGCACCCATGGCCCGCAGTTCGGCTGCCAGCTCTTCGGCGGGGGCGGCGGAGGAACCGGAGCCGTCCACCTCACCCCCGTGATCGTTGACCACCACCTTGGCGCCCTGCGCGGCGAAGGCAATGGCGTGGCCCCGCCCGATACCGCGCCCGGCCCCGGTCACAATGACCACCCGGTTCTCACAGATGCCACTCATCCGTGCATGCCGCCGTCAACCACGAACTCCTGACCGGTGCAGTAACTGGCTTCCTCCGACAGCAGGAACATGACCAGCTTTCCCACCTCGTCCGCCGCGGCCTCACGACGCAGCGGAATACCCTTGAGCATGCGCGGCTTGTCAAAGTCCTTGGTCATCTCGGTGTCGATCATGCCCGGATGCACCGAGTTGACCCGCACCCCGGACGGGCCCAGCTCCTTGGCCGCCACCTTGGTCATACCCCGCACCGCGAACTTTGACGCCGTGTAGGCCATGGAACCGAAGATGCCCTCGAGCCCCGCCACCGAGGAGATGTTCACAATTGACCCGTGCTTGTTTTCGGCCATGCCCGCGGCCACCGCCCGCATGCCCAGGAACACCCCGGTCTGATTGACGGCGATGACCCGGTTCCAGTCCTCCAGCCGGTAGTTCGTCAGGCGGGAGGCGTGCAGGATGCCGGCGTTGTTGACCAACCCGTCGATGCGGCCGTGAGCGGCGATGATGGCGGCCACCACCGCGGCCCACGCGGCCTCATCGGTGACGTCCAGGTGGTGGTAATCCGCGCCCAGCTCCCCGGCGGTGCGCTCGCCTTCCTCGTCCAACACGTCCGCCAGCACCACGGTGGCCCCCTCCGCCACCGCCAACCTGCCCTCGGCCGCGCCCTGGCCGCGAGCCCCGCCGGTGATCAACACCACTTGTCCATCAAGCTTTCCCATGCCCCCTTCGTAGCAGACGCCACCGGGTGAGAGCCCTTCCTGTTGCCCCGGTCAACATCAGTCGTGCCGAGGTAGTGTCGAACGCCGATCATCGACCGCCGGGTGACGATCACCCGCGGCCAGTGCAACAAGTGAGTAGCCCGATGAGCTTTCCTGCTTTCCCCAGACAGTCCCTGGAGTTTCTGCAGGGCATCAGCATCAACAACAACAAGGCGTGGTTCGAAGCCCATCGGGCCGACTACGACACGGCCTACGTGGGTGCGGGCAAGGCGTTCGTGGCCGCCGCCGGCGAAGTGTTGACCGCCATCGCCCCCGAGATCCAGGCCCAGCCCAAGGTGAACGGGTCCATCTTTCGCATCAACCGCGACATCCGGTTCGCGGCGGACAAACGGCCATACAAGGACCACCTCGACTTCTGGTTCTGGGAAGGCCAGCGCGCCGGTGCGGTGTCAGGGTTTTTCGCTCGCCTCACCCCCGACACGTTCGGCATCGGCGTCGGCTGCCACGGTTTCGACAAGGCTCGGCTGGCAACGTTCCGGTCCCGGTTGAGCCAAGGCCTGGACCAGGTAGCGTCAGAGATCAGCGGGGCCGGCTACGCACTCGAAGGTCAGCACTACACTCGCGTACCGACAGGTATGGACGAGCGGGCACCGGGGGGTGCTTTTGCCCGCCACGGCGCGCTCTTCGTGCATGTCGAGTGCGACGCCGAGGTGGCGCTGGACGGTGACGCCCTACAAGCAGCGTGCACCACCCATTGGCAGGCCCTGGCGCCATTGCACCGCTGGCTGATCGACCAGGTGCAAAACGGCTAACCCGACCGCTCGTCGCCCGCGGTCGTCGTGGTTCCGACGGCTATCGGCGGGCCAGCCCGGGGCGCTGCTCAACGCGCGGTGGCCGCCTGCAACGCCTGCCAGACCCGTTCGGGGGTGAGCGGGAGGTCGATGTGGGTGACCCCGTACGGTGCCACGGCATCGATCACGGCGTTTTGCACTGCGGTGGGCGCAGCGATGGCACCGTTCTCGCCGATGCCCTTAGCCCCCGTGATCGAGGAGGGGCTGGGGATGTCCATGGTGGCCACCCGGAAAGACGGCAACTCCGCGGCCGATGCCAGCAGGTAATCGGCGAAGGTGACGGTCAGCGGGTTGCCGTGAGTGTCGTAGC
>JBJXFH010000170.1:0-18836 GCA_046155365.1 Acidimicrobiales bacterium | reverse complement strand
CGGTGCCAGCAGCGGGCCAGCGTGGGAAAACCTGGCGGTGGGCGGTGGGCTGTTACGCCGCCGCCTACGGGATCTTCCATCACGCCGGCACCCTGTTCACCCCCTTGGGCGAGGTGCCGCTCGGGGTGGTGCTCGGTCAAACCCGTTGGGCTGACTGGCTCGATCTGTTCACCCCATACCTGCTGGTACTGCTGGGGGTTGCGGCACTGTCACAAGTGGCGCTGTCACACGTGGCAGCGGCGCGGCGGTGGTGGAGGTGGTGGGCGGTGTTTGCCGTGGGTGCCGTCACCTATGTCGAAGGTCACGGTGTGCACCTGTCGGCAAACTCCATCGGGAACCGGCAGCCGTCAGAGCTGGTACACCTGTGGGATGAGACCATAGGGCACTATCTGCAGCACAGCGGGTTGCCGTTGATGACGGCGGCGTTGATGGCGGCCCTTGGTCGGCAGCAACGGTTTCCTCTGGTGGTGGCCCTACCTCTGGCACTGCTGGCGGGAATGACCCATGTGACCAACGCCCTGGAGGGTGGCACGGTGTATCTGGGCATGGTGGTGGCGGCGGGGTTCTCGGTCTGGGGTTGGCGGCGGCGAGGACAGGCGGGTGAAGTGTTGTGGTGGGCGTATCTGCCGGCCCTGATCGCCCTCATCACATACGGTATGGTACGGGGAGGGTTCACCCCGCCATCGGCTGGATAGTCTGCGCGCATGATTGCCGCAGAACGTCGCTCTGGTCTGGGTCACCCCGTCATTGACGCTGACGGGCATTGGGTGGAATACGGCCCGGTGTTGCGAGACGCCATGGCCCGTATCGGGGGTGAGGCCGCCGCCCGGGGTTTTGCTTCCTTCGGGGCCGGGGTGGACCGGGCGCTGACCATGACCGTGGCCCAGCGTCGCCAGGCCAACCTGTCCCAGGAGGGGTTTTGGGGTTCGCCCACCCGCAACACCTTGGATCGGGCCACCTCCATGCTGCCGCGCCTGTTGCACGAACGGCTCGATGAGTTCGGCATCGACTTCGCGGTGCTGTATCCCACCTCGGGCCTGGGCACGGTCCGCATCGTGGATGACGGTGATCGGCGGGCCACCTGTGCGGCGTTCAACACCTATTCGGCGGAGACCTTCGCGCCCTACACCGCCCGCATGACCCCCGCCGCGGTGATCCCCATGCACACCCCCGAGGAGGCGCTGGCCGAGTTGGACCATGTGGTGGAACTGGGCCTCAAAGCGGTGATGATGGGCAGCTTGATGGCCCGCCCGCTTGGTGATCTGGCCGATCGGGATCCGGAGTTGGCCCGCCGTTTCGGTTGGCTGGACGCCCTCGGCCTGGACAGCGCCCATGACTATGACCCGGTGTGGGCCCGTTGCGTGGAGTTGGGTCTCGCGCCCACGTTCCATACCGGCAGCCGGCGTTACGGGCTTCGGACCTCACCGTCGAACTTCGTGTACAACCACATCGGGCATTTCGCCGCGGCCAGTGAGGCGGTGTGCAAGGCGCTGTTCCTGGGCGGGGTCACCCGGCGTTTCCCGGCGCTACGGGTGGCGTTTCTCGAAGGCGGCGTGGGTTGGGCCTGCCAGCTGTACAGCGATCTGGTGGGTCATTGGGAAAAGCGCAACCTGGAGGCGTTGGAGGCCACCCGTCCCGACAATCTCAATGTGGAGGAGTTGTTGCGTCTGGCCGCGGCCTACGGGGAGCCGGACATGGCGGCGGCGCTGTCGGGTCGGGCCGAGCGATTGGCCAATCCCCCCATGGATCTGGTGGGCGGCATTGACAACCTGGACGATTTTCATCGTTGCCAGATCAACGAGGCGGCGGACATTGCCGGGTTGTTCACCACCAACTTCTTCTTCGGTTGCGAGGCCGATGATCCCACCAACGCCCTGGCTTTCAACCGCCGCCAGAACCCCTTCGGTGCCCAGCTCGGCGCCATCTTCGGGTCCGACATCGGTCATTTCGATGTGCTGGATATGGCCGAGGTGCTGCCGGAGGCGTACGAGCTGGTGGAGCACGGGCTGATGGATCTGGACGATTTCCGTTGTTTCGTGTTCGAGAACCCGGCGCGTCTGTGGGCGGAGGCCAACCCCCGGTTCTTCGAGGGCACCGCCGTTGAGGGTGCGGTGCGCGAGCTGATGGCCGCCCGGCAAGCCCCGATGGTGGCCGCCGGGTAGCTACACCGGCACCAACTGCAACACGAACTGCCCATCGCTGATCACCATCGTGTCACCGTCGCGCCCCACCCGACCTCGCTCGATCAGACCCCGCAGTATGTTGCGCTGGGCGTTCAGGTCGGTTTCCTCGGGGTTGGCACACCACGCGTTCTGAAACCCCTCGCCGATTGTGAGAGCAAGCCAGCCGGGGAGAGGCTGGTCTATGGTCCCGGCGATGGCGGGGCAGGGACACGTACCGCACTCGGTGGGTCCGGTCTCGGTCAGCTCCATGAAGTTGGTACTGGAGAATAGCAGGGCGATAGGGGCGACGACCGGGACGTCGGCCCCCGTGTCGGTGAGGGTGTCGATGTTGAACGTGCGGTCTGCCACCTGGGCCGCTTCGACGTGCCAGTCCACGCCCGACAGCTGCTCGAGCACCGCCGCCAGTGGGGTTCGGCTGCAACCGGACCAGGTCCGTACCGACCAGGATGGTCCTGACCGCACGACGCGAGCCGACAGCACTGGCTGACCCAGCGCGGTGGCGTCAAGCAACACTGCTTCGTCGGCGTTGCTCATGAGTACCTGCGGATCATGCGGTGGGTACAGCAAATCAACGGAGGTGGCGCCGACCTTGGCGAAGCGCTGGAAGGCCAACGTCGGCGTGGCCGCGGTGGGTGCGTCCTCGGTCGATCCGTTGCGATACTCGGAGATGCCGGGCACGCAATGTGGGGATGCAAGCTGGGCCGGTTGCGGAATGAGCGGGATGGTTCGCTTCCCGTCCGTGAGTACCAGACCCTCACCCGACCATACCAATCGGGATGTCTTCAGCCACTCGAAAAGCTCGCCTTGCTGCCGGTCGACGTCGGCGTCGCAACCTATGGCGGGAACCGTCCCGTCAAAGGACCAACGTACAGTCACGGCCTCCGCTGCGGGGTCGTAGCTGCCGCCTTGCATCGCGAAGCACCCGCCGAAGACCGTGACCCAGCCCTGATCGAACGTGAGCCGCGGCACCGGTCCCCCGGAGAAACTTCTGCCCTCGATCTGATCGGGCCGCACCGGCTCGAACGCGGCCTCGTCGGTGGTCGTTGCGGTGTCGGCGGGAACCTCAATGGACACCCGTTGCACCCCGTCACCGTTCAACTGCACACCGAGCAACCCGGCCCCGGCTAGGGCCATCGCCGCCGCGGCACCGATTCCGGCCCGACGCTGGCGGAACCGCCGTTGCCGGGCTCGGATGTGGCTCAGGCCCATCTCAACGTCAGGTGTGGGGAGCATCGCCCGCAGTTGGCGAGCCAGGTCCTCGTCGGCGAACTCAACCATGGTCGTCCTTTCGGGCCGGTCGTAGGGGCGGGAGGGCCGGGGGCGGAGCGGGTGTGGTGCCCGGCGCCATTCGTGCAGGGGGCGGCCCCTCGGTGGGTGGCGTCTCGGATCCGCCGCCAGCCGTGTGGGTGATCGGCTCCGGTGCCGGCACTCGCGTCGCGGGAGTGGAGCAACCAGCAGCAGCCGGCACCGCCGTCTCAAGGGAGACCGCAGCGATCGTGCGCTGCGGGGTGTTGGCGGCGTCTGGCGCATCGGCAGCGCCATCGCCATCGGGGCCGGGGCGGACCCGTTGGCGGGCGTCGTACAAGGTCCGCTTGACGGTGCCCTCGCTGACCGCCAGGACCCCGGCGATCTCCGTCACCGGCAGGTCGGCCAGGTAGAACAGGCTGAAGATGAGCCGCATACGCTCAGGCATGGCCGCCACCGCCGCCCGCAGATCCAGCAGGTCGAGCACGTTCTCCGCGGGCGTCGCCGAGCCGACGGTGCCCACCCGTAGCTCACGGCGCTCCCGGCGGCCGGCTCGGCGGTGTTGGTCAATGGCCCGGTTCACCGCCACCCGCCGGATCCAACCAACCGGATCGTCGTAGCCCTCCAGGCGGCGCCAGCGTCGTTGGGCGGCGAAGAACCCGTCCGCCACCGCCTCCTCGGCGATCTCGGGGCTGAAGCTCAGGGTCAGGGCCCGCACCAGGCGCGGATACTCCCGGCGAAACGTCGCCGTGAAATCGGCGGTGAGGTCCCCGGAGCCCTGCATGGAACCAGACACGCCGCCGGGGTCGATCAGGTTGAGTGGGTGGCGGAGTTTTCTCGGGGCCCCGCCTCATCCGAACCGGCCGCTGTTACACGGTGGGCGGCACCGGGCCCTCTGGTCGGTGAGATCGACGGTTGGCGGCGGATGGCGGCGGCGCTGAGGATGGCCACCGAGGACACCGCCGCAGCCGCGATGAACGCCGCGTGATACGAACCGGCGATCCCGTCCGTCGGCAGGCGGGACACCTGGATGGCCTGCATCATCTGGATCCCGGCCACCGAGCCGATCTGCACCATCATCTGGCTGGTGGCGGAGACCACGCCCAGATCTTGGGGGCCCACCGCCATGGTCAGCATGGCCATCAGCGGCGCCACGATGATGCCCACCCCCACCCCGGCGAAGCCCAACAGCAACACGATCTCCGCCTGGGAGGTGCCCACGTCAATGCGGGTCAAGGCCACGCAGGCGGCGATGTTGAGGAGCACCCCGGCCAGCACCACCCGCCGGGTCCCGCCCCGGATCACCAGCCACGCCGACAGCGGCCCGGCCAGGCCCCACAGCAGCGGCCGGCCCACGGTCAGGAAGCTGATGCGGGTGGCGTTGAAGCCGTACAGCCCCGCCAGCATCAACGGGATCAGCACGAACCCGCCCTGGTAGGCCACCTGGCTGAAGGCCTGGGTGACCATGGGGATGGTGAACTCCCGGTTGCGGAAGTAGTGCAACGGCAGGAGCGGGTCTGCCACCCGGCGCTCCCAGAGCACGAACAGCACCCCGGCCAGCGGGAAGGTCACCAGCAGCGCTTGCACGATGATGTGATCCCAGCCCCACAGCGGTCCCCGGTTCACGGCGAACAGCACGCTGAAGGCCGCGGTGGACAGCAGCGTGGTGCCAACCAGATCGAAGCGCACGTCGCGCTGGCGGCGGCTGGGGGGTAGCACCCGGTGGGCGGCGATGAACCCGGCGATGGTCAGCGGGACCTGGGCCACGAAGATCCAACGCCAGCCGATCTGATCGATGACCACCCCGCCGGCCACCATGCCCAGCACCGGCCCCCCGGCCATGACCAAACCCCAGTAACCCAGCGCCTTGACCCGCTGCTCCCGGGGGAACACCTCGCTGATGATGGCCACACCGGTGGGGGCGGTGGACTGACCGAACACCGCGCTGAGCGTGCGGAACAAGATGGCCAGCAACACGTTGGGGGCGATAGCGGTGAGCGCGGCGAAGAAACAGCAGCCGGCCAGGCCCGCCAGGTACACCCGACGCCGGCCGTACAGGTCCCCCAACTTGCCGGCGGTGGGCCCGAACACGGCGTAGGCCAACGTGGGTCCCACCACCAACCACGACACGGTGGAGGGCGGCGAGTTGAACTCCCTGACCAGGCGGGGCACCACCAACGCCAACACGCTGACGTTGAAGTTGGTGGCGAACAGCCCGAACAGGGCCACCCCCAAAAGCGTGGCCGAAGACGCCGATGAGGGGCGCGCCTCGGCACCGCCAGCAAGGTTCATCGTGGTCCGACGCTAACCGGTAGGGTCCCCGGCCGTGGTCGCACTGAAGCTGGGCATTTACGTGAACTCCCAACACCCCGAAACTGACGACGCCTCCCAGCGCCTGTCGGAGTTGGTGGCCCAGGTGCGCCTGGCGGCCGACGCCGGTTTCGACAGCATCTGGGCCGGCGAACACCACCTGACGCCGGGTTACCACTTCTTCCCGCAGCTCACGTTGCTGTCCCATCTGGCGGCGTACAGCGGGGACATGGCGCTGGGCACCAACCTGGTGCTGTTGCCGCTGCACCAACCGGTGGACATCGCCGAGCAGGTGGCGCTCATCGACCATGCCTGCGGGGGGCGGTTCATCTTCACAGTGGGCCAGGGTTACCGTCCGGAGGAGTTCACCGCCTTCGGGGTTCCGTTCGAACAGCGCCTGGCCCGCATGGTGGAGGGCATTGACCTCATCCGTCGGCTCTGGCGGGAGTCCCACGTCACCCACCACGGTGAGTTTTTCCATGTGGAGGACGCCACGTTGCGTCCCGGACCCCGCCAGCCCGGCGGCCCGCCCATCTGGCTCGGTGCCACCACTGACCGGGCCGTGCGCCGGGCCGGTCGCATCGGGGACGCCTTCATGGGTACCCCCAACGCCGACAATGCCGAGGTGGTACGCCAGATCGGGCTGTTCAACGAGGCCCGGGCCGCCGCCGGTCTTCCCGCCGCCACCGAGACCGGCCGCATGCTTGAGGTGTTCTGCCACCAAGACGGCGCCACCGCCCGCCGGCTGGCCCGCCCCCACCTGCTGCGCAAGTACGAGGCCTACGCCTCTTGGGGTCTGGGCGGCAGCGCCGGGGAGGCGGCCAAGGCTGCGGGCGACGCCACCGGCGAGGATGCGTTCGCGGCCCTGGCCCGGGACCGGTTCGTGATCGGCGATCCCGACGAGGTGGTGGCCGGCCTGGTGGCCCAGCACCGTCAGGTCGGCCTCACCCACCTGGCCATGCGCGTCGCCTGGCCCGGCAGTGACCAGCAGGACACGCTCGGCTGCCTCCGCCTGCTGGGCGAGGCGGTCCTTCCCGGCGTCCGAGCCGAGCTGGACGGTACGCGGTAGGCGGAACCCGTCCATTGGGCGGATTTGGGCCACCGCGAGCCCGGCTTCGTCCGATTTGGTGGACCGTGCGTGGGCCAGCAACTACAGACCCGTGGTGGGCACGGGTGAGGTCAGCCTCGCAGTTGGTGACCGTTGCGGCGGGCGGCGGGGGAGCGCTGCCCGAAGGAGATCAGGTTGGTGAGCTCGTCCAAGATCAGCTCGGCCGCTTTCCAGATGGCCTTGGTGCGCAGCTCATCAACATCGGCGTCGCCGGCGCACACCGCTTTGGCGCTCAGCGCATCGTGGGGGATCGACCACACCGGACGCTCGATGATCTCGGTCACGTCCCGCACCGACAGTGACCCGCTGCCCATCACCACCGCACGAACCAGCGGGCACACCGCCTCGATCTCCGGTAGCCGCACCGCCACGTGTTCGGCGCTGTCCACCTCGGCCCGCATGACCACCAGGGTGGCATCGGACGCAGCCGCCCACGCCGCCGCCGCCGGGGTGGACCACCGACCGGCGTCCACCAGGGTGGCCCCTGCCCGGCAGCGGGCCAGGGGGGCCAGTATCTCGGCGCTGGCCACCACGTAACTGGACAGCCGGGCCGGGGTCAGCGAGCCGATCACCACGCCCACGCCGCTGGGAAGGGGCCGGCAATGCTCATCGAGCAACCGGGGGGCCGGCTCCAGCAGGGCGGCCTCCACGGCGCTGGCCATGCCCGGATCGAACAATGAACCGGTCCTGGCGGCCAGGTCACCGCCGGCAGGGTCCGCCTCCAGCACCAGGGGCAGGGTGAAGGGGTCGGCCACGTTGGCCAACAACATGGCCAGGGTGGTGGCCCCGGGGGAGTGCTTGGTCGACACCACGGTGACGATGCTCATGGGTCCCTTTCGTCGCACGGCCGCCGGGAACCCGACAACTCACCGACGGTGGGGACGGTACGGTCACCCATCGAGGGGAGGAATGAGCGCAACAGCCCAGCCCAGCCCAGCCGCGCCGCGTGCCCGATCCGGGACCGGCAGAATGGGGCCATGTTGGACTCGCTGCGTTCCGTCATCAGCTTCAGGCCGATCGAGTGGGACCGGGTCACCCGAGCGCTGAGCCGGGCGGCCAACGTGGAGGACCTGCGGGGCCTGGCCCGTCGCCGCCTGCCGTCGGGGGTGTTCGACTACATCGACGGTGCCGCCGAGGACGAACGCAGCCTGGCCGATGCCACCGCCGCTTTTGCCCGCATCGGTTTCTCGCCCCGGGTGCTGCGTGATGTGAGCGCCATTGACACCACCACCACGCTGTTCGGGCGCACCCTGCCCTTCCCGGTGGTGTTGTCACCCACGGGCTTCAGCCGCATCGCCGATCCCCAGGGTGAGCTGGCCGTGGCCCGGGCCGCCCGCCGGGCCAACCTGTCCTACACGCTGTCGACCATGGCCACCCGCTCCATTGAGGAGGTCCGATCCGTCAGCGATGGGGACCTCTGGTTCCAGGTGTACGTGTGGCGGGACCGGGCGTTGGTGGCCTCCATGTTGGAACGGGCCGCGGCGGCGGGGTACTCCACCATCGTGATCACGGTGGACACCGCGGTGCTGGGCCGCCGGGAGCGCGACGTGCGGCGGGGGTTCACGTTGCCGCCCAAGATCGGGTTGGACACCATTCTGTCCGGCGCCCTTAAGCCGTCATGGACCGCGGCGTTCGTGCGGGCGGAGCCCATCGTGTTCGCCAACATGGCCACCAGCGGGACCGGCGTGGGGGACGGCTCCACCGCGGTGAACCTGGCGCAGTACATCAACAGCCAGTTCGACCCGGCGCTGTCATGGGCGGACATCGATTGGTTCCGTCGCCAGTGGAAGGGTCGGGTGGTCATCAAGGGCATTCAGTCCGTGGCCGACGCCCGTTTGGCGGTGGAGCACGGGGTGGACGCCATCGCCCTGTCCAATCACGGCGGCCGGCAGCTGGACGGGGCGCCCGCACCGATCGATCTGGTGGCTCCGGTGGCCGACGCGGTGGGCGGCTCCGTGACGATCTTGTGCGACGGGGGCGTGCGCCGCGGCAGTGACATCGTCAAGGCCTTGGCGTTGGGGGCCGACGCGGTGATGATCGGCCGGGCGTACCTGTACGGGTTGGGCGCCGCCGGTGAGCGGGGGGTGGACCATGTGCTGCAGTTCTTGCAGGAGGGCATGACCCGCACCATGGCCCTGTGCGGCGCGGCCTCGGTCAAAGAACTGGATCGGGACCTGATCGCCGCTCGGATCCGCTGAAGTTGGCCGATGAGGCGGCCCGGTTGTTGGGTGGATAGCTACAACTAGTCAGGGGTGGGCGGCGGGTTCGGTTGGATGTGATCGTAACCGAAGCGGCCCTTGATGCAGAGGTTGCCGTGGGTGACGCTGTGGTCCGATGGGCTCGACACCTTGAAGATGGTGTTGTCCTGCACGTGCAGGGTGAGGTTGCACCCTACCCCGCAGTATGGGCAGACGGTGGTGGTTTCGTGCTGCCGTTCCGGGGCCCACTCGCCGCGTAGGCGTAGTTCAAACTCGGCGGTGGGCAACAGGGCACCGGTGGGACACACGGCGATGCAGTTCCCGCAATACACGCAAGCCGATTCCGGCAACGGGACATCGAACTCGGTGGCGATGCGGGTGTCAAAGCCCCGGCCGGCGGCGGTGATGGCGAAGGTGTTCTGCCACTGGGGACCGCAGGCGTCCACGCATTTATAACAGAGGATGCAACGCCCGTAATCGCGAACGTACAACGGATTATCTACTTTGGGCGGTTGGGCCACCGTGGCAGCGTGATCAGCATGGGGTTGGTGGTGCTCGCCGGTGATCAGGTGGTCTCGTTGGCCGGGCTCGGCGGGTTCCGCGGGCGGGCCGAAACGGGCGGGATCGGCGCCGTAGAGTGCATTCCAGCGGGCCACGTCTGGGGCCAGGGACAAATCCACCGAGGAACCCAGCAGTTCCAGCACCAGTTTGCGGCTGTGGTTGACCCGTTCGGTCTGGCTGTGCACCACCTGGCCTTCCTCGGCGGGCCGGGAGCAGGCCGGAACCAAGGTGCGGCTTCCTTCCAGTTCCACCATGCAGACCCGGCAGGCGTTGCGGGGGGTGAGGGTCTCCCCGTAACACAGGGTGGGGATGTCCTTGCCGGCTTTGCGACACACGTCCAGCAGGGTGTCACCCTCGGCGGCGGTGATGGCCTCACCGTCAAGGGTCACATGCAGCGCCCGCCGGGGAAGCGGTACCGGCATCCCGCCATACGTATTAGTTTCATTCCGGCCGGTATGATTCTGGACGGTATGGTTCGGCATCAGCTGAGGCCTTTGTTGGGTTCGCGGAACAGATCGAAGCGGGACAGCGCAGACTCGATGGCGTTCCAGGCGGTCTGGCCCAATCCGCAGATCGAGGCGTCACGCATGACCTGGCCCACCTCTTCCAGCAGGGCCAGGTCCCGGGTCTGATCGGCCTGGCGGGTGGGGTCGCCCCGGCGGGTTCGCAGGCGGACCAAGGCCTCCTCCTGGCGCACGGTGCCCACCCGGCACGGGACGCACTGTCCGCAGGATTCGTCCCGGAAGAAGGCGGCGATGCGGGCCACCAGGTCCAACAGGTCCACCCGGTCATCGAACACGATCACCACACCGGAGCCGATGGTGGCCCCCGCGGCCCGGGTGGCTTCGAAGGTGAGGGCCAGATCAAGTTGTTCCGGTCCCACGAAGCTGCCGGCCGCGCCTCCCAGCAACACCGCTTGCACCGATCGGCCCTGGTCCCGGTCAGCCACGCCACCGGCCAACTCCACCAGTTGTCGCAGTGTCGTACCGAACGGTACCTCGTACAGCCCGGGCCGGACCACGGAACCGGACAGGCAGAACAACTTGGTGCCGGGCGAGGCCTCGGTACCTACCTCTCGGTATGGCACGCCGCCGTGTTCCACGATGGGGAGCACGTTGATCAACGTTTCCACGTTGTTGACCACGGTGGGCTTTCCGAACAGGCCCACGTCCACCGGGAACGGCGGCTTGGATCGGGGTTCGCCCCGGAAGCCTTCGATGGAGTTGAAGATCGCCGTTTCCTCACCGCAGATGTACGCCCCGGCCCCCCGGAACACCTCGATGTCGAAGTCGAACCCCCACCCACCGATGTTGGCGCCGAGCAGGCAGTGGTCACGCGCGGCTTGGATGGCTGCTTCCAACCGTTGGCGGGCCAGGGGGTACTCCGCTCGGAGATAGATCCAGCCTTGTTCGCAGCCGGTGGCGAACGCCGCCACCGTCATGGCCTCGATGACCGCGAAGGGGTCCTCCTCCATGACCACCCGGTCTTTGAAGGTGCCGGGCTCGGACTCATCGGCGTTGCAGACCAGATGGTGCGGCAGGACCGGTTGGTGGGCCACCGCCTCCCATTTCCGACCGGTGGGAAACGCCGCCCCGCCCCGGCCCACCAGCCCGGACTCGCTGAGTTCCCGCAACACCCCGCTGGTCCCCAACTCCACTGCCCGGTGCAGCGCCCGGTACCCGCCGTGGGCCCGGTAACTGTCCAGATCGGTGGGATCGGCCACCCCGACCCGGCGCAGCAACACCAGCCCGGGTTCTCCCTGCTGCGGCAAGGCCCGAGCCGGCGCAGCCACGATCTGATGGCTGGGAGAAACCCCCGGCGTGACCACCAGGCTGGCCGGCGCCCGCTCGCACAAACCCAAACACGGGGAATCAACCACCGTACCTGTCGGCATGGTCAGGGCCGATTCGGTGTCGATTCGGATGCGGCAGGCCAAATCGATGCAACGGTGCACCACCGTGCCCGGCCGGGGTTGGGTGGGCAGCAAGGCGTAGAAACTGGCCACCCCGTAGGCGTCGGCGGGGGCCACACCCAAACGGCGGCTCACGTAACTCAACCCCTCGGGGCTGATCCAACCCACCCGGTCGGTCAGGGCGTGCAGCGCCGGCAACAGCCGATGCCGTTGGGCCCGTACGGTCTGACCGCCACGCTCGGCCCGCAGATGGTCCCCGGTGGCGGCCCGCTCGGCGGCGGTGCGATCCGGGGCGGGACCCAGCACCCCATCCACGGCTTGGCGTTCGTCGAGTGTGGGCTCGGCGCTGGTGAGGTGGAGGTCCAACGGTCTGGTCGCGGCTCAGGCGGAGGTCGGGGTGAGCTTTTCGATGCGCACCGCGGTGGCCTTGAACTCGGCGGTGCCCGAGCGGGGGTCGGTGGCATCGATGGTCAACTGGTTGGTATCCACCTGATCGGGAAAATGCATGGTCATGAACACCAGCCCGGGTCGCAATCCCGAGTCCAGCCGTACCGGTACCTCAAGAGCACCCCGGCGCGAGGACACCCGCACCAGCTCACCCGCAGCCACCCCCAACGCCACGGCATCCGCAGGACAGAGATCCACGGTCTCGCCCTCCCGTAGCGGTGAGGACATGGCGCCGGACTGCACCCCGGTGTTGTAGGAATCCAACCGTCTTCCGGTGGTCAAACGCAACGGGAACGCATCGTTGAGCGCCTCCACGGGGCCCTCGTCAACCACCACCGAGAACGGCGCCAACGGACCCCGGGCGGAAGGATCCTCGGCCCACAAACGGCCGTGCAGGAAGGACGGCTCCAGGCGATCCTCATCGAAACAGGGCCACTGGATGCCGCCGAGCTCCTCGATCCGCCGATACGGCATACCGCGATGCATGGGCGACAAGGAGCGCAGTTCGTCCCAGATCGCCTCGCTGTTGGCGTAGGAGAACGGATGGCCCAAGCGGGCGGCGAGCTCACCCAGGATCTCGATGTCGTCCCGGGCGCCTTCCGGTGCGCGAACCGCAGCCCGGACCCGTTGCACCCGTCGTTCGCTGTTGGTCACCGTGCCGTCGCTCTCACACCACGAGGCGCTCGCCGGCAGCACCACATCGGCCATCTCAGCGGTGCGGGTCAGCACGATGTCCTGCACCACCAGGTGATCCAGACGGGCCAGTCGGTCCAGCGCGTGGGCCGCGTCGGCCTCGGACTGCGCCGGGTTCTCGCCGATCACGTACAACGCTGCCAGTCGGTCCTGAGAGTCCGGCCGGTCCATGGCTTCGAACATGGCGGTGAGGTGTTTGCCGTGCGTGCCTGACAGGGATTGACCCCAGGCGGCCTCGAACGGGGCCCGCAGCGTTGGTTCGGCCAGATCCTGGAACCCGGGCAGACGGTTGGGTATGGCGCCCATGTCACCGCCGCCCTGCACGTTGTTCTGACCCCGCAACGGGTTGAGCCCCGAACCATACCGACCCACATGGCCACACAGCAGCGCCAGGTTGATCAACGCCAGCACGTTGTCGGTGGCGTTGTGGTGTTCGGTGATGCCCAAGGTCCAACACAGTTGCGCCCGATCGGCCCGGGCGTAGGCCTCAGCCACCTCGGCGATGGCCCAACCCGGGATGCCGGTGACCGCTTCGCCGCGCTCCAGGGTCCACGGCTCCACCGATGCCGCGTAGGCCTCGAAACCGGTGGTGGATCCCTCAACGAAGCGGCGGTGATGCAGCCCCGAGGTGATGATGTGGCGGGCCATGGTGTTGGACAGCGCAATGTCCGTGCCCACGTCCAGACCCAACCATAAATCGGCCCAGGAAGCGGTTTCGGTGCGGCGGGGATCAACCACGAACAGCTTCGCCCCTCGCCGAACCGCGGCCAACACGTGATGAAAGAAGATGGGGTGGGCGTTGCGAGCGTTGGAGCCCCACAACAACACCACATCCGTTTCCTCCATTTCCCGGTACGAGGACGTGCCCCCACCCGCTCCGAACACTGTCGCCAGACCGACGACGGAAGGAGCGTGTCAAGTGCGGTTGCAGGAGTCGATGTTGTTGGTCCCGATGGCCACCCGCATGAACTTCTGGGCCACGAAGTTCATCTCGTTGGTGGCCTTGGAGCAGGAGAACATGCCCACCGCGTTGGGGCCGAGGCGGGTGACGGTGGCCGCGAACCCAGCCGCGGCACGGTCAAGGGCCTCCGTCCAGGTGGCCGGGCGCAACACACCGTGCTCGCGCACCAGCGGCGTGGTCAGCCGAGGCAGCGGTGTGGCCGGGTGACCCCGACGGGAGCGTTTGCGAAGCGCCGAGGGCCGATCATCGGTCGAGCTGGTCATGGCGAGCTCCTCGGGTCCAGTCGCTGAGTGCGCTCACTCTATCGGCACCGCCAGGACCGCGAGTGGGCGCCGTTACTCCGCCGTTACTCCTGGTCCATCACGTAGCCCAAACCGTCCACCCAGCGGGCGGAAGGGTCTGGTGCGTGCTCGTAGACGTAGCCCACGCCCTCAACCCAGCGGGGCGGAGCCGGGGCGGGATCAGCGATGCGGGGATGGGCGCCAGGATGCATCGGGAACCCGCCGAGCCACTCGTTGGGTGTGTGCCCTTCGGCGTCCTGGGCTTCCTCGGTGGCGGTGGTGGCCCCGTCACGGCGGTGGCGCCTCGGCAGGGGAATGGCCAGCGCTGCAGCCTCGGGGGACACCGTCGGGGTGGGCTGAGCGCCGTAGCCCATTCCGGTGACCACCGCGGTCGCGGCCTGTACCGCTGGCGCACCGGGATGCCATCCGGTCTGTGGCAGCACGGTGGTGGGATCAGCGGGCGCGGCGGCGTGCTGCGGCGGGGCGTAGAGCCCGGCGTCATCCACCGGTCCTGACGGGTCCCACACCGCGGCCTCGTTGCCCGGGTAGCCGTGACCGGTTGCCGTACCCGAGCCGCCCGCGGGCCCATCAGAGACAGCGGCGCCGCCTCGACCGGCTTTGGCGTTGCGGGGAGCCCTGGTTGCGGCGCGCGCTGCCTTGTTCTCCCGGGCCTGCTGACGCGCGGTTTGGCGGGCTGCCTGACGTTCCTGGTCCCGGGCCCTTTGCGCCTTGCGGTTGGTGGCGGACAAGTCACGCTCCATGGCCCCCACCAGGGCGGCGATGGCCAGGATGGCCAGACCTCCTCCCGCCAGCACCGCCCCCGGCAGTTTCATGCTGGCGGCAACGGCATCAATGAGCGCCGCCACGATGACCCCGCTGTCGCCCAGGAACCGCAGCGCCAGGCGGGGCAGGAAGAAGCCCAGGACCACCCAGAACGCACCCAGCGACACACCCCAAAAGCCCACCCGGCGCAGCACCCGTGACTTGCTGGGTGACAACAGCAGACCGGCGCCCACCATGCACAACGCGGCCAGGGCCAACATCGGCGTAAGGGAAACCGCGGCGGCGCGGACCTTGGCGATGGGGCTCAACCCGGCCGCCGGCAGTTCGATCCGCACCGGGGACAACTGCGGCAGCAACCCGGCGAGGGTCGGGCTGACCACGCCGATCTGTTCCCGCAGCACCGAGTCGATGAGGGCGGTGTCCAGCGTGGGCGGCTCGTCCATCTCGCCGATCACGTAGCGGTGGCTGTCAACCAACGCCTGACGCACCGCGGTCTGTACCCGGGGGTCATCGAGGGCGGCGGTGGCGGCGGTGGCCAACTCCGCGGTGGGCACCATGCTGCGAAGGTCCTCGGGCAGGGCGGCGTCGGTGGCCCGCACCAGCTGATTGCGCAACACCGACTGCACCTGGTCGTTCTCCAGCAGCACGTTCACCACGCGCTCGGAGCGGGTCGAATCGAAGATCGTGCGCTGCAGGGTCAGCCCGGTCCACGCCAACGTGCCGAACAGCAAACCCAGGCTGACCAGTAACCGGCTCAAGCCTCGCCTCGTCATCGCAGCATCCTCTTCCGCCCTCTCTCACCCTTGGCTGCGGCAGGGCCCGGTACGTGTCCGCTCCGACCACGAAGGCTAAGAGCAGCTTCACCACTGCGGAGCGCGCTCCGGGCGGTGTTCGTTGTTCTAACCCCCGGGGGAGGTTGACGCGCAGGCCAGCCGATCCTCGGCGTTCAGTTCCTGGGCCTTATCGTCACAAGACGGCCTGGGGTTGAACTCATCGAGGGGATTTCTGGTGGTGGGGGTGGTGGCCGGCGGCGCGGTGGTCCCGGGGGTGGGGGTACCGGGTGGCGCGGGGGACGTGGTGGCGGCCGCCTCGGTGCCGGCTACCGCGGTGATCGCCGGCGGTCGGGACACCGTGGCCGGGCTCACGCCGTTCTCGCCTGCGGTGGTGGTTGCGGGAGGGTCAGTGGCGCCGGCCTGCTGGGCCACGGCGGCGGCCGATCCTGGCTGGGGTGGGGCTGGGGGCGAACCGGGCGTGGCCGTTGCGCCGGTGCCCTCGGTTGAACCCGCCGAGGTGGCGCTGGCGGAGGTGGCGTCGGCAACCCCGCTGGCCGGTGGGCGGCTGGCGGACCCGTCCATCACCCCTCGCTGGGGGCTGGGCTGGGGGTCCGTCTCAGTGGCCAACTCGGGGGTGACAGAGGAGCGGAACTCGACGGCGCGGTAAGCCAGAGGACCGGTGACGGCCCCAGTGACCCCTACCGAGACCACCAAGGCCATGACCAGGCGCAATGTCTGCGCCCCGGCCGCCTTGGGGTCGACGAGTCGCAACGAACCCAGCATGACCAGCTTTCGCCTTACGGCATCCCCAGAAGGTGTTCCCCGGACCACGTCATGCTATCGAGGGCCGAGCTTGCACTGTGGTTGTTCCGTGACGCGCAGCGCTCAACTGGGTGAGATTCCTTAAGCTGGTCGTCGATGAAAAGCGACGGCGAAGCCCTGCTCATCGTGTCCTTCGGTGGGCCCGAGCAGCCCCCCGACGTCCGGCCGTTCCTGGAGAACGTGACCCGGGGGCGGGGCATCAGCGCCGAGCGGCTGGACGAGGTTGAGGCCCACTACCAGACTTTCGGCGGGCGCAGTCCCATCAATGACCAGGTCAGGGCGCTGATCGGGGCGGTGCGCGGGGAGCTTGACCGGCGAGGCCACCACGCCGTGCCCATCTTCTGGGGCAATCGGAACTGGCATCCCTACCTGCGCGAGACGCTGGCCGAGATGGCCGACGCCGGTGTCAGCCGGGCCTACGCCTTTGTGACCTCGGCGTACAGCTCCTATTCGGGGTGTCGCCAGTACCGCGAGAACCTGGCCGAAGCGGCGGCACCGTTGGGTGCACGGGCCCCGCAAGTGGACAAGCTGCGGGTGTACTTCGACCATCCCGGCTTCATCGAGCCCATGGCGGAGCGGCTGGGGCGGGCCTTATCGCAACTGGATTCTGTAGGCGCAAGTCCCAGCGGCGGCCCCCTGGACGGCGAGGCCATTTCGCCGGGGCCGGTGCAGGTGCTTTTCACCGCCCACTCCATCCCCGTGGCCTCCGCTCGGACCTGCGCCTATGAGGACCAGTTGCGCGCCGCCGCGGCGTTGGTGTGCGCCCGGCTGGACCGACCGGTGACCTGGGAGCTGGTGTGGCAGAGCCGCAGCGGCCCTCCGCAGGTTCCGTGGCTGGAGCCGGACGTCACCGAGCGAGTCGAGCAGCTGGCCGCCGCCGGCGTGAGGCGGCTGGTGCTGGCCCCCATCGGGTTCGTGTCCGACCATCTCGAGGTGCTCTACGACCTCGACACGGTGGCCCTGGCCCGCGCCGCCGAGCTGGGGGTGACCGCGGTCCGAGCCGAGACGGTGGGCACCGATCCCCGTTTCGTGTCGATGGTGGTGGACCTCATGGAGGAACGCCGGGCTGCGTTGGCGGGCCTGACCCCGGCTCGACCGGCGCTGTCAGATCTGGGTGTTTGGCCCGACCGCTGCGCGCCCGAGTGCTGCCCCGTCCCCCAACGCCCCGCTCCGGCGGCCACCCCTTCCACCGACCTCCGCGCCCGCCCGGTGTGACCCTCCGGCTCCTTCGACCGACCCCCGCGCTCGTCCGGTTTCACCCGCACCCTCGCCCACTTCGCCCGAGCCCGTTGCGCCGCCTGCCCCCAGATCTCCCATGGCCCACCCGGTTTGAGCGGCCTGTCTGGGCGGTGTCGGGCCTGCCCGGTTCGTCAACCCGCTTCGTTTGACGGGGGCCTGCCCGGCTGTCGTCTGGGATCCCGCCGACCGTCGAGCAAAGGCCCTCGCCGAGTTCGGGGTCGTGCCCAGCCTGTTCCCGGTGACGATCGTTTGGGCACCGTTACTGGCCCGCGCCGCCGGCTGCGGTCAAGTCGTCCGCCGTCCCTGCTCGAGGTTCATGAAATATGCGGAAAAGCATTGATATGAAAGTCATTGGGCGGATTTGGGCCATCGAACGCGCCCAATCCGCCCGTTTTCGCACGTTGTGAGGTCGACTGACCGCGTCACGTCGAAGGTTCTGCCCGGCTTCGACGGCCGCGTGGCCCAAAACCGCCCAATGGCCTGATCAGCCTCGACGTCCGCACATCATCACTCGGGGGAGATTCGAACACGGAACACGGCCGGCAGCACCTCATCGTTGCCGTAATCGGGGCGCCGCCGACATCCCACGTGGGGCCGGCGGGTGGCTCAGGTAAGGGAGGCGGCGGCGGCGTCGATGGCTTGGGCCAGGGTGTCAACCAGGCGATCACATTCGGCGTCGGTGATGGTGAAGGACGGGCCCAGCATCACCGCGTCCTGGATGGGATCACCGGAGCCGGCGGGGTAGACCCACAGATCCCGAGCCAGCGCCTCACGCACCACGGCGTTGTTGAACTGCGCCTCGGGCGGGAACCAGCGATGAGGCTCACGCTCCGCCACCAGTTCCAGGCCCAACATCAGGCCCAGACCCCGGACCTCGGCCACGTGGGGATGGTCGGCGAAGCGGTCCTGCAGCTGGGCCTTGAGCGCCGCCCCAACTCGGGCGCAGCGGGCCACCAGATCCTCCGCTTCGAGGATCTCCAACACCCGATCGGAGATGGCGCAGGCCGCGGACTGGGCGCCGAAGGTGAAGAACATGAACTGCTGACCCTTGTCGGCCAGGCTCTGGGTGACGGCCGAGCGGGCATAGAGCCCACCCATGGCCGCATAGCCCCCGGCCAGGCCCTTGCCGCCCACCATCAGATCCGGCACCACGTTCCAGTGGTCCACCCCGAAGTTCCGCCCGGTACGGCCGAAGCCGGTCATGACCTCATCGGCGATGAACAGCACCCCGTACCGCCGGCAGATCTCCGCCACCCGGGGGAAGTAATCGGCGGGCGGCACCAACGCCCCACCGGCGGACCCGATCACCGGTTCGGCGAT
>JBJXFH010000152.1:0-100389 GCA_046155365.1 Acidimicrobiales bacterium | reverse complement strand
TCCACCACATCGACCACCACCGCGGTGACGTTGTCCCGGCCGCCGGCGGCGTTGGCCAGCGCCACCAGTGCCCGGCAGGCCTCGGCGGGGTCCGCCAGTTGGCGCAAGGTGGCAGCGATGCGGTCATCGGGGACCTCGTTGAACAAACCGTCGCTGCAGAGCAGGTACCGATCGCCCACGGTGGCGGGCCACTCCCACCAGTCCACCTCGACGTCAGGTTCCACCCCGATGACCCTGGTGAGAATGTTGCGGTTGGGGTGCACGGCCGCTTCGTCAGCGGTCAGCTGCCCGTCACGGACCAGGCCCTGGACCAGGGAATGATCCTCGGTCAGCTGCGCCAACTGACCCCCATGCAGCACGTACACCCGGCTATCACCGACGTTGGCCACCGCCACCTGCTGCTGGCCGGGCGAGCCGGTCAGGGCCAGCACGCACAACGTGGTCCCCATGCCATGCAGCTCAAGGCTGGTCACGGCTTCTTGGTACACCGCATCGTTGGCGGCGAGCACCGCTTCCACCACGGTGTCCACCGAGTCCACCAACCCGGCCCCCACCCGAACCGACGCCAACTCGCGCTCCAACGCCTGCAGGGCCAGGGCCGAGGCCACCTCGCCGCCGCGGTGGCCGCCCATCCCATCAGCCACGGCGTACAGCCCGACGGCAGCGTGGGCCAGCGCGGCGTCCTGATTGGCGGATCGCACCCGCCCGACGTCGGTGTGGGCGCCGCCCGACAAGCGGGTCACGCCACCAGCTCCATCACGGTGGAACCCACTTGGACCTGGTCTCCTCGTTCGAGCAAGCGCGGGCCCGCCACCTTATGCCGCTCCTGCTGGCGGTCCCGGTCACGCAACAGGTAGGTGCCGTTGGTGGAGCCGAGGTCCTCCACGTAGACCCCGTCGGGCTGAACGAACACCCGGGCGTGCAACTGCGAGACGTAGGTGTCCTCCAACAGCACCCCGCAGCCGCTGGCCCGACCGATGGTCAGCTCGCCGGTGAGCGGGTAACGGCGCCCGGCAGCCTCCTGGGGTGCGATGGTCAGTAGCTCCGGGCCCGGCGCGGGGGGTGCGTGCGCCGGGCGGACGAACGCCGGGGCGTGGGTCACCGCAACGGTGGCGTCACCGTTCAGGGTGGGCGGGCCCGAGGTCCCCGCTGACGCAAGGTCCGCGGTGGGCGCGCCCGCCGGCCCGTGGCCATCCCCACCCCGGCGACGCACACGGGGACCGCCAACTTCCACCCACACCGCCCGGGCGACGCGCAGGAAGAACAGGTACAGCAATGCCAACAGGCAGAGCTTCAGCAGGTTGAGCAGCTGTTCGGGCACAAGCGGGACCTCGCCTGGGGGCGGTCAGGACGCCGAGAACCGCACGGCTACGGCACCAAAGGTCAGCTCGTCGCCGTCCTGCAACGGGTGTTCGTACACTCGCACCCCGTTCACCCGGGTGCCATTGGTGGAGCCGAGGTCCACCACCGAAAAACCATCCCCCTTGGCCCGGATCTCGGCGTGGTACCGGCTAACGCTGGCATCGACCAACTGCACCGCACAGTCCGGCAGCCGACCAACCTTGGTCACCGCATCGCTGAGCGCCAGCCGTTGATCTCCCGGCAGCAGGAGCGTTGCCGATCCCGCCCCGGAGCCGGCATCGAGGAACTTTCCCTTAACGGCGAAGGTCCCGGCGCGGCGCAGTTCATCGGTGACCAAGCTGACCTGCACCGGTCCCATGAACCCCGCACCCTCCTGCCGGGCGTGGTCCCGGGCCAGATCACACAGCTCACGCACCAGGGACACCGACACGTCCGCGAACCCGGCGGCATCATCAGGTCCGAGGTGGATCTCGAAGTGGTTGGGCATCACGGTGCGTCCGCTGACCCCCACGCTGCGTTGATCGTCCATCTCACGCATGAGCTTGCGGCCCAACTCAACGGGGCGGAGCCCGGAACGGAAGGCGCGAGCGAAAACGCCCTCGACCAGGTTTTCCAGGCGGCGTTCGATGGAGCGCAGCACGGGGCCAGGCTAGTGCCCGTCCCTGCCTGACCTCTTTCGCTTGGCGCGGGCGGGGCTGCTACCGTTCTCCTGCCACGCGCGAGTGGCGGAATAGGCAGACGCGCAGGATTCAGGTTCCTGTGTCCGAAAGGACGTGGGGGTTCAACTCCCCCCTCGCGCACAACCGTGCACGCGTTGCTCAAGCGGTATTCGGGGTGACCCACACGCTTGAGCAACGTGAGCGGGTCAGCTGCTCCATCGTGTGGCGGATGTCGAGGATGGCGACAACCTCGACTGCTGCACTCCTGACCGCGGCGGCAGTCAGATGATGTGGTGCTCCTGGACCACCACGAAGGGCAGATCCGGGTGCAGGAAGTTGGGTTCGTCGGCTCGGACAGTGGCCAGTTCGAATGAGGTGGCGTTGGTGCGCATCTGTTCGGTGGAGGCGAACCAGGTCATGGGCAGGCCCATCACGCTGTACTCGGTGGCCCCGGGCCGGGCGTGGTTCTGCACGTAGCGGGCCAGGCCGGGCAACTGGGCGCCGAGGGCGGCGTGGGTGGTGCGCCAATACAGTTGGGCGGCGGCCAGGTCAAGGTCCTCACGGCGGCGGATCCAGGTGATGAGCTTGGCCCCGCCGCCGGGTGGGATGGCGCCATTGGTCACCACCACCTCCTCAACCACGATGGTCTCGCGGTGCGCGGGGTCCATGAACATCAGCTCATCGGCCAGCAGTTGCTCCAACTGCGGGGTGCCGCGATGGGCCTTCAGCGCATCCCGATCATCCCACCAGGTTTCCGCCACCCCATCGGCGAAGGGTTGGCGGCCCCGGGCGTACTGGCTTTCCAGAACGTGGTTCTGCACGTACTTGCGCAGACCCGGCAGTTGCAGCACCACCTTGGGGTGCTCATTGCGCCAGTACCCGCCGAACTCCTCAACGGACATACCGGGCTTGCGACGAAACCAACTCAGCGCCTTGATCATGGTGCCCGACGCTATCCCAGCCGCGCTGGACCAGGGCCGCCACGGGAGCACCACCCGATCCATACCATCTGGTACGGGCAGGGTTCGAGGCGCGCGGAGCGGGGCGAAACGGGATAGACGGCGGGCCATTCGTAGGTTGGTGCCATGGCGACCGCAGTGGTGCTTCTCAACCGGGTCCTGCGGTTGCGGGATCATCCGGCCCTGGCCACCGCCGCCCGACGAGCGGACCGGATCATCCCGCTGTTCGTGCTGGACCCGGCCATTCTGCATCGCCCTGACGGGTCACCGGGGTGGGGCCTGAGCCGCTCACCCAACCGTGAGGCGTTCCTGGCCGAGACCCTGGCTGACCTCCGGGCCGGGTTGCGGGATCTCGGGGCGGATCTGGTGCTGCGGGTTGGTGATCCGGCCGCCACCGCAGTGGCCTTGGCTCGGGAGGTCAAGGCCGAAACCATCCACTACACCGATGACGTCACCGGCTTTGCCCTGCGCCGTCAGCACCGGTTGGCCCAGCTGGCGGGCCAGGCCGGGGTGGAAGTGTGCGCCCATCCGGGTATCGGCGTGATCGAAGCGAGGGTGCTGACCCCCACCGGTGGTGATCATTTCAAGGTCTTCACCCCGTACTTTAGAGTATGGTCCGGAGCGCCCCGCCGCCCGCTGGCCGCCATACCGAAGCGAATGGTACTGCCCGTGGGTTTGGATCCGGGGCCCGAGATCAACGACGTGCTCGCCGTTGCGCCCGAGCAGTGCTCACCGCGGCGGCCTCCGGGCGGAGAGACCACGGGACGGCTCCGCTGGGCCCAATGGCGCCGGTCGGGTGGTTTGTGCCAGTACGCCGACAACCACGACGACCTGGCCACCGATGCCACCTCGCGACTCAGCCCCTATCTCCATTTCGGATGCCTGTCCCCATTGGAGTTGGTGATGACGGCGCAGGATCAACCCGGCGATGGGTCCGGGGGGTCTGCCGGGTCAGAGACGGATGAAGGGCCAGCGGCGTTTCTGCGGCAATTGTGCTGGCGAGATTTCTACAGCCAGGTAACGGCGGCGTTTCCGGCCATCGCCCACACGCCGTATCGACCGCGTCCGACCCTGGCTGGCCCGACCCCTGGCCGCTCGTCGGAGCAGGACGGGGACCGGGACGGGAACAGGGACGGGAACGGGAACAGGGACGGGAACGGGAACGGCGACGGCGGTTCAGCGATGTTGGGACGGGCGGAGCAGGCGGCGTTCGAAGCGTGGTCGTCAGCCAAGACGGGCTATCCGGTGGTGGACGCCGGCATGACACAACTGCTCGATGAGGGATGGATGCACAACCGGGCCAGGCTCATCACCGCGTCCTTTCTGGTCAAGGATCTGGACCTGGACTGGCGGCTGGGCGCGGCGCACTTTCAACGG
This sequence comes from Acidimicrobiales bacterium, assembly GCA_046155365.1. Lineage (GTDB taxonomy): Bacteria > Actinomycetota > Acidimicrobiia > Acidimicrobiales > CAIXPF01 > CAIXPF01. The sequence goes on along the minus strand of JBJXFH010000152.1, from coordinate 96,032 downwards.
TGGTTGACCGACGGCGACGTGGCGCAGAACTCCGCCAACTGGCAATGGGTGGCCGGTACCGGCAACGACACCCGACCCAACCGCCGCTTCAATCCCAACCGCCAGGCGCAACGCTTCGACCCCGACGGTGCGTACGTCCGCCGCCACCTGCCCCAGCTCGACGCCTGGGCCGGGGCCAAGCTGGAGGGCATACCGGGGGGCACGGCGGCCGGCAAGGCGGCGGGCAAGATGTTGCACCGCTTGGCCACCATGGACGCCGTGCCACTCCAGGATCGGCCGGCTGACTACCCTGAGCCCATCGTGGAGCACCGTCAGCACACCGCACCCCGCCAGGACCTGGGGGGGCAATGAACCGCCCGGTGATCCCCCAACGCCGCCCCGAACCGGATACGCCCGGGCCCGGACAAGAATCGGTATGGAGTTATCCCCGACCGCCACGAGTCGAGAGCAGCCCCGACCTTATTGAAATCCGGGTGGGAGAAATAAGCGTGGCCCGCAGCGAAGCAGGTCGGGCCCTGCGGGTACTGGAGACTGCCAGCCCACCCACATACTATTTGCCGCTGGCGGACATTTCGCCCGGGGCATTGATCCCTAGCTTCGGTCAGAGCATCTGCCAATACAAAGGCCCGGCTCGACATTACGCAGTACGGGCCGGGGCGGAAGAAGTTGAGCAAGCAGCGTGGAGCTATCCCGAGCCCTATGAGGGGTACGAGCAACTGGTGGACCACGTGGCGTTCTTTCCCGGTCGGGTCGGGTGCTACGTGAACGGGGAACGGGCCCAACCCCAAGAAGGCGGCTTCTACGGCGGATGGATCACCAACCGCATTGTGGGTCCTTTCAAAGGCGCACCCGGTACCGGCCACTGGTAGCAGGTGCCAGCATCGTCACGAGGGCGCGGCGCCGTCGATCGGACCCACGGCGGCGGGGGTGTTGGAGGCGGGGGTGGGTCCAGTGATGCCCTGAAGAAGGCTTTGAATGTCCACGCCGTTCGCCTTGGCGATCTCGGTGACCACATGCATCAGCTGGGGTAGCTGATTCGTGAGGCGTGAGACGCCGCCGTTGCCGTTGCCACCGTCGAAAACGGTGATGCTGCCGACGTTGGCCAATGACGCAGCGGCAGCGGTGATCATTTCCGGCAACTGTGGGATGAGCATCTGTTGGAGCTGCATCATCGTCGCCTCGCGACCGAACTTCTCGAGCGCCGCCGCCAGCAGCTGCTTGCCTTCAGCTTCGGCCTTGGCCAGGGCCAGGTTGCCCTCGGCTTGGGCCTTCTGCTCAGCCAGCAAGGCCTGGGCGGCTTGGGTCCGGGCTTCGGTCTCGCCCCGCGCCGTCTGGATGGCCGCGTCAGCATTGGCTTCGGCCTCCATCCGTCGGGACCGAGCGGCGGCTTCGGCGGTGACGATGGCAGCATCGGCGTTGCTCTGTGCCAGCAACTGTGAAGCAGATGCTTCGGCTTGGGCCCTGTCGATGAGGTCGATCTGGCGTTCACGTTGGGTCAACTTGGCCCGCTCCTCCGCCACGCTGATCTGGGCGGTGGTGCGGCGGGCGTCCACCTGGGCTTCTGCGGCCACGAGCTGCTGGCGCGCTTCGGCGTCCGCGATCGGTCCGGCTTGAGCGGACTTGGCCTTTTCGGCATCAATGCGGGACGCGATCTGTGCCAGTTCAATGTCCCGGGCTTCACGGGCCTTGGCGGTGGTGGTTTCGGCGTTGAACTCAGCGAGGTCCCCGGCCTGGCGGGCCAAAGCCGTCTGGACCCGGGTGTCGCGTTCTGCTTCGGCAGTGGCGATGGCCGCTTCGCTCTTCACTTGGGTGATACGACGCTGTCCGAGCGCTTCGAGGTAGCCGTTGTCGTCGGTGACGGTCACGATATTGAAGAAGTCGATCTTCATACCAATGTCGTTCAGACCTTCGGTGATCTCGCCGAAGACCGCGGCCTTGAACCGCTCGCGGTCCTGGTTGAGAACCTCGACGGTCATGGTGCCGATGATGTTTCGGAGGCTGCTGGAGAGCATCTCATCGAGTTGGGAGTGGATATCTTCCACCGGCATGTTCAAGAATCGCTCGGTCGAATTGGCGAGGTCTTCAGCGTTGGAGCCGAACTTTATCAAACCGAAGGCAGTTACCGTGACCGGCACGTTGTCCGACGAGGGAACCCCGCTGGCGGTGGCGTCCACGTTATACGGCTGAAGTTCCAGGTAATCAACACGGTGCTTGATGGGATTTCGCATCTTGGAACCACCGGTTACATAAGCTTTCGAACCGCCGCCGGTGAAGACGGCAACCCGGTTCGGTGGAACCTTGATGAGCAACTGGGAATAGGTTAATACGGCGAGCAACAGTGCGATGACTGCTACCACGATGACGATAACTATAGCAAACATGGCTATCCCTTGGTTCAAACGAGTGGGTTGGGTGCAACAATGAGGCGATCGTTCTGCGTCTCATCGACTTGAACGACAATGACCGGGGTGTTGAGGGGTATCGCTTCCTTATCGGCGCTGATGGCCATGTACTGGGCTAGAGAACCAGAGGGAGCCCTGACGGACACTTGGCCAGCTCGCCCTTCAGGGATGGCGATCGTGACGGTACCGCTGCTGGCAATGAGTTCACGGAGCGAGAACGAGTCGCTGTGTTCTGCCTTCTTGAAGCTGGGCCAAACATACTTGGCAACGATGACCGCGATGACGGCGCCGGTCACAATGGCGGCGATGATCGCCAGGGCCAACGGGTAGCCGCTTTGAATGGCGAGAAACCCGGAAGTACCACCGACCATCATGGCGGGTCCGAGCTTTTTCATGCTCAGCCAGCTCAGAACGCCTGATGCGTCAAAGCCGCTGGGGTCTGCGTCTATATCGACCTCCATGTCAAAATCAACATCGCTGTCGAACCCGGACACCAGGCCAAGTAACATGAAGATCAAGCCGGCTATGGCAACACCTAGAAACAGGGCCGCGGATGATTGCATCTCCCTCCTAAAGGGATAAACATGACAATTGAAGCGCGCCGGGCCGTGACTAATTCACCGACGGGTCTTCGGGGGCGTTGGCCCACATGGTCCAGCTCCCACCCAAACGGGCCAGCACCTGCCCCCACAGCATCGTCGGGGTCTCGCTGAACCAGTCCATCGGCATGGATGGCAGCACCCACCAGGCCCCGGCGCGCAGCTCGCCCTGCAGCTGGCGAGGTCCCCACCCGGCGTACCCGTGGTAGAAGCGGACCCGGGCCACCCACGGCAGGATCAGAGCCGGATCCCGATCCAGATCCAGCACCGCCAACCCCTCGAACAACGGCGTGAGGCCCTCCGACACCGGATCAGCCGGTTCGGGTTCTGGTTGTGGTTCTGCTTCGCCCGATGAAGACCGAGCCGGGGGAGATTGACCAGAACCGGGACCGGAACCGGGCAGCGCCGCCAGGGCCAACGCCGAGCTCTCCGCCACCGGCCCTCCCCGGAACAGCACCGGGGGCAACCCGGCGGCATCGGACCAACGGGGGATCGCCTCGTGCACCAGCAGCTCCCCCGGACGGTTCAACACCACACCCAAGGTGCCCACGTCATCATCGTGTTCGAGTAGCCCGATGACGGTCCGGAAGAAGATGGGTTCGTCGATGACCGGGGTGGCCACCAACAACCGACCGGGCGCGGCGGCCAGGGACGTGACGGGTCCGCTCACCGATCACCCCCTGACGCCATCAACAGCAGCGGGCGCAGGTGCTAGGACCGGGCCGGGGCGCGGTCAGCGTTACGAGCAGCCGAGCCCTGGCTGATCAGCGGCCAGATGCCATCGGCTCCGACTTCGGCCACCACCCGACCCACCTCTCGGCGCCACTGGGTTGCGGTGCCGAACTCCTCCCGCCACGAGAACACCCGGCGGGTGAGTTGGTGCAGCTGGTACTCCTGGGTCATGCCGATGGCGCCGTGCACCTGATGGGCCCGGGCCACGGCGTCGCTACCGCTGTCCCCGGCCAACGCCTTGAGCGAGGCGATCTCGAACGTGGCGTCACCAGGCCCGCCGTCGGGACGCCCGGAGGCGTTGGTCAGTGCCACCACCGCCCCATCCAGCGCCATACCCACCAGTCTGGCCTCAGAGACCAAACGAACCAGGTGCTGCGCTACCGCCTGAAACCGGGCGATCTTCTGACCGAACTGGGTCCGCTGGTTGGCGTATTCCACGGTCAGCTCGGCGATGCGGTCCAGCGCGCCGGCGATCTGCGCCGCCCGGGCCAGAGCGCCCCGTTGGCGGAGCGCGGCGGGGGTGACTCCATCAGGCGCCGAAGCTCGATGGGTGAGAGCCACCCCGTCGAACCGCACCGTTTCCCGTGGTTCGCCGGCCAGGTTGCGGACCACGTCAATGGTGACCCCGGCGGCGGAGGGGTCCACCGCGATGATCTCGCTGCCGCCGCTGGCCACAGGCAACAACGCCAGGATCAGCTCGGATCGGGCGGCCCAGGGCACCCGGTGGGCGACCCCGCCGAGCCGGTCCCCCACCACCGACAGCTGATCATCAGGACGGCCGGGCACCACCGTGAGTGGACCTTCCGGCAGGGCCAGCCCGGCGTGACCGGCCAGCCAGCCGCCCAGCAGGCCGGTCTCCGCCACCGGCAACGGCACGCCGTACTGGCCGACCAGGCGCAACACCCCCACCGCGTCCACCAGCGCCCCGCCGGAACCGCCGTGAGCTTCGGGAACACCGACCCAAGGGGCGCCGGTGCCGGCTAACGGTTCCCAGATGGTGGGGGCCCAGCCGTCGGCCTCCGCGGCCTGCACCGCTTCGTGGGTGACGGTGTCAGTGAAGAGCCGGTGCAGCGTTTCCAGCAGCAGCTGATTTGCCACCGGGACCTGGTACTGGCTGGGATCGGCGGTGTTGGCGCCGCTCATCGGTTCACCCCGTACCACGCTGCCAGGCCCTTGCTGGCCACGGTGCGCAAGATCTCGTTGGTGCCGCCGCGGATGGTGAAGCTGGGACCGGTCAGGATGCACGCCGCCAGCAACCGTCCGGCCAGCGAAGAAGAATCCAATGTCGGTTCCTCCTCGGCCAATTCTCGCAAAAGATTCACCATTTCCTGTTCAAAGGAAGTCCCCAGATCCTTCACGATGGACGCCTCCACCGCCGGGGCGCCCCCCTGGTCAATGGTGCGGGCGATGGATAGTGACAGGTTCCGCAAGGACCAGAACCGGGCCGTGATGCGTCCGAAGGTGTCCTCCGCCCGACTGGAGAGTGGTTCGCCGGTGGCCAGCAACTCGCGCACCGTTTGCTCGAACGTGGAGTACACCGACAGCCAGCGGTCGGGACCGGCCCGCTCGTAGGCCAGCTCGGAGTTGACCTGGGCCCAGCCCCGGCCCACGTCACCCAACGCCAGCTCGTCGGGCACGAACACGTCGGTCATGACCACCTCGTTGAAGTGGTGGCTGCCGTCGAGGAAGATGATGGGGCTGATCTGCAAACCGGGGGATTTCAGGTCCACCAGCAGCTGGGACAGGCCCTCGTGACGGTCACCCTCGTGGGCGGCGGTGCGGCACAGCACGATGAACCAGTGGTTCTGGTGGGCGCCGGAGGTCCAGATCTTGGTGCCGTTGAGCAACCAGCCGCCGTCGGTGCGGGTAGCGGTGGTACGCACCGAGGCCAGGTCCGAGCCGGCGTCGGGTTCGGACATGCCGATGGAGAACCACAGCTCGCCCCGGGCGATGGCGGGCAGGAACCGCTCCCGTTGCTCCTCGGTGCCGAAACGCATGATGGTGGGGGCGCTTTGGCGGTCCGCCACCCAGTGGGCGCCGACGGGGGCGCCGGCCCGCAGCATCTCCTCCACCACGATGAAGCGGTCCACCGCGGTGTGGGCCGGCCCGCCGTAGGAGTTCGGGATGGACATACCCACCCAGCCCCGCTCGGCCATTTTCTTGGTGAACGCACCGTTGTGCCCGGCGGACATACCCAGCGCCGGCTCGTGGCTGCCCAGCGGCAACTCGGCGGCGATGAAGGCCCGCACCTGTTGGCGTAGGGCTTCTTCCGCCGGGGTGAGCACGGTGTACGTGAAACCCCTCGACGCGGTCTGCTGCGCGATGGCCATCGGCGTCTCCCCTGTGCGATCCGGCGGTTCCCCGGCGTTGGATCCGGCGGTTCACCCTAACTGACCACACCGCGCCGTTGGGGTCGACCGGTCTTGGCACTCAACGGGCGACGGTGAGGTAGGTCAGCCCCAGCTCGGCCATGGCGGCGCGGATGTGCCGGCCGTCGTCCCCGTTCCACACGCAGAGTGGGGCACCGAGATGTTCCGAAGCGGCCACGCACTCCGCGCCGAGTGTCGACAAACGGTGGGCGGCGGCCAGTTCCGCCATCCGGTAGGAGATCAGCGGGATCGGCACCACGGTCACGTTGGCGGGCAAGGTCAGCAGCTTCGAGCCCAGCGCCCGGCGTTGGGCACTGGTCCATCCCCCCGTCAGCGCCCCACCGGCGGCGGCGACCACGGTGCGGGAGAGCCGGTACAGGAACAAGTTGGTGGTGGCCGGTTCGTGCCGGGCGAGCAGGTCGGCCAGCTCGGCGGAAGGGTCATCGGCCAGCAGGTCGCGAAGGAGATGGTCGTCCAGGATTGCCTGCGTCACGGGTCACCGGGTGGCCAGGTCATCGTCACCCTCGAGGGACCGCACGAAATCCGCGTGCCCGGCCCGTGGAAGAAGATCGTTCAGCAGCTTTCGGCCGGTTCCCTTGGGGACGGTCAACACGCCGAAACCCAGATCGATGACCTCGACCGCCCCGCCGCCATCAAGGTTCCAGCGGTGTCGGGCCCCAGCCGGAAGCTGCATCTGACCGGACGAGGACACGAGATACTCCTGCACGCTCATCTGTTCAACCTACTTGGTGACGTGGGATGCGCTACCAAGTATGCCCGCTCGACGCGCCCCTGCGCGCACGGGTCAGTTGCCCTGGCGGAGGGCGGCGATGGGTTCGATGGCGGTGGCCTTCCAGGACGGGTAGGCCCCGGCGAGCAGGCCGATGAACCCCCCGGCCAGCGGTGCGGCCAGAGCCATCCACGGGTCCAGCACCGGGGTCCATTCCCGCGCCGCGGCCACGCCCACGATCACCAACACGCCCAGTGAAGCCCCGACAATGCCGCCCAACAGCCCCACCGCCGCCGATTCCACCAGAAACTGTCCGGCGATGTGACGGCGGGCGGCACCAACGGCGCGGCGCAGGCCGATCTCGCCCACTCGTTCCAGCACCGAAACCAGGGTGATGTTGGCGATGCCCAGGGCCCCGATAAGCAGCGAGATACCGCCCAGTACGATAAACAGGCCGTTGACGTCCGCTTCCACCTGCTGCTGCACCCCGCGTGGCGAGGGCGGCACGCTGACCCGCAGGCGTTCGGGTTGGTTGGGGTCCAAGGCCAGTGCCGCCTGGGATCCGATGAGTTCCGCGGCGCCCACGGCCACGTCAACTTGCACCTCGGCCGGCGCCGCCAGGTTGAAACGGGCCCGGGCCAAACCGTCGGGCACGATGATGGCCGCCAACAAATCAGGCTGGCGGGCCACGTCATCAACGATGCCGATGATGACCACCGGTTGATCATCGATGAACACCACCGGGCCCTGATCCACCCGGGTCACGTTGAGCTTCTGCGCCGCCGCCGACCCCAGGACCGCCACCGCGTCACCCCGTTGATTGTGGCCTTCATCGAACGTTCGACCGGTCCGTACCCGGGCCCGTACCGCGTCGAATGTTCCGCCGGAAACGGCCTGTACCGGTATCTGCAGGCGGTCCTGGCCGCGGGGGTCTATGACGGGAACGGTGCGGGCGCTGAACACCCCGACGCTGGAGATGGTGCCCGCGGCGCGCACCCCGTTGAGCCGTTCCAGCCGATCGCCACTGTCCCAGGGAATCGATGACGAGACCGGGCCACCGAAGGAGAACCCGCCGCTTCCTGCCGGGCGCACCTGGACCGAGGTGGCGGCCAGCTCGTCGAAGCGGGTCACGATCTGGTTGCCGGCGGTTCGGGCCAACCCCAAGGTGGCCACCAACGCCGCCACCCCCAGCACCGTGCCCAGCGCCGTCAGCAGGGTGCGGGCCGGGCGGGCGGTGAGGGTGGCTGCGGCCTCGCCGAGCACATCCCCCGGCCGGAACCGGGCCCGGCCCAGCTTGCGTTCACCCACCGAGGTCAGCCCCGTTGGGAGCGCCCCCGGCCACGCTGGGAACCAGGTTGGCGTGGCGGCGGTCAGGGGATTGGGATTCGGCGTCCAGGCGGGCCTGATCGAGTTGGCCGTTGCGCAGATACACCCGTCGGGAGGCCCGGGCCGCCACCTCCACATCGTGGGTGATGACCGCCAGGGACAAGCCATCAGCGTGTAGCTCATCGAAAATATCGAGGATCTGCGCGGTGGTGGCGTCATCGAGGTTGCCAGTGGGTTCATCGGCCAGCAGCAGGCTCGGCCGGTTCACAATGGCCCGGGCGATGGCCACCCGCTGCCGCTCACCGCCGGACAAGGTGAGCGGCCGAAACCCCAGCCGGTGGGTCAACCCCACCCGGGCCAAGGCCTCCTCCGCCCGACGCTTACGTTCCGCGGGGGCCACGCCGCTGTAAAGCATGGCCAACTCCACGTTTTCCTCCACGCTGCGATGACCGAGCAGATGGAACGCTTGAAACACGAAACCGATGCGGCTGCCGCGCAGGTGGGCCCGCCGCCCCTCACGCAGCGAGGCGGTGTCGATGCCGTCCAGTTTGCAGGTGCCGGTGCTGTGGCGATCCAACAGACCCAACAAGTTCAACAACGTGGACTTCCCCGATCCCGACGGACCCAGGATGGAGACGTACTCCCCGCGTCCGATCACCAGGTCAATGTCCGCCAGGGCCTGCACCGCCGGCGGACCGGGAAACGTTCGCCCCACCTTGATCAGCTCCACCACCGGAACTGCTGGTTCACCACCGGGCTGCTCGCTCATGAGCCCACCGCAACCGGCGCCCGCCGACGCAACGGACCGCGGGCCTCCGCCTGACCATTCCGGGCGGTATCTTCCGTGGCCGCAGGGGCGTCATCGGTGCCGGGGTCATCGGCGGCGGGACCGTCGCCGGCCTGTTCACCCACCACCACCCGATCGCCTTTGGCCAACTCGCCCTGCAACGGGCGCACCTCGACATACCCATCGGCCGACAAACCAGTTTTCACGGTGACCATCCGGGTTGGTAGGTCGGGCGAGTCCTCGATCTCCACCCGGGCCGAACCATCAGCGGTGGCGAACAACGCCGCCAACGGGACGGCCAGCACGTCCCCGGCGGTGGACTGCACCGCCGCGGTGAGCTTGACGTTCACCCCCGGCAGCATGTTGTCGGTGGTGGCCGGTTCCGCGATCATGGCGTACTTGCCCTTGGGCACCCCGGTGCCGCCGGCTTCGTCGGCCAACTCGGTGACCGTGCCCTCAAGGTCAATGCCCAGGCCCTCTTCTTCAATGCGGACCTTGGTGCCCACCGACAGCAACGGACGATCCGCCGCCGACAACGCCGACACGATCCGCAAGGAGGCGCTGGACACCTCGGCCACGGCGCTGGTGCCCACCACATCACCGCGCTGCACCAGCAACTGGTCCAACTTGCGGGGCATGGACCGCAAGAACACCACCTCCGCCGCCGGTACCCGCAGCCCGGTTTGCTGGCGGACCACGGCCAACTCCGCCTCGGCCTCTGTCAACGCCCGCCGCTGATCGGTGCGGTCCCCCGAGACCCGTTCGGCGTACTGCGCCTCGGCGATGACCACCGCCCGGTCCAAGCGGATCAACTCCGCCTCGGGCGCGCCGGCGGCCCGGGCCTCAGCGGCGGCGGCGCGAGCGTCATCAATGGCGCCGACCAGTTGCAGCCGTTCGGCTTCCCCGATGCCCATGGCGTCCAGCGCCCGTTGTGCGGCGGTGACCGCGGCCTGGGCGGTGCGCAACCGTTCCAACTCGGTGACGGTGGGCGTGACCGGGGCGTATCCCAGCTGGCTATACCAGGCCCGCACCGCGGTTTCGGTGGCGGTATCGAACAACGCGTCCTGGGGACCGGGGTCAAAACCCAACCGGGCCAGGGACGCTTCCAGTTGGGCCACGTCGTCCCCCCGACTGGTGAGACCCAGGGTACGGAACATGGGCAGTTCCCCGTGCAGCACCACCACCGGTCGTTCGGCCACCTCCAACAACACCGTGCCCTCGGTGAGCTGGGTCTCCTCGGCCACGGGCACCCCGGTGACGATGGCCGGGCCCCCACCGGCGATGGCGGTGTCCACCTTGATCTGCACCGAATCCGCCAGCTGGGCGTCACCGCGGACCACCACCCGCTGGGACAGGGTCCGGGACTCCACCGGGACCGTGATCCGGCTCGGGGCGGGGGCCTGGGCCCGGCTGGCGGCGGAACTCGGGGACTCAATTTGCTGGCCGGCGAACCAGCCAATAGCCGCTGCCAGCACCGCTACCACCGTCACCACCACCAGGCTGCTGCGACGGCGCATGGTCACTTCCCGCTGTTGCTGTTGTTGCTGTTGTTGCTGTTGTTGCGGAGGATGGCGTCGATCTTGTCCCGGTTGGCGTCAATGAACTCCTGCTCGTATCGGGCCTGCACCGTTTGGCGCAGCTTGTTCAGGTCCTTGGAGCAGTCCCAGTTGGCCACCGCCACCTTCGTCTCCCAGGCCTGCATCTCGGCCAGCTGCTCCGGATCCACCTCGGGCGGCGAACCCATGCCGCCACCGGGCACAATGGTGACTCCGGTCTCCACGCTCTCCCCGTCGGACTCCGCCGACGCAACCATCGTTGTCGCCATCGTGGCCTCTTGCATGCCCATCAACGCGTTCATCTTGGTGCTGGCTTCTTCATGCATGGCCTGTGGGTTTTCGTACTCGAAGCCCTTATCGGCCATGCATGTGGCCCATTTCTTCTCCGCCGCCACCAGCTCGGGATCGTTCTCAATGCGTTCGTAGATTTCGCCCATCTGCTCACCGAACTCTTGGTAGAACCCTTGAGACTTGTCGATGTTCTTGCGGGCATCGCCATCACAACCGGACGGTTCCCACGCCATCATCGAGTCCGGGGTTTCGGTGGGATCGAACTGCGGTTGCTCGCCATGAAGGGCCTTGTAGTAGGCCTCCCGCTGGGATTCGGAAAGCCCCTCGATCATGGCCTGATTGGGATCCACGGGCATGTCGGCGGGACTGGGCACGGTGAAGTTCTCCTCGAACCGGGTGGACATGCCAAGGCCGTACTTCTCGGCGAACTCCCGGGAGTCATAGGGCAGATCTTCCACTGCGCCGACCGGGCCCATGAACGTGGAGGGATCCACCGGGGTATAGTCAAACCCCTCCTCGGCCATGCAGGCGGCGATGGCGTCTTGCACCTCGCGCTCTTGTTCCATGTACCGCTGCTGCTGGGCCCCCTGATCGGCAGGATCAGCGGAAAAGCCCAGCAGCTCAGCGATGGGTGACGAAGCCGCGGCGGCGGTTACCTCACCGTCCGCGCCATCACCCCCACCGCATGCCACCATCGAGCCCACGAGCAGTCCCACGATCAGCATCGTCCTCATGCAAACAGCGTAAGTGGGCGGCTCGCTCCTGTCCGGTCGGCTACCGAGGTTTCGGCCGAGTATCCGGTTCATGCGGTTACTGGTACGCCTCGATGGGGGCGCAGCTGCAAGCCAGGTTGCGGTCTCCGTAGGCGCCGTCGATGCGGCTGACCGGCGGCCAGTATTTGTTGGCCCGCAGGCCGGGCACGGGGTACGCCGCCTGCTCGCGGCTGTAGCTGCGATCCCACGGCTCCATCAGCAGATCCTCCGCGGTGTGTGGCGCGTGGTGCAGCAATGACGTATCGGTCTCGATCTCGTGGCGGATGGCGATCATGGCGTCACAAAACCGGTCAATCTCCATCAGGGATTCGCTCTCGGTGGGTTCGATCATCAACGTCCCCGCCACCGGGAACGCCACCGTGGGGGCGTGCAGGCCGTAGTCCATCAGCCGCTTGGCCACATCCTCCACGGTGACGCCGTAGCGGGCGGTCAGCGGGCGCAGATCGATGATGCACTCATGAGCCACCGCGCCACCAACTCCCCGGTACAACACCGGATAGTGCTCGTCGAGACGGGCGGCGATGTAATTGGCGGACAGGATGGCATCCCGGGTGGCGTCGGCCAGACCTCCGGCGCCCATCATCCGGATGTAGGCCCAGCTGATGGGAAGGATGGACGCGGACCCGTGGGAGGCGGCGCTGATGGCCGGCACCGCTTCCGAGCCGGGCAGGAACGGAGCCAGATGGGCCCGCACCGCTACCGGTCCCACCCCCGGCCCGCCGCCACCGTGGGGGATGCAGAACGTCTTGTGCAGGTTGAGATGGGACACGTCGGCCCCGAAGCTCGGCGGTTGGGCCAGGCCCACCATGGCGTTGAGGTTGGCCCCGTCCACGTACACCTGCCCGCCGTGGCGATGCACCACATCGCACAACGTGACGATCCCCGGCTCGAACACCCCGTGGGTGGAGGGATAGGTGACCATCACCGCCGCCAACTGCAGGGAATGGGCCACCGCTTTCGCCTCGAGATCGGCCAGATCCACGTTGCCGTGCTCGTCACAGCTCACCACTACCACCTTCATGCCGGCCATGACCGCGGAGGCGGCGTTGGTGCCATGGGCCGAGGACGGGATCAAACAGACATTCCGGTCGGTATCGCCCCGGCTGTGGTGGTACGCCCGGATGGCCAACAGCCCCGCCAACTCCCCTTGCGAGCCGGCATTGGGCTGCAGCGACACCGCGTCATACCCGGTGATCTCACACAACGCTGCTTCCAGCTCGTCGATCAACTGGGCATACCCTTTGGTTTGCTCGGCCGGGGCCAAGGGATGCAGGTCAGCGAACGCAGGCCAGGTAACCGGCACCATCTCAGTGGTGGCGTTGAGCTTCATGGTGCAGCTGCCCAACGCGATCATGCCCCGATCCAAGGCGTAATCCTTGTCCGCCAACTGCCGGAGGTAGCGCAACATCTCCGTTTCGGACCGATGGGAGTGAAACACCGGATGGGCGAGATACCTATCGGTACGTACCATCCCGGCTGGTATGGCATCGACGGTGAGGCGGTCCAGTTCCTCCAGACCGGCGGCGTCCACCGTGATGCCGAACACGGCCAGCACCCGAATGAGCACGTCAGCGTCGGTGGTCTCATCGAAGGAGATACCCACCCGTTGGCGGTCCACGTGACGCAGGTTGAGGCGCCGGGCGGTGGCGGCGGCATGCAACGCCTCGGTTCCGTCGGGGCAGATGACGGTGAGGGTGTCAAAGAACGTGTCCGGGGCGAGCCGGTAACCGGCCCGACGCAACGCCGCGGCGGTGACGGCGGCGCAGCGATGCACCCGGGTGGCGATGGCCCGCAGACCGTCGGGTCCGTGGTACACGGCGTACATCGAGGCCATCACCGCCAGCAGCACCTGCGCGGTGCAGATGTTGGACGTGGCCTTTTCGCGGCGGATGTGCTGCTCGCGGGTTTGCAACGCCAACCGCAACGCCGGTCGGCCGGCGGCGTCCACCGAGCGGCCCACCAAGCGTCCGGGCAGCATCCGTCGTTGGGCGTCGCGTACCGCCAGGTATCCGGCGTGGGGTCCACCGAATCCCATCGGCACCCCGAAACGCTGTGAGGTGCCCACCACCACGTCCGCACCCTGGGCCCCGGGCGATTGCAGCAGCGTCAAGGCCAACAGATCCGCGGCCACCACCACCAAGGCGTCACGTCCGTGAGCCGCCGCACACAACCCCGATAGATCCCTGACTGCGCCGCTCGAGGTGGGGTACTGCACCAACACCGCAAAGCAGTCACCGCCGGCGCCACCCAGTTCCGCGGCCACGTCCGCTACCCGCACCTCCAGACCAATCGGTATGGCCCGGGTGCGGATCACCTCCAGGGTGGCCGGATGCACGTCGTGGTCGATCAGGAACACGTTCGAAGGGTGCTTGGATGCCCGCCGGCACAACGTCATGGCTTCCGCCGCGGCCGTGGCCTCGTCCAGCATGGAGGCATTGGCCAGGTCCATACCGGTCAGTTCGGACACCACCGTCTGGAAGTTCAGCAACGCCTCCAGGCGACCCTGGGAGATCTCCGGTTGGTAGGGCGTGTAGGCGGTGTACCAGGCGGGATTCTCCAACACGTTGCGCAGGATCACCGTGGGGGTGACCGTGTTGTAATACCCGCAGCCGATGAGTGAGGTGAACACCTCGTTGCGCCCCGCCCGCTGCGCCAACTGCTCCAGGGCCTGGCGTTCACCCACCGGCGCCGGCAATGACAGCGGGGTGCGCTGGCGGATCGACGGTGGCACCGCGGCGTCAATGAGCGCATCGAGGTCCGCCCGGCCGACCACGGCCAACATGGCGGCGCGGTCTTGCTCACCCAGGCCGAGATGGCGCCGCGAGAACGGTTCGGCAGCCAGGAACGACGTTGGCTGGAGACGGGAGGTGTCGGTGTCCGCGCCGGCAGCGCGGCGAACACGGGGAACGCCGGTGGCGCGGGGATCGACAACGGTCATGATCGGCTCCTGTGATCAGCTGCGGGGAGGGCGGCGATAGGTCTTGGGCACGAACGGCAGTGGGGTTACCTCAACCGGTTCGGATCGGTCCCCCAACTGAGCGGTCAGGGCGCCAGCTGCGGCGGACAACGAATCGAGGGCGGACGTGTCGAGATAACCCATGGCGATGGGACCGCCCAGCACCGGGCTGTAGCCACCGCTGGTAACCCGGCCCACCGGTTGATCCCCAAGATGCAACGCCGCCCCTTCCCGTACCGGTCGACGTCCGATGGGTCTCAGTCCCACCCGGCGTCGCGGCGCTCCGTGGGTCACGTGCGCCGCCACCGCCGCCGCCCCCTTGTAACCGGCGTCGGCGTGTCGGCGGGCGGCGGGGATGGCCCACAGCAGCGCCGCTTCCACCGGGCTGGTGGTGGGATCCAGATCATGGCCGTACAGGCACAGACCCGCTTCGAGCCGCAAGGAATCCCGCGCCGCCAAACCGGCCGGTTCCACCTCGGGCTCCGCCAGCAACGCCGCCACCATGGCCGCGGCCTGCTCGGCCGGCAGGGCCAGCTCAAAGCCCTCACCGCCGGTGTAGCCCGAACGGGACAGCGCCACCGGTTCGCCAAAGAGCGACACCGTTGCTTCTTGCAAGAACAACAGGTCCCTCACGGCAGGGGCGTGGCGGGCCAGCACCCGTTCCGATTCGGGGCCCTGCAACGCCACCAACGCCAGATCCCGGCGGGGTCGCACCTCGCAGTTGTCGGGCAGCTCAGCCCGGAGGTACTCGATGTCCTCCTCGGTGCCGTCGGCGTTGAGGACTACCCGCAACTCGTTGGGACCACGGCGGGTGATCATCACGTCATCACGGATGCCACCGGCGTCATTGGTGAAAAACGTGTACTTGAGCCGACCCACCTGCAGGGCTTGCAGATCGGCGGGGACCAGCCGTTCCATGGCCTCCACCACGTTGTCCCCGCTGAGATCCACCACGGTCATGTGGCTCACGTCGAACAGGGCGGCGTCATGGCGGCACTGCAGGTGTTCGGCCATCGGTCCCGGGCCATAACGGATGGGCATGTCCCAACCGGCGAAGGGGCCGAAGCGGGCGCCGTGACCTCGATGCAGTTCGTGCAACACGGTGCGTCGCAGCTCGCTCATCTCGGTTCCCTTCAACGGTGGCTGGCGCGTCAGTTGACCGCCCCCTCTGTGTGGGAACCTGAGAGTTTCACCCGTCTCGGCGTGCGTGCCGGGCCGGGCTTACCCCGTCGGTGAACGCCCGCGGGCGTCGCTCTCCAGAGGCGCCACCACCACACGGTCCCTGGTGCCTGAGAGTTTCCGGGGCGGTTGCTCCTTCGGCGGCCCCGTTTCGGACCTCCCAGGGGAAGGACCGGAGCGGGGCGCTCTCCCACGCGGCTTACGGCGCCCGCTCAGTGTATCCCCGGGCCACCAGCTCGCCCCATAACCCCCGATAGGCCCGGGCGGCGGGGCTGGAGGGGGCGAACGTCGCCACCGGGGCTCGTTCGGTGCCCATCAGCTCCACATCGGTGGCGGCGGGGATGACGGTGGTGGCCAGGTCGGTCCGGGTGGCCCGCAGCTCGGCCATGACCTGGCGATGGAGCTTTTTCCGGCCGTCCGCCATCGAGAAGAACACCACGGTGGCGGGGCGACGGTCCGTCATGGACAGCAGCGTCTGATCGAGCAGTTCCAGGGTCCGCACCGACAGCGTGGAGGGCACCACCGGCACCACCAACACGTGAGCGGCGTGGAAGATGTTCTCCGCCACCAGCGACGAGGAAGGCGGGCAATCGATGATGAGCAGGTCATACCCCTCGGTGCTCAACTCCTCCACCACCCGACTCAACCGGCGGGTGCGGTGTTTGGTGGCGTCGAACACCACATCGATGTGGCGCAGTTCCTGATCGGAGGGCAGCACATCCAGGCCCTCGATGTCGGTACCCACAATCCGCTCCCCGATGCGGTGGCGTTTCGTGGTCAACGCCCGGGTGCCGCCTCGGAGACGATGGGGCACGCGCAGATAGAACGTGGCCGCGCCTTGGGGGTCCAGATCCCACAGCAGGGTTCGATAGCCGTGCTGGGCCGCCTGGTGAGCCAGGTTCACCGCCGTTGCGGTCTTTCCCACCCCGCCCTTGCTGTTGTAAACGGCCAGGACGTTCATCGGGCTCCTTGCTGCGCGGAGCGAGCTACACGCTTGGCCAGATCAGGCCGTAGTGGCGCCGTTCGGTCCCCGGGATCGGTGCCCAGGGTCATCGAGGCTCGGCGCGCCGCCCGACGAAGGGGATCGGTGGCGGACCGGGCGCTGAACTGCACCCTCACCAGGTCCACCAACCGCCCGAAGGCTTTGTCGTGGCCCCGGACCGGGCTCAGTGTGATGACCGGGTCGAGCAGATCAGCACGGGCCCGACCCCCCGATGGACGTACATCGTGGTCGGCACCAGCACCGGCACCGGCACCGGGGGACCGCACGCCGTCGACCCGCCGGACCGAGCCGGCGGTCACGGAGACCCGCACCACGGCCTTGTCCAGCTCGTCGGGCAGGCGATACCGGCGTGGCGTTGCTTCCGTGTGCAGTACCGCCAGCAACGCCCGACCCCCACTGGCCGGCTCCAGCAGGGCCCGAAGCCGGCCATCCGCCAGCGCCTCCGGTGCCAGCCGCGGCCCCGGTCCCAGCGGACCCGCTGGCGCCTGGGCCAGGACCAGGGCCGAGGGCTGATCGAGGCGCCGAACCCGCCACCAACGGCGACCTTCGAGCAGCTCATGTTCCAACACCAGACCGGCACGGAACAGCCGACCGTCGACGGTGTCGAAGTAGGTGCGGGTCAGCCGGGTGACGGGCAGGGAGGCGCAACCGGCCGCGGTGGTGAACCATTGGTCAAGCTCGGCCAGGCTGGTACCGGGCCGGGGAACCAGGGCGACCGGCGCGAGCATGCCTCGGAGCTTGCCACGGCTCCCCCGGATCAGGACGGCCGGCCCACCCTCGTCCGGCCCACGCTCGTCCGGCCCACCCCGTCCGGCGCGGCGACGAGAACCCGGGCGGTAGCCTGGCCGGCGTGACGGACCCGCAGCACGCCCCTGGCAACCCCGAGCCCGTCGATTACATCGAGGTCACCCGCAGCACCTATGACGCGATGGGGTACCCCACCTACGGCTGGGTCCACAACGAGGATCCGCCGGCGCTGGTGCCGCTGACCAAGCCGCTCTCGGCGTGCAAGGTGGCGCTGATCGCCTCCGGTGGGGTCTACCGGACCGGGCAGATCGCCTTTCATTACCGCGATGACCTGTCCTACCGGATCATTCCCGCTGACACCGCTGACCAGGATCTTCGCGCCACCCACTTCGCCTATGACGTGCGTGACGCCCGCCAGGACATCGGGGTGGTGTTCCCGTTGCGGGCGCTGCGGCAGCTGGCCTCTGAGGGCGTCATCGGCGGGGTTTGCGGTGAGGCCTACACGTTCATGGGCGGCATCTACTCAGCCCGGCGGGTGCGGGAGGAGCTGGCCCCGGCGTTGCTGGAACGGGTCCGGGAACAGGGCGCGGACGTGGCGCTGTTGGTGCCGGTTTGACCGGTGTGCCACCAGTCGGTCGGTCTGATCGCACGCACCATCGAAGCCGCCGGTATCCCCACGTTGTCCCTCACCTCGGCCTGGTCCATCACCGCCGCCGCCGGCGCACCCCGCGGGGCGTTCGTGAACTATCCGCTGGGCCACACGTCAGGCATGCCCCATGACCCCGCGGGGCAGGACCAACTGCTGCGGGACGCGTTGGCCTGCTTCGGGACCATCACCACGCCGGGCACCATCGTTGATCTGGGCCTGGACTGGGGCGAGGAGCGCTGGCGGGATCACCCCCTCGCCGGTGCCGCCCGCACGGCATCAGACGCAGAAGACGGCTCCCGCGCCGGGGACACCCGAGTGGAGCGATTCGACACCCCGCAGTACCAGTCCGAACGGGATCGCCGGTTGGCCGAGGACCGCCTCGGGCCAGAGGTGGCCTGCCGGGCCTGCGTGGGCTTCGACACCTGAGCGTCCGTGCCGTGCCGTCCACCGCCACATGGCGACACGGCCACACGGGTCGTGAAGCGCCACTGAGCGTGCGCAAGCAGAACACCTGGCCGGTTAATTCGTGCACTTTGGTAGGCCACCACGCCGGTGATCTCTAAGAACCCCCAGGTCAGGACATATTCCCTCGGCGGATGGGACCGCCAATCCCGACCAAACTGCACAAGTCAACTTCAATAGTGCCCCCTCCGAGACGCCTTCGCCGCCGATCGGTCACGCAGCGTGTCAATTCCGGCGGGGACGAGCCCGGTCCCGCATCCCGCGAAGCCACAGCCGCGCTGCGCCAGGCTGGTTGGGAGCCCAGATGGTGCACTGCTGGGCGCGGGCATCATCCGGCGGTCCGGCAGACGAAGACCGCCGCTGATCCGGGGTAGGTCAACGCGGCCGGGGCTGGTCCCTTACTGAGGACGGGCCGGGGGCGGGGGCGGCGGGGGCCTGTGACCTGGGGGCGGGGGCGGACGGTCGGCGATCCGGGCCTCGATAACCCGGGGATGGGGGGCGATGTGGGCCTCGCCCACGTGGCGCGGCCCCGACCGGGCTTCCATGGCGCTGGCCCGACGCCAGTCCTCTATCAGCACGGCCAACGGGACCGTGGCGATGGCCTCCACCCGCTGCTGAGTTCGGTTGGACTGGCGGCGGCCGGTGAAGGCCAGGCTGTCCATGGACCATCGCTTGGCCACCGCCAGGGATCGGCGATGCAACGGGATCCGCAGATCAGGTCGCAGGCGAGGCGCCAGATACACCGCCAACACGGTGCGCCGGAGCAATTCCCGGTCCACGACATGGCCTTCCTGACGAAACCGCGACGCCAGGAAACTGGCCAGGACCTGCAGTTCCTTGATCCCATCCCGAGCTGACAGTCCGAACTCCACGGCCATGCCGATGGGGGCCACCGCTTTGCCGGCCACCTTGGAGCCGAACTTCATGCCGATGCGGCGCATGGCCCGGC
Organism: Acidimicrobiales bacterium; assembly: GCA_046155365.1. GTDB lineage: Bacteria > Actinomycetota > Acidimicrobiia > Acidimicrobiales > CAIXPF01 > CAIXPF01. Next base: position 76,522 of record JBJXFH010000152.1, on the reverse strand, counting down.
TGGCGCCCCATTCCGCCGCCCGGCGCAAACCCGCCGTGCCAGCCGTTCCGGGATCGTTGGGGTCAATGGCGTACAGCGCCTCTTGCGGGCTACGAATGTCCAGCGGGGCGTCGAACACCCGGTCCAAGGAGGACTCGATGACCGCTGCCAGCCGCTCCCAGGTCTGGTCAGCTGCCGCCTTCAGACGCGCCACGGCCCCCTCGTCGGAGGAGGCCGCAGTCGGATCAGGGTTGGTGTCGGACACCGCTCAGTCGTCGACCTCAATGAAGATGCACTCGCCGGGGCACTCTTCAGCGGACTCGATCACGCTGTCGAGCAGCTTGTCCGGCACCCGGGCCTGGCCCGCGGCCCCAGCCACGTTGGCCTTCCCGTCGTAGAGCGTCTCGGAACCGTAATTCCCGACGCTCTCCTTCACGTAGTACAGCCCGTCATCCTGACCGAAGAACACGTCAGGGCAGATCTCGGCGCACAAACCGTCACCGGTGCAGAGATCTTGATCGATCCAAACCTTGGTCATCGAAAGCGTTCCTTCGTAAGGGAGGGCCCAGTCGTGGTACCGATACTAACGGCATCGACCGGTGAAAGTGGCAACGGCATGGGGAAATGGTCCCGCTCAGATGTCGAGCAGCTCACGGTCCACGAATGCCGCCCGCTCCACGATCCAATCCCGTCGGGGGCCCACCTCTCGGCCCATGAGCACCTCGAACGTGGTCGCCGCTTGGGCGGCCTCGGCCTCGTCCAGGGTGACCCGCCGCAACACCCTGGTCTCGGGATCCAACGCGGTGCGGGCCAACTCATCCACATCCATTTCGCCCAGACCCTTGTTGCGGCCCACGCTGTAGTTGACGCCCCGGGCATTGAGCTCTCCACAGACCCGCTGCCGCTCGATGTCGTCGTAGGCGAAGTGCTTGACCTTCTCCCGTTTGGCGGGGGATTTCGATCCGGCGGCGTTGGTGGCACCGGCGGCGGTGGCGCGGGTTTCGGTGATGGTGAACAGCGGCGGCATGGCCACGAAGATCCGGCCCTGTTCCAGCATCGGGCGCATGTACCGGTAGAACAGCGTCAGCAGCAGGCAGCGGATGTGGGCGCCGTCCACGTCGGCGTCGGCCAGGATCACGACCCGGCCGTAGCGGGCGGCGGCGGCGTTGAAATCCGCACCCGACCCGGCGCCCATCACGGTGAAGATGGCCTCGGCCTCGGTGTTTTCCAGGACCTGTTTGAGGGTGGCCTTGCCGGCGTTGAGGATCTTGCCCCGGATGGGCAGCACCGCTTGGAACTCGCTGTTGCGTCCGGCCTTGGTGGGACCCGCCGCCGAGTCGCCCTCCACGATCAGCAACTCCGTCTCCCCAACGGTGGTGGAACGGCAGTCCGCCAGCTTGTCCGGCAAACCGGTGGAGCCCAGCGCGGAGGCCCGTCGCAAGGTTTCCCGTTGCTGACGGGACAGCAGGCGGGCCTCCACTGCGGACACCAACTTGTCCCGCACCGCATTGACGTGGCTTTTCCGACCGTTGGCCACCCAGTCGTTGATGCCGGCCTTGACCGCCTCGTAGGTGATGGACTGCACCTTGGGTGTGCCCAGTTCCCGTTTGGTCTGACCCCGGAACTGCGGTTCGGGCACGGTGACCTTGAGTACCGCCACCAGGCCTTCTTGGATATCCTCCCGGGTGGCGCGAGCCTCGTCCTTGAACTTCTTGAGCCGCTTGGCCTCATCAAAGCCCAGGCGGTCATTGAGCGCGAAGGTCATGGCCCGTTCCAGGCCGGCCACGTGGGTGCCGCCGTCGCTGGTGGGGATGGTGTTCACGAAGCTGATGAGCTTGGTGTCATATCCCTTGACCCAACGCAGGGCCAGCTCCACCGTGCAGGTGCGGGTGACGGTGGCCATCTTGCCGTCCACGGGGACGGTCTCTTCGAAGGTGCCCTCACCGGTGATGCCAATGACCTCGGTCAGCGGTTCGCCCACCGAGAGGAACTCCACGTAGTCCACCAGGCCCCGTTTGGAGCTGAACCGTTCGGGCTGGCTGTTGGCCCCGTCCCGGTGATCCACCAGGCTGACCTCGAGATTGGGCACCAAGAAGCACATCTGCGCCACCCGGTCCCGGACCGCGGGATACTCGATGGTGGCGTCGGCGTCGAAGATCTCGGTGTCGGACCAGAACCGGACCCGGGTGCCGGTGCGTCCGGCGGGGACCTTGCCCAGCACCTCAAGGTCATGGCCCTTGCGGAAGCGGCCACCGTCGAACGTGCCGGCGACGCGGTCCTGGAAGCTCAACCGGTGGGTGCGGCCCTCACGATCAACCTCCACCACCAGCTTGCGGGCCAGGGCGTTGACCACCGAGGCGCCAACCCCGTGCAGGCCACCGGAAGCGGCGTAGGCCCCCCCGCCGAACTTGCCGCCGGCATGCAGTTCGGTGAACACCACCTCCAACGCCGACACCTTCTTGCGGGCGTGACGGTCAATGGGGATGCCCCGACCGTTGTCGGTGACCTCGAAGGATCCGTCGTTGTGGAAGATCACCGACACGGCGTCAGCGTGGCCACCGGCGGCCTCGTCCACGGCGTTATCGATGAGCTCCCACAACAGATGGGACAGCCCGTCGCTGCCGGTTCCCCCGATGTACATGCCGGGCCGTTTCCGGACCGCCTCGAGACCCTCCAGCATCTGGATGGCATCCGCGTCATAGCGGGGCTGGGCCCCGGCGCCGACCTTGGCGGGAGCCGAACGGGGGAGGGAGGTCTTGGCGGGCGCGGTGTCAGTCACCAACGGGCCTTTCCGGCAGCGACGATGGGGCGGGTCAAACGTTGACCGGGTCCGTCCCGGCGGGTGGGCGCAACCGGCAACGGCACCGGTGCGGGATCGGCCCGGCCGCCCGCGGCGTCGGACCCATCTTCACCGACGGGCGAACCCAACACCACCGAGAGCTCCGCGGCGGGCGCCACCAGCGCGTAGCGCAGGGCTCCCTCATCCGCCTTGAGCCGGGTGAGGCGTACCCCGCTGGTGGCCCGGCCCTGGGCGGGAACCTCGTCGAGCGCGGTGAGCTTGGCGGTGCCGGCCTCGGTGACGGTAAGCGCCGCCGCCCCCGCTTCGATAACCCCCGCAGCGATGACCTTGGCCCCCGAACGCAGCTTCATGCCGGCGACCCCTTTGGCGGCTCGCCCCTGGATCGGGATGGCATCGGTTGCGGTCCGCAGGATCTGGCCATCAGAAGCCACCAACGCCACCTCAGCTGCTTCGGGGCAGCGCCACGCCGCCACCAGCCGATCAGAGCTGTCCAAGCCGATCAGTCCCTGCCCGTCCTTGGTGGCCGCGAGCTCCGCGGCGCTGACCCGCTTGGCCACGCCCGAAGCGGTGACCAGCAACAATGGCGCCAACCCGGGTCCCGCAGCGGGCAGCTCGCCGTCACTGCTGCCACCCCCGGCGGGGATCGCGGCTTCATCGGCGGCGGGCTCCGGTGCCAGCTCCAGTAGTCCCACCAGCTTCTCGCCGGAACCCACGGCGAACAGCTCAGCGACGGCGGCGCCCCGGCTGCGACCGGCCACCTCGGGCACGTCATGCACCGGGATGGTCAACAGCCGGCCCCGATCACTGATGGCCAGCAGCAGCGCCCGGTTGGAGGTGTGGACCTCACCGCGCAGCAGGTCATGGCGTCCGACCTTGCCGCTGTGGTGGGTGCCGGCGGGTTCGCGGCCCACCAGACCGGAACTGGACCAGGTGATGACGCAGGGATCGTCGCCCAACTCGAAATCTGTGGGGGCGTCCGCGGCGCTGGATTTGGGCATCTCATCGCCGCCCACCAGACGGCTCCGGCGGGGGGTGCCCAGCCGCTTGGCCAGGTCTTCCAGCTCGGTGAGCACCAGCTTCTTCTGCACCGCCTCCGACGCCAGGATCTCGTCATACCCGGCGATCTCTACCCGTAGCTCGGCCAGCTCCTTGACCAGCTGGTCGCGCTCCAGGGCGGTCAACCGGCGCAGGCGCATATCCAAGATGGCGGTGGCCTGGATCTCGCTGAGGGTCAACTCGGCCTGCAAGCGTTGCCGGGCGATGGCGGCATCCGCAGAGGAACGGATGATGGCGATGACCTGCTCAATGTGGTCCAGGGCGATGAGCAGGCCCTCCACGATATGCGCCCGGGCCAACGCTCGTTCCCGGCGGAAGCGGGTACGGCGAACCACCACATCGATGCGGTGGTTGATGAAGTAGCGGCACAGCTCCACCAGGCCCAACGTGGTGGGCACCCCGTTGACCAGGGCCACGTTGTTGATGGCGAAGCTCTCCTCCAGTGGGGTCAGCCGATACAGCTCGGCCAGCACCGCCTCCCCGTTGGTGCCCGAACGCAGCTCGATCTGTAGTTTCAGGCCGCTGCGCCGGTCCGAGAGGTTCTTGACGTCGGTGATGGCGGTGATCTTGCCGGAGACCACCAGCTCCTTGATCCGGCTGATGACCCGCTCCGGACCCACCATGTACGGCAGCTCGGTGACGATGATGCCGCTGCGCCGGGCCGACACCTGCCCAACTTCGGCGGTGGCCCGCATCCGGATGGAGCCCCGCCCGTTGCGGTAGGCGTCAATGAGGCCACCGTCATCCACGATGACCCCGCCGGTGGGGAAATCTGGGCCGGGGAGACGGGCCATGAGCTGTTCCACCGTGGGCTCCGTGCCGCGGGTCAAGAACAGCTTGAGCGCCGCCACCACCTCCACCAAGTTGTGGGGCGCCATGTTGGTGGCCATGCCCACAGCGATCCCGGCACTGCCGTTGACCAGGAGGTTCGGCAGCTTGGCGGGCAGGTACTCCGGCTCCTGGTTCTCCTCGTCATAGGTGTCACGCCACTCAACGGTGTCCTCATCAAGGGCGTCGAGCAGCTCCACCGCGGCCTGGGACATGCGGCACTCGGTGTACCGGCTGGCGGCGGGAGGGTCATCGAGGGAGCCGAAGTTGCCGTGGGGGTCCACCAACGGGACCCGCATGGAAAAGTCCTGGCCCAGCCGCACCAGGGCGTCATAGATGGCCGAATCACCGTGGGGGTGGTAGGTGCCCATGCAGTCCCCGACCACCTTGGCGGACTTGCGATGGGGCACGTTGGGGCCCAGGTTGAGCCCGTTCATGGTGACCAGGATGCGGCGCTGCACCGGTTTGAGGCCGTCCCGCACGTCGGGCAGGGCCCGGGAGGTGATAACGGACAGCGAATAGGGCAGGAAGGACTGACCCAGCTCCTCTGACGCGGTGACGTCACGGATCTCGGCGGCGATCTGGGCACACATGGCCCGACCATATTAGCCGAACAGATGTTCGCTTCGGTGGATGGTCCGCTCGGGCGGTGGCCAACCGACCCGCGGTGACCGTCTTGTCGGGCCAACTGCACGTGAACGGCGACGACGCACGGTCCCTACGCCGGACCCGCTTGCTCGGCGGCTAGACGGTGACGATGTCGAGCAGTTGGTCGAGTCCGACCAGATCTGCGGCGTTGCGGGTGTACAGCTTGGCGCCGTGGGCGTGGGCGGTGGCGGCGATGAGCAGATCCATCACTCGAGCCCGGGGTTGACGGCCCGCGGCAATCCCCGCGGCCGCAAGAACCCCGTAACTTGCGGCCACTTCATCGTCGATGGGCAAGGCGTTGAAGTTGCGTTGCAGTGCCAACAGTCGCCGGAGTCGTTCTGCTCGCACCGCCGGGTCCGCGGTGACGAGCACACCAAAGTGGAGCTCCGCCACCGTTGCGGCGCTGATGGCCAACTCGCCCTCGAGTTCAGGCAGGTCGGTGGCGAGGATCACGCTCGTGTCGAGGATCGCCTTCACGTCCGCTCCCACGGGCTGTCGACGGTGTGGTCGAGGAGGTCGCGGTCGCGTTGCCAGTCAGGATCGGGCGGACCTGTGAAGAAGCTCGCGATGTCCGCCCACGTTCGCCACCTCCTCGGAGCAGCCGGCACCAGTCGTGCGGCGAGACGGCCGGTGACGGTGATATCGATCTCCTCGCCTGCCTCGACGCGGCGGACCAGCTCTGACGCGTGCTGACGCAGCTCTCGAAGTCCAACTTGTTGACTCATATCCTGAATGTAGCATAGATGCTACATTCAGGATGCGGCGGGCTGCCACGTCCAGCCACGGCACCGCAGCGGGGGTGGCGGCACCTGGTCCCCCGATCGCCAATTACGCTGCGGCCCATGCCTGCCAGCGCCGCCTTCATGCCCGCCATCTCTCTCGCCGCCGTGCCCGGACGCCGCAAGCCGGTGGTGGAAGCGGCAGTGGAAGCCGAACGCCGGGGCTTCACCGGGATCTACTGCCCCAGCCTGGGTGATGCCATGGGGCTGTGCCTGTCCATCGCCCACGCCACCACCACCATCCAGTTCGGCACCTCGGTGCAGCCCATCTACCTGCAGCATCCGGCGCAGTTGGCCAACCAGGCCAGCTACATCCAGGAGATCTCCACCAACGCCGACGGGCAGGGCCGGTTCCACCTCGGCATCGGGGTCAGCCACGGCCCGGTGCAGAAGCGGCTGGGAGCGGACGTGGGCAAGCCGCTCACCGACACCCGCAACTACGTGGAGGCGCTGCGGGCGGCGGAACCGGCTTCGGGCCCGCTGCCTCCCATCACGCTGGCCACCCTGCGGGACAAGATGGTGGATCTGTCCGTGGAGATCTCCGAGGGGGCGGTGTGGGCCAACTCCTCGTTCAATGACATGCCCCGCTCCGTGGCCCGCATCCCCCAGGACCGTCGTGACGCCGGGTTCTTCGTGGGCAACATGCTGCCCACCGTCATCGACGATGATCGGGAGGCCGCCGCCAACCGCAACCGGGCCACGCTGACGGGGTACGTGTCACTCCCGAACTACCGCAACTACTGGAAGCTGGCCGGTTACGAGGAGGAAATGAACGCCATCGAGGCGGCCATGGCGGCGGGCAACAAGGCCGGGGTCACCGCGGCCATGAGCGAGCGGTGGCTGTCCAGCGCCACGGTGTACGGCTCCGTCGGTGAGGTCCGGGAACGAGCCGAGGGCTGGATCGAGATGGGGGTCACGCCCATCTTGGTGCCCAGCTCCACCAGCGGTGGCCAGCTCAAGGCCATCGAGGAGATGTTCGCCGCCTTCAGCTGATCCACCGGGCCGGTTCAGGTCCCCAGGTGGGGGGCGCGAACCGGGGACGGCAAGGACGGGTCGGCGGCGGGATCGGCCACCGACACCATCGGCAGCATCGGCAGCATCGGACCAGCCGCCACCGGGGTGCCGCGCAGATCGATCATCACCGCGGCAGGATCGGCGGACGCCAGGGACCCGGTGGTGCTCATCCGGAACACCACCTCCTGCTGGCCGAGGTCCAACGTCACCCCCGCCAGCGTGGCGTCCAGGTTGGCCCGTTGCAGCCGCCGGGCCAGGGTGACCAGGGCGTCGGTGGTGGTGGTGAACGCACCCAGTCCGTCGGGGGCGTCAACGACCTCGATCAGTCGGGCGGAGGCGCGGCTGAGACGGGGACCGAGGCGGGCTTCGGCCCGGCCCAGCAGGTCGATCTCCCCCAGCACCGCCTGGCGGTAGCGGTCCAGCTGCGCGGCGCGATCGTCCAGCTCGGCTTGGGCTGCGGCCATCTGCTCGGCCACCGCCAGGTCAGTGGCGGCCAGCAGCGCTGTCGAGGAGGTATCCGCGTGCTGCAATTGCTCCTGGGCCTGGTGTTGGGCCGAGCTGACCAGGGAGTGGGCCCGGTGCTCGGCAGTGGCCAAACGCAACGCCGCCTGCCGTTTCGCGTCCTGTAATCGGGCGGTGGCGCGCCCATCAGCATCGGCGCGCAGGGCCTCGGCCCACGCGGTGGCTTCGCTCACCCGGCTGATAGCGGTCTGGTTGGCCTGTTCCAGCTGGTGGCGGGACTCCAGTTCGGCCACCACCAGGCGGGCCCCGGCCTGCACCTCGGCCTCGGAGATCATCTCGGCGGCCGCTCGTGCTGCTTCATCCAGGATCCGGGCCGCGGTCTGTCGGGCCAGATCCAATGACGTGGTCAGCTCGTCCTCGAGGGCGTGCAACCGTTCCAGTTCGTCCAGCAAGGAAGCCGCGTAGGTGCGCGCCGCCAAGGTGGTGGCCTCGGCGTGGCGGACCCGGTCTGCCAGATCGTCCAGCTCGGCGAGGGTGGCGTCCACTGCTTTCGGTTCGTAGCCCCGCCGGACGACGGGGAAGCGCGAGGTGACCATGATCTCCCTAGTGTTAGGGATCACATCGGCAGCTCGTCTACCCAACTTGAGCGATCAACCCGCAAGGACCCGGTTTCACCCGGCGCCCATGAACATCTTCCACTGGTCCAAACGGGTGAAGCGGTACACGAAGTTGGACTGGCGCACGTCGCCCATCGGGGCCGAGGGGTCCGCGGCGTAGAGGTGACCGGGGTACAGCACCGCCTCGTCGGGCACCTGGGCCAGGGTCTGATGGATGGAGTAGTACAGCGCCTCGGCGTCACTGCCGGGCAGGTCAACCCGGCCGCAGCCCTCCAGGAACAAGGTGTCCCCGGCCACCAGATGCCCCTCGCACAAGAAACACTGGCTGCCGGGGGTGTGCCCGGGGGTGTGCAGCAGGGTGATGGGCACCTCGCCCACGGTGACCACATCGCCGCCGGAATGGCGCACCAGGTCCGATTCGGAGATCCCGGTGACCTTGATGACCCCGTCCCCCTCGGCGTCTTGCACGTGTACAGGCACCGGGGCCAGGCCCAACAGGTCCCCCACCCCCGCCACCGTGTGCCCGAAGAAGTTCCCCCCCACGTGGTCCTGGTGGTAGTGGGTGACCAGGATGCCGCTGAGGGTCATGTCATCCGCGGCCAGCAGATCCAACAGCCCTTGCACGTCGTAGGCGGGGTCCACCACCACCGCCTGACGGGTCTCCAGGTCCCCGATGAGGTACTGGAAGTTGACCATCTGGCGGGCGATCTGGTCCTGTTTGGCGGTATCCCGACCGGCCAGGATCTGACGGAAGTACAAACGGCTCACGCGTCTGACGCTACCGGTTGGCGGTCAGCCCCGCCCACGGTGGTGAGCAGGAAGGCCAGCACGAAGGCTTCGTCCCGCCAGGCGTTGTACCGGCCGGAGGGTCCGCTGTGCCCCGCACCCATCTCGGTCTTGAGCAACAACGGGTTGGTGTCGGTCTTGGTGGCGCGCAGCTTGGCCACCCACTTGGCCGGCTCCCAGTAACTGACCCGGGGGTCGTTGAGCCCGGCAGTGACCAGCATCGGCGGGTAGTCCTGGGCCTCCACGTTCTCGTAGGGGGCGTAGGAGCGCAGATAGTGGAAGTACTCCTCGTGCGCCACGGGGTTGCCCCATTCCTCCCACTCCATCACCGTCAACGGCAGGGACGGGTCCGAGATGGTGTTGAGCACGTCCACGAAGGGCACCTCGGCCACCACCGCCCCGAACAGCTCCGGCGCCCGGTTCACCACCGCCCCCATCAGCAGCCCCCCGGCGGAACCACCCCGGATGGCCAGCCGCGCCGGTGAGGTCCATCCCTGCGCGATGAGGTGACGGGCGCAGGCGATGAAATCCCCGAAGGTGTTGGCCTTTTGCAGGAACTTCCCACCGGTGTACCAGGGGCGACCCAGCTCACCGCCGCCGCGCACGTGGGCGATGGCGAAACAGAACCCCCGTTCCAGCAGTGACAACCGGATGGAGGAGAAGTAGGGGTCCATCGACGCCTCATAGGAGCCGTACCCGTACAGCAGGGTGGGGGCCTGCCCGTCGCGCACGAAACCCTTGGGGTAGATGATGGAGATCGGGACCTCGACGCCGTCAGGAGCGGTGGCCCACAGACGCTCGGTGACGTAACGCTCGGGGTCGAAGTCGCCCAGCACCGGTTGTTGTTTGAGCAGGGTCCGTTCCCGCCGGTCCAGGTCGTAGTCGAAGATCGACGCCGGGGTTCGGAGCGATTCGTAGCGGTAGCGGAAGTGGTTGGTGTCGAACTCGGGGTTGGCGGACCCCCCGGCGCTGCCCACCGCCTCGGGTTGGGCGATGACGTGCTCATCGTTGTCCGACAGGCGCCGCACCCGTAGCTGGGGGGTGGCCCGGTCCCGTTCGTGGATGATCAGGTGATCGGCAAAGGTGGTGACCCCGGACAATTTCACGTCGGGCCGATGACCGATGACCTCCCGCCAGTTGGCCCGGCCGGGGGTGGCGGTGGGTACCTCGCAGAGCTTGAAGTTCTCCGCCCCATCGGCGTTGGTGGTCACGAAGAACCGCCCCCGATGATGGCTGATGGAGTACTCCAGGTCCTGCTGGCGGGGTTCGACCACCCGGAAGGTGCCGGTGGGATCCGACGCCGGCAGGATCCAGATCTCATCGGTGACCTTGGAGCCGCTGTGCAGGTACAGCCACTGTTCGTCCCGGCCCAGGTCAATGCCCACGAAGAAGCGCTCGTCGGACTCCTCGAACACCAATACGTCCGCCGCCGGATCAGCACCCAGCTCGTGGCGCCACACCTGGTAGGGGCGCATGGCGTCATCGGGGCGGGTGTAGAAGAAGTACCGATTGTCCGTGGCCCAGGCCGAGCCGTAGTACACGTCAGGGATCACATCGGCCAGGTCGGCGCCGGTGGTGAGGTCCCGGAAACGCAAGGTGTATAGCTCTGCGCCGTTGGTGTCGGTGGCGAAGGCCAGCAAGGCGTGATCAGGGCTGACGTCGAACACCCCGGTGGCGTGGAACTCATGCCCGGCGGCCTGCACGTTCTCATCGAAAACCACCACCTCGGCGGCGGTATCGTCATAGCTGCCATTCGCGGCGGCGGCCCGGCGGCAGCTGATCTCGTACTGCTGGCCCTCAACAGTGCGGCTGTAGTACCACCACGGTCCCTTGCGCACCGGCACCGACAGGTCCGTTTCCTGGACCCGGGCCCGGATCTCCTCGAACAGCTGCTCCTGGAGGGCGGCGGTGGGACCCATGTAGGCCGCGGTATAGATGTTTTCCGCCTCCAGGTAGGACACCACGTCGGGGTCGCTTTCCCGGTCTCGCAACCAGGCGTAGGGGTCGTTGCGCTCCTGGCCCCAGGCGGTGATGGGGTGGGAGATCTGCTTGGCCACGGGGGCGGACATCTCAGCCGGCGGGGACGGTACTTCGGGCGCCAAATCGGTCACCGGGCCCACGCTACGGTGTGGCCATGCCGCACACCGTTCGAGGAATCGTCGCTCTCGCAAAGGGACAACCGGTCTCGCTGCAGAACATCATCGTGCCGGACCCCGGACCGGGTGAGGCCCTGGTCAAGGTCCAAGCCTGCGGGGTCTGCCACACCGATTTGCACTATCGGGAAGGTGGCATCAATGACGACTTCCCGTTCCTTTTGGGCCACGAGGCCGCCGGGGTGGTTGAAGCGGTGGGTCCCGAAAGCGATGGCGTGGAGGTGGGGGACTTCGTGGTGCTGAACTGGCGGGCGGTGTGCGGGGTGTGCCGCTCCTGCCGGCGCGGCAAGCCGCAGCTGTGTTTCTCCACCCACAACGCCACCCAGAAGATGACCCTGGAGGACGGCACGGTGCTGTCCCCGGCGCTGGGGATCGGCGCCTTCGCCGAAAAGACCCTGGTCGCCGCCGGGCAGTGCACCAAGGTCAACCCCGCCGCCAGTCCCGCCGCTGCTGGGCTGCTGGGGTGCGGGGTGATGGCCGGTTGGGGCGCGGCGGTGCTCACCGGTGGCGTTGGCCGGGGTGACACGGTGGCGGTGTTCGGCTGTGGTGGGGTGGGTAACGCCGCCATCGCCGGGGCCAAGATGGCCGGGGCCCGCACCATTGTGGCGGTGGACCTCGATGACCGGAAGCTGGCCTGGGCCACCGACTTCGGCGCCACCCACACCGTCAACGCCGCCAACGAGGACCCCGTGGAGGCGGTGCGGCGGCTCACCGAGGGGTTCGGGGCCGATGTGTGCATCGAAGCGGTGGGCAATCCCAAGGTGTTGGAGCAGTGCTTCTTCGCCCGTGATCTGGCCGGCACCGTGGTCCAGGTGGGCGTGCCGAACCCGCAGATGACCATGCCCGAGATCCCCATGATCGAGTTTTTCGGACGGGGCGGGGCGCTCAAGCCGTCCTGGTACGGCGATTGCCTCCCCAGCCGGGATTTCCCCATGTTGGTGGAGCTGTACCTGCAGGGCCGGTTCGATCTGGACCGCTTCGTGTCCGAGACCATCGAGCTTTCCCAGGTGGAGGAGGCTTTTCACAAGATGGAGCGGGGCGAGGTGCTGCGCTCGGTGGTGGTGCTGAACGGGTAGGGGTGCCAGTGGTGGGCGCGCCTGGCCGGTGTGGGCCGGCGCCCCGGCGCAGTTCCCCACGGCGTTCGCTTTAGTTTGCACGGTGACGCGCCGTAGTAGCCCCCATGACGGCACCCGCGGTGAGCGCAACGTTGGCCACATCGGTGGAGAACCTGCTGGAGGCCATGGACCGCCTGCCCAGCCAGGGCAACGTCGCCCTGAGGGTGCTGTGGATGGCCGACGATCCCATGACCAGCCTGGCGGATCTGGCCCGGGCGGTGCAGGCCGACCCGGTGTTGGTGGCCCGGCTGCTGCATCTGGCCAACTCAGCGTTCTATAGCCCCCGCACCGCCATCGGCACCGTGGACCGGGCCATCACCCTGCTGGGTTTCGCCACCGTGCGAACCATGGCCACGGTGGTCGCTTGTGGCCTGGGTTCGGGCGCGGCCGTGCCCCAGGGTTTCTGGCAGCACGCCTCCGCCACCGCCAACGCCGCGCAGCTCATCGCCTGGCGCTTCGGTATCCCTGCCGGTGACGCCTTCACCGTGGGCCTGCTGCATGACCTGGGCCGCGGCTTGCTGCACGTGGCCGACCCGGTGCAGTCCGCGGAGATCGACCTGGCGTTGCAGCGCGAGGACGAACACGAGGAATTGGGACGCCTGCACCCCGACCCCGGCCACGATCCCGAACGCCCCCACGAACTGCACGAGCAGCCCGGCTGGTCAAACGGCGCGCTGTCCCATCCGGTGCCCGTTGGTGGCGTGGACCGTCTGGCGCTGGAACGTCAGCACTTCGGTATCACCCATGCCGAGGCCGCGGCCCGGGTGATGGGCTCTTGGCGCTTCCCCACCGCCATGATCGAAGCCGTCGCTCGTCACCATGAGCTGCCCACCGGTGGCCCTTCCGCCACCACGGACCTGACCCGCTTGCTCATGTCAGCGGAGGCGGTGGCCGAACGGGCTTTCGGGCCGTGGGGTGAGCCCATTGAACGTCGGGCCGGCATTGAGCTGCTGGCCATCGAACCGGAGCGGCTTGACGCGGTGGTGCAGCGGGTTCGGGCCGAGAGCGGCACCCTGGCCGCGGTGCTCGAGCGCTGAGGCCAGGGCCCGGAACCGCTCGCACCCCGACAACGATCCTCCTAGAGCAGCCCGGCTCGATGCGATCAAACCCCCAACCTCCCCGCCAGAACTTCGCGTTCCGATCCACCCAACCCCGATCCACCCAACCCGGATCCACCCAACCCGGATCCACCCAACCCGACGCGGGCCAGCCTGGATCCAGCGCGTTCGGTTCCACCACGTTCGGGTCTCCTGGCGGCGTGCCGCTGGGCGGGCCCCGAAGCCTGGCTGAGCTGACCCGCCAGATGGACAGCGCCCTCCCCAGCGGATCGGCCTTGCTGGACGAGCTGCCGATGGCGGTGGTGGTGTGCAACCTGGCCGGGCTCATCATGGGCCGCAGCGCCGGGTACGCCCGCCTCTTCGAGGACCCCGCGCCCCATCAGATCTGCCACCTCCGGGACCTGTTCGACGAGCGGAGCCGGGCCCTGTTGCCGGACGCCATCGCCAGCGCCTTCGCCTCCGCCGCCGCCGGACGTGACGGCGTGGCGGAGTTGCAGGTGACTTGCCAGCAGCCGGGCGGGTTGCCCCTGGCGTGCAGCGTCATGGTACGGCTCTCCCTGCCCCGGGAGGATCCCGACGATGCCGAGGACACCAACCCCGCGCATCTGGTGGCGGTGATCCGCCCGCTCGGTGAAACCGGCCGGCAGATGGAACGTCAACGGGCGGCCATCACCCGCTTCGACACCCTGCTGCGGCATCTGCCGGTGGGGGTGATCGGGTCCTCCAGCGGTTTGCGGGCCGATTACGTCAACGCCAGCTGCGCCGAGATCTTCGGGGTGGGAGCGGAGCTGCTGTTGGGTCTGGGCTGGTTGCAGCAGGTCCATCCCGATGACGCCGAACGGGCTGCTGATGCGGTGCAAGACGCCCTGTCACTTCGGCGGCCCACGTTCGTGCCGTTGCGGGTGTGCCGACCCGAGGGTGACATCCGGTTCGTGCACCTGCGGGCGTCCGCGGTGGGGGTGGCTGACGATCTGGGGTTCGTGGCCAGCGTGGAGGACATGACCGGGGTCCGACAACTGGGCGACGCCGTCAACTACCAGGCCCGTCACGATCTGCTCACCGGGTTGCTCAACCGCTCAACGGTGGAGGGCGTGCTGGAAGAAGTGCTTGAGCAGCACGCCGCCACCGGGCGCCACACCATGCCGGCGCTGTTGTTCGTGGACCTCGACGACTTCGGTGACATCAACGAGTCCATCGGGTACCACGTGGGCGACGGCGTGCTGACCGTGATGGCGGACCGTCTCTACGCCTTCACCGACGACGGCGGTGCGGTGGCCCGTTTCGGCGGGGACGAGTTCGTGGTGATCCTGAGCGACCTGACCTCCAGTGCCGCCGCCCACGCCGCCGCCACCCGTCTGGTGGAGGCCCTCAGCCGGCCCTTCCAACTCAATGGCCAGGACATTCATTGCACCGCCAGCATCGGGGTGGCGTGGCTCGACCGGGCCGAGCTGACCGGGCTCACCGGGCCGGCCGGACCCGACACCGCTGGCACGGCTGGCACGGTTGAGCACGCCGGTGCGGACTTCGCCGGTCCTGACCCGGCCGGTGATCAGCGGTCCGCGGCGGCGTCAGCGACCTATCTGCAGCGAGCGGATCTGGCTTTGCACCAGGCCAAGCGTTCCGGCAAGAACCGGGCGGCGCTGGCCTCCGGCGAGCTGTTGGCGGCAGAGCATCACCGGCTCCGACTGGCCCGGTCCCTACGTCAGGCCATCGACCGGGATCGGCTTGATGTCTATTTCCAGCCGATCGTGGACTTGGGCGCGGACCGCATCGCCGGTCTGGAGGCGCTGGTCCGCTGGCACGATCCCGAGCTGGGCCGGATCAGCCCCGACGTGTTCATCCCCGCGGCGGAAACCCACGGGCTCATCGCCGAGCTGGGACGCAACGTGCTGCGACGAGCGCTGGCCGAGGTGCGCGAATGGCGTCGCCTGCCCGGTTGCGGCCGCTTGTACGTCTCGGTGAACATGTCCGCCCACGAACTGGACGATCCGTCCGTGGCCAACCGCTTGGCCCAGGCCCTGGCCCACGCCGACCTGCCCGCCGATGCGCTGTACGTGGAACTCACCGAATCAGCCCTGTTGCGCCGGGAGAGCACGGCCCTCGAACGCCTCGACGCCATCCGCCGCTTGGGCATCGGGCTGGCCATCGATGACTTCGGTACCGGGTATTCCAGCTTGGCCCGGCTGCGGCGGCTTCCCGTTGATGTGATCAAGATCGACCGGGAGTTCGTGCGAGATCTGGGCGCGGACCGTCAGGCCGGGGCCATGCTGACGGCGGTAGCGGCGTTGGCGGCGGCCATCGGCTTGGCTGCGGTGGCGGAGGGCATCGAAACCGACATGCAGTTGGCGGAGCTCCGTCGCGCCGGTATCGGCTTCGGGCAGGGCTACCTGTTCTCCGAGCCCATCCCCGCCAGCCGGGTCCCCGATCTCTTGGCCCGTAGCTCCCTTCGCCACGCCGCCTGAGGACATATCAGGCGTAGGTGGAGCCCTTCATGGCGCCCACGTCCTGGCGGATCTCCACATTGATGCAGGCGGCCTTGCCCGACGCGAAGGCCCGTTCCAGCGCCGGGCGGATGTCCTCAGGCCGGGTGACGAACTCGCCGTGGCCGCCCATGGCCTCCACGATCTTGTCGTAGCGGGTGTAGCTGAGCTTGGTGGCCACCAACCGATCGGGGCCGTACACCGTGGACTGCGGCCGCAGCATCTGGCCCCAGGCGGCGTCGTTGCCGACAATGCCCACGATGGGCAGGTTGAAGCGGATGGCGGTGTCGAACTCGAAGCCGTTGAGCCCGAAGCTGCCGTCCCCGTACACGATCAGCACCCGCCGGTCCGGATGGGCGATCTGCGCCGCCAACGCGAAGGGCATGCCCACGCCCAGGGTGCCGAGCGGGCCCGGATCCATCCAACCGCCGAACTTGGGGACCCGCAGCACCTTGGAGGTCTGGGCCACGATGTCCCCGCCGTCGCCGATGACGATCATCTCGTCATCCACGAAATCAGCGATCTCCTTGCACAGCCGCAACGGGTCGATGGGGACCTCGTCGGAGGTCAGCTCGGTGGCCAGTTGCGCCTCAGCGGCGTCCTCGGCAATGCGCAGGGCCGCGGTGTGGGCGCTGTGGTCAAGCTTGATGTCCCGCTCGGCCAGCACGTCCAACAACTGCAACAGGTTGGCGCCCAGGTTGCCCACCAGACCCACATCAGCGGGGCGGTTCTGACCAATGAGGGTTTCGTCCAGGTCCAGCTGGATGATCTTGGCGCCCGGGGGAATGGCCCGGCCGAACTTCATGCGGAAGTCCAGCACCGTGCCGGCCAGCACGACCACGTCAGCGTCACGCAGCGCCGCGGCCCGGGTGCGGTTGAAGAACAACGGATGGTCCATGGGGATCAAACCCCGGGCCATGCCGTTGGTGTAGCAGGGCAGGCCGGTGGACTCCACGAACTCCACCAGCTGCGATGCGCCCTCGGACCACTTGAGCGAGGTGCCGGCCATGACCAGCGGGGTGCGGGCCCCCGCCAGCAGGTCCACCGCATCCTCGGCGTGGGCCCGGGGAGCTGCATGTTGCACTCGGTAGTCACGGAAGGTGGGCATGATGGCCCGCTTCTCGTCCACCGGGCCACCGAGCACGTCCATGGGGATCTCAAGGAAGGACGGGCCGGGGATGCCTGACAAGGCGTGGCGCACGGCCAGCTCCACGTACTCCGCCACCCGGTGGGTTTCGAAGCAGGTGTCGGCGTACTTGGTGATGGGCTTCATGAGGGCCACGTGGTCCATCTCCTGCAGACCGCCGCGGCGCAGGTTGTTGAACGGGGCCTGCCCGCCGAACACCACGATGGGGCTGTTGGCCCGCCAAGCGTTGGCCACCCCGGTCACGCCGTCGGTGACCCCCGGTCCGGCGGTGACGATGGCCACGCCCACCTTGCCGGGATGCAACCGGGCCCAGGCATCCGCGGCGTGCACCGCGGCCTGTTCGTGGCGAACGTCAACCACCTTGATGCCCTCATCCAAGCAGCCGTCGTAGATGGCCATGACGTGGCCTCCCGACAAGGTGAAGACGCACTCCACCCCCGCTGCCTTGAGCGCCTTTGCGACCAGTTGTCCCCCATGCATGGATCGCAACCTAGCGCTCCGCTGGACTTCGCGCTGCGGCCCTTCCCGCGGAAGTTGTGGCGATGGTCAGCCGCAGCTGGTGAGCGCCGCCGCCGCCCGGTTGTCCAGATCGGCCTCGATCTCCGGTGCCAGCAGCTCAGCGCTGGTCAACGTGCGCACCAGGACCACCTGCTCCAGGCTGAGCTGGGACACCACGGTCTGGGCCACACAGCGGGCCTGGGCGTAGCTCAAATCCTGCTCCTGGCGGACCCGCACGCTGTACTCCAGCACCAGCCGCACCGACGCCAAGGTGATCACCGGATCCACCACAGCGACCGAAGGCGCGTCGGGTCCCGGGTCACACGCCGTCACCGTCACCTGATCCCCGGACTTGGTCACCTCTCGCCGCGCACCGGCCGGGGCCGTGGCCGCCCAGGCCTGCGCCGCGGTCAGGAACTCCACCGCATCCTGGGGCAGATCACCCCGGAAGTTCGCTCGCAGGCACGCCTGTTCACCGGACTTGACCAGCACGTAGCGGTCACCGCCCCATCCGTAGGCAGCCTGCAGTGCAACCCCGGGGGTGTTGTGCTGGGCGAACATCAGGTACCAGACCAGCGGGCCCAGCGCTCCTTCGGCCTGCACCACCTCTCCGGCCACTGCGGTGGGCGCCGGTACCACCCGCACCGAGCCGTTGCCCCGGTAGTGGGAGGGGTCGATCAAGGCTTCATCCGACGCCGCCGGCTGGGCCAGACCAGCGTCGAGCGCCACCTGCTCATCGATGTCTCGCAGCATGGTCACCAGCGCCGGACCGAGCACCTTCGGGGTGAGCCGTAGGGCCTCGAGGTTGGACGCACCCTGGCTGCGGTGTCGCAGCCCAACCGGGGATCCCACCGGGGCATCACTCGGTGCGGCCAGCGCGGCCAGCGCGGCCAGTTCCGCCTGCTCGGACGCCGGAAGCTGCTCGATGTAGCGCTGCTCGATCCGGTTGGCGTCACCCTCGGCCAAGGTCGCCACGCTGGTCGGCACGGCGGCGGACTGGCCAATGCGCGTCCCGAAGTGCTGATGGTGCAGCACATGGGTCAGCTCGTGGACCACATCAGCCCGAAGCCTGGGGTCCATCTCCCGATCGGGCACCGCCAGCCGCTCGGTGATTGGGTCATAGACGGCGGTCACGTCCGCCGCCGACGGGGCCGGTCCCGAGGCGTGCAGATCAACCTCACCCTGGTGCAGGCCCACCGCCCGCAACATCGAGGCCTCCGCCAGCAAGGCGTTGAGGGTCTCCCCCGACGGAGCGATGTCCGAGGACCGCAACGACCGGGCGATGTCCGCGGCGTCGATCACATCCACAAAGACCGGATGTTTGAACGTGAGACCCCGCTCGCGTTCCACGAAACCCACCAACTCCGTGACCCGGGGATCCCAGGCCGCGGGCCGGACCGGGCCCAGTTCCTCGCTGGGCTTGAGCACCAACAACGCGACGACACTGATAAGGCCCAGCACCACCACCGCCACCAACGCCAGTACCAGCCGACCACGGCCCGATCGGCGCTCGTCTTTGAGCGCGCCGTCGTGCTCTCCGGGCGTCGGTGGGAGGTAGGGCGGGGGGGCCAGGAAGGCCGCGGTGCCCGGTGCGGGCGGCGGCAGTTGGGCCAACTGCGGATCCCGGCTGCCGGAGGCCACTCCGAGCTCACCGTGATGCTGCGGGGCATGAAGCTGACTGTTGTGGATCGGCGAAACAACGTCGCTGTACCGAGGGCGGGGCGGTCGACCAAACACAATTCCCAGCGTAGTGGGGCAACTACTATAAGTGAGCAGAGCGATGGTCCTACCACAGCCCCGATCAGGCCTTCTGACCTACGAGTACGTTGGCGCGGTGGACACCTTGGTGGTCTGGGCCCATCCGCGACGGGGCAGCTTCAGTGAGGCGCTGCGCGACACCACCGAGCAGGCCTTGATCCGGGCCGGTCATCAGGTGCAGGTCATCGAGCTCTATCAGGAGGGTTTCGGTCCGGTCATGGGCGGGCCCGAATGGCAGGCCTACCGTGCCTTCCGCCCCGAGCCGGACGCCGAACTGCAACGCCACATCGACGCCCTGCGACGGGCGGAGCAGTTGGTGTTCGTGTACCCCACCTGGTGGTTCGGGCTTCCGGCCATGCTCAAAGGTTGGCTGGAACGCACCATGGTCCCCGGCGTGGCCTTCGATTTCAACGCGTCGGGCCAGGTCAGAGGGGCATTAGGGTCCCTGCAGCGCGTCGTGGGCATCACCACCTACGGCTCGGCCCCGTGGTACGTGCACCTCATCGGCGACGCTGGTCGACGGACCCTCACCCGGGCGCTGCGGCTGTCCACGCCACGGCCGTGGCTGGTCCGTAGCCGCTGGCTGGCGCTGTATCGCCTCGATAGCGCCGAGGACGCCGAACGGGCCGCCTTTCTGGCCCGGGTGGACCGAACGCTGAGCACGTTGAGGGCGGGCCGCCGGTGAAGGCGCTGGTGGTATACGCCCACCCTGACGAAGCCAGTTTCAGCGCCGCGCTACGGGATGTGGTCTGCACGTCACTTCGCCAAGCCGGCCATCAGGTGCACCTTTTGGACCTGTACGCCGAGGACTTCGAGCCGGCGTTGAGCGCGGAGGAGTTGGCCACCCACGCCCAGGGCCTGGCGGCGCGACCGGCCATCGCATCCCACGCCGAGCTGCTGGCCACCAGCGACGCGCTGGTCCTGGTGCATCCCACCTGGTGGGGTGGACCGCCGGCCATGCTCAAGGGCTGGTTCGACCGAGTGTTCTGTGAGGGGGTGGCGTTCACCCTGCCACCCGAGAGCACCCGCGTCCGGCCCTTACTGCGGCACGTGCAACACCTCGTGGTGGTGACCACCTACGGCTCACCCCGCTGGATCAACGCCTTGCAGGGCGAGCCCGGCCGCCGGATGGTCCGCTGGGGTTTGCGCAGCCTCTTGGCCCGCCGGGCCCGGGTGCGCTGGCTGGCGCTGTACGACATGGACCGCAACCACGACGCCCGCCGGCAGGCCTTCCTCGATCAGGTGGCCGCAGAGTTGGCCAACCTGGACAGGCCCCGCCGTGCCCAGCTTGCCCGGCTTGCCCGAGCGGGGCGAGGTTGACCACGCTGCGCCTGCACACGGACCCCACCTGCCGGCGACGCCCGGCCCAGCACCCGGGAACCCACCAACGATGACCGATGATCCGTCCCTTGACGCTGCACCTGCTTCCGTCGCGCTGCTGGAGGAGGCCGTTGCGCTGGCCCGGCAGGCAGGGGATCTGACCCTCCAGTGGTTCCAGAGCGGGTCCCTCACGGTGGACACCAAGGCCGACGCCACCCCCGTCACCGACGCCGACCGGGCCGCCGAGCGCCTGGTCCGTGACCAACTGGCCCGCCGCTATCCCGAGGACGGGATCATCGGGGAAGAGGAAGGAACCGTCATCGGCAGCAGCGTCAGGCGCTGGGTGGTGGATCCCATCGACGGCACCTACGGGTTCGTGCACGGCGTGCCGTTGTACTCCACCCTGCTGGCGGCACTGGACGAGCACGGTCCGGTGGTGGGGGTCATCCACCTGCCGGCCCTGCGGGAAACGATCTACGCCGGGCGGGGGTTGGGGTGTTTCCGCCTGGGGCCCGATGGGGTCACCAGCCGGGTCAGCGTCAGCCGGGTCAACAGCCTGAGCGGCGCCGCCATCATGACCAGCGGCGTGGACAACTGGTCAGCGGCACAGTTGGCCGCGGTCCATGGGGCCGGGGCCCGGGTCCGCACCTGGGGTGACGGGTACGGCTACGCCCTGGTGGCCTGCGGACGCGCCGACGCCATGGTCGATCCGGAGGTATCGGTGTGGGATCTGGCACCGATGCCGGTGATCCTGACCGAGGCCGGCGGCACGTTCACCACGGTGGATGGGCGAGCAGATCTCTGGGGTGGCAGCGGCGTGGCCAGCAACGGTCGACTGCACCCGATGCTGCTGCGGGCCCTCAGCCAAAGCCAGTGAACAGAGGCGTCACGATCGAGCGGGACCGGCACAATGGAGCGCTAGTTTCCGGGCATGGACGCCGCCGCCCACCTTGACGCCCTGCAACGCGAAGGTTCCCTGCTGGCGGGCACCGCTGTCGGGGATCTGACGCTCACGGTGCCGAGCTGCCCCCAGTGGACGGTGGCGCAGCTGGTGGGCCACACCGGCTGGGTCCACCGCTGGGTCAGCGCCACCTTGCGCGCCGATCCCGCCACCCCACCCAGCCCCAAGACCATTGAGGCCGCACCCACCGGGCCCGACGTGCTGGCCTGGTACCGCCAAGCCCTCGACGAGGTCATCCTCAGCCTCACCGAGGTGGATCCGGCCCGGACCTACAAGACCTTCGCCGGTCCCCGGGACGGGTACTGGTGGGCTCGGCGCATGGCCCACGAAGCCGGCATGCACCGTTGGGACGCCCAAAATGCCACCGGCGGGGCCGCCCCGTTCGATCCGGTTTTCGCCGCCGACGGTGTGGAGGAAGCGCTCGATACCTACGTCCTTTTGCGATTCGATCACCGCGCCTTTGAATCGTCCGGTCAGACCATCCATCTCCACGCCACCGACACCCCGGACACCGGCGGTGGGCACGGCGGCGAATGGATGCTCACCATGCAGCCCGAGGCGGTGGTGTGGGAGCGTGCCCACGGTAAGGGCGATGTGGCGCTGCGGGGTTCCACCGGTGACCTGCTGCTGTTCCTGATGAGCCGGGTCGGGCCCGATGTCTTCGAGGTCTTCGGGGATCGGTCCCTCGCTGAGCGTTGGCAGGCCGCAGCCAACTTCTAACGCCTCGTTCCCTCAGGTTGTCAGGCCCCTCAGGTTGTCAGGCCGCACCCTCGAACACCGCCACTTGCACCCCCATGGCGTCCAGCGCCTGCAGCACCAAGGTCGGCTCCCGGCAGTCCGCCATGGTCGAGACCCCCGCGGCGGGAAACCACCCCTGCCGTAGGCCACCACAGGCCGCAGCCGCCACGATGCCCGCCACCCGGGCCGGATGGTCCGCCAGCCCGTAGACCACCACATCCAGCACCCCCAGCCGGTGGCCCCACACCTCCACCCGCAACCCGCCGGGGCCGCCATCAGCGTGAGGAGGGCGCAGCATGGGCAGCCATCCCGTCAGTCGGTCGCGCCGGGTGGCGGCCATTCGGGCGCTGACCCGTCGGGCATCGGGGAAGGACCGCTGCAAAAGAAAGGGCTCCGCCAGCGCTGCCCGGTAGCAATCGTGAGCACCGATGCGCTCGGGGAACCACACCAGTTGGCGGCCGGAGCTGGCCCGACGTCGGATCCAGGCCTCATCGCGCCACTCCCAGTTCGCTTGGCGCAAAGACCGATGGTGTTGGCGGGCGCAGGCCGGGCCGCCGGTGCCGGACTTGGCCACGTGAATCTCTTCCACCCGCTCGAACAACCCGGCGGCGTGACCGGCGAGCAGGCAGCTCAGGCCTGGTGAACAGCCGGCGCCCACCACCAGCCGGCGCCCGCTCTCCCTGGCCCCGGTATGGAACCCCAGAAGCTGCTGCACGTCGGCGATGGCGTCTGCCATGCTGACCACGTCCGGCCCGTGTTGACCCCGGGTGTCCGCCAGCGCCTCCCGGGCCAGGTCCCCGCCGATCCCGGTGGGCACGCACAGCACCACGATGTCCGCGGCGCCGGCCGCTTTGAGATCAACGGCGGCACGGACCTCACCCCAAGGCCCGTCTTCGGGATCCGCCGCTCGGGACTGGCGCCGCAACTGCTCGATGCCCGCCTCCGCCACCGCCAGTTGCCGATCAACCAGCACCACCTCAACGGGCTCCTCGGCGGGGGCGCTGCCAGTGCCGTTACCGGGGCGGTCACCGTTCGGGCTGAGCAGGGCCCGGGCGCAGTGCAGTCCCGACGCGCCGGCGCCCACCACCACCACGCGCATTCAGGCGACCCGACCGCAACGGATGGTGTCCACCGGCGAGAGGCCGGGACCTGGTGAGGGCGGGTTCCAACTCATCGGAAGTGCGGCGGCTCGAGGGCGCGCCAACCACCACGCCGCAACGGCACCATCGGGGGTTTTGTGAACCGGAGCACGCTGGCGGTCAGCACGGCGACACCCAGCGCGAAGCCGACACGACGCAGAAGGCCGATCATGCTGTGGGGCTAGCTGGAATCGAACCAGCGACCTCACCCTTATCAGGGGTGCGCTCTAACCGACTGAGCTATAGCCCCGGTTGGACGGACCCAGGGGCCGTTGAACCGCTGAAAGATGCTAGCAGGACGCCCGTGCCGGATCAGCAGCGTCATCGGGACGATCGGTGCGGAACCGGCCGGGCGCTCTCCAGTTCCACCACCGACAGCCGCACCCCGCCGGTCAGGTCGCTGATCAAGTTGAACAACATGCCGGCCACCACCGTGAGCAGGCTGAGCACCAGCACCCCCACCAAACCTCCCAGCAGCCCTATCCGGAACATCAGCCCACCGTCGAAACGGAAGCGTTCCAGCACGAAGAACTGCTCCACGAAGCCCTCGACGCTGGCGATGGTGCCGCTGCGGGTAAGCACCCGCCACACCAGTGCCCCGGCCACCACACCCACCATCAGCAAGCAGAGGTAGAACAGCAACACCACCTTGAGCAGCGACCACAGATCAATGTGGCGAACCAAGCGGCCCACCTTGCGCGCCTGTAACCGGCGGGCGGCGCGGACCTCGGCCCGACGGGGAATGGCCAGCGTGGCACCGGACCCCGGTGACGGACTCTCCGCCGCCGTCGGCCGTTCCACCACCTCCAGCAACTCCTCCACGGCCACCTCGCGATGACGCCCACCTCGACCCGGTGACCCTGACACGGCGGACCCCGACCCCGACCCCGACGAACCCGACGTTGCCGGGCCGGCCGCCACCGACGCCGACGCCGACGCAGGTGTTGTGGCGGGACCGTCAGCCCGATCGGCGCCCTCCCCGGCGGTGGCCCGCTTGGTGCCGGTGGTGGTACGGCCGTCTCGCGAGGCCCGCCGCTTCCCGCCGCGACCCCGACTGTCAGCTCCGGACCCGCTCTTGGTTCCCGCTGAGGTGGCCGGGCCGGCCGAGGACCGGGCCGGTTGCGCCGCATCGGACGGAGACTCCGGGCTCGGCGCTGGCACCACCTCGATGGGTTCGGTCACAGCACGAAACTCTACGAGAACAACCCCGAACGGGCCCGAGCCGGGCCGGCCAGAATCACTCCACCAGGGCCGCGGCGCTCGATGCCCGCCGTCCGCCAACGTCCACGGTGACCCGACACCACCCCGGACCCACCTCGACCGACAGCAGCCGGCCATCGTTGGCCCCCGCCACCGCGGCCGCGGCGGAAGGGCCTCCGTTCAGGCCGGCCAGCGCCGAGGCGTCAGCGGCGGAGGCGGCCCGCGCTTGTTGCACCAGCACCGTTCCCAGCCGACCGAGGGCCAGCACCACGGTCATGGTGAGCGCCACCATGACCGCGGCCAGGACCGTGACCTGTCCCTGTTCCCTGTCCACGAACAACCTCCCAACCGGAGGCCATTGTCAAAGGCGGCACCAACCGCCCGATTCCACCACGCCCACCGATGGACGCCACCTAGTCCTCGTCAGCACCGTCCACATCAGCGCCGTCCATGTCTGCACCGTCCATGTCTGCACCGTCCGAATCAACGGCGCCCACATCAGCGGCGCCCGCAGATTCGTGAACACCCTCGGCATCGCCAGCCGTGTCAGCCGCCCCCGGCGTGGTCAGCGAACCGTTCAGGGCCACGTCTGCGGTGTCGGCCCCTGGATCAGCGTCGGGATCAGCGTGCTCAGGATCGGCGCTCTCCTCCGAGGGCGGCACCAGGGCCACCGCCGCCACCTGCTCGTCCTCGTCCACGTTCATGACCCGCACCCCGGTGGCGTCACGGCTCTGAAGGGAGATCTCGGAGGCCGCGGTGCGGATGGTCACCCCACCGGAGGACACCAGGATCACGTCATCGGACGGTCCCACCATCATGGCGGCGGCCACGCCACCCCGTTGCTCGGTGATGCGAATGGCCCGAACGCCCTGATTGCCCCGCCCGATACGACGGAACTCGTCCAGATCGGTGCGCTTGCCGTACCCGGCCAGGGTCACCAGCAGGAGGTGAGCGCCATCACGGATTACGTCACAGGACACCACCTCGTCACCCTGGCGCAGCCGCATCCCCCGCACCCCGGCAGCGCCGCGGCCCATGGGTCGGACCTCTTCCTCGTTGAAGCGGATGCCCTGTCCCGAGCGGCTGACCATGATGATGTCGTCTTCGCCGTTGGTGGGGATCACCCGCACCAGCTCGTTGCCGTCGCGCAGGTCGAGTGCGATGAGACCCCGCCGCAGCGAGCTGTCGTATTCGGTGAACCGGGTCTTCTTCACCGTGCCGTCCCGGGTGGCGAAAAACAGGTAGCGGTTGGTCTGGTAATCGCGGGTATCGATCACCGCCTGCACCAGTTCACCCGGTTGGAGCTCCAACAGGTTGACGATGGGAATGCCGCGCGCCGTGCGTTCCCGTTCCGGTACCTCATGGGCCCGCAACCGGTACACCCGACCCACGTTCGTGAAAAACAACAGGTGGGCGTGGGCGGAGGTGTGCAGGATGGTGGTGACCACGTCCTCTTCGCGCAGCCTGGTGCCCGAGATGCCCCGTCCGCCGCGACCCTGGGCGCGAAAGACATGGGCCTCGACGGATTTGATGTACCCGGCGGCGGTCATCGTGACCACCAGCTCCTTGTCATCCACCAAATCTTCGATGGCCATCTCGCCGGGATCGATGACCAGGCGGGCCTTCCGGGGGGAGGCAAACTCGGCGCGAACCGCGGTCAACTCCTCCTTGATGACCGTCCGCAGCTTGGCCTCATCGGCCAGGATCGCCTCCAGGCCTTCGATCTCGATCCGCCGGGCGGCCAGTTCGGCCTCCAGATCGGTGCGGGACAGGCGGGTGAGCTGGGCCAGGCGCATGTCCAAAATGTCCTCGGCCTGGATCTCGGTGAAGCCGAAGCCGTCCCCCTGCAGCGCGGTGCGAGCGGCGCCGCGATCCTCCGAGGCCCGGATCAACGCGATGATGGCGTCGATCATGTCCAGCGCCCGGATGCGGCCCTCCAGGATGTGAGCCCGGGCCCGGGCCCGTTCCAGACGGAATTCGCTGCGCCGTCTGATGACCTCCACCTGGTGGGCCACGTACGCCGTGAGCATGGCCGCCAGGTTCAGCGTGCGGGGAATCCCGTCCACCAACGCCACCATGTTGACGCCGAAGCTGGTCTGCAACTGGGTGTGTTTGTAAAGGTTGTTGAGCACCACGTTGGGGTTGGCGTCACGCTTGAGCTCGATGACCAGCCGGGTTTGCTCCCCGGAAGATTCGTCGTTGATGTCCCGAACCCCATCCAGTTCCCGGGCGTCCACCAGTTCCTTGATGCGAGTGGCGATGGCGGCGGCGGAGGTCTGGTAAGGCAGCGCGGTGACGGTGATCTGGGTGCCACGACGGGTTTCTTCAATCTCGGCATCCGCCCGCATCCGCACCGAGCCGCGCCCGGTCCGATACGCGTCAAGGATGCCGGCCCGGCCGAGGATCTGCCCGCCGGTGGGGAAGTCCGGTCCCTTGATGAATTGCATCAAATCATCCGGCGTCGCTTCTGGATGATCGATCAGGTGCATGGTGGCGTCGATGACCTCGCCCAGGTTGTGGGGCGGGATGTTGGTGGCCATACCCACCGCAATACCCTGGCTGCCATTCACCAAAAGGTTGGGAAAACGGGCCGGCAGCACCACCGGCTCAGAGTTCTTACCGTCGTAGTTGGGGATCAGGTCAACGGTGTTCTCGTCGATTCCGTCCAGCAACCGCATGGCCAATGGCGAAAGCCGACACTCGGTGTAGCGGGCCGCCGCCGGGCCGAACTCGGGTGATCCGTAGTTACCGTGAAAATCGATGAGCGGATCACGCAGGGAGAACGGCTGGGCCATGCGAACCAGCGCGTCATAGATGGCGGAGTCCCCGTGAGGGTGGAAGTTGGCCATCACCTCGCCCACCACACGGGCGCATTTCACGTGGGCCCGGTTGGGGGTGAAGCCCAGGTTGCTCATGGCCCACAAGATCCGGCGGTGGACCGGCTTCAAACCATCCCGGGCGTCGGGCAAGGCGCGCGAGGTGATGACCGACATGGCGTATTCCAGGAACGAGCGCTCCATCTCGTCTTGGATCTCAACGAGTTGCACCGAAAGGCGTTCCGGGGGCGCGTCACCATCAGCAGGGGGATCGCCAGCGGCACCATCTGTGGACGGCGGCGGTTGATCAGCCGGTGGGTCCGGCGGCAAGTCGGTCATCGGTCAGTGCTCATATGTCCAGGAACCGCACATCTTTCGCATTGTTCACGATGAACCCCTTGCGCTGCTCAACGTCCTCACCCATCAGGATCGAGGTGATCTCATCGGCGATGGCGGCTTGCTCCAAGTTCACCTGCAGCAGGGTTCGGCGCCCGGGATCCATGGTGGTCTCCCGCAGTTCTTGCCAGTCCATTTCGCCCAGACCCTTGAGCCGCTGGAACTCCGGTTGCTTACGTCCCGCGGCCACCTGGTCCTGCTCATAGGACAAACGGGCCACGTCATCTTTCAAGTACACCTTGGACTTGCCAACCTCCACCGAGTACAGCGGGGGCTGAGCAATGTAGACATATCCCGCTTCCACCATAGGTCGCATCTGGCGGAAGAAGAATGTCAACAGCAAGGTCCGGATATGGCTGCCATCCACATCGGCGTCCGCCAGCACGATGACCTTGTGGTAACGGACCTTCGCCGCATCGAACTCCTCCCCCAACCCGGCACCGATAGCCTGGATCAGGGTTTGGATTTCGGTGTTTCGCAACATTTTGTCTATCCGGGCCCGCTCCACATTCAAGATCTTGCCGCGGATGGGCAAGATGGCCTGCGTGCGCGGATCCCGGGCCCGTACCGCGGAGCCGCCGGCGGAGTCACCCTCCACGATGAACAATTCAGACTCATCGGGATTGCGGCTGTTGCAGTCCTTTAGTTTGTCGGGCATTCCGGCGCCGTCGAGTGCGGATTTGCGCCGGATGGCGTTGCGGGCCTCCCGGGCAGCCAGCCGGGCCCTCGAGGCGCCGATGGCCTTGGTGACCATGGCCCGGGCTTCACCGGGGTGTTCCTCCAGCCACTGGGCCAGTTTCTCGTTGGTGGCCCGTTCCACCAACGATCGCATGGACACGTTGCCCAACTTGCCCTTGGTCTGACCTTCGAACTGTGGATCCCGCAGCCTCACACTGATGATGGCTGACATACCCTCTCGTATGTCCTCACCCTGGAGGTTCTCATCTTTTTCTTTGAGGAGGCTCTTCTCACGGGCGTACTTGTTGATGGCGTTGGTCAGCGCCTTCTTGAATCCCTCCTCGTGCATCCCACCCTCCATGGTGGTAATGCCGTTGGCGAAGGAATGCAGCCCGTCGGTCTGGTAGGTGGTGTTCCATTGGAAGGCCACCTCCACCTCTTGGTCCTCTTCGGAGGCTGCGAAGTACCCCACCGACTTGTACAGCGGCTCCTTCGATTCATTCAGATGCGCGACGAAATCCACGATGCCGCCCTCGAAATGGAATACGACGGGTCCGTCAGCGGTGCCGTCGTGACCCTCCCGCTCATCGAGGAAGGACAACCGAAGCCCCCTGTTGAGGTAGGCCATCATCTGAAAGCGCTCGAGCAGCGTTTGGGCGCGGAACTCGATCTGGTCGAACACCGTGGGATCCGGCCAGAATCGCACCGTGGTGCCGGTGCGGCCATCGGGCGCCACCCCCACCTCCACGAGGCGGTCATCCATTTGCCCGCCGTCCTTGAAGGACATGAAATGCCGCCGGCCGTCCCGATCGATCTCCACCTCAACCCGGGTGGACAGGGCGTTGACCACTGACACGCCCACGCCGTGCAAACCGCCGGACACCTTGTAACCGGACCCGCCGAACTTCCCCCCGGCGTGCAGCACGGTCAGCACCACCTCAGCGGCAGACAGTTCGGGGTACTGGGGATGACGCTCGGTGGGGATACCGCGGCCGTTGTCCACCACCTCGCAACCGCCATGAGCCAGCAACCGCACGTCGATGGTGGTGGCGTGGCCGGCCATGGCCTCATCCACGGAGTTGTCCACCACCTCATAGACAAGGTGGTGCAACCCGTTGGGCCCGGTGGAGCCGATGTACATGCCCGGTCGCTTGCGGACCGCCTCCAGCCCTTCGAGAACCTGGATATCACCCGCGTCGTAGGTCAAGCGGCCTCGCTTGTTCAGGAGTTCTTGCTCAAATGGTCGACAGCGGAAACGCCGGCGATTGGATCACCGGCGCCCCAGCCTGGCGAGGCCGCGGCCTCGAAAGCATTGCGACATCACCCTCGAAGGAGAGCCCGGCAGACTGGGCCCCTCGACAAGTGGTGCAGGTCCGGTGCTAACCGGACCCGAATAAGCCCCGGACCAGGTATTTTACCACCCAACCTCAGCTCGTCTGCCGCGCTGCATCCTACCAGCGCCGAGAGCTCCATCCGATGCAAAGGCACCGAGGTCAGCGTGGGGATCCCGACCGACCACGGCGGGGACGGACCCGGATCGCTAATCGCTCGAATTGCACACCGGTTTCCGCCGCCAAACGGGCCAACAGATCAGCCTCCAGCCAGTGCAGTTGGGTGGCCCAGGCCGGATCGTCCACTGACACCACCAACGTGGTGCCCTCACTGGCCACCGCTCGGGCGTTGGCGGCGATGGAGGGTCCCACGATCCGTTCCCAATCGGCGATGACGCTGACCCCGGCGGTACTAGGGGCCCAGCCCAACTGACGGACCACCCGGGCCACCGAAACGCCCACCCGTTCGGGTTCGTTCTCTGCGGCGTTGCGGCCGAAGCCGGACCGGCTCACACCGGCACCGCGTGAGCCGGCACCTCGACCAGATGATCCAACGACACCTGGTACACCACATCCGCCCGGGCGGTGCGGGGCAGCCGATCAGCCGAGGTCAGCACGGTCTGACCGGCAGGAAGGTTGGCAATGAGGGCATCGCAGCGCTGCGGATCCAGCTCCGAAAAGACATCGTCCAAGAGCAGCAACGGCGCGAAGCCCACCTCGACGGTGACCAATCGGTGCCCGGCCAACTTGAGTGCCAGGGCCACGCAGCGCTGCTCACCCTGGGAGGCGTGGGTCCGGACCGGGCGACGGCCCAGCAGCAGTTCGAGCTCATCCCGATGTGGTCCCACCGTGCTCGCAGCGCGGCGAAGATCCTGGTCACGGGCCTGGGTCAGACCGATGAGGGCATCGCCAGGGGTGAGCGAGGGCCGATAACTCGCCACCAGCGGCTCATCACCCGAGCCGAACCCGCACGGCGCAGCGATCGCACCTGAACCCGTCGAGCCGGCCGCGGCCAGTGCCCGATAGGCCTCCATCAGCGGATCCGCCAACTGTTCAACCAAGGCCACCCGCCGGGTCATCACCGCTTCCGACAGCGGCGCCAACTTGGCATCCCACACATCCAGGGTCAGCGCCGCCGAGCTGTCCAGCCGACCACCGCACTGGCGCAGCAGGGCCCCGCGTTGACGCAGCACCCGCTCAAGCGCGCTGAGCACCGCTTCGAATCGAGGGTCCAAGCTGGTGGCCAGCTCATCCAACCAGGCCCGACGACCGGCCGGTCCTTCCTTGACGATGGCCAGGTCGTCCGGCGCGAACAACGTGACCCGCAGCTGCCCGGTGGCCAGGCCGGGACGGGCCAACCGGCGCCCGTTGAGCTGCACCCGGTTCCGACCGGTGCGGTTGATCTCCGCCTCCAGCAGGATCTCGCGACCATCCTCGCCCGTCACGCGCTGACCCCACGCTCGGACATGGGCTGCGGACTGCTGGTCCCGGATCATCACCTCACCGGTGGGTGTCCGGAACGAACGAAAGTGCGCCAGGTAATACAACGCTTCCAACAGGTTGGTTTTGCCCTGCCCGTTTCGTCCCACCAACGCCGTGAGCCCCGGGGCGAGGGGGAACTCAAGCTGTCGATAACTCCGAAAATCATGCACATGCAGGCGATCGAGACGCACCGCTCCCCATTCTGGCCGCGCCGGCGAGACCGACGGGCCATGGGTTCAGGACACCCGTACCGGCATCAGCAAGTAAAAGAAATCCTCGTTCCCCACGCCACGAAGCACCGCCGGATTGCGGGCATCAAGACTTTCCAGCACCACCTCATCACTCAACGTGGCGTCCAGACCGGCCACCAGGTACTCCGGGTTGAAAGCCACGGTCAGCTCCTCGCCTTCGTAGCTGGCATCGACGAACTCGTGAGCCTGACCCACATCCTGGGTGATGGCCAACAACTCCAGACCGTCTTCTTTTTGGGCCAGCCGGACCGGGGTGGATTCCCGGGCCAACAGCCGAACCCGGCGAACCGCGTCCAACAACGCTTCACGCCGGACGGTCAAACGGTTGGGGTGGTTGCGCGGCACCAGGTTTCGATAGTTCGGGAAATCCCCTTCGATCAGCCGAGTGGTCAACCGGCTGGAACCGGCCTGAAAAGAGGCTTCCCGCTCCCCCAGCTGCAGGGACACGGTGTCGGCGCCGCTGAGCAGGCGGGTCAATTCCGACAGCGCCCGGGACGGCAACAGCACGCTTTGGCCCTCGGCCAGGACCTGGGTACCCAGCAGGTCACGCACCGCCAGACGGTACGAATCGGTAGCCACCAGCCGCAGCCCCTCCGGTTCGGCGGCCACCAGCACGCCGGTCAGGATCGGCCGGGAATCATCGGAGGACGCGGCCGGAACCACCTGGCGGAGCGCACCGGCCAAGGACCGGGCATCCACCGAGAGCGATTCGGCGTGGACCTCGCTGATGCGGGGGAAATCATCGGCGGGGATCAGGCGCAGCGAGAACTGCGATCGGGCGGCGCTCACCTCGGCGGTGTCCTCGGCCACCTCAACGGTCACCGCACCAGGTTCGAATGCCCGCACGATCTCCGCCAGCAACCTGGCCGGGATCACCGCCAGCCCGTCCTGCAGACCGGCCACGGTCACCTCGACGGAGATCGACAGCTCCAAATCGGTGCCGGTGAGCAACAGGCGATCGCCCTGCAACTCGGTTCGAATGCCTGACAGCACGGGCAAGGCTCCGCCCCGGGTGCTCACGGCGCGGCCGGCAGTTCCCAGCGCGTCAACCAGCACGTCGCGTTCGCAACGGAACTTCATCCGGTCGGGCCTCCACGGGCTCGGTTGATTGGTGAGGAGGTTGATGTGTCCATGGATAGTCCTGGTAATAAGGGCTGTGGATTGTGGACGACAACGCTGCGTTGCAGGTCAGGGGTGGTGCAAGGCCGCGCCGACTGTCCCCCGTGACTCACAGGGTTGACCCCACCACCCAACGCGGCTGTGGATGAGGTCGGGTTCACCCACAGCCCATCCCCACGGCTGAACGGCGGTAATCCCCAGGGCCTCGGCGCTGTCCACCGGACCTCTGAACGGGTGGTCATGACCGTCCTCCGTCGCTTTTCAGGGCGTTGATGAGCTCGGTCACTTGGTCATAGATCTGCCGACGCTCGCGCATCTGCACACCGATTTTCTCCACCGCGTGGATGACTGTGGTGTGGTCTCGTCCGCCGAACTCCCGGGCGATGGCGGGGTAGGACAGGTCTGTCAGCTCCCGCATGACGTACATGGAGATCTGCCGGGCGGCCACCAGGGGACGCCGTCGGCTGGCCCCGGTGATCTCGTCCTTGGTGAACCCGAAACGCCGACAGGTTTCGTCCATGATCAGGATCGGGGTGATGAGCCGAGGTCCCTTGTCCCGCAGCGAATCCGCCAGCACCCGGGCCGCCAGATCCGAGGAGACCGGTTCCCGGTTGAGGCTGGCGTAGGCCGCTACTCGGATGAGCGCACCTTCCAGCTCCCGGATGTTGTTGGTGATGTGGGTGGCGATGAACTCCAGCACGTCGGGCCCGACATGGGTGGAGGCCTGCTCGGCCTTCTTACGGAGGATGGCCAGGCGGGTTTCGAGATCTGGCGGCTGGATGTCGGTGATGAGGCCCATCTTGAAGCGGCTGCGGAGCCGGTCCTCAAGGGTGGAGATGGCGTCTGGCGGCCGGTCTGAGCTCAACACGATCTGTCGGTTGGCCTCGTACAGGTAGTTGAAGGTGTGGAAGAACTCCTCCTGGAGCCCCTCCTTACCCTCCATGAATTGGATGTCGTCCACCAGCAGCACGTCCATCTCGCGGTAGTGCCGCTTGAAGTCCTGTGGGGTACCGGCCCTGATGGAGTCCACGTATTGGTTGAGGAAGGTCTCTGTGGACACGTACCGCACCCGGTAGGTCCGGTAGTTCTCCCGCACATAATGGGCGATGGCTTGCAGCAGGTGGGTTTTGCCCAGCCCGGCGTCGCCGTAAATGAAGAGCGGGTTGTAGGAGCGGGCGGGGACCTCGGCCACGGCCAAAGCTGCCGCCTGGGCGAAGCGGTTGGACGCACCGGTTACGAACGCTTCGAACGTGTACCTGGGGTTGACCCCGTCATCCACAGCCCGCTCAGGTGGCTGGAAGGTACTGCCCACAGTGGCGTGGGACCTTGGGGAGCCTCCGTTCCAGTCGGGGTCGGGCCCCCGTGGCGCGGGTCGGGGAACATCGTGGTCCCGTCCGGGTTCTCCGGGTGGTGCGGGCTGGTTGGCCAACGGGGTGACCTGGACCACGACCTCGATACCGGGCCATCCCGCTGTGTCCAAGGCATCAACCACCAGTGAACGGAACCGTCCTTCGAAACGTTCCTTGACCAGGGTGTTGGGCACCCCCAGAACCAAGGTTCGACCGTTGAACTCCAGTGGGCTCACCAGGTTGAAGGTGGTTTGCCACACTGCCTCGGAGACCTCAATGTGCACCGCAGCGGCACAGGCATCCCACAGCGCCCTGGCGTCGGTCATGGTGACTCGTCCTTCCAGGGGCTCGTCGCGTGCAAGACCGGTCTCCGGGTTCAACAGCCGTGTCCACAGGGTCGTCCACAGCTGTGGAGGACCGAATCCGAGCACGGACCGTGACCGGCCTGGGCTTCGGATCTGCTTCCGTTGGCTGTCTGGTTCTGTGGGCGAGCGGGCGCTCGCACCCTTTGCAAGAGCGGCGTGCAAGCTAGCACCCAGCATGGGAGCGTGCCTAGGGCCGGTTGCGCGTTCTTGGCGCTGTAGCCCGAGACGCTAGATCAGGTTGGTCCCGGGTGTTCCTTCGTCCTAGTCTTGCGGGGAGATGTCCGGCCGGGCCCACCTCGGCTGTTACCGCGCGTCATACCACATCTCTGGCGGACGGTGGCCTCGACCCCGGCCACTAGGTTCGCCCGCTTGTGAAGTACTTGCCGGGTGGGACCATGTCGCCCGCTTCAACACGATGAGAGCCAGACGATGAAGAGAACCTTCCAGCCCAACAACCGCCGGCGGGCCAAGAAGCACGGCTTTCGCCTGCGCATGGCTACCCGCGCCGGGCGCGCCGTGATCAAGTCTCGGCGTCGTCAGGGACGCGCCAAGCTGTCGGCTTGATAGAGCCGCTGAGCGACCGGGATTCCTTTGCTCGCCTGGCCTCGGGTCGTAGGGCGCGTTGTGGGCTCGTTCGCTTGCGCTACGTGGGTCCAGAGTCGTCAACCTCTTCGACGCGCACCCGGGTGGCATATGCCATCAGCCGGAAGTCGGGTAACGCGGTGACGCGCAATCGAATTCGCCGTCGCTTGCGGGCCGTGCTGTTCGATCTTGACCGCGAGCAACCCCATGCTCTGCACGCTGGTGACTATCTGTTCAGCGCGGGGCCGGAGTTGACGTCGGTACCGTTCGGCGAGGTGCAACGGATGGTGCACGGTGCCGTGGCCTCGGTCGCGCCCCGTGACGGCGGTTCCGCTCACCGGGGAGCATGAGGAGCGTTCGTGAGCAACGCCGCTCCTCGTCCTGGGATGGGCGCTCGTTTGATCATCGCTCTGGTTGAGGGTTACCAGTTGCTGTTCGCTTGGCGTCCGTCGCCTTGCCGGTTTGTGCCGTCCTGTTCGGCCTACATGCTCGAAGCCCTGGAGCGCCACGGCTTGTTGCGGGGTGGATGGCTGGGTAGCCGTCGCCTAGCCCGTTGCCACCCCTGGGGCCCCCATGGCGAGGACCCGGTCCCGTCCGCTCTCCGGAAGGTCAGGTAGATGTTCGATATGTTCGATCCCCTCATCGAGGGGTTGTCGTCGGTGTTGGCGTTTTTCTTCGCGCTCACCAATTCCTTCGGCGGGGCGATCATCCTGCTGACCTTGGCGGTGATGGCGGTGGTGACACCGTTGACGCTCAAGGGCACGAAATCGATGATGGCCATGCAGCGCCTCCAGCCGGACATGCGCCGCATCCAGCAGGAGTTCAAGCATGACCGGCAACAACTCAATCAGGAGATGTTGCAGTTCTATCGGGAGAACGACATCAATCCCATGGGCAGCTGTTTGCCCCTGCTGATCCAGATGCCCATCTTCCTGGTGCTGTTTCAGGTGGTGAAGGGCATCACCAAGATCGGGGCTAACGGCACGTTCGCGCCCGACAACCTTTCCACCAGCACAGAGTTGTACCAGGCTCTGGACAACGCCAAAGAGATGCTGTTCCTCGGCTTTGATCTGGAGAAGAGCCCGCTGAACGCCCTCAAGGACCGGGGCTTTATCGTGGCCCTGCCCTACCTGGTGCTGATTGCCCTGTGGGTCAGTACCTCGTTCTTGCAACAGATCCAAGTTTCGGGTCGAAGCACTGACGCCATGAGCCCGCAACAGAAGATGATGATGCGGGTCATCCCAGTGTTCTCGCTCACCGCCCTGTGGTTCCCGGCAGCTCTGAGCGTGTACTGGGTGACGTCCAACGTGTGTCGGCTGGCCACGCAGGGCTACATCTCCCACCGGTTCTACAACATGGGGATGCTGGGCTTTGGCAAGAAGCGTGACGGTGAGGCCAGTGCGGTCATCGATGTGAAAGCCAAGCCGGCCAAGCCATCGAATCCATCTACATCGGGCGGCTCGGCAAAGACCGTCAAGCCCTCTGCTGGTACCAGTTCGGGATCCAATGGCGCTCGTAAGGCTCCCACCTCAGGTCGTGCCACACCGGCCAAGGGCAAGTCCGCCGCCGATCGGCCTCGTTCGCCCGCTCCTGGGCGGCGCAACACCTCAACAGCGGGTCCGGCCAAAGGTTCGGCCACCGGTGAGCGACCACGCCGTCGGGTACCCAACGGTCCGGCCACCCCAACAGGGGATGCTGCAAGTTCTAACGGCGGGGTTGGTGGCTCGGCGAAGCACGATGGCCCCCGCGACAAGCGGAGGAAGTAAATCGTGGAGTGGGTGGAAGTCACCGGTAAGAGCGTTGCCGAGGCCAAGGAACGAGCGCTTGACCACTTGGGCGTGGATGAGCTCCAGGCAGAGTTCGAGGTCCTGGCCGAACCCCGGTCCGGCATCTTCGGGCGCTTGAAGGGTGAGGCCCGGGTGCGGGCCCGTATCCGTCCCACGCATCCGCGGCCCAAGCCCGAGCGTCGTGACCGGCGTCGGGACAAAGATCGGGACAAGGATCGAGACAACAGCGCTGCCGCCCCGCAACCGGCTCGGGATAACGCCGGGGGTGGGGAGCGGGCCGGATCCGCTTCGGGTGGTGCCCCCCGTACCCGGGGCAACCAACAGCGCCCCCGACGAGATGGGGCCTCGGGCGAGGACCGACAGTCCGATCGCAAGCGCGACGCCGACCGCACTGGTGCTGGCGCCGGGAGCACCGCCCCGCCCGCCGGGGCTCGAATCGCACAATCCGCTGGGGCTCGCCATGAGCCACCTTCGAATGAGGAACCGGAGCAAACAGTGAACGACGAGGCCCGAGATCAGGTTCCTTCCGATGACGGACGCCAAACCGAGCATGCGGTCGATTTCGTAACCGGGCTGGTGGGCGCCTTCGGTGTCCAGGCCACGGTTGGATCGGTGACCGTTGACGATCATTACGACGAGGTCCAGGTAACCGGCGCCGACCTGGGCATGCTTATCGGTCCGAAAGCGGCGGTGCTGGACGCGGTGCAGGAACTGGCTCGGGTCGTGGCCCAACGCCGGAGCGGCGGCCGCGGTGAGAGCCGGCTCCGCATCGACATCGGCGGTTACCGGCAGCGGCGCCGCGAAGCGCTGGAGCGGTTCGCCGTCAAGCTGGCTGAGGAGGTTCAGCGCAGCGGTGTGGCCAAAGCACTGGAGCCCATGAACTCGGCGGACCGCAAGGTGGTCCACGACATCGTCGGCACCCTCGAAGGTGTGGCCACTCTTTCTGAGGGCGAGGACCCACGGCGCCGGGTGGTCATCGTCCCCCGGGCTTAGATGAACCCGGGTGCGGTGGCCCGGGTCGGGTCAACAGCGTGAGGGCGCACAGCTTGCTCCCTGAGGATGAGCGGATGGTGCTTGCCTTCTTGGAGGAGAGCCGGACCAGGGGATTTCTCGGCCCGGGGCCCCTCGAGGTTCACCTCAGCCACGCCCTTGGTTTCGCGGGGCTCGTACCCACCAGTGGGTTAGTGCTGGATTTGGGAGCCGGGGGCGGGGTACCCGGGCTGATTCTTTTGGCTGCACTTCCGGAGGTTCGGCTCACCTTGCTGGAGGCGAACCACCGGCGGTGCCTGTTCTTGGCTGACTGTGTTGAGCAGGCGGGCTGGTCCGAGCGGGCGACGGTCGTTGAGGCCCGGGCTGAGGACGCCGGTCGGATGCCGGGATTGCGCCACCAGCACGATGCGGTGGTAGCCCGAAGCTTCGGAGCGCCGGCTGTGACCGCTGAATGCGGTGCCCCGTTCCTGCGGGTGTCCGGCGTGTTGGTGGTCAGTGAGCCCCCCCAGGAGCTGGTCGTCACCAGCGAGCGGTGGCCGACGAAGCCCCTGGCTGAGCTAGGGCTGGTACGTCGGGAGATCGCACTTCCTTCGGACTCACCGCGCTTCGTGGTGTTCGAGGCGCTGACGTCATGCCCGCAGCGTGTGCCGCGGCGGGACGGGATGCCCGCCAAACGGCCGCTGTTCCAGTAGGCAGTGGGCGGCAGGCCGGTGGAAAATGTTTCACGTGAAACATTCCCGGCCGATTGGGCCTCCCGGAGCCCTGAATCCCTCCCGGTCGCGATGTTTCACGTGAAACAACGCGAGCGGGTGCGGAAGGGTACCGGGGGAGCTTGGAATGGGTCGCTAAGCTCACGCCGTCCCCGATTCCGAGCTGCCCGGTGAGGCGCACGCCGGTTTCGGGCAAGGCTGGAGATCTGGATGACTGACTACCCTCTCCCGCGAGTGATCGCGGTCGCGAACCAGAAGGGGGGCGTGGGCAAGACCACCACCACCGTCAACCTCGGGGCTTCTCTCGCCGAACTCGGGTTCCGCACCCTCATTATCGACCTCGATCCGCAGGGGAATGCCTCAACCGGGCTGGGACTCAACCCCTGGTCCGTTGAGGTGTCGATGTATGACGTGCTCCTCCGGGAGGCACCGCTGGAAGATTGCATCGAGGCCTCCTCAGTGCGGAATCTCTTCGTCGCTCCGGCGAACCTGGAGCTGGCTGGCGCTGAAGTCGAATTGGTGCACGTGTTCTCCCGGGAGATGCGGCTCCGTCGAGCGATTGACCCGCTGCGCTCGGATTACCAGTACGTGCTAATCGATTGTCCGCCGTCGCTGGGCCTGCTCACCGTCAACGGGCTGGCGGCGGCGAGCGAGGTGCTGGTGCCGATCCAGTGCGAGTACTACGCCCTGGAAGGCCTGGGTCAGCTGCTGCGGAACGTGGATCTGGTGAAGAAGAACCTCAACCCCGAACTTGAGGTCCGGTCCCTGGTCCTGGTCATGTATGACGCCCGGACGAATCTGTCCGAGCAAGTGGCCAAGGAGGTGCGCTCCCACTTCGGTGATCGGGTCTGCCGCAACGTGATTCCACGCACCGTCCGGCTGTCCGAAGCCCCTTCTTATGGGCAGCCCATCACCGTGTTCGACCCGTCCTCGCGGGGCGCCATCGCTTACCGGAATCTGGCACGGGAGGTCAGCGGTGTCACGTCGTAGCGGCCTGGGGCGCGGCCTGGGAGCCCTGATCCCCAGTGACTTGGCGGCCGTCGGCCACGACGTCTTCCGAGAGGTGCCGTTGGCGGCCATTGAGCCCAACCGGTACCAGCCCAGGGTGCACTTCGATGAGGCGTCCATCGTGGCCCTGAGCGAGTCCATCCGGGAGCTCGGCGTGCTCCAGCCGGTGCTGCTGCGCGAAGTGGAAGGGGACCTGTACGAGCTGGTGGCAGGGGAGCGGCGCTGGCGGGCCGCTCGTAAGGCGGGCCTGAGCACTATTCCTGCCATTGTCAGACCGGCCGATGACCGTGCCGCTCTGGAACAAGCGTTGGTGGAGAACCTGCATCGTGCCGACCTGAGTGCGTTGGAGGAAGCAGCGGCCTATCAGCAGCTGATGGAAGATTTCGGCATGACCCAGGAGCAGGTGGCGGCCCGGGTGGGCAAGAGCCGCTCGGCGGTGGCCAACACGTTGCGCCTGTTACAGCTGCCGACGTCGACCCAACGACTGTTGGCCGATGGCCGCCTCAGCGCCGGTCACGCCCGGGCGCTGTTGAGCACCCCGGATCGCTCGTTGCAGGAACGTCTGGCCCGTCAGGTGGCCGATGAGTCCTGGACCGTCCGGCAGGTCGAGGAGGCGGTTCGCCGGAGCCAGGAACCGGTGATCTTGGAGGTTCGGGGGCCGGTTGAGCCGGCGACGGTGGAACCAGGCGTGGTCCCCGGTAGCGGGTCTGAGGCTCCGCCGTTCGTCTCCCCGGAAGCGGCAGGTGCCTCGGCTTCTTCGCCGGGTGGTGCGACCGCGGTCATTGATCTTGACCGGCAAGAGCCGGCGGTTACCGGTAGTGGCCAGGTGGCTTCCGGTCCGACGGTTCCGGCGGCGGCGGACATTGGGGTGCCTCCTCCTGCCGGTCTGGTAG
Source organism: Acidimicrobiales bacterium (assembly GCA_046155365.1). Lineage (GTDB taxonomy): Bacteria > Actinomycetota > Acidimicrobiia > Acidimicrobiales > CAIXPF01 > CAIXPF01. Next base: position 36,229 of record JBJXFH010000152.1, on the reverse strand, counting down.
AGGTTGAGCAGCTGCTGGGGGACTACCTGGATACCACGGTCCGCATCACCAGCACCAGGTCGCGCGGGCGTCTCACGATTGAGTTTGCGGACATCGCGGACCTCGAGCGCATCTTCAGGTTGATCATCCCTGAAGGCTGAATGGGTTATCCACAGCTTGTGTCTAAAGCTGTGCGTAACGGTGGCGAGGGGTGAAGGGCGTCAACGTTGGATCGAAGGTTGATCACTGAACCCGGGATCTATGGCCAACGGTGAGGGCGGGGGTAGCAGCACCCGTTGGGGGTCTTGCGCCCAGCTGACCAGGGCCAGCGAGAAGGATTCGGCGCACTGCTCAGTGGCCGCCACGATGGCTGCAGCGGGCCCGATTTCGGCCACCACCGCTGGCATCCGGGTCTCCCGGAGCACGGGCAAGCGCATCCCGGTCACCTGGGCGGGGCTGTCGGTCACCGAGCTGAGCTTGGCCGCAACCGTCTGGGCCAGTGTCAGCCCGGGCTCCGACCAGAACTTCACACCCTGGAAGTAGGACACACGGTTGGCGGCCACGGGGCTGACCCGGACGCCGAGATAGACGTCGGCGCCGAAGTCGTTCGCCATGCGGGCCTGAACCGAGCCATCAGGGTGGTGGACGCTGAGGACCACGGCGGCACATTCCCGGAGGTATCGCTGCAGGGCCTGCACCAGCGCGCCGAGGTCACCGCCGTGTCCGATGACCACCCGACGACCGGCGAGGTCGGGAGGGGTGATGCGGAATTGCTCCCGCTCCCGGACCAGGTTGACCATGAGGGCGCCGGTGCGTGCCACACCCAGGCGCTGCAGCGCGGCGACCGACTCCCGGCCCCCGATGCCATCAGCGGTGAGGCCCACGTTGCGTTGGAATTCGGCCAGGGCGGCCGCGGTGAGCGGACCGAAGATCCCATCGGCCTTGCCGGCATCGAAGCCCAACGCTCCAAGTCGGCCTTGCAGGTCTGCGATGTCATCACCGCGCATCATCGGGTGGCGAAGGTAAAGCTGGCGATCCCCCAGTTGGTATCCGGCTTCAACCAGAACCGACCATGTGAGCTCGCCGCACACCCCGTCGACCTCGAGGCCGTAGCGCTGCTGGAACAAGGTCAACGCCGCCCGGGTGCCGGGGCCGTACAGGCCCGGCGGATCCCCGGCGTGCTCGAAGGCCAGACCCAGCGCGTGGAGCCGCAACTGCAGATCAGCCACGGCGTCACCCTGCGCCCCGAGGGCCAAGGTCCACGACATCATCGGCCACTCCGAGGCGCAGGCACGCACCGACGCTAGCGCCGCTTTGCCCTCAGAAAGAGGTTGCTCATTCCCCGGCCGATTGGCTGGTGACTTGCCGTGACCTGCGGAAAACGAGAGCGGCCGCACCCGTTGGGAACAGGTGCGGCCGCAGAAGCAGGAAGCCGGACTCAGCCCGGCCTGTGGTGATCAGAGAAACTCGGCCAGATCTGCCAGCAGGGCGGCCTTGCCCTTGGCACCCACGATCCGCTTCGCCGGCTCGCCGTCCTTGAACAGGATCAGCGTGGGGATGCTCATGACCTCGAACCGGCGAGCGATGGTGGGGTTCTCGTCCACGTTGAGCTTGGCGATCTTCAGTGAACCGGCCTTTTCGGCGGCGATCTCGTCAAGAACCGGGGCGATCATTTTGCAGGGCCCGCACCACTCGGCCCAGAAGTCCACGAGCACCGGCTCGGTGGACGCCTTGATGGTCTCGTCGAACGTGGCGTCGGAGACGGTGCTGGTGTACTCGCCCATGAGGGCCTCCTGGTTTGCTGGTACGGACCCGCCGGAGTGGGGGCCGGTTGATGGTCTAGTGCGAACGCCCGCCCGGACCAGCGATATGCCGGGACCGGACCGTGGTCGCGGGGACTGCTGGTCTCAACGCGATCGGCAGTGGCGGCATTCCCCGGTGGTCAGGAATGCTGCGTGTGCTCGAGCCAACGTTCGGCGTCAATGGCCGCCATGCATCCGGAACCGGCGGCGGTGATGGCCTGACGGTAGGTGGAGTCCTGTACGTCCCCGCAGGCGAACACGCCGTCCACATTGGTGCGGGAGGAGCCGGGCTGGGTCCGGAGGTAACCGCTGTCCTCCATGTCCAACTGGCCCTTGAACAGGTCCGTGTTGGGTCGATGGCCAATGGCGACGAACAGGCCGGTGACCTCTAGATGGGAGCGCTCACCGGTGAGGAGATTTTCCACCTCGAGGCGGTCAACGGCCTTGTCGCCGATGACGTCGGTCACCGTGCTGTTCCACAGGAAACGAATCTTCTGGTTGGCCATGGCCCGGTCCGCCATGATCTTGGACGCCCGCAGCGAATCCCGCCGATGGACGATGGTGACGGTGCGGGCGAACTTGGTGAGGAAGGTTGCTTCTTCCACTGCGGAGTCCCCGCCGCCAACCACCGCAATGTCACGGTCCCGGAAGAAGAAGCCGTCGCAGGTGGCGCAGGTGGAGACGCCGTAGCCCAGGAGCCGAGCTTCGTTGGGCAGGCCCAGCATGAGGGAGCGGGCCCCGGTGGCCACGATGATGCTGGACGCTCGCAGGGTGGGCTCACCGTCGGGGTCCCCCACCCAAACTTCGAAGGGGTGCACATCGAGTTGCACCCGGGAGACGCGGACCGGTCGCAGATCGGCACCGAAACGCTCAGCTTGGGCCCGCATCCGCGACATGAGATCCGGTCCCATCACCCCCTCCGGGAAACCGGGGAAGTTCTCCACCTCGGTGGTGAGCATGAGTTGTCCGCCGGGCTGATCCGAGGTGCTGGAAAGTTCCCCCTCAAGTACCACCGGCTGGAGGTTGGCGCGGGCGGTATAGACCGCAGCGGTGAGCCCGGCGGGACCCGAACCGATGATGACGACGTCTCGCACATCGGAACCGGCGGGCTGGGGATCGGTGGTCATGAACGCTCCTTGGGTCGACGGCGGCTCCAACACAACATTCCGGCGAGGCACAGGACACCACCGATGGACAGTTGCACCGCCCAGGTGGGCAGCAGCGCGTCCAACGCGCGCAGGGTGGCGATCAGTCCCAACACCGCCACGATGGTGACGAAGACGATCCCGACGATCCCGTACACCAGGGCCCGGGAGGCGACCATGGCCGGGCCGGTGGCTTTCTGCCGAACAGCACCGACCACGGACTCGATGCGGTCCGCCGCTTGCACCGGCCATTGACCGCCGATCAGGTCACCCACGGGGCCCAGGCCGGCGCCGGGTCGAGGCGGGTCCGAGGCTGATGCGCTGGGGAACTCCGGAGGCCGATTCATGGCCTGATCCTAGTTCCACCTGGCCTTCCTCTCCCCGGGAGGGCCTCCGCTCAGGCTGGTTGGTCAGCGAGTACCGCGCAGGTGACGGCATCGACGACGATGATCCGCTGCCCGCCCAGGACCTCCCACACTGTCCACTGCACCCCGGCACCGGCAACGCTGGCCATGCCGCTGGAAATCGCGCTGCTGGTGGGTTCCGGTGCGTTCGACTGACACCCGACGACCTCGTCGCTGGCGAGCTCACCAGCAGTGCCATTGCTGTCCCCACCTTGGGAGTCGTCGGCGCCCACCTTGGCGGTAGGGGAGGCGGCGGTGTCGGCGAAGAAACGAGTTCGGACCACGTTGAGCAACGCGTCCACGCTGGGGAACCCGCCGAGATCTTGGAGCACCGCTGGCGTGGTGGTGGCGCTTAGAGCGTCCTGCACGTTGGCATTGGTGGCCTGCTCAGTGAGGGCACCGGTGGCCCGGTTGGTTTCGAAGGCTGCGGAGGCGCTGTCGGCGCTGTCCGTTGCGGCGTCGTCCCCGGGACGGCTGGTGACCGCCACCAGCGCGATTGCCACGACCACGGTTGCTGCCGCGGACCATTGCAGCAGCGGTGCCCAGGCCCGGCTCCGGCGGGTTGGGGGCCGGGTCCGGCGGGTGGCATGGCCTGCAGCCGGCAGCGGCAGCGGGTGTCGGGACGGCAGTGGGGTCACCGTAGCTTCGGTGTTGTCGCGGTCCTCCACGTCTGCATCGAGCCGGGTCCACACCGCGCTCATGAGAGATTCCAGGTCGGTGTCGGAGGTGGTGATGGGGGAGCGCACCGCGTCGCGGGCGGAGCGCAGGTCAGCTAGCAACTGACGGAGGTCACCGCGTACCGCCAGATCGGCTTCCAGCACACGTTGCTCATCCGGGTCGAGGTCCCCATCGACAAACCGTGAACAACGGATCAGGTCCTCATCGGCATCGACCTCCCGATCGATATCGGTGCCTGGAACCGGAACTGGAACCGGCTCGCGACGCGACCCGAGCACCGGTTCGTGGTCCGGCTCGAACTCGGGCGGGTCGGTCTGGGTCATGACAGCTGGGGGTCCTCAGCGATCGGGCTCATGTGGGCGGTGGGGGCATGGTCGGGGTGCACGGTAGAAGGTTGGACGACGGCGCCGGTTCCCCGGTTCCCGTTCCCGGCCAATTGCTTGGCCAGCTGAGCCCGGCCCCGAGCGATGCGGGAGCGCACCGTGCCCAAGGGGGCGCCGGTGACCTCGGCGATCTGGGCGTAATCCAAATCAGCCAGATCCCGCAGCACCACCGCCACCCGGAACTCCTCAGGCAAAGTGGCCAGCGCGGCGTCGAGCTCGGCCCGGGTGGTGACCCCGTGGCCCACCGGATCGGCATCATCGCGATGGCGTTGGTCGGCGTGGGACAGGGCCTCCTGGGCCAGCTGATCCGCGCCCATGGGACGGGGCCGCCGGGCGCGGCGACGCAGTTCATCGAGGCAGGCGTTGGTGGCCACCCGGTAAGCCCAGGTTCCGAAGGAGGACCGGCCATCGAAGCGATCCAGCCGGCGGGCGATGGTGAGCAGCGCTTCCTGGGTGGCGTCGAGGGCGTCGTCGTGGTTGCCGCATAACCTCCTACAAAGGCAGAAGATGCGTCGCTGATGGGCCCGCAGCAGATCATCCAGCGCCTGCCGATCACCCTTCTGGGCGCGTTGCACCAGGTCAAGATCGGTGCGGGAGGGGGAGGGGCCTTCGATGGAGGCAGGCTACCGGCGGGTATGCCCGGTGCGCGCGCACCCCGCTGGGTGCGGCATGCGGCTACGTCGCGCCGTAGAGGGCGGCTTCGATGACGTCCAGCCGGTACGGGAGCCCGGTGCCGAAGCAGTCTTGGGCGGGTACGCCGGCCAGGGAGGTGAAGAAGACCAGGACGGCGCGCCCTTCGATGCCGTTGAGGGACGCCGAGGCGGTGGCGGTGTCAGCCTGGATACGGGCTCGGACCGGTCCCCACGACTCCAGCGGTTGGGTCTTGAGCGACGCGGCGTCGGACTGGGTCACGAAGATCTCGGCCCGCCAGCCGGGGTTGCGGGTGATCAGCTCCACATCGCCCAGCCTGACCGGGCCTGACGGCTCCAAGATCAGACCGAACCCGCGTTTGGGTAGTGGGTCATCCCTGTAGCACTGGCTCCGCCACACCTCGGCGGTCTCAGCGGGCCCTCGGACGCCGTCGACGGCGAAGCGCAGCAGATCATCGTTCTCCCCGTCGCCGCCGTAGAAGTCGTAGCTGAGCGCCGGCCGCAGGGTGAGTGGATCGCCGTTGATCTGATCGCCGGTGGTGGTGGAGCCGGAGTCCGGTTGTTCCGGTAGCGGTCCGCTCGGTGGGCTTCCATTCCCACCGGCCCAGGCGGCCAGACCGGCGAACACACCGGCCACCGCTAGGACGGCGGCTGCTCTGGCGCGCCATTTCCCCCGGGAACCGCTTCGTCCGTGCTCCAGGACGGCGGTGGGTTCGTTGAGTTGCGCCGTGGCATCGGGGGTACCGGCGGTGGTCACCGGTAGCTGACTGGGCGCGGGGGTCACCGGCACCGGCGGCGTCAGCCGGATCGCCGATGATTGGGTCCAAGCCTCCAGCGCCTGACGAAGGTCGGCGGCGCGTTGGAAGCGGTCCTCCGGGCGGCGGGCGATGGCCCGGGTGATGATGCGATCCAGTTCGGGGTCCACATCCGGGCGCAGTTCGAGGATCGCTGGGGCTTCGGTGGTGAGTCGACCCAGCGCCGTGGCCAGATCCGAGTCACCCTGCCAAGGTGGTCTGCCGGTCACCGCTTCGTACAGCATCACACCCACGGCGAACAGGTCCGTGCGAGCGTCAACGGGACCTCCCTCAACCTGTTCAGGAGCCAGGTATTTGGCGGTGCCGATGACGGTGTTGGCGTTCGTCAGGTCCAGGTCGGTGTTGTCTTCAAGGGCTTTGGCGATGCCGAAGTCGGTGACCCGGACCCGCGGTACCGGTGACGCTGCCTCCTCGGTGGTATCGGGCTGGCACAGCAGTACGTTGCCCGGCTTCACGTCGCGATGCACGATGCCCGCGGCGTGGGCCACCTCCAGCGCCGTCGCCACCTGCGCACAAATCCCGGCGGCGACGAAGGCCTCCATCGGACCTTGCCGCAGGCGATCACGCAGCGTGGTGCCGTCGACATATTGCAGGATCAGCGCTGAGCGGCCGCCGTCGGTGACACTGTCGAAGATGGCCACGATGTGCGGGTCGTTCAGCCGGGCGGCGGCCTGCGCTTCGCGACGGAACCGCTCAACGAAGGACGGGTCACCGGCGAGGTGGGGATGGAGCAGCTTGATGGCCACTGTCCGGCCGAGCACCAGATCGGTACCCCGCCACACCTGGGCCATGCCGCCCGACGCCACCGGGACCTCAAAGCGATACCGGCTGACTAGAGCCTGGCCGGGACGGGGGCCCTCCGAGCTGTCCGAGCGGTCCGAGGTGTCCGTCACGCTGGTGGCGAACCATGCTCAGACGCCGTGGCGGCCCGTTCAGGACGTGATGAACCCTGCGCCGTTGCCACCTCGCTCGGGCTGGATCCGGGGTGCGCGGTCTCGAATGGGTCTGCTGGGGATGGTTGAGGGTTGGGTGCCGTTAGGTTGAGGCGATCTCGACCTGAGGTTGATGCGTCCACGGTGGGTATTGATGGTGACGGATCGTGCTGGCGCTGGTCGGTTCGCTCGTGGCGGGTGGAGCTGCCTCTGGCGCGCCGTCGGGCGTTGCGGGCCCACCACAGCACGAGAAAGGACAACGCCCCGATGGACAAGAAAAGCCCCACCCCGGAGATGGCGCGTGACTGGACCTCCACCGGAATGAGGCCCACCACCAGGGCACCATCGGGGGAGGCAACCGTCACCGTGAGATCGAACTCCCCGGAACGACGGGTTCGAATGGGGATCTCCAGGTCGTTGGCGCCCGGCTGGAGGACCGTCAAACGGGGGTTGGGACCTTCGAATTCCACCTCGGGGCTGCTCATCCGCAACGCCACCTGAAGTGGCCGTTGCCCCTTGTTCAGCAACACGAAAGGCAGGGTGCTGCGGTGAGCCGTGACCCGGAAGCTCTGGGCCGCGGGCAGCACGATGGCTCCGGTCAGGGCGTCGATGGTGGTGGTCACCCCGCTGATGATGGCGCTGGCAGCAGCGGCAGCAATCCCCTCGGCCGGGACCAGGAGCAGCCGGGCCTCCAGCTCGTCGGCCAGCGTGGCGGACGGCTCCGGGCTGATGCCGCCAGCCGCGGGCGGGGCGCCAGGAGTGGTGGTAGCCGCCGCCCCATCCGACCCCTCGCCGGTGGGAGCGTCGAGCATCGAACCCAATCCGGCAAGGCGAGTGCTGACCCCGGCCAGGAGTTGCCCACGTTGCCGCACGGCGTCGCTCACCGTGGTGGCGGGGCTGGACCACGAGGTGGGCTCGGAGTAGTGCTGTTCCTCGTCGAACAGCCCGCTGATGGTGGTGGCCCGGAGCGGGCCGGGCTGGGCCAGCAAGCGAAGCAGGGTGGAGGCGAAGGCGCCGTCGAGTTGCAGCTTGGCGTGCAGTCGCAGCTGCGCCCCACCCTCACCTCCCCTGATGGGATCAACCAACAGGGCGGCAACCACCCGGTACGCGTCGAGGGACCCCAGACCGGGTGCGTCAGGCAAGGGTTGCACGGCGAGATCGGCGGCCGGCAGCGTCACCTGCTGGGGTAGCTCGACCACCAACCGTGGTGCCACGCCCAGGGACACGTCAGCCTTGGCGTCGGCGTCGGAGGCGTCGGTTTGCGCCAACACCACGCGATCACGCCCCAGGTCGAAACACCGGGCCAACACCGCTTCATCGGCCTTCCCAGCCAGCGCCACCATCCGGGGAGAGGTCTTGAACTCCTCGCCGTTGAGGGTTGCCAGCCCGGCGTCGAGCTCGGCCCGCAGTACATCACCGAACCCGGCCTGTAACCATGCCCCCTCGTGGAAGCCGACGTAGGTGCCGCCGAGCACCTCGCGGCCACGGCCGCCGGGGGTGCCTGCCAGCTGGGTCAGACCGCTGAGGGCCCCACCCCCGGACCCGGCCCGGGTTTCCACCAGGGCGCTGACGGTCTCCGGGTTGATCTGCACACTGAGGCCGACATCACCGAAAAGGGCCAGGGCGTCGAGCTGACGGTCCAGCCATCGGGCGGTGGCGGTGTCGAGGCGGGGTCGACCGTCAGAGGTGCGCTGAGGGGGTACCCGCAGATCAACCAGCACTCCGACCGGACGGTTGATGGTTTCTGTTTCGGGGGAGCCACCCAGGAAAGGCAGGTGGGTGTTGATCCGTTGCACCACGTAGCCGTCGGGGTCCAGCAAGTCCAGGTTCAGCGGATACACCCCCGCATCCAGGGTGAAGGTCCCCTCGGAGGAGTCCGTGGGTGGGGCGGGGTCCTGTGGGCTATCCACGTTGATGGACACGGTCTGCGTGGCGGTCCCGGCTGGGAGATCAAGTTCGATGAAGCGCCCGTGGCCCTCGTTCTCGTTCTCCTGCCCGTCCTCGTCCCCGTTCCCGTCCTGGTCGGGGGAGGACACGTCCAGCACCTCGGACTGGTCACGCCGGGCCGGGCCCACGTCGCCCACCAGTTGGTAACCGACGGTCGGGGCGGTGATCCGGACCTGGAGGTTGAAACGCCCACTACGCAGGAGCCACGGATCTTGAGCCACCACCGTCAGCTCGGGCTTACCGGCCAACTCCTGGGCCCCCACGGCACTGCCACCGGGCATGGTTCCGACCGGGCTGACCACGCTGAGGGCCCCGGCGAGCACCGTCACGGCGATGAGGATCGGGGAAACCACGGTCCGGAGCGCGCCGCGCCGGATCATGTGGTGGCCGATCCGCCGTGGAGCGCGGCCGTGAGCACCACCAACTGGTAGCTCTGCAAAACGAAGCCGTGCTGGAGGTACACCCGCAGGGCCCGGGCGTTGGTCACCTGGGTGTTCACCAGCGTGCGGGAGGCACCCCGTCTTTGCAGCCAGCGCAGCCCGTCCCGGATCAGGATCGACCCCAGACCGTGACCGGCGTGGCTGGGATGCACCGCCAGTCGCTGCAGATAGCCCCGATCTCCAGCCAGGCCGAACACCGCATAGCCGGTGGGTTTGCCACCGTCCACGGTCACCCGGTAGCGGGTGGTGGGCGTGGCCGAGATGGCGTCGGCCAAACCCTCACGGTCCAGTTGCCAAAACGGTTGGAACGCCGCGTGGTCGATATCCAGCACCGCGTCACGGTCCAAAGGCCGGGCTCGGCGGGTGGCACGCCACGGGGCGGATTCCACCGTGGCCAGATCGTGGGCCAACAGGTGAAGCCGCTCGTGTTCCTCGAAACCGAGCCCCGAGAACGCCGCCAAGTCGGGTTCGGCGATGGCGGAGGTCACGACCCGGGTGAACCCGCGCTCCCGAAGGCGCGCCAATCCGGCTTCGATGGGTCGACGGCGGACATCGCCCAACGGCGCCAGGTAGCCGATGTGATCGCTACCCCGCCACGAGCCCAGCCGGACGTGTAACCCGTCGAGGGAGATCAGTTCGGTCGAGCCGGCCACGACCAAGGCGTCCTCCGTGCCGGTGTGCTGGTTGCCTGCATGCAGGACCATCCCTGCCTCTCCAGCCTGCCTGTCCAGCCCGGGCGCATCGAGCCTGAGCCTGCCACCAGTTGATCCCGTCCCCGGTGGGGACATCGGCGTCACCTGCCGGATTCGGGGCAGGTAGGCGAGCCGGGCCAGCGTAGCCGGCCTCCGCGGCGCCCGGGAGAGCCCGCTGCGGCCCGCGCCGTCTCGCTCTACCGGCTGTTCCCAGGGAGAGCTGTTTCCGGGGAGAGCTGTATCGAGGGAGAGCTGTATCGAGGCACGGCCGCTTTCACAGGGACGGTGCGCTCAGTAGCGTGAGCAGGGTGCGGGTGCTGATGGCAACCCATCCCTCCTGCCTGGACCATGACAGCGGCGCCGGTCACCCCGAGCGGCCGGCTCGGTTGAGCGCGGTGCGAAAAGGTGTGGAGCTGGCGGGGTTGGGTGACCGGGTGGTGCCGTTCGAGGCGCCGCTGGCCACCGCGGCCCAGTTGAGCCTGGTGCACGGCGCGGCCTACATCGAGGCCCTGGGTCGATTTTGTGGAGCCGGCGGCGGTGAACTGGACCCCGATACCGCGGTGGTGCCGGCGTCCTACGAGGCGGCGCTGCGCGCGGCAGGCTCTGGTCTGGCGGCCATTGAGCGGTTGCGGGCCGGAGAGGCCGATGCGGCTTTTTGCGCCGTCCGACCACCCGGCCACCATGCCACCGCCAACCGGGCCATGGGGTTCTGCCTGTTCAACAACGTTGCTGTGGCCGCCGCCTCCCTGGCCGAGGCCGGTGAGCGGGTCCTGATCGTGGACTTCGACGCGCACCACGGCAACGGCACCCAGGACGCGTTCTACGAGGACCCCCGGGTGTTGTTCGTGTCCCTGCATCAGTACCCGCTCTTTCCCGGGACCGGTTCGGTGCGGGAGCAGGGCCGGGGGCCGGGCGAGGGTTTCACGGTCAATGTGCCCCTGCCCGCTGCGGCTGCCGGGGATGTGTACCGGCAGGCCTTCGACGAGATCGTGGTGCCGGTGGCGGAGCGTTTCGGTCCCACCTGGGTGTTGTGCTCGGCTGGTTTCGATGCTCACCTCGATGATCCCGTCACCGACCTGGGCTTGAGCAGCGGGGATTACAGCGACCTCACCCGGACGGTGGTCGGCTTGGCTCCCCCCGGCCGTCGGCTGCTGTTTTTGGAGGGTGGCTATGACCTGGCGGCCATCGTGCGTTCCAGCGCCGCCTGCCTCGCGGCGATGGTGGGCGAGACGCTTCGTCCGGAACCGGTGACCACCGCCGGCCCTGGCGCCGAGGTGGTTGACGCCGTCCGACGGGCCCACCATCTGGGTACCTGACCGCCGCTTACCGGTCTTGCGGCCAGCGTGGCGGGACGCGGTTCAGGTAGTGGTCGGGCGGGCGCCGGTTCGACGGGCCCGCAGCAGCAGTACCGCCGGCAGCGAGTCAGCACCGTCGTGCAGCTCCATCAGGTTGTCCACCCGAAAGCCGGTCCTGATCAACGCCGTGAACACCGACTCAATCCCATGGCCGTGGTCGATGCCGTGGTGACCGTGCCCGGACCAGGGCAGGGGAAAGCGTCCCCCGGCGGCCTGGGTGCGAACCGGGTGGGGCAGGCTCAGCACCAGCGGCGCCTCGGCTCGCAGCACGCGATGGGCCTGACGGAACACCCGCATCAGATCGGCCACCCCGGCCAGCTGCAACACCGAGAGCACCAGATCCACGGTGTCGGCCCGGATACTGGCCAGCTCGGCCAGGTCCCGTTGGTAGAGCTCGGCGGGTAGGCCGGCGTCTCGGCAGTGGGCCCGGGCCTCCGCCAGCAACGCCTCGTCAGGTTCGAAGCCGATGACCTTGGCCCCGCGCCGGGCGGTCTCGATGACCACCTGCCCCCGACCACACCCCAGGAGCAGCAGCCGTTTGCCGCTCAGTTGGCCCAGCAGCTTCAGCTTGGTCTCATCGGCCACCGCGGGGCCGTAGCGGACCGTCTCGCCCCATGGTGTGGGGTCTGCCACCCAGGCCGCAACCGAGGATCCCGGGCCGTTGAGGGTTTCACCGGTCTCACCGGTCTCACCGGTTTCGGCGGTGTTGGCAGCGTTCGGGCGGTTCCCGTCGGCCATGGCGTTGACCCTAGCGCTGTCTGGCGGTGTGCTCCGGTGACCCTCACACTGGCTCCGCAACGAGGGTCCGCGACCTGGCGGGATGAACCCGAACTAGCCTGACCCTCGTGAGGTTCAGCCCTGACACGGCGTCCGTCGGAGTCCAACCCGTGGCCGGCACGGTGGACTACCGCATGGCGCGCCGAGCGGTGCTGGCGGAGTTCCGGCGGGGACGGCTGTCCCAGTCCGACGTGTGTGACGCCCATCCCGAGCTCCGACGGGCGGCACAGCTGTGTAGCCGCCCCACCGCTGAGGATTGCCCCATCTGCGCCCGCCATCAGCTGGTGCTGGTCACCTACGTCTTCGGCCCGAGTCTGCCGGCGTTCGGGCGGTGTGTGGGAACCGCCCGTGAGTTGGCTTCATTGGCCAAGCTCGCTCGTCGCCATCGCGGGCCCTTCACCTGTTATGTGGTGGAGGTCTGCCCCGACTGCGCCTGGAACTACCTGGCCAAGGTGTTCCCGCTGACCCCGGCCCGGGCGGACTAGCGCGTGGTGCACCGTAGCAACGCCGGCGGGCCATCCCTCGGCGCGGTACCCGGCGGTCTTCATCGGAGCTGGCCTTCGCTGACGGTTTCCATCACCGTCAGCCGCTGGGGATGAACCGCCCTCCGGCTCGATCCGGCACCACCAGGGGTTCAACGTCCGCGGCGCGCCGTCGCTCGGCCACCCCGACCGCGGGGATGGATGAGGGGTCCGGCTCGGCTGGCGGGGCGACGGGGGATATCGGGATCGCTGGTGCAACCCGGCCACCGAGCGGGACGGGCCAGGCCGTGGTGCGGGTCCCACGGTCCGATCCCCGCCGTGGCGCCGCTCGCCGGGAACAGCAGCTGGTGCGCAGGTTGGAACGCCGTCGCCGTCGGAAGGTGCGTCGGAGCTTTCTGTGGCGCCATCGCCGGGCGCTGTATGTGCTGGCCATCCTCATCGTGGTCGCTGCCGCTGGGTTGGCAACGGTCATCTCCCGAGTGGCGTTACCCCAAGCGGCGGAATTGGCCCAAACCACGTACATCTGTTCGGCTGAGATACCCGATGGGTGCGCCCACGGGAACGAAGTTGCCAGCTTGCAGGCGGGCATCAATCGGGAGCTGGTGAGCTATCCGCAGATTCCGCCCGTGGTGGTGCAAGCGGTGCTGTCGGCGGAGGATCGGGATTATTTTCGTCATTCTGGGGTGGATCCCTTCGGCATCGCCCGGGCGGTGGTTCGTGACCTACAGAACCGCGGTCAACTTCAGGGTGGTTCCACCATCACTCAGCAGTATGTGAAAAATGCCTTCCTCACCCAGGAACGTAGCTTTGAGCGAAAGATGCGCGAGGCGGTGCTGGCGGTCAAGTTGGAACGGGCCCGGACCAAGGAACAGATCCTCACCGATTATCTCAATACGATCTATTTTGGGCGCGGGGCGTACGGGGTGCAGGCCGCGTCCAACGCCTACTTCGGGCAGGGCATCGAGTTCGTGGGTCTGGAATATGACAATCCGGCGCAATCCACCAAGGGTTTGGCCAAGGCCGCCTATCTGGCCGGTCTGATCCGTTCCCCGGAAACCGCGGATGTGTATTTCGACCCCGAGGAGGCGGCCTTCCGACGGGACTCGGTGTTGGACGGGATGGTGTCGGAGGGATACATCACCCCCGAGCAGGCGCAGTTGGCCAAAGATCTGCCCTTCCGGGTTATTGATCATGCCAATGGGTATGTGCAGCCCCGGTTGGAGTCCGCCGATGGCAGCATCCTCTATTACCACGATGCCGGCGCCGAGTATTTCGTGGACTCGGTGCGGCAGTGGCTGATTGAACGTTTCGGCGCCCAGCGGGTGTTCAACGGCGGCCTGCGGGTTTACACCACCCTTGATCGTTCATTGCAGAACGCGGCATACGCCACCATCTACGGACGGCCGGAGGGGCCAGCGGGGCCGGCGGTGGAAGGGGTCTTGCAGGCACCCGAGGACCCCGCCGGGTCGTTGGTGGCGCTCGATGAAAAGGGCGCGGTGCGGGCCATGGTCGGCGGCCGGGACTTCGCTGCCTCACAGGTGAACCTGGCCACCGGAACCGCCGGCGGGGGATCGGGTCGACAGCCGGGATCCACGTTCAAACCGTTCGCCCTCGCCGCCGCCATCGAGGATGGTCTGTCGCCGCTGTCAACCTTTCCCGCCCCGGCCGAGGTGATCTTCGCCGGGGCCGACGACGGTCAGGACTGGACGGTGGTGGGTGGCGCGTCCGCCAGCGGCCGTTACAACCTGCTCGACGCGCTGGCGCAGTCCTCCAACACCGTGTACGCCCAGCTGATGTTGCGCCAAGGGGCTGATCGGGTGGTCGAGCTGGCGAACGAGATGGGGGTCACCGCGGCGCTCCCGGCGGTCCCGGCGCTGGTGTTGGGTTCGGGCGAGGTTTCGGTGCTGGACATGGCCGCCGGCTACGGCACCCTGGCCAACCGGGGTTCGGCCATCGACCCCTCGATGGTGACCCGGGTCGAGGACTCCAGCGGCAGCGTGGTGTGGTCCGCGCCGGTGTACGAAACGCGTCAGGTGCTGGCCATCGAAACGGCCGACGCGGTGACCGGGGCCTTGATCAAGGTCATCGAAGAGGGGACCGGGGGCCAGGCTGCCATTCCCAACCAGGCCGCCGGTAAGACCGGCACCACCAACGACTATCGAGACGCCTGGTTCGTGGGGTACAGCTGCCGTGGCCAGGAGGGCATGCTGACCGCCTCGGTGTGGATGGGTTATGCCGGTACCAATGGCCAGGCGGTGACCTCCATGACCAACGTGCACGGGGTGGCCAACGTGGGCGGTGGCACCTTCCCGGCGCAGATCTGGTCACGCTTCATGACCGAAGCCACCAAGGACACCCCCACCTGCGTGCTGCCCACCGCCAGTCGGTTCGTGGGTCAAGAGGTCAACGTGGCCGACGTCAAATCTCTCAACGGCACCGTCCCCGCCGGCGGCTTCCGGACCACCACCACCCCTCCGCCCACCACCACCTCGACGTTGCCCCCAACCACTGCCGGTTCCGCGCCCCCCAACGTCGCCCCTCCACCCAGCGCCGCGCCCCCCACTCCGCCGGCCACCACCACACCGGCCCCGCCGCCCTCATCTTCAGCGCCATCCGGGTCGACCACCACCGCGCCGCCCGCGGTCACCTCCACTGTTTCGGCCCCGATCGCGTCCAGCACCACCACTGCTTGAGCGCTCGGCCCGGGTGGGCTTTCGGCCCCTACCGGACGGCCGGCCCCAGGGAGGCGCCACCCAACCACGCTCCGCACCTACCCGAACCCCGGCAGGGTGAACGGGACCAATCTGACTCGTCAATGCTGTCTGAAATCCACTGAAATATCACGTTGGTGGGTACCTCCGCCCTTGACTTGTGCAGTTTGGAAGACGACACCGAAATTCGTCATCACAAAACCCCAGGTCAGCGCCGTGCGCCTCGCATGGTGACGGCGACAATCCCTACCAAAGTGCACAAGTCAACTTGGGGAGCTGCACTATCCGCCGGCACAGCACCGGCACCCCCACCCGGCCGAACACCATGCGGCTCGGTGCCGTGCCTTCTTAGACCGTCACACCCCCTATCCCATACTGGGGACCGGTGACGCCGGCGCAGCGGAATGCTGAGTCTGGTCGCCGGCACAGTAGAGTGCAGGGTCCCAATCAAGACCCTGCCTCGTCACGTTCGAGGCCCCGGTTCGGCCGGGTCCACAGGGAGGTTTCCATCCCGCATGCGGGTTTACGAACTCATGATCATTTTCGACTCCGATGTCGATGACTCGGGCATCCAACAGATGCTCAACCGGGTCGGTGAGATGGTGACCGCCGGCAAGGGCCGCATCGCCACCACTGACCGCTGGGGTCGTCGTCGCTTCGCGTACGAGATCAACCACAAGCTCGAGGGCTACTACGTGGTGCTCGAGATTGTCACCGAGGCCACCCACCTCAATGACATTGACCGCGTACTGCGGATCTCGGACCAGGTGGTCCGCCACAAGAACATGCGCCTGCCCGAGCATGAAGCCACCCGTCGTGGCCTGCTCGCCAAGCAAGCCTCTTGATCGGGAGGTTTCAGTGGCTATCGGAAATACCGTCGACCTGGTCGGCAACATCACCCGCGATCCTGAATTGCGGTTCACCCCTGGTGGCATCGCCGTGGCCCAGTTCGGCTTGGCCGTGAACCGTCGGCGCCAGGACCGCCAGACCAACGAGTGGAAGGAAGAGACCTCCTTCTTCGATGTGGTGGCGTACGGAACGTTGGCGGAGAACGTCTCGGAATCCCTCACCCGCGGTAGCCGGGTGGTGGTCCAGGGTCGATTGGAGCAGCGCTCTTGGGAGACCCAGGAGAAGGAGCGGCGTTCCAAGATCGAGATCGTGGCCGATGACATCGGACCGTCCCTTCGCTGGGCCACCGCCCAGGTGACCAAGAACGAACGCCGCGCCGATGGCAGCGGCGGTGCCGGCCCCGCAGGTGGCGGTGGCGGCGGCGGTGGCGGCGGGTTCAGCCGACCGGCCGCGAACCAGGCCCCGGCCTATGACTACGATGAGGAGCCCTTCTGATGCCCAAGGTCAAGTCCCCGCCGCGGGGCAAGCTCAAGGACAACGCCAAAAGGGCTAAGAAGAAGATCTCCGTACTCACCTCCGAGCGAGTGGACTACGTGGACTACAAGGACGTGAACCTGCTGCGTCGGTTCATGTCCGACCGGGCCAAGATTCGTGCCCGCCGGGTCACCGGCAACGATCAGCAGCAACAGCGAGCCGTGGCCATGGCCATCAAGAACGCCCGTGAGATGGCGTTGCTGCCCTACGCCAACCGGGTCACCACCCAGCGCAGCACCCGTCCCGATCGGGGCGAGCGCGGCGAGCGCGGTGGGCGTGACGGTCGTCCGCCCCGCGGCGAGGAAGCCGATCTGGCCGCAGTGACCGATGACGCCGTTGAGGTTGTGACCGAGGTCGCTGACACGGAGGAGGAAGCATGATCCGCGTCATTCTGCGTGACACCGTGCGCGGTTTGGGCAAGCGGGGAGAGATCGTGGAGGTCAGTGACGGGTACGCCCGCAACTACCTCCTCCCCCAGAGGCTGGCCATGCGGTCCTCCTCCGGCGCGGAGACCCAGGCGGTCACCATGCGCTCTTCGCGTGAGGTGAAAGATGCCCGTGAGCGCGCCGCCGCTGAGGAAATCGCCAAGCAGTTGGCGCCCATGGTCATCAAGCTCGGTGCCCGGGCCAGTGGTGAGGGCCGGCTGTTCGGTTCGATCTCCGAAGCAGATGTGGTGGAGGCGGTCTACACCCAGACCGGGCTGGAAATCGACCGTCGGGCCATTGCCCTGGAGGAGCCCATCAAGACCGTGGGAATGCACTCGGTCCCGGCGCACCTTCAGAGCGAGGTGCAGATTTTCCTGCAGGTCGAAGTCGTCGCACAGTAACCACGGAGCGCGGCATTTCCGGGGTCCAGTCCTTGGCCCTGGGGGCTCCTTGGGCACTTTTCCCCAGCGGCCGGGGGCTGTCCACAACGTTGTCCACCGATGAGGCCGGTTCGTCCTCAGTATCCACCACGCTTTCCACAGAACTTCCTCGGCTGTCCTCTGGAGGTTCGCCGCCGAGTTAGCCCAAGGTGTGGTCCAACATGGCAACCGTGTCCCCGTCCGAGTCGGCGCGCCTGACCCCCGCCGGGTCAGGCCGCGTCTCGCCCCACAACCTCTCCGCTGAGGAGTCGTTGCTCGGGGCGATGCTGTTGTCCCGCGAAGCGATCGCCGCGGCCACTGAGGTGGTCCGTCCCGATCACTTTTACAAGCCGGCCCACGGTCACATCTTTGACGCCGTTGCCTCCTTGTACGGCGCCGGTGAACCCGCGGATCCCATCACCGTGGCCGATGAGCTGAGCCGGGCCGGTCTGTTGGAGGCCATCGGCGGGGCAGCCACCCTGGTAGCTCTGCAGGCCTCGGCCCCGGCGCTGTCCAACGTGCGTCGCCACGCCGAGATCGTGGAAGAGCTGGCGCTCCTTCGCAGCATGATCGCCACCGCCGGTGAGATCGCCGAGCTGGGCTATTCCCTGCCGGACGACGTCAGCAAGGCCGTGGATCAGGCCGAGTCGATGATGTTCAACCTGGCGCAGCACCGGGTGGCCACCACCACCGCACCGGTTCGGGAGCTGCTGGGCCAGGCCCTTGATCGACTCGAGCAACTGTACGAACGCGGTGACGCCATCACCGGCACTCCCAGCGGCTACGCCGACCTGGACGAGATCCTGTCCGGCCTGCAGCCCAACGCCCTGGTGGTGGTGGGGGCGCGCCCGGCCATGGGCAAGACCAGCTTCGCGTTGGGCATGGCCGCCCACGCCGCCTTGGTGGGTCACAAACCCACGTTGGTGTTCTCCCTGGAAATGAGCCGTCTTGAGATCACCCAGCGGCTGTTGTCCTCCGAGGCGCGGGTAGACGCCACCCGCATGCGCAGTGGCCGATTGTCCGAAAGCGATTGGGAGAAGCTGAGCCGTGCGGTGGGCACCCTGGCTGAGGCGCCGATCTGGATTGATGACAACCCCAACGTGACGGTCATGGAAATCCGTTCCAAGGCCCGCAAGCTCAAATCCCAAGTCGGTGAACTGGGTTTGGTGGTGGTGGACTACATCCAGCTCATGAGCGGCCGCAGTTCAGCGGAGTCCCGCCAGGTTGAGGTGGCCGAGATCAGCCGTGGTCTCAAGATCCTCGCCCGTGAGATCGAAGCCCCCGTCGTGGCGTTGGCCCAGCTCAACCGGGGTTTGGAGCAACGGGCTGACAAGCGTCCCATGCTGTCGGACCTCCGGGAATCGGGAAGCTTGGAGCAGGACGCGGATGTGGTGCTGTTCCTGTACCGAGACGAGATCTATCACCGCGACACCCAGGATGAGGGCGTGGCCGAGGTGATTGTGGCCAAGCACCGGTCGGGCCCCACTGGCACCGTTCGCCTGGCCTTCCTCGGCCAGTACACCAAGTTCGCCAACATGGCCCGAAATCCCTGACCGCCCCGAACGCCTGCAGCTGCCACTGCCAGCGCCCTTACGCTCATCTTGAGTACAAGGCCAAGGGGTTGGACCTACCATGGCGCCGTGCTCGACGTCACCCCTGGGGATCAACGGTGGACGCCGACCGGGTTGCTCACCGACCATTACGAGCTCACCATGTTGGACGCTGCCCTGCGTTCGGGGGTGGCGCAGCATCGGGCCACCTTCGAGTGCTTTCCTCGGCGTCTCCCACCGGGTCGGCGCTATGGGGTGATGGCCGGGGTGGGCCGGCTGGTGGAGGCGCTGCACGTGTTCCGCTTCGACGACGGCGCGCTGACGTGGCTGTCCCAGCAGGGGTTCCTCTCGGCCCGGGCCCTGCAATGGCTGGCTGACTACCGCTTCACCGGCACCGTACGCGGTTACCTTGAAGGCGAGTTGTTCTTTCCCGGCTCGCCCATTCTCACCGTGGAGGGCACCTTCGGCGAGGCGGTGATCCTGGAGACGTTGGTGTTGTCGATCCTCAACCATGACTGTGCCGTGGCCGCCGCCGGGGCCCGCATGGTGGCTGCCGCGGCCGGCCGACCGCTACTCGAGGCCGGCAGTCGACGTACCGCAGAGTATGCAGCGCCGGCGGCGGCGAGGGCGGCGTACCTGGTGGGCTTCGCCGCCACCTCCAACCTGGAGGCCGGCCGGCGCTGGGGGGTGCCCACCGGCGGCACCGTGGCCCACGCCTTCGTCCTGGCCCACCGCGATGAGCGCGCCGCATTCGAAGCCCAACTGGCCTTGACCGGCCCCGATACCACGATGCTGGTGGACACCTTCGACATCGAGACCGGCATCCGCAACGCCGTGGATGTGGCCGGTCCGTCGTTGGGTGCCATTCGCATCGATTCCGGTGATCCTCTGGTGGAGTCCCGCCGGGCCCGGGCCCTGCTCGACGGGTTGGGGGCCAGCGCCACCCGCATCGTGGTGTCCGGTGATCTGGACGAGTGGGCCATCGCCGAGCTGGTCCGGGCCCAGGCTCCGGTGGACCGCATGTTGATCGGTACCCACCTGGTCACCGGCTCCGGCGCGCCGGCGGCGGGTTTGGTGTACAAGCTGGTGGCCATGGCTGAGGGTCCCGGTGCCGACGCCCCGCTGCGCCCGGTGGCCAAAACCTCGCCCGGCAAAGCCAGTATCGGCGGCGCCAAGCTGGCGGCCCGGCGGCTGGGTCCTGACGGGCGGGCGCTGGCCGAGCTGGTTACCTTGGCCCCCTTGGCCCCCTCGGGCGACGCGTTCCCGCCGGCCTGGCCGGGTGGGGACCGTTCCCTGCTCCGAGCGCTGCAACGCACGTTCGTCCTGCACGGTGACCCGGTGGATGGAACCGTGGATGGAACCGTCGCAGATCTGTCGCTGGGGGCCGCCCGAGCCCATCACCGTATGGCCATGGCGGAGCTGTCCGACGAACAGCGGTCCCTCGCACCGGGCGATGCCGCGCTGCGGGCCGTACCGGCCTGACGCTGCGAACCACCCCCACGCGCCGGCGTGAGATGCTGGGTGAATGTCGCTACGTCTGCGTCAAGTTGCCCTGGTCGCTCATGATCTGGCCCCGGTGGAGGAGGCCCTCGCCACGGTGCTGGGGGTAGAGGCCTGCTTCCGCGATCCGGTGGTGGCGGAGTTCGGGTTGCACAACGTGTTGTTCCCCATCGGTGACACGTTTTTAGAAGTGGTCTCACCGACGGAGCCGGGCACCACCGCCGGCCGGTTGTTGCAACGCCGGGGCGGGGATTGCGGCTATATGGTGCTGGTCCAGACCGATGACCTGCAGGACGCCCGGGATCGCATCGGGCGTGGGTCCGCCCGCATCGTGTACACCGCGCAGGGTCAAGCCATCTGCGGGTTGCACCTCCATCCGCGGGACCTCGGTGGGGCGATCGTCTCCATCGATGAAGCCCATCCGCCGCAGGCCTGGGAGTGGGCCGGTCCCCGCTGGATGCATCACGTGCGTACTGACACCGTCAGCACCATCGACGCGGTGCAGATCAGCGCGTCGGATCCCGGGGCTATGGCAGCACGTTGGGCGCAGGTGATCGGTGGCGACGTGCGCGGTACCAGTTCGGGGCGTGGTGGTGGCGATGTCGAGTTGTGTTTCGATCGGGGTCGGGTGCGGTTCGTGTCGCTGGAGGACGGTGCCACCGAGGGCGTGAGCGGTCTCGATCTGCTGGCCGCGGATCCCCAGCGCGCCGGTGAGCACCATGTCATCTGCGGCACCACCATTCGCTTGGTCTGATCTGTCTGATCTGAACTGATCTGACTTGTCTGAACTGATCTGAGCCCGTAGCGGTGGATCCGCAGCGCTGGTAGGACGGCGATCAGTCCGGTTTGGCCAGCTTGTCGATCAGCTTGTGGGCCCCGCTGGCCGCCTGGTCCACCTTGGTGTCGTGGCTGTCACCGGCTTTCTGTTTCGCGAGCTTGGCCGCCTTCTCGATGGCGTCGTCGATCTGCTCTTCGTGCTCTTCGGCCAGATCATCGATGGCGGCGGCGGCGGTCTTGGCCTGCTTGGTCAGCTTGTCGAACAGTCCCATGCGCCGAACCGTAACCGCTGCCCCCAAGAGTGCGCACAACGCCGGGGGCGACGTGTGAGAGTGCGTTCATTCGGTGTTGATCATCAGGAAATCGTGGAGGGTCATTCCATCTTTATCGTCCTAGCCATGACCCTGAGCAGAAGAAGGTTTCTCCAGCAGGCCATGGCGTTCGGCCTGGGTGGGGGCGGTCTGGCGGCCAGCCTCGGCGCCTGCGGTGGGGCCGGGAGCGGCTCGGCTTCTTCGAGCACGGGGTCGGGCGGTGCGACGAGCCTGCTGACTCCGGTCACGGCTTCGGCGGCAGCTACCACGGTGGCGGATAAGCCAGTGCGCAAGGTGAACCTCGGTTTCATTGCCCTGACCGACGCCGCCCCCATCATCATGGCTAAGGAGCTGGGCCTTTTTGATCAATACAAACTGGATGTCACCGTTGCGAAACAGGCGTCGTGGCCGGCATTACGTGACGCCTTGCAGAACGGTCAGATCGACGGGGCGCATTGCCTGTTCGGGATGCCGTTCTCGGTGGCGACGGGGGTCGGGGGCAACGGCGCCCGGGACCTCAAGATTGCCATGATGTTGAACCAGAACGGGCAGGCCATCACCTTGTCGAAGGATTTCGAGGGTATCGGCTACGGTGACCTTGCCGCCGCCCGGGAGATCCTGGCTTCCAAGGACGCCCCCGATCTGGGCATGACCTTCCCCGGCGGGACCCACGATCTGTGGTTGCGCTATTGGTTGATGGCCGCCAAGGCCGATGTGTCAAAACTCAAGATCAGCCCTATCCCGCCGCCGCAGATGGTACAGAACATGGAGGTGGGCAATGTGAAGGGGTACTGCGTGGGCGAGCCGTGGAATGCCCGGGCTGTGGCCAAAGGGATCGGGTTCACCTATCTGGCCACCCAGGACCTGTGGGACAACCACCCCGAGAAGGCGCTGGTGGTGAACAAAGCCTTCGCCGAAACCCAGGAAGATACCCTCAAGGATGTCATGGCGGCGGTGCTGGATGCCTCCAAATGGCTCGACGACACGGCGAACCGACAAAGCACGGCTCAGACCATCGGCGTGGAGGCTTATGTCAGCGCCACGCCCGAGGAGATCGGCTCACGTTTGGTGGGTAAGTACGATCTGGGCGGGGGCCTGGGGTCCAAGGACTTTGCCGGCCGTCAGATGCAGTTCTTCCAGGACGGCAAAGTGTCCTTTCCCCGGCGGGGCCACGGCGTGTGGTTCCTCAGCCAGTACGTACGGATGGGTTTGCTCAAAGAGGCACCGCCCTATCAGGAGCTGGCCGATGAGCTGATCCTGACGGACCTGTACGGCGAGGTGGCCACCAACGCCGGGATCGCGGTCCCTGCGGATGACATGAGCCCGTTCACCATTGCGCTGGACAAGGTCACGTTCGATCCGCGCAAGCCCGCCCAGGAAGGGGCCCGGCCGTGACCCTCAGCGATGTGGACCTGGGGGCGGGCAATCCCCTTGGCGAGGCGCTCGAGGACCCCCTGGAGGCGACGTCAGCCACGACCGAAAGGCCCGACGGAACGGCGAACACGGCGAACACCGCGGCCACGGCGACGCCCGTCCCGGTCATGGCGACGGGGCCCGTGCGGCCGGCCATGCCATACCGTCTGGTGCGGCGTGCGGGGCGAGTGGGGGCCGACGTCGGATGGGGACTCATCGGTGTGGCGGTGCTGCTGGCGTTGTGGCAGTTCGGCTCGGCGAAGGTGGGGGATCTACCGCCCCCGCTGGAGGTTGCCGGCGAGTTGCGAACCCAACTGACGGCGCCGTTCCGCGATAACGGTCCGAACGACAAGGGCGTGGGCTTGCTCTTCGCCAGCTCGTTGCAACGGGTTTTCACCGGTTTCGGCGTGGCCTGCCTACTGGGCATACCGTTGGGTTTGGTCATGGGGGCCTCGAAGCGGGTGTGGAAGGCGGCCAATCCCGTCATCCAGCTGTTGCGGCCGGTGTCCCCGCTGGCGTGGTACCCGATCTGGTTGGTGATCTTCAAAGACGCTCCCAAGGCCTCGGTGTGGGTCATCTTCATGACCGCGGTGTGGCCCATCGTGTTGAACAGCGCGGCCGGCGCGGCATCGGTACCCAAGGATCATCGCAATGTGGCCCGGGTGTTTCGTTTCAGCCGGTTGGCCTATCTCCGACACATCCTCATTCCCGACGCCCTGCCGCAGATCGTCACCGGGCTGCGGGTATCCATGGGGGTGGCCTGGATGGTGATCGTGGCCGTGGAGATGCTCTCGGGCGGGGTGGGCATCGGGTTCGGGGTTTGGGAAGCGTACAACGGCGCCGATTACGCCAAGGTCATCAGCTTCGTCCTACTGGTGGGCGTGGGGGGTCTCTTGCTCGACACGATGTTCATGAAGTTGGGAAAGCGTGTGGCGATGGAGGACGATCAGCGATGAGAACGACAGCATCGGGGTTACAGATCGAGGGCGTTCACAAGAGCTTCGATCACCGAGGAACGCGTCAACATGTCTTGCGGGGGGTGGATCTGGAAGTAAAGACGGGAGAGTTCATCTCCTTCATCGGACATTCTGGTTGTGGCAAATCGACATTGCTCAACGTGGTGGGCGGTTTGCTGGCCCCCGACAGCGGACGGGTTACGCTGGACGGCGTGACGGTCAGGTCCCCGGGGCCGGATCGGGCCATGGTTTTTCAGAACTATTCGTTGCTACCGCGCATGAGCTTGCTGGACAACGTGCGCACCGCGGTGTGTTCCGCCCGTGTCGAACGAGGGCGGATCCACGCCGCTGAACTGTCGGAGAAGTACCTCCGCGCCGTTGGGCTGTGGGAGGCCCGGAACAAACGCCCGGGACAGGTGTCAGGCGGCATGCAGCAGCGGGCGGCGGTGGCTCGGGCGTTCGCCGTGGAGCCCCGGGTGCTGCTACTGGACGAACCGTTCGGCGCGCTCGATGCACTCACCCGCGGGCGTCTGCAACAGCAGCTCATCAGCCTTTGGCAGAGCGAAAGTGAGACCGAGATGGTGCTGATGGTGACCCACGGCATCGAGGAGGCCATCCGCCTGGCCGACCGAATCGTGGTGATGGCTCCCTCGCCTCAACCGTCGGTAATGGAGATCATTGACGTGGATCTCCCGCGGCCGCGGGACCCGGTGCAGGTGGTGGAGGACCCCCGCTTCCGTGTGGTGCAGGAGCGACTGATGAAGCTGCTGACCGACGAGGAGCACGTCGCAGCCTGATCGGGCGCCGGGCCTCTCACCGGCCATCGGTAATCTGCAAGCGTGGGCGACCTGCTGGGGCCGAACTTCTTGCAGTTGCTGCTGCTGGCCCTGGCCGGGGCGCTGGTGGTGGGCAACGCCCTGGCGTTGGTCCGGCCACCCGCCGGCCGCGGCCGCGCCGACGCCCAGCGCGGTGCTGATGCCGTTGATCATGATGCCGTTGACGCCGACAGCGGGGCGCGTGACGGCGCTGATTCGGGCAACGGCGGCACCGACTTGGACCGGGCCCCGGTGTGGCGCACGGTCATGATGCTCACGGTGGGCCTGATCGTGGTGATCTGGATCGTGGTGTCCCTGATCAGCTGATCTCGCCCGACGCCGGCTCAGCTGGACGGAACCGGCTCAGGTGGAACGGAACCGGGCTCAGGTGGAACGGAACCGGTCCAGTTGGCGGCGATCGCGTTTTGTGGGCCGGCCGGTACCGGGTAGGCGCAGGAACGGGGTCAGGTCCCGCTCCTCCCGGCTGGGTGGTGGGGGGCTGTGATCCACCAGGCACGTTGCCGCCACCGGGGCGCCGACGCGTTTGTCGATGATGGTGACCACCTCGAGCTCCCGGGGCCGGTCAGCGGCCACCGTGTGGATGCGATCGCCCACCCGGACCATGCTCGACGCCTTGGCCGGCTGACCGTTGATGGTGACCCGCCCGTCACGGCAGACTTCAGTGGCGGCGGACCGGCTGGGGAAGATCCGCACCGCCCACAACCAACGATCAACCCTGGTGCTGTCCACCGACCCAGTCTGCCGGCCGCACCCCACCTGCCACCGCCCGGATTTCGCCGAGATCAAAAAAGTGGCTTTGACCTGCACATCTGCTATGCCGAATCGACGCAGATTCGCCCCTACGGTCGGCCGGACCACTGTACGCACCGCTCGGTCACGGGGGGTGGTCGACTGACGACAGGCCGGTTGGGTCAGCTACGCGGCGATCCCTATCGTGGCAAGGTGCGTAGCGCCAAAGACTTCTTCAAGCCGCTCGCGGTCGGGGCTCCAACCCCGCTGCGGGAGATCCCTGTCCGGCCGTCCCGGATGATCCACTTCTTCCCGGCCTCCAACCCCAAGATCGTGGCCAAGCTGCCCGAAACCGCTCGGGGGGTGGATGTGCTGTTGGCGAACCTCGAAGACGGCGTGCCCGCCACCGACAAAGAAGCGGCCCGGGCTGGCCTGATCAACGTGGCCCGCAACGTGGACCTCGGCGACACCCAGTTCTGGACCCGGGTCAACTCGCTCGACTCGCCGTGGGGTCTTGATGACCTGACGGCCGCGGTCATCGACGCCGGTGAGCGCCTTGAGGTGGTGATGATTCCCAAGGTGGAGGGTCCCGAGGACATCCATTACGTGGACCGATTGCTGGCCCAGTTGGAAGCCAAGGCCGGCCGCCGCACCCCCCTGCTCATCCACGCCATCTTGGAGACCGCCCGGGGGGTGGCCAACATCGAGGAGATCTGTGCCGCCTCGCCCCGCATGCAGGGCCTGTCCCTGGGGCCCGCCGACCTCGCCGCCAACCGCCGCATGAAGACCACCAGGGTGGGTGGCGGTCATCCCGGTTACCTGGTTCGAGAAGATCCGGATCCGGCTCAGCCCGACGCCGCCCGTTCCACCCACCAGCAGGACCTGTGGCACTACACGTTGGCCCGCATGGTCGACGCCTCTGTCAGCAACGGGATCCTGCCGTTCTACGGGCCGTTCGGAGATATCAAGGACACGCTGGCCTGTGAGGACCAGTTCCGTAACGCCTACCTGCTGGGTTGTGTGGGGGCTTGGAGTCTCCATCCGGTGCAGATCGAGATCGCCAAGCGGGTGTTCTCCCCGGATCCGGCGGATGTGGCCCACGCCCAACGGGTGATCGTCGCCATGGGTGACGGCACCGGTGCCATCATGCTGGACGGCAAGATGGAGGACGACGCCTCCTGCAAGCAGTGCAAGGTCATCGTGGCGCTGGCTGAGGAGCTTGCCGCCAAGGACCCCGAATTGGCTCTGGCCTACGGTTTCGCAGAAGGAGTCCGATGAGCGCTACCGATTCATCCCCCCGCAGCCAGCGCAGCGCGGCCGATGCCGATCTGCGACCACGCCGATCGGTGCTGTACATGCCCGCCGCCAACGCCCGGGCGCTGGAAAAAGCCCGGGACATCCCCGCTGACGCCATCATCTTCGACCTCGAGGACGCCGTCGCCCCCGACGCCAAACCGATGGCCAGGGATCAGGCGGTGGCCGCGGTCACGTCGGGGACCTACGGCGGCCGGGAGCTGACCATCCGCTGCAACGGGCTCGACACGCCATGGGGGGCTGAAGATCTGGCGGCGGCGGCGGGGGCCGGTCCGGCGGCGGTGGTCATCCCCAAGGTGTCCGGCGCGCCCCATCTCGATGAGGTCAGCCGTCACCTCGACCGCGCCGGGGCCTCCGCCGACACCCGCATCTGGGCCATGGTCGAAACCCCCGCGGCCTTGTTCAACGTGCGGGACATCGCCGGTCACAGCCGGGTGTCGATGCTGGTGATGGGCACCAATGACCTGGTCAAGGAGCTCCGGGCCCAGCAGGTGCCGGGTCGGGCCCCGCTGATCCCGTACCTCTCCATGGCGCTGCTGGCGGCGCGGGAGGCCGGGGTGGCCATCGTGGATGGGGTGTACAACGACGTGCGTGACCCCGAGGGTTTCGAGGTTGAGGCCCGCCAAGGTTTCGAGCTGGGCTTTGACGGCAAGACCCTCATCCACCCCTCCCAAGTGGAGCCCACCAACCGGCTGTGGGCCCCCACCGAGGAAGCCGTGGACTACGCCCGGCGGGTGATCGCCGCGTTCGATGAGGCGCTGGCGGCCGGTCGGGGTGTGGTCACGGTGGATGGCCGCATGATCGAGAATCTCCATGTGGACACCGCCCGCCGCACCCTGGCGGTGGCCGATGCCATCGCCGCCCTGGCCTGAGCTGCAGGCCCCGGTGGACCAGACCAACACGACCAACCCAACCCGCCCGACCAACCCGGTCCCGACCAGCGCGTTCACCGTGGCCGATGTGGCCCGCTTGGGCGCGGCGGTGGTGGATGAAGTGGCGGGAGCCGTGGTCGGCAAGCGCGAGATGCTGGAGTTGGTCCTGGTGGGCCTGCTGGCCAACGGTCACGTGCTCATCGAAGACGTGCCCGGGGTGGCCAAAACCCTCACCGCTCGCAGTTTCGCCACCGTCTTGCAGTTGGGGTTCGCCCGGGTGCAGTTCACCCCGGATCTGATTCCCTCGGACATCACCGGTTCCGCGGTACCCGACGGTCGGGGTGGCCTGCACTTCCAGCCGGGCCCCATCTTTGCCAACCTGGTGCTGGGTGACGAGATCAACCGGGCCCCACCCAAGACCCAGGCCGCGGTGCTCGAAGCCATGCAGGAGCAGCAGGTCACCGCCGATGGGGTGTCCCATCCTCTGCCCAGACCGTTCCTGGTGTTGGCCACCCAGAACCCGCTCGAATCAGAGGGCACCTACCCCCTGCCCGAGGCCCAGCTGGACCGGTTCCTGCTCCGGGTTTCGGTGGGTTACCCCAGCGCCGAGCACGAGTTGGACCTGTTGCGTCAACGGGTGGATCGCGGCACCCCCGACGCCATCCTGCGGCCCCTGCTTGATGGGCCCACGGTGTTGGCCATGCAGCGCGCTGTGGAGTCCGTGCAGGTGGCCGACGACGTGTTGCGTTACGTGGTGGCGCTGGTCACCGCCACCCGGGAGGATCGCCGTACCGAGGCCGGGGCCAGCCCTCGCGCCGCGCTGGCATTGGTGGCGGCGGCTCGGGCCCGGGCCGCGCTCGACGCCCGATCCTTCGTGGTACCCGATGACGTCAAGATGCTGGCCGTCGCCACCTTGGCCCATCGCTTGGTGCTGCGGGCGGAGGCCTGGATCCGCGGCGTCACCCAAGCGCAGGTGGTGGCGGACTGTCTGGCCTCGGTACCCACTCCGGCGGCGTTGACCGAAACCGACCGCGCCGCGCCGTGAACCGGCAAGTGTCCGTGCGGTTCTACAGCCTGACGGTGCTGGCCGCATTGGTGGGGTTGGCGGCGCTGGTGGCAAACCGGCCCATGTTGGCGCCGCTGGCCATGACCCTGGCGGCCACCCCGCTGGTCGCCCTGCTGTCGTGGCGTTGGCCCCAGATCGAAATGGACTTTTCGCTTTCGAGTTCCCGGGTGGTGGAGCAGGACGAACTCCTCCTGATCGTTGAGATTGCCAGCGATACCAGACTGTCCTGGATTGATATTGAACTGGACCTGGGCGCCGGCCTGGTCAGCATTGACCGGATCCTGCGTCGGGTGGTGTCGGTGCAGGCAGACCACGCAGTTCGGGTGGCCTTTCCCGTTCGGCCCGAAGCCTGGGGGGTGCTGGAGGCGGGACGTTATCGGCTCATCGTGAAAGACCGCCTGGGCCTGTTCTCCTGCAGCACCATCGGTACCGTTCCCGGTGCCCTTCGGGTCTACCCCAGCGAGACCAGACTACGCGGTATGGCCAAGCCCGGTCGGACCATCGGGGTGCTGGGCGCTCATCTCTCCCGGGATCGTGGCGAAGGCTGTGAGTACGCCGACGTGCGGGCGTGGCAGCACGGGGATCGGCTCCGTATGGTCAATTGGCGGGTGTCGCAACGTCGGGGGGCCAACTGGGTGACCGAACGTCACCCCGAACGGGCCTCTGATGCCGTCATCGTGTTGGACGACACTGCCGCGGTGGGCCCCGAGGATGACTCCACCTTGCGGCGGGCGGTGCAGGCGGCCATGGCGCTGAGCGAGGGACACCTGGCGGCGCAGGACCGGGTGGGTCTGCTGGCGCTGGGGGCCCCGTTGCGGTGGGTGCGGCCGCGAGCCGGGACCCGTCAGCTCTACGCCTTGGTGGACGTGCTGCTGGAGTGCCGGATGGCCCGGCTCAGCGGTGTGTCCCGTCAGGAGTTTCCGGTACTGGGCGGGTTGCGACCGGGGAGCACGGTGGTGGCGCTGAGCCTGTTGGCCGAGGACCGGGTGGTGGGGCTTTTGGCCGAGCTACGCCGTCATGGCCATCAGGTGGTGGTGCTGGAACCGATGGGTCCGGGGCCAACCGGGGTCGACGGGACTGCATCGGAGCCGTGGATCGCGCTGGCGGCGAGGCGGGTGTGGGATCTCGAGCGCCACGCTCGACGGGAGCGGCTGATGGGCCTGGGGGTCCCGGTACTGGAGTGGAACGGGGTCACGCCGTTAGGAGCGTTGCTGGGCCGGGCGGCGGCGCAGCGGTTATGAGCGCCGAGTACGTGTTGGGGGTGGCCGCGGGTCTGGCGGCGGTGATGGGCCTGTTCATGATGACGGTCGGGGTGGTGGTCCGTCGAGCGCCGCTGCGGGAGTTCGGCCTGGCGGCGCTGGTGGGCGCGGTGGTCCTGGCGGCTGTTCGGGGACCGGGCGACGGCGGCCGGTGGGTCATGGTGGTGGCGCCGGCGGTGGCCGGCCTGGGGGAACTGGCCCGCCTGACGAGTGACCTCTGGCGCCGGTCCCACCATCAACATGTCGAACGCAGCGCCATCAAGGCCACGGGGCTGTCCGTCGCGGTGGTGGTGGCGTTGGGCGCGGCCCTCAGCTTGTTGGGCCGGTCCCTACCCGGATCCCTCTGGCCCCATACCATACCAGATGGCACCATACCAGATAGCACGGTACCGGCCGGTATGATACCAATTGGTACGGCCATGGTGGTGGGGGTGGTGGCCGCCAGTGCCTGGGGGCTTCGTCGCTTGGGACGGCGGCGGCAGGCGGCCCGGCGACCGGTCCTGGCGCTGAGCGCGGCGGTAATCGGTCTGGCGGTGGGGACCACAGCGTTGGCGTCAGGGGCCCGTGCCACCCTGCCGGCGTCGGGCACCGGGTCCTCCCAGGGTGGGGCGGGGTTCGGTAGCGGTGGAACGGGCGGACCATCGGTGGAGGAGGTGGTCCGTCCACGGGATCGGGTGCTGCCCCAGTTGCCCACACTGGAGGATCGCAGTGCGCTGGCGGTGTTAGTGCTGGCGGTGTTGGTGTTGGTGGTGCTGGTGATCCTCACCCGCCGCATGCAGTTGATGCCGCCGGAGGACCTGGTGCCGGACCCGGTGGCACGGGTGCCGTTGGAGGCCATCGGCGGCGCGCCGCTCCAGGTGCAGACGGTGGACCGGGCGGTCACCGTGGCGGTGTTGGACGAGGCGTTGGTGGAGCTACGCCAGGACGCCGATCCCCGGGTGGCGGTTCGGTTGGCCTATGCCGTTGTCACCCGGGGTTTGGGCGATGCATCCCTGGCCCGGCGCCCGGCGGAGAGTGAAGGCGAATACCTGCAGCGGGCCCTCATGCAGCTCGGGGCGGGGGCGGCACCGCTGCGGGAACTGACCGAGTTGTTCTGGCGGGCCCGGTTCTCCGATGAGCCCATCGACGAACCCATGCGAGCGGCAGCGTTGGCGGCACTGGAACAGATCCGGGCCCAGGTCGAGCTGCGGCCCACCGCCATGTCAGGACGGGCTTCGGATCGTGGCGCGGGCCAACCATGACGACCCGGGTGCTCATCGTGGGTCTAGTGGTGCTGTGCCTGATCGGTCTAGTGGCTGCCGGTCAGCTGTTGGGACGTGCCGCTGGTGCCTTTCCCGTTGAGGTCCATCTCCGTCCGTTGACGGCGGCCCGGCGGCGGGGTCGGGCGGGGGAGCCGGCGGAGCTGATGGTGGTGCAGCATCTCGTGCGGGACACCTTCGCCGGGGACCACGCGGCGGCGGCCCGTTTGGCAGGGCGGTTGGGGGCGCTGGGCGTTGTGGTGGCGGACCCCCATCCGGCGTCGGTGCAGGCGGCGTTGCAGCAGTTGCTGGCCAAGCCGCTCGCCGCACGTTGAGCAGCGTCCGGGTCGCGAAGGGGCAGCGCTATAGCGGAGGTTCGGGCTGATCGTTCACGGCGGTGAGACCGATGGAGGTGGCGATGAGGTAATTGGGCCGGGCGCGACTTTCCTCCACGATGCGGGCCACGTACTCACTCAGGACGCCCAAAACCAACAGTTGCGCACCGCCGAGGAGCAAGATGGCCCCCATCAGTGACGTCCAGCCGGCGGGGGCCGTTCCCCGTATGAAGAACCCGCCCACCACCGCCACCAGGTACAGCGCCGCCACCACCAAGGTCCCCAAACCGAGGTAGGACGCCAGGCGCAGGGGACGGCTGCTGCAGGCAATGATGCCGTCGAGCGCCAGCTTGCGCAGCTTGGCGAAGGTGTAACTGGCATCGCCGGCATAGCGACCGTGACGCTCGTATTCCAGTGGAACCTGTTTGAAGCCCACCCAACTACGCAGCCCCCGCAGGAACGTCTTCTGCTCGGAAAGGGCGACGATGGCGTCCGCCACCCGACGGTCGAGCAGGCAGAAGTCCCCGCTGTCGAGGGGCACGTCCAACGGCGCCGAGAGCCAGCGTACGAGCCGGTAGAACAGGTGGTAGCAGGCCCGTTTGGCGGCGTGTTCCTTGCGAGCCTGCCGAACGGCGTAGACCACCTCCGCACCGTCACGCCAGGCGGCCACCATATCGGCGATCACCTCGGGCGGGTCCTGGAGATCAGTATCCATCAGTACCACTGCCTGGCCCCGGGCGTGGTCCAAGCCGGCGGCCATGGCGGCCTGGTGACCGAAGTTGCGTGACAGTCGCAGCAGTTTGGTTCTGGGATCGCTACTGGCGAAGGACGCCACGATGCCGGCGGACCCATCCCGGCTGCCATCATCAACAAAGATGAGTTCGTAGCTTTCAACCGCCTCAAGCGCGATGGTCAGCCGGCGATGCAGTTCCGGCAGGTTGTCCTGCTCATTGTGGACCGGCAACACCACGGACAGCACCGGTCGCGGCGGCGCCTCGGCCTGGGCCTGGGTCTTGGCTTGCCGCGCCGCTGCCCCCGCAGCGCCGGCAAATTTGGTCGGGGCGCTGCGGGCAAGGTCGCCGAGCTCAGCGTCTTGTTTGGTCACGACCATGGACAGAACATCGGCTCCGCGTACGGGCCCACCGACCGGGACGATCGTCCCCCCGGCCGTCGGGGTCAATCTTGGTCTGGTGGCTGCCGATAGAGCGATCATGGTCGCCTGCAGCCCGCGCCTTCGCGGACGTGTCCTGTCCGAGCGTGCCCGGTGAGCGCCGCCGTGCTCGATCAGGTGGCGGAACCGACCCTGACTCCCCGGCGTAGCTGGAAAGTCCGCCTGATGGTGTGGGTACCGGTCATCTTGGCGTTGCAGGCCTTCGCCCTCTCCAAAGTCGACAAACCGTGGGACTCCGGGGACAGCAGGCTGCTGTACCTGCCCACGGCTCGAAACATGCTGCGACACGGGTCCTACTCGGTGATGGACAACGCCCCGTACCTGCCGTCGATCGTCAAAATGCCCGGCTACTCGTTCTTTCTGGTGGCGCTGCAGGCGGTGGGAGGCGAGAGCATCGTCTTGATCCAAATCCTGCAGTTCGTGCTGCTGGCCATCACCGCGCTGGTCACCGCGCAGTTGGCCCGTCGATTCTTCGATGATCGGGTGGCGTTGGTGGCGGGCCTGTTTGTGGCATCTCATCCGGCGTTCAGTTTCATGGCCATGCGGGTGCTGAGTGAGACTCTGACCCAGCTGATGGCGTTACTGCACGTTTGGGCCCTGGTTATCTTTTTCGAGAACGGAAAGATGAAGGCATCGAGCAGACGGCGGGATTTCGCCGTTGCCGCGGGAACCGGCCTCAGCCTGGGTGTCTTGGTGCTGTTGCGTCAAACATTTGCCATGTTGTTGCCGATGATCGCCATTGCCGCCATCGTGGCGTTGGGCCTGACCCAATGGAAGCGGGCCGTGCGGCAGGTGGGTGTGCTGTGCTTGGCCACCGGTCTGCTGGTCGGTCCGTGGTGTGTACGCAACGTCTTGGTGGCAGATGCGCTCTTGCCCTTCGGTGCCAACTCGGGTGTCTCGCTGCTGATCTCGGAGCGTCAGTACGCCCAGAATGAGTACATTCCCGGACAGATCGAATATCTGGAAACCATTGAGCGTGAGCTGGGACCCATTGACGCCCGGCTGGGCATGCCGAGTGGTACGTCGCCGGGCATGACCGAAGGATTGGGTGGTGGTCCGGCACGGGAGGCGGCACTGGACGCCCGCCTGGAGGAACTGGCCCTGTCCGAACTGGCGGAGCAAGATGTGCTCACCATCGTGCAACGCGTTCCATGGAGAATGGCCTCCTTGTGGAGTGGCAAGGGACTGTTTGTTGCCCTGGATCCGATCGGCAACTTCCAGATGTTGGCCGTGTTGTTGGGAGTGGTCTGGCTGGGTCTGCGGCGCCGAGAGCTGTGGCCCCTTTGGATCTTGGGATTGTACCTATCGCTTTTCCACCTGGTCTTCCACGTGGAGGCCCGGTACAGCTTCCCGGCCCGCCCGGCGCTGCTGATTCTCGGTGCCGCCGCCTCCGTGGAAGGTGTGCGATGGTTCCGCCAGCGCTGGGCCGCCGTCCGCGAAACGGCCCCGTCCAGCGCAACGAGCTGACTACCGGTCGACGATTGGGAGGTCGGGCCTCATGACCGCCAACGGGTGCCTGGCAGTGGCTGCGAACCTTGACGCGGGCTACCTTCGGCCATGCCGAGAAATCGCCGCTGGTCCGGATGACGCAGGCCGCCAAGATCGAGATCGAGACCCGCACGTCGCTCCCCTCCGAGCCACCAGCCGCGTGGTGAGCCGTGCCACTGGATGACTGGTTCCTGGCCGCGGGAGAGCGAAGCAACACCAGTACCACCATCGATAGGCGTCACGGCAGGGTTGCGTGGACAGAAGGCAACCAGGTTGAAGTTCTGATCGACGGAAGCGGGTACTACGCCTCCCTTTACTTGGCGTTAGTGTCGGCCGGACCGGGGGATTCGGTGTTGCTGTGCGGGGTCGAAGGCGATGCCGACGAACTTCTGTCGGGTCCCGGGACCGAGGTGGCCGGATTGCTGGCAGCCTTGGCTGAAAAAGGAGCCGACGTTCGAGGCCTGGTGTGGCGATCCCACGGGCTGGTGTACTCGGAGGAAAAGAACCTGATGTTCTCCCGCGCGGTGAACAAGGGGGGCGGTGAGGTCCTGCTCGACAACCGCATCCGTCGCGGCGGCAGCCACCACCAGAAGATGGTTGTGGTCCGGTACGAGGCCCGACCGTTGGCAGATGTCGCCTTCGTCGGTGGGATCGACTTGGTCCACGGCCGCAACGACGATGCACGCCACCTCGGTGATCCGCAAGCGGCCGCGCTCGACGCCGGCCACTACGGGGATCGGCCCGGTTGGCACGACGTCCAGGTGGCGGTGCGGGGACCCGCAGTCGACGACGTGGCGCTCACGTTCCGAGAACGCTGGGACGACCCGGCACCGCTGGACACCCGCTCACCGTGGCGGTGGCTGATGCATCGGGTGTCCCGAGACCCGGCGCAACGTTCGCCGATCGTTGCTGAGCGCGACGACGTTTCCGCGGCGGGCCCGCACGCGGTGCAGGTGCTACGGACCTACCCGGCCCGCCGCCGGGCCTACCCCTTCGCTCCGGACGGTGAACGCAGCATCGCCCAGGCTTACGTCAAGGTCTTCGGCCGGGCGCGGAGCTTGATCTACCTCGAGGATCAGTATCTGTGGTCCTTCGCCGCCGCCGAGGTGCTGTCGGCCGCACTGCGACGCGAGCCTGAACTCCTGGTCGTGATCGTCGTCCCCCGATATGTCGACCCGGCCGGCCGCATCATGGGTGCCGCCAGCACACTTGGTCGCGAACGGGTTCAGGACATGCTGTACGCCGCCGGCAAGGACCGCGTCGCCATCTATGACCTTGAACGGGAGGACGGAACAGCCGTCTATGTGCATTCCAAGGCGTGCATCGTGGACGACCTATGGATGTCCATCGGATCGGACAACCTCAACCGGCGCTCCTGGACCCATGACTCCGAGCTGTCCTGCGCCATTGTGGATTCGACCCGCGACGAGCGCGAACCTCGCGATCCTTCCGGCTTGGGCGACGGTGCCCGCAAGCTGGCGAGGGACACCCGTCTCCGCCTGACGTCGGAACACACCGGCGGGGTCCTCGAAGACAATGCGATGGTCGATGCTCACAATTGGTTCCGGGCGCTACGGGAGAGCGCTGAAGCCCTCGACGCCTGGCACCGCGCCGGCCGGCCCGGCCCGCGCCCGCCAGGCCACCTACGGGCACACCAGATAGAACGCGCCCACGCCCGGCGACACGGGCTCCTGCGCTGGGTGCACGCCCACTTGCTCGACCCCGACGGCCGCCCGCCAGACCTCAAGCGAGGCAATCGATTCTGAGCGGGCCGGTCCCGGGGGGTGGTCGGCGGGGAATCTTCCTCAGATTGATTGACTGCTCTTTTAGTCACTTTGCAGCGGTGACATCCGCCATTCGTGTCACATCCGTGCAACTCCGCCACGAGCCCAGGTCATCGTGTATCAGGCGAACGTCCTGGCGTCTGGTCGGGATCAGCGCTGAACATCGCGGGGGCTGCGCGGGCGGGATCGAGGAGTTGGAGGCCGCGGTCTT
>JBJXFH010000131.1:0-5374 GCA_046155365.1 Acidimicrobiales bacterium | reverse complement strand
CGCTGCGGACGGGGCCCTGACGCCGTGGATCCTCTGCACCGACGCCCCCGACGGGGTGGTGGGGCCGGACTCCCTGGACCGGCGCCGCGAGGCCCGACTCATCGACCATGCCCACCGGTATGGCATCCCGGCACCGGGGATCTTCGCTTCCGGAAGCTTGGCGGACCGACCCCACTTCGGCGGGGACTGGTTTGTGATGCAACGGCTGGCGGGCACGGCGTCGGTGGGACCGCTGGTTCGGGATCCGCAGCTGATCGCCAACCGGGGGCGGTTGGGCCAACAAAAGGCCGAGATACTGGCCAGCATCCACGCCCTGCCCATACCCGATGGTGTGTTCGAGGACATCGCGCCGCCGGCCGAGGTGGCCCGGGTGGAAACGCAGCGTTGGTCGAAGGCGCTGGCCGCCACCCCGACCGCGAAGACACCGGTCATGACTGAGGCCTTGGAGCGTCTGGCCGGCTGGAATGTGCCGGCACCGGAGCGGGTGGTGGTGGTGCACGGCGATTACCGCACCGGGAACCTGTTGTATGACCCCTCGGGCGTGGCCGGCATCACCGGGGTCCTCGATTGGGAGATGGCCCACCCCGGCGACCCTCTGGAGGACGTGGCCTGGGCCGGGTTGGCCGCTTGGCGGGTGGGCACCGGCCTGGTGGGTGCCCTGCTGCCCGAGCAGGACTGGATTGCTGCTTACGAGACCGCGGCGGAGCGCACGGTGGACCCCGGCGCGTTGCGGTTCTGGCAGGTGCTGACCGGCGTGAAAATGTCATTGTTGGCCTGGCGGGCGGTGGAACGAACCCCGCCCGGCCGGGAGCAGGACCTGCTGCAGACGTTGTTCGATCAACTCCAGGCCGAACTGCTGGAACGGCTGGGCTGAGCCGACCAAGGCGCAGGAACAGAGGTGTTAGCGTCTCGGCGCGCAGAGGGCGACATCGGTCCGCGGCGCGACAGCATCGAAGGGAACGGGAAGTGGAGCTATCGGGAAAGCGGGTGCTCATTACCGGGGCCAGCCGTGGCATTGGTGCGGCCCTGGCCCAGGCGTGTGCCGATGCCGGGGCCAAGGTGGCGCTGGCGGCCCGCAGCGGTGAGGCCATCACGGCCCTGGCGGAGCGGTTGGGCGGTCAGGCGTATCCCATCGATCTGTCCGACCAGTCCCAGGTGGATGGGTTCATCGCCCGGGTGGAGGCCGATGGCGGGCCGGTTGATGTGCTGGTGAACAACGCTGCGGTGGACACCAACCAACTGATCGATGAGATCGACGAGGCGGAGATCGGGCGCTGCATTTCCCTGAACCTGATCACCCCGCAGCGTCTGGTCCGCCAGGTGCTACCCGGTATGTTGCAGCGGGGTGCCGGTCACCTGGTCCATGTGTCTTCCATGGCCTCCATCGTCAATGTGCCCGGCACTTCCGTCTATTCCTCGACCAAAGCGGGCTTGAGTCACTTCAGCGGGGGCTTGCGGGCCGATCTCAAAGGAACGCCCATCGGGCTGACCCTGGTGGAACCGGGCCCGGTGGACACCGAGATGTGGGACCACGTCAACATGGGATCGGCGGTGGCCGCGGCCGGGCGCCGATTTGAGCGCTTACGGCAGATGCCCCACTCCAGCCCGGAAACCTTGGCGGCGATGGTGGTCAAGGCCGTCCAATCCGATCGGTATCACGTTCGCCTGCCGAAGCGGGGCTTGGGGCTGTTCGTGCTGGAAGACCTGCCCCGACGGGCTTTGGCAGCGTGCCTGGTGGGTATCAACCCTCGCCGCTGACCCCTCGCCGCTGATCGTCGCCGCTGATCGTCGCCGGCGGGGTGGGTGGTCCCGGGCTCAGTGCTGCGGCGGGGGACCGATGTAGTACGCCGCGGGGCGGATGATCTTGCGGTCCGCGGCCTGCTCCAGGATGTGGGCGCACCAACCCACCACCCGGGCCACCGCAAAGGTCGGCGCGAACAGACCGCGTGGTATGCCCACGGCGCTGAGCACTACCGAGGCGTAGAAGTCAACGTTGGTCACCAAGCGCCGGCCGGCCAGGATCTCCTGCCCGGCCCGCTCGATGTCCTGGGCGAACTCGAAGCGATCCGGAACCAAAGATGCCGCCACCTCGGCCAACAGCACGCCACGGGGGTCAGGGGCCCGGTACACGGAGTGACCGAACCCGGGCAGGCGTCCCCCGCCGGCCAGTTGCGCCCGCATCCAGCGACGGGCGTCCCCGTCGGCCTCGATGCCGTCGAACATGTCCGCGATCTGACGGGGTGCGCCGCCGTGACGCGGGCCCAGCAACGCCGCCAATCCGCCCAGCAGGCAGGCGCCGAGGTCCGCCCCGGTGGAGGCGATCACCCGGGTGGCGAAGGTGGACACGTTGAAGCCGTGGTCGATGGTCAAGCTGAGGTAGATCTCCAGTGCCCGGGCCGCCTCGGGCGACGGCACCGTACCGGTCAGCATCTCAAGATACCCCGCGGCATGTCCCAGCCCGGCGGTGGGGGCGCGCCGCTCGCCATGATGGCAGGACGCCACCAACGTGGGTAGCAGCGAGATGAGCGTCACGGCGTCTGATCGACGTTGCGCCGGGGTGAGATCCACCAGGGGGCCGGAGCTGAGCCGCTGCGCCACCAGCGACAGCGCGCTGCGAAGATCGAGTTGAGGAACCAGCACCGCCACCTCCGACGGCAGCACCACGTCGGTGGCGATGGCGGGCGCCCCGGACTCATCCAGCACCAGCGCCGCGATCTCCTCGAAGGACAACGAACGGGCCAGGTCCACCGCGTTGGCGCCGCGATAGTGATAAAAGCCCTCATCGCCCACCACGTCACCAACGGAGGTGGACGCCACCGCCACCCCGGCCAAACCCGGCGGTACCTCGATGAGCTCGGTCATCTCCGCAACGTAGCCCCCCGACGCACGCTTGGCGATAGCCGCTACTCCAGCACGCCGCTGATGGCCAGATTCGCGATGTGGCCCTCTTCGTAACCCAGGAATTGCTGGAGGATCTCGAAGCCGTGCTGGCCCAACGTGGGCGGCGGCCCGTAGCTCGTGGGCGCACTGCGCGACAGCACGAAACGACTGGCCTCCACCACCAGGCCGGGATGCACCGCATGGTCGGTTCGGGTGAAGTGCCCGCGATGGGCCAATTGCGGATCAACCCACAGTTCGGGGCTGTTCTGCACGGCGTGGGCGGCGATGCCCTGTGCTTGCAGCGTGGCTGTCAGCTCATCTTCGTCGAAGCCGGCCGACCAGGTGTCGATCAGCTTCTCCAGTTGCTCCTGTTGGGCCCGGCGCTCGGTGAGGGTGAGCCCGGCCAGGTCGGTTCGGCCGATCAACCGGGCCAGCGCGGCCCAGGCCCCGTCCTGCTCGACGGCGATGGCGATCCAGCGGTCATCATCCTCACCCCGGGCGGCGCTGCGGAACACCGCATGGGGGCACCACTGCGGATGGCGGTTGCCGGCGCGGGCCAGGACCTCTCCGTGGAGCTCGAAGTCCAGCAGTGCCGTGCTCAACAGCGGGAGGGACGCTTCGGCTTGGGAAAAGTCGATGAACGTGCCCCCGCCGCCGCGGGCCCGCTGGTCCAGCGCCGCCAGCAGCACCGCCACCGTCACCCGCGGCGCCACGTAATCGGTGTACGCGCTGTATGGGCCGCACGGTGTCCGGTCGGGCCAGCCCGTGATGGCGTGGAACCCCGAGATGGCGGCGGCGAGGTTGCCGAACCCGGCGAAGGACGCCAGTGGCCCGCTCTGACCCATGAGACAGGACGACAGCATGATCAGCTCAGGGTTGACGCCGCGCAGCGTGTCGTAATCAAACCCCCACGCCCGCATGGCCCGCGGCGAGAAGGACTCACACACCACATCGGCCCAACGCACCAGATCCATGATGATGTCCCGGGACGCAGGGTGGGACAGGTCTAGGGCCAAGCCCAGCTTGCCGGCGTTGTTATCGAGGAACAACCCGCCGTTGTCGATGCCGGGGGTGTTACCCACGAACGGTTGCACCCCTCGTCCCACATCGAGTTTGTGCACGCTCTCCACCCGCACCACGGTGGCCCCGTAATCGGCCAGGACCCTGGTGGCCGCGGGTCCGGCCATGGCCCACGTGAAATCCAAGATCTTGATGCCGCTCAAGGGCCGTTCATCCACCGGTACCGCCGCCGGACCGGTGGGGGCCGCCGGTCGCGCCCGCAACGCCTCGGTACGGTACTGCTCGGTATGTTGGCCCAGCCGGGGGGCGGCGGCGAGCGGGGGCAGCGGGTTGGCGGGCAGCTTGGCCACCGCACCAGGAAAACGCACCGGGCCGGCGGGGGTTTGCACGGTTTCCCAGTAGTGGCGGTCCTGCAGTTGGATGGAGGACGCCACGTCAGCGATGGTGGTGATCGGTGCGATGAGCAGGCGCCGTTGCAACGCTTCGTCGAGGAGTTGTTGCTTGGTCTTGGTGGCGAAGAACCGGGTGATGATGGTGTTGGCCTCGTCGAAGGTTTCCAGCGTCTCGGTGCCCTCGGCCACGTGCATGGCGAATTGCACCCAGTCCTTCTCGGGCCAACTGCGATCGCAGCCGCCCTCCTCGTGGATCCACTCCATAAGCCGCTGGCTGAACGGTCCAATGGACGGCCCGAACAGAAACGTGATCGCCACATGCCCATCCAGGCAAGGTTGCACCAGTCGCAAGGTGAACGGCGGCAACTTGGTTCCGCCCGACACCCGCTTCACCGGGGGCGCGCCGTAGGGGGCCGCCAGCACGAAGGTCTGGGTCGCTTCGATCATGGAGGCCTGCGCCGAGGCGTCGATGTGTTGACCGAGGCCGCTGCGGTGCCGTTCCCGCAACGCCACCAGCGCCGCGCCGGCGGCGTCCGCGGCGGCGTGATGGAACGCCTGGTCCAAGCTGATGCGCACCGGGGGCCGGTCGTCGTCCCCGGTCATGGACAGGTAACCACCGGCCGCCATGGCCACCAGGTCCGTGCCGCGCCAAGCGGCCTTGGGTCCGGTGACCCCGAACGCGGTGATCGAGGCGTGGATCAGCTGCGGGTAGCGCGCCGCCACCTGATCCGGCGCCAGGCCCAGCTCGGCGCGGTCGTGCGGGTCAAGCGATTCGAGCAGCACATCCGCCCCCTGCAGCAAACGGTGGAGCATGGCGTGGTCCTGGGGATCATTTCGGTTCAACAGCACCGAGTGCTTGCCCCGATTGAACGCCCAGTGATCCAACGAGCCCTCAGGGTCCGCCACCCCCGCAGCCCGCACCCCTTGCCGGCGGGCGGAGGGCGCACCGGGCCGCTCAACTGCCACGACCTCCGCCCCCAGTTGCGCCAGGAGCAACCCGGCCAGGTTGCCCCGGGCGTCGGTCAGATCAACCACCCGGTACGGGCTCAGCAACGTCATCCCCAACCTCCCCCAGCGGCCAC
>JBJXFH010000112.1:0-16604 GCA_046155365.1 Acidimicrobiales bacterium | reverse complement strand
GATCAGCAGGCGCAAGGGTCTGCGGGCGGGCACCTGCGGGGCCTCAACGGCGCGTTGCAGGGCCGCCAGCCACGCCGCCCCCAGGAGTGATTCCGGCGCGCCCACGGGCTGGGGGCCGGGCACCGCCACGGGGACAGGATCAACAACGGGGTCGGGCGCCCGTTCCGGCTGGTGGATGGGCCGGGCTGCCACCGCGGGGGAGCCCTCCAGCCGAACCAGGCATCGACCAAGGGCGACGGTGTCTCCTGGTTGCAGCTCCACTGAACCGGTCACCCGACGGCCGGCCACGAAGGTGCCATTGGTGGAGCCCAGGTCGGTCAGAAAGACCTGTCCGCCCCGAAGGTCAATGCGGGCGTGGCGGGCGCTGACGCTGGTCTCGCCCAACACGATGTCGTTGTCCGGTGATCGGCCCACCAGCAGGTTGGGGGCGTGGAGGGGGAAGGCCGGCACCGCGTCGTCGCCCAGCACCACCAACATCAGCGTCCCGGTGGACGCGGTCTGTCGCGTGGTGTTGCGCGCGCCGCTGGCCCCAGGCATAGACTGCAGCGTATGGCATCGCCCACCGCCGAGCTGATTCTCGTAGTCACGTAGCGCGCACCCGCCCCGGTACGCGCTCGACCTCCCCAACCGGGAGGTCGTTTCGGTTTTCGCCACTGTTTTCCCTCACCCTCAGGAGCACCCGGTCATGGCCATCAACGGAGGACAAGCCCTCATCAGAGCGCTGGAGCGCGAGGGCGTGGAGGTGTTGTTCGGGTTGCCCGGTGGCGCCATCTTGCCGGTGTACGACCCGCTGATCGACAGTCCCATCCGTCACATCCTGGTTCGTCACGAACAGGGCGCCGGTCACATGGCCGAAGGGTTCGCCCACGCCACCGGTCGTCCCGGTGTGGCCATGGTCACGTCCGGGCCCGCCGCCACCAACATCGTCACCCCGCTCTGTGACGCCTACATGGACTCCGTTCCGATGGTGGTCATCACCGGGCAGGTCGGCACCTCCGCCATCGGCACCGATGCTTTTCAGGAATGTGACACGGTGGGCATCACCCGCTCGGTGACCAAACACAACGAGCTGGTGACCCGGGCCGAGGACATCCCCATGGCCATCCGCCAGGCGTTCTATATCGCCACCAGCGGCCGCCCGGGCCCGGTGCTGGTGGACATCCCCAAAGACATCGTGGATCCCGCCAATCCCAACTCAGCCATGGATTGGTACTGGCCCACCGACGCCGAGGTGGCCGACAGCCTGCCCGGCTACAAGCCCACCACCAAAGGTCATCCGCTGAAGGTCCGTGAAGCGGCGGAGCTCATCAATCGCTCGGTGCGCCCGGTGCTCTACGCCGGTGGCGGCATCCTCAAGGCCCGGGCTGCGGAAGCGTTGCGGGCCCTGGCCGAGATGACCGGCATCCCCGTGGTGACCACGCTCATGGCCCGCGGCGCGTTCCCCGACGATCATCCGCTGTGTCTGGGCATGCCCGGTATGCACGGCAACTACACCGCGGTGACCGCCATGCAGGAAGCGGATCTGTTGGTGGCCCTGGGTTCCCGTTTCGATGATCGGGTCACCGGCCGCCTGGACGGGTTCGCACCCCACGCCAAGATCATCCACGTGGACATCGATCCCGCCGAGTTGGGCAAGGTGCGCCGGCCCGATGTGCCCATCGTGGGCGACGTGCGGGTGGTCATCGAGCAGATGTTGGAGGCGCTCACGGCTCTCGGTGGCGCCGACGTG
Source organism: Acidimicrobiales bacterium (assembly GCA_046155365.1). Classification (GTDB taxonomy): domain Bacteria; phylum Actinomycetota; class Acidimicrobiia; order Acidimicrobiales; family CAIXPF01; genus CAIXPF01. The sequence continues at coordinate 14,875 of JBJXFH010000112.1, read as the reverse complement.
CAACCGGATCGCAGTGCCTGGATGCAGCAACTTTCGGGTTGGCAGGAGAAGTTCCCGTTGACCTACGAGAACCTTGAGCCGGGGGAGGGACACGTCAAGCCGCAGTATGTGCTGGAACGGCTGCGGGAGTTGTCCCCCTCGGACACCATCGTGGCCTCAGGCGTTGGTCAGCACCAGATGTGGACCAGCCAATACTGGAAGTTCAACCATCCCTACACCTGGATCAACTCCGGTGGTCTGGGCACCATGGGCTTCTCCATCCCCGCCGCCATCGGCGCCAAGGTCGGCAGACCGGACCGTACGGTATGGGCGGTGGACGGGGATGGTTGTTTCCAGATGACGGCACAGGAACTGGTCACGGCATCGGCGGAGCGCATCCCCATCAAGGTGGCCATCTTGAACAACGCCTATCTGGGCATGGTGCGCCAGTGGCAGGAGATGTTCTACGACGAGCGCTATTCGGAGGTGTATCTCTCCCCCGATCTGCCCGATTATGTGAAATGGTCAGAAGCCATGGGTTGTGTTGCCATGCGGGTGGAGTCCACCGATGAGGTGGATGCCGCCATCGACAAGGCCAACTCCATCAACGATCGCCCGGTGGTGATCGAGTTCCGTACCGATTCCCGTGAGAAGGTGTTCCCCATGGTGGCGGCTGGCAAGTCCAACTCCGAGGTCATGGTGGATCCTGCCCAGCAGGCCGAGCTGGCCCGCATCCGGGCCATGGGGCGCTGAGCATCATGGCAGGTTCATCCAAGCTCTCGAGTTATCACACCCTGGTGGTGCTGGTGGAGAACAAGCCCGGCGTGTTGGCCCGGGTGTCGGGACTGTTCGCCCGGCGGGGTTTCAACATCCACTCCCTGGCGGTGGCCCCCACCGAAAACGAACGGCTGTCACGTATCACCATCGTGGCGGATACCGAATCGGCCCCGGTGGAACAGATCGTGAAGCAGCTCTACAAGTTGATCCACGTGGTGAAGATCAACGAGCTGGCCCCCGAGGACGCGGTGGAGCAGGAGTTGCTCATGGCCACCGTCAAAGCTTCATCGGGGTCACGATCCGCGGTGTTGGAGTTGGCGCAGATCTTCGGGGCCAAGGTGCTCAACACCGGCACCGCCGAGATGATGTTGCGGCTGGCGGGGTCTCCCGGGAAGCTCGACGATTTCGAGGAGCTGCTCCGCCCACTGGGGATCACCGCCATCCAGCGAACGGGCCGGGTGGCGTTGCCCAGGCTCGACCGGGCAGCGGCGTCACCGGGCCTCCGAGCCACCGCCTGAGCAGATTTCGGTTGCTGTCGTCTCTCTCCGAGACGGAGGTAACGCTCTCAACGGGCGTATGCTCGACTGCGGTTGAGTCGTGTGCCCGTGGCTCCGGCCATTTTTCGACTCGTACGGGCGTTCGGGAGCAAGCAACGTGCAAAAACGTCGTTGGCGCGCACTAGGCGCATCACTCATCCTCAGCAGTGCAGCAGCAGGTATCGCCGTGGTCTCCTCACCGCTAGAGGCCGGGGCCGCAGATGCCGTCAACTTCGCAGTGGTCAACGTGCCCGACAGCGATGCGCTGACCTCGGGTTACTTTCGCTTTACGGGCACACCGGGCGTGGCTGCAACGGGTACCAGCGCCGGGTTCACCGTGACGTTGAGCCACCCCGGCTTCACCGGCTTCACCATCGAGTACGCCCCCAAGACCGGTTCCATTGTGGCGGCAACTCCGCAGCAGTTGACCACCACCGGGGCCGCCACCGCCACGCTGGGCCGCCTGGTGATCTCCGAAGGGCCTTTGGTCTGCGCCACCGGTGCCGGCGACGTGCGCATCGATGATGTCGCCTTTGGCGGCGCCGGTGGGGCCCTGAGTCGCCTGGCCATGACCTGGAACCTGCAGTGCAACTCCATCCCGTCGGCGCCGATCACGTCGGGGATCATCACGTTCGGCCAGCAGACCGGACCCATCGGTAGCCCGGCGGTGTCGGAGTTCTATCCGATCTCGCCGGTCCGCCTGCTGGACACCCGTGAGGGCACCAACACCCCGCTGGGACCCAAGGGCACCAGGAACATCACGGTGGCCGGCGCCAACGGTGTCCCGGGCTCCGCCACCGCCGTCGTGGTCAACGTCACCGGTATCAGCCCCACGGCGCCGACATTCCTCACGGTGTTCCCGGCTGGGAGCGGTTTGCCGCTGGCCTCCAACGTCAACCCCGCGGTCGACGACATCGTCCCCAACCTGGCCACGGTCAAGGTCGGCGCAGGCGGGCAGATCACGCTGTACAACGAGGCCGGCAACACCCACGCCGCGGTGGACATCATGGGCTACTTTGCCCCTGATAACGGCGCCGACGTCACCGGTGGCCGCTTCTTCGGTCAAACTCCGCAGCGGCTGATCGACACCCGGGACGAGCCGCGGAACAGCGGTAATCGGGTGCCGATCGGACCTGGAGGCAGCATCGACATCACCGTTGACGCCACCGCCACCGCGGCCGTGCTAAACGTGACTGCGGCCGAGTCCTCCGCTGCCAGTTTCCTCACCGTCTACCCCTTCGGTGAGGCGCGCCCTGGGGTGTCCAATCTGAACTTCGCCGCAGCGCAGAACATCCCCAACCTGGTGGTGGTCAAGCTCAACGGCGGCAAGGCCAGCATCTTCAACAGCGCCGGCAACGCGCACGTGGTGGTGGACGTGGTCGGGCTGTTCAAGGAGGTCGGCGCAGGCGTCACCGCAGGCCGGTTCCTCCCGATCGACCCGATTCGGGCCTATGACAGCCGTGACCCCAAGCCCCAGGGCACCGAGCTCACCGTGATCGTGGGGGCGAATGAAACTCGCGATACCAACATCGTGGGCCTGATGAACAAGTACCCCTTCGAGTTCTCGGGCTACATCGCCAACACCACGGTGACCGCTACCGCTGCTCCGGGCTACCTCACGTCCTTCCCCGCAGGTGTGAGGCCGGACTCCTCCACGCTCAACTGGCTGGCAGGGGAAACCCGTCCCAACCTGGTGATGATGGGGACGGACGCCTACGGGTTCACCTCCCACAGCAACGTCTCTTCGGGTTCAACCCACCTGTTCTTGGACGTGGCCGGTTGGTTCACCCGCTAACCGCCTAACGTGAATAGGTAACGTCGGTATCTTGTAAGCGGCGCAGTGTCGGATTCGGCACTGCGCCGTTTCGCGTCCCCGAACAGCGGTAAGGGATTCGCACCGAAAGAGAGCATTTCGTCAAGAGAGCGAAAGAATCCCGGTCGCAGAGGGTGGCCAACGTTTCGACCGCTCCTACAGTGGTCCCCGGCGAACCGCGCCATCCGGGCGGGGACGCGCCGCAGTCGCTGCAGAACGGTTCCCGCTGCAGGACCGAACGTATCGCTCAACAGTCAGGGTTTCTACATGTCGAGAACGAAGTTCGTGAGGAGCGCGGTAGCAGCCTCGCTGCTGGCCACCGGGGCTGTCGCAGCTCTGTCGCCCAACCCCGCCGGCGCTCAAACCGCCAACCAGACCAAGGCATACATCGAGGTGCCCGCCGGCGCTAGTGCGTTCCCCGTGGGGGATTACAGCATCACTGCCGCCAACGTGGCCCTTACCGGCACCAACGCCGGGCCGTTGGTGTTCACCATGGATGACGGTACCGGCACCGATTTCGTGTTGACCCTCACTCCCCGCACCGGTGACACCTTCACCGATGTTTTGAATACCGACGCCGTAACCCCGGCCACCAACATCGAAACCACCACGGTGGCTACTGAGACCAGCGCTGATGCCGGCATGACGCTGACCCGCGCCGGTTCCACCTGCACCAACCCCACCGGGGAATTCAGCATCGACGGAGCTGACCTGACCGCAGGCGCGCAATACGGCGCCGCCGTCCGCTTCACCATCACCTGCAATGGGGAGACCGCGGCCTACAGCGCTTCGGGCCAGGCCTACCTGAATTGGGAGGCGTTCCCGTTGCGTGCCGTGGCTCGTAGCGAGTTCGTGTCCATGTCCCCGGTCCGGCTGTTCGATACCCGGTTCAGCACCCAGATGGGCCCCGCCGCGACCCGGGATATCGACGTCACGAAAAACCTCGAGACCGATCCCAGCACGGTTCCGTCCACGGCAACCGCGGTGGTGTTGAACATCACGGCCATCAACCCCTCCGTGGCCACGTTCCTGTCGCTCTACCCGACCGGAACCACCCGCCCGGGGGTGTCCAACATCAACCCCGCAGCCGGAGTGACCGTGGCCAACCTGGCCACCGTCAAGGTCGGTACCGCTGGGCAGGTCACGCTCTATAACGAGGTTGGCAACACCCACGTTGCGGTCGACGTGGTCGGCTACTACGTGCCGGACAACAGCGCGGCCGGTGGTGGGCGGTATGTGTCCCAGGTACCGGAACGCAAGCTCGACACCCGTCTGGCTTCCGGAGGCGCGGCCCCCCTCGCTGCCGGCGCCACCCGCACCCTGAACCTCGGCACCGCCAGCGGTGTTGACGCCGCCATCGTGAACCTCACCGTCGAAGCTCCCACCGCCGGTGGCTACGCCGCCGTCTTCCCCGGTGACACTGTGGGCGTCCCGAACGTCTCCAACGTGAACTTCATCCCGGGCCAGACCACGGCCAACATGGTCGTCGTCAAGGTGGTCAGCGGCGAGATCAAGATCCACAATCCCACCACCGGCACCGTTGACGTGATGGTGGATCTGATCGGCACGTTCGTAGCGGACAGCGGCGGTCCCGACCAGTCCGGCTTCTTCGTGCCGGTGGAGCCGGTGCGGACCTACGACAGCCGTGATCTCGGTGACACCCCGCTGGCCGCACGGTCCTTCCGCGACGTGAACCTGCTTTTGGAGCGAGGCCTGTATCCGTTCGAGTACACCTCGGTGATGGCCAACCTGACCGTCGAAGGCGGCACCAACCTCGGCTTCCTGACCGCTTACCCGGCGGCGGACGCCGCTAGCAGGCCCTTCGTGTCCAACGTCAACTGGAACCCCGGTCAGACCGTGGCCAACCAGTTCGTGAGTGGCACCGACCTTGATGGCTTCACCGGCTTCTTCCACGGAGCTGACTCCAACACTGGCAGCGTGGACTTCTTCGTTGACGTGGCCGGGTACTTCACCCAGGGCTGACCTGGTTGATCCGGTCCATCCGGTTGATCCGCATCGTGTGATGCACTGGGCCCATCCGGCCCGACAGCGCTAAGGTTGGCGACCGCCCGTGCCCTCGTGGTGCGGGCGGTTGCCGTTCACCCCGCTTCACCCCAGCTCAAGGAGCACGCCGTGGCCACGATCTACTACGAGAAGGACGTTGATCGTTCCCTCCTCGCCAACCGCAAGGTCGCCATTTTGGGCTACGGCAGCCAGGGCCACGCGCACGCCCTGAACCTGCGGGACTCCGGCATCGACGTGCGGGTCGGTTTGCGTGAGGGTTCGGGCTCGGTGAACAAGGCCCGGGAGGCCGGTATACGGGTGCTGCCCATGGCTGAAGCCGCCGCCGAGGCCGACGTCATCATGATGCTGGTGCCCGACACCGAGCACGGCAAGATCTTCGAGGAAGAGGTCAAGCCCCACCTCAGCGCCGGCAAGACCCTGCTGGTGTCCCACGGTTTCAGCGTGCGCTTCGGCACCGTGAAGGCCCCCTCGGACGTGGATGTGGCCATGGTCGCCCCCAAGGGTCCCGGCCACCTGGTCCGACGCACCTACGAAGAGGGCGGCGGCGTGCCCTGCCTGGTGGCGGTCTCCCAGGATCCCAGCGGTACCGCCAGGGCGTTGGCGTTGGCCTATGCCGATGCCATCGGTGGCGCTCGGGCCGGGGTGCTGGAGACCACCTTCGAGGAGGAAACCGAAACCGACCTCTTCGGTGAGCAGGTGGTGCTGTGCGGTGGGCTCACCGAGTTGGTCCGAGCCGGGTTCGACACCCTGGTGGAAGCCGGCTATCAACCCGAGGCGGCGTATTTCGAGTGCCTGCACGAGCTCAAGCTGATCGTGGATCTGATGTACGAGCAGGGCATCAGCGGCATGCGCTACTCCGTGTCCGATACCGCTGAGTATGGCGATCTGACCCGGGGTCCCCGCGTCATCGACGATCACGTGCGTCAGACCATGAAAACCATCCTGAAAGAGATCAAGGACGGCACCTTCGCCGACCAGTGGATCTCCGAAGCCCGCAGCGGACGGCCGAACTTCCTGCGGCTCGAGGCGGAGGGCAAGAAGCACCCCATTGAGGTGGTGGGCGAAGAACTGCGGGCCATGATGCCGTGGATCGCCGCCGGTAAGACCAAGGTCCAGGAGGCCTCCGGCGGTCAGGGCTGACCGGCTGGAGTACCGAACTCACCCAGAACTAACCAGAACTAACCCTCAGCCGAGGCTGGCCCGCCGTGACTCTGGCGGCAGGGCCAGCCCGGCTTCGGCCACCCCGCTGCCGGTGGGGCAGTCATCGTTGGCGAACAGGCCCTGCGATATCAACCGGTCGGTGAGGCTGGTGGCCCACCACGTGAAGCGGTCCGGCAGGCGGGGCAGGTCCGCGTTGGGGACGAACACGTCAATGGCTTGACCGCTGGCGGGGACAGTGGCACCGAAGCGGTCCCCGTCCGGCGAGGCAAAGTCCACCAGGCTGGTCTCCCAGGCCCCGCCCACGCTGCTCACGGTGAAGGCGTAGACCACATCGGAGCCTTCCGCGATGAGGATCTGCCAGGAACTCATGGTGGGCGTAGCGGACGTTGTGGGCTCGTTGAGCGCTGCCGACAAGCCGAAGTGCACCGTCAGACCGGTGCTGTTGCGGCTCAACGTGACCTCCACCAGGTCAATGTCGCCCACCCCCTCCGCGCTCTGATCGCCGCTGGAGTCCGTACAACGGGAGGTGGCCAGGGCTGTTTCCTGGGGCGGGGCGGTGGTCCCGTTCACAACCGGGGCGGTCCCCGGTGGGTTGGTTGCGGTGCCGGTGCCGGGGACGCCGGGCGTTGTCGGCCCTGAGGGAGACCCCCGCCCTGCGGTAGAGCCCGGGATCGGTCTGGAGCCACCTGTCGGGTTGGTGCTGGTGGCGGGGTCGGTACCGGTACCGGTACCGTTACCGTTGTTGGCCGTGCCCTGCCCGCCCGTTGGGTCAGCGGTGCCGCCACTGTTGGAGGCCCCGACCACGCCGATGGCCGCGGTGGCGGTGGCGGAGGTGGTCCCGGTTTCGCCCACACCGAGCGCGCTGAGGGCCATGACCAAGGCCAGCGCGGTGGCCGAGCAGACCAAGCCCACCGCGCCGGCCTTGGCCACAATCGGCTGGTGGGTGGGACTGCCCGTGCCGGCCGGACGGGGACGGGCCCGGAACAACGGATGGGCCGGGAGCTCCGTGACCGAAAGCGGGGGTCCGCCCGGACCGACCCCGGATGTGGATCCTGACCCCTGAGGGGGGACCGGGGGGCCGCCCTGGGGGCGAACGGGCGCGGCGGCGGGGTGCCTTCCGGTGGCGGGCCGCGGTTGCGGTCGCCTCGTTACCCCTGCCATGGTCGTGAGGCTACCGTCGGCGGAGCCGGTCCCGCTCAACGCCGCGGCACGCTGGCAACGCCCGCCGGATTCCCCTGCTCACGGGTCGGGAATTGCTCGCTAGGCTCCTGCGGACTTTCCTATCGAGGAGCACGACATGAGCGATGCCTGGGGCTTCGAAACCCGCCAGATCCACGCCGGGGCCACACTGGACCCGCCCCACCGCGCCCGCAACACCCCGATCTATCAGACCACCTCCTTCGTGTTCGAGGACTCCGCTCACGGTGCCCGGCTGTTCGCGTTGCAGGAGCCGGGCAATATCTACACCCGCATCATGAACCCCACCCAGGCGGTGTTCGAGGCTCGCATGGCGTCCCTGGAGGGCGGGATCCCCACGGCCGCCGGCGGGATGGTGCCCGGTGCGCTCGCCGTCGGTAGCGGGCAGGCGGCGGAAACCATCGCCATCTTGAACCTGGCCGAGGTTGGTGACCATGTGGTGTCATCACCGTCCCTGTACGGCGGTACCTACAACCTCTTTCACTACACGCTGCCGAAGTTGGGCATCGAGGTGAGCTTTGTGGAGGACCCCGACGACATCGGTGAATGGCGTGCCAAGACCCGGCCCAACACCAAGGCCTATTACGGTGAAACCATCGCCAACCCCAAGAATGACGTGTTGGACATCGAGGCCATCTCGGCGTTGGGCAACGAGCTGGGTGTGCCGCTGATCGTAGACAACACCGTGCCCACACCGTATCTGTGCCGGCCCATCGAGCACGGCGCGCACATTGTGGTGCATTCGGCCACCAAGTTCATCGGCGGCCACGGCTCTGCCATCGGCGGGGTCATCGTGGATGGCGGCAACTTCGATTTTGGTAAATGGGCTGACAAGTTCCCTAACTTCAACACCCCTGACCCCAGCTATCACGGTCTGAACTATTGGCCCATGTTGGGCGCAGGTTGTTTCATTGTGAAGGCCCGCATCCAGCTGCTGCGGGACTTGGGCGCGCCCACCACCCCGTTCAACTCCTGGCTGTTCCTGCAAGGTTTGGACACGCTCAGCCTGCGGATGGAACGCCACGTGTCCAACGCCGTGGTCGTGGCCAACTTCCTGGAAGGCCGGGACGAGGTGGAGTCGGTCAACTACGCCGGTCTGGCGTCCTCGCCGTGGCATGAGCGGGCCAAGCACTACCTGCCCAAGGGTGCCGGTTCGGTCCTGGGTTTCGTGATCAAGGGCGGCGCCGAGGCCGGTCAGCGATTCGCGGACGCCTTGGAACTGCATTCCAACCTGGCCAACATCGGTGACGTTCGCTCGCTGGTGATCCATCCGGCCTCCACCACCCACAGCCAGCTCACCCCCGAGGAGCAACTGGCCTCAGGGGTGGCACCGGGCCTGATCCGGCTGTCGGTGGGCATCGAGTCCATCGAGGACATCCTGGCCGACCTCGATTCCGGCTTCCGCGCCGCCAAGGGCTGATCGTCGCCGCAAACTCGCACGGACTTGAAGGAACTCGCACGGACCCGCGGTAGCTCAGCGGACAACCTGTAACGCCGGGGGTCGGTTCTCGCCTTGAGCGCCGTCCCCCGGTACCTTCGCGGCCGATGACGACGCCTTCGGAGCCTGAGCCGATCGACCTGCCCGTGCTGCACAACCGCAGCTACGACGTGACCTCCTACCGGCTGAGCGACACCACCATGCGCATCCGGGGCCGGGTTCGGGACGTGAAGCCCCCCGGCACGTTCCTGCCCGGTGACCCCGAGCCCATGACCATCCACGACATGGTGTTGGACCTGGTGGTGGAGATGCCCGGGCTCACCATCACCGAGGCGTCCATGGTGATGCAGACCCATCCCCACGAGCATTGCGTGGAGATCGTGGACCATTACGGCAAGTTGGTGGGGCTCAACATCGGGCGGGGATTCACCCACGCGGTGCGTGAGCTATTCGGCGGGCCCCGGGGTTGCAGTCACACCACCGCCCTGTTGCAGGCCATGGCGCCCGTTGCCACCCAGTCGGTGTGGGCCATGATGGCGCCCGCGGACGGTGAGACCCCCGTGGCCATCACCCCGCAGTTCCAGCGGGAGCGGGCCCTGCGCAACCGCAACACCTGCCATGTGTGGGCCGAGGACGGTCCCATGTTCGAGCTGCTCGACCGCGGTGAGCTGATCCCGCCGCCGCGTTGGGGCCTGGCCCGCATGGCCGAACTGGGCATCGATGACCCCGCCGCCTGGTACCGGCGCGGCCAGGACTGACACCGGCCCGGCTCAGCTCAGGGCGGTCACCACGTGGTCGATGCAGGCGGTGAGGGCGGCCACGTCGTGCGGATCGATGGCTGGGAACAGCGCCACCCGTAGCTGGTTACGGCCCAACTTGCGGTAGCTGTCGGTGTCCACCACCCCATTGGCCCGCAGCGCGGCGCTGACCGCGGTGGCATTGATGGCGGGGTCGAGGTCAATGGTGGCCACCACATGGCTGCGCTGGGACGGGTCGGCCACGAAGGCGGTGGTGTAGGGGGCGCGCTCGGCCCAGCCGTAGATGATCTCCGCCGACGCATCACAGCGACCGGCGGCCCACTCCAGCCCCCCGTTGCTGTTGAGCCACTCCACTTGGTGCGCCGCCAGGAACAGCGTGGCCAGCGCCGGGGTGTTGTTGGTCTGGTCCAGCCGGCTGTTGTCCAGCGCCACCTTGAGATCGATGGACGTGGGTATCCAACGATCCGATGCCGCCAGCCGTTCGATCCGATCGATGGCCGCGGGGGAGCAGCAGGCGAGGAACAACCCGCCGTCTGAAGCCAGACATTTCTGCGGGGCGAAGTAGTACACGTCCACCTCGGCGGGATCCCAGCGCAGACCGGCGGCGGCGGAGGTGGCGTCCACCACCACCAGTTGGCCGTTGTCGGGCCCAGAGCCGGCGGGGCGTTGCGGGGTCATGGCCACCCCGGTGGAGGTCTCGTTGTGGGTCAGGGCGTACACGTCCACGTCAGGATCGGCCCGCAGCGCCGGGTGGGTGCCGGGTTCGGAGGTGATGATCACCGGCGATTCCAGGAACGGCGCCGCCGCGGCCCCGGCGGCGAACTTGGAGGAGAACTCGCCGAAGCTGAGGTGCAGGCTGCGACGCTCGATCAGCCCGAACAGAGCGGCGTCCCAAAACACCGTGGAGCCACCGTTGCCCAGGACCACCTCCCAATCCGGGGGCAGGGAGAACAGCTCGCTGAGACCGGTTCGTACCCTCCTGACCAGGGATTTCACCGGTGCCTGGCGATGGGAGGTGCCCAGCAGGGTGGGAGCCGCCGCCGCCAGGGCCGCCACCGCGTCGGGTCGGACCTTGGAGGGACCGCAGCCGAAGCGACCGTCCCGAGGCAGCAGACCGGAGGGGATGACGATCGTGGCGGGGCTGATCGGGCTGATCGGGCTGGGAACTGCGTGGTCGGGCACGGTCGACCATTCTGCCGGTCCCCGCGCCTCGGTCCGAACCGATTCTGCTTCCGGGGTGAGGCGGGCCCTGCGGTAGAAAGAGAGGGTGACCCCACCCTCATCTCGCGTGTCGCATCGCGTCGGTCAGATCGCACCCTCGGCCACGTTGGCGGTGGACGCTAAGGCCAAGGCCCTCAAAGCCGCCGGCAAACCGGTGATCGGCTTCGGCGCCGGCGAACCTGACTTCCCCACCCCCGAGCACATCGTGGCCGCCGCGGTGGCCGCCTGCTCGGATCCGGTGAACCACCGTTACACCCCCGCCGGTGGGTTGCCCGAGCTCAAGGCCGCGGTGGCCGCCAAGACGCTGCGTGATACCAACGTGAGCGTCGCCGCCAGCCAGGTGCTCATCACCAACGGGGGCAAGCACGCGGTGGCAGCGTCGTTCGAGACCCTGCTGGACCCCGGCGACGAGGTCCTGGTCCCCGCCCCGTACTGGACCACCTATCCCGAGGCCATCGCCCTGGCCGGGGGACGGTCGGTGGAGATCCTGGCCGGGGTCGATGCCGGGTTCCGGGTCAGCATCGATCAGTTGGAGGCGGCGCGTACCAACCGGACCAAGGTGGTGCTGCTGGTGTCACCGTCCAACCCCACCGGGGCGGTGTATCCCCGGGAGGAGATCGCCGCCATCGGGCACTGGGCGTTGGAGCACGGCCTGTGGGTTATCACCGACGAGATCTATGAGCATCTGACCTACGGCACGCACACCAATTACTCCATTGTGGACGTGGTGCCGGAGTTATTGGACCAGACGGTGATCCTCAACGGTGTGGCCAAGACCTACGCCATGACCGGCTGGCGGGTGGGGTGGATGATCGGGCCCCAAGACGTGATCGACGCCGCCACCAATCTCCAGTCCCATACCACCTCGAATGTTTCGAATGTGGCCCAGCGGGCGGCGCTGGCGGCGGTGGCCGGTGACCTGGAGGCGGTGGCCATGATGCGGGCCGCCTTCGAGCGTCGGGGCCAACTCATGTACCAGTTGCTCAACGAGATCGATGGGGTCACGGCGCTGGAACCCCAGGGAGCGTTCTACTGTTTCCCGTCCTTCGAGGGGGTGCTGGGCCGCAACTTCAACGGTCGCGTACCAACCAGTACGGTGGAGTTGGCCGAGGTGATCTTGGAGCAGGCCGAGGTGGCGTTGGTGCCGGGGGAGGCCTTCGGTGCTCCGGGCTACATGCGGTTGTCCTTCGCCCTCTCCGACGCTGATCTGGTGGAAGGGGTGAGCCGGGTCGCCGAGCTGTGCGCCAAGGCCGGCGGGTTGTGAACGCCCCGAGCCCGTCCCCGGAAGTGGCGCCCTATGGCAGCTGGTCCTCGCCGATCACCACCGAGCTGATCACGGCGGCCTCGGTGGGTCTAGGTGAAGTGTTCCTCGATGGTCCGCGGATCTGGTGGTCCGAGCTGCGTCCCAACGAGGCGGCGCGGGTGGCGCTGGTGGTGGACGGCGTTGACCAATTGCCGGCACCATGGTCCGCCCGCACCCGCGTGCACGAATACGGTGGCGGCGCCTGGTGGGTGGACCGGGGACGCCTGTACTTCTCCAACTGGACCGACCAGCGCCTCTATCAGTTGGAACCTGGCGGCGGGACCGAACCCCGGGCCCTCACGCCGGAGCCGCCCATACCGGCGGGATGGCGCTACGCCGATGGTCGGATCAGCCCCGATGGCCGCTGGATGATCTGCGTCCGCGAGGCTCATAAGGCCGATGGCGGTGAGGCGGCCAACGAGGTGGTGGTGGTGCCCGCCGATGGTGGGACGCCGGAGGTGGTGGTGAGCGGGCCGGATTTCGTGGCCGCGCCGCGTTTCAGTGCCGACGGGACGCGGGTGTGCTGGTTGCAGTGGAACCACCCCGATATGCCGTGGGACCGCACCGAACTGTGGGTGGCCCGGTTCAGCGACGGCGCACTGACCCAGGCCCGCTGCGTGGCCGGGCAGGAGCTTGACGAGGCCATCGTCCAACCCGAGTGGGGCCCCGACGGGTTGTTGTACTTCTGCTCCGATCGCTCCAATTGGTGGAATCTGTACCGGTTGGAGGCCGATGGGGAGGGGCTGCCGGTGGGTTTCCCGGTGCCGCTCACCACCTTGGAGTCGGACATCGCGCTGCCGGCGTGGATCTTCGGGCGCAGCCGCTACGCCTTCGGCAGTGACGGCACCACCGTGGTTTTCGCCTTCGGTGGCGGCGATCACGTGCATTTGGGGGTGATGGATCTGCACGACCATGGCTGGCGGGTGGTGGAGACCACCTTGGCGTCCCTCGAGGCGGTGCGGGTGCGGCCCGGCCCAGCCGGTGATGAGCTGGTGGGCGTGGGGGCCGGGTTCGCCTCGGAGCCGGCGGTGGTGGCCATCTCCCTCGCTGACGGGCACACCCGGCTGGTGCGAGCGCCCCGGGACCTGGACCAGATGATCCGGGCATCCCAGACGGTATCGGATGTTGACGGCAGGAACATCCTGGACGGTTTGGTATCCACGCCGGAGCCGGTGCGCTTTCCCAGCGCCGGCGGACGTCAGGCCCACGGCTGGTTCTATCCGCCCCGCAACCAGCGCTACGTCGCCCCCAGCGGTGAGCTGCCGCCGCTGGTGGTGCTGTCCCACGGGGGCCCCACCTCAGCCGCCAACCCGGCGTTCAACCTGGGCGTGCAGTATTGGACCACCCGGGGTTTCGCCGTGCTGGACGTAGATTACGGCGGCAGCACCGGATACGGCCGAACGTACCGCAAGTTATTGGATGAGGCGTGGGGCATTGTCGATGTGGACGATTGCTGCGCCGGGGCGGAGTGGCTGGCCGCCGATGGTCGTTGTGACCCCGCCCGCATGGTGATCCGGGGCGGTTCCGCCGGGGGGTTCACCACACTGGCGGCGCTGGCGTTCCGGTCCACCTTCCGGGCCGGCGCTTCCCACTACGGGGTGGCGGACCTGGAGGCGTTGGCCACGGACACCCACAAGTTCGAATCCCGCTACCTCGACGGCCTGGTGGGACCGTACCCCGCGGCCCGCGACGTGTACCAGGCCCGCTCGCCGATCCATCACACCGACGGTCTGGATTGCCCGCTGATCCTGTTCCAAGGCAGCGAGGACGTGATCGTGCCGCCCTCCCAAAGCCGGGCCATGGCGGCGGCGCTGGCGGCCAAGGCCATTCCCCACGCCTACATCGAGTTCCCCGGTGAGCAACACGGTTTCCGTCAAGCGGCCAACATCCGCCGGGCACTGGAGGCCGAACTGTACTTTTATGCTCGCGTTTTCGGTTTCGAGTTGGCCCAACCGGTGGACCCTGTCGACATCGCCTTCGCCGAGAACCTCTAGGGCGGGCGGCGCGTTGACAGCCCCTCCCCTCGACCCTGACCCGTCCCGCCGGCCGCGCCCGTCTGATGCCGCGGGGTCTGCGGGGTCGGGTGAGCCTGCGCATCCCATGGCCGCTCCACCGCTGGGGCCCCGCACCGCCATGACGCTGGACGACCTGGCGTTGCCGGACCGCGTGGAGCGGGCCACCGCCCGGGTGGTGCGGGGTTCGTCTCGTTCGGACGGGGCCCGGGCGGTGGTGTTGGCGGACTTCCTGGCCCGCCCGCCGGCTGAGCGTCTGGCCTTGCGCTTGCGGGCGGAGGCGTCGGCTGCGGAGGTCTGGTCTGCGGATGAGGCGTCGGTGCTGGTGTCCGCTGAAGCCCCGGTGCTGCTGGGCCCCACGGTGGTGGTGCGGGCGGAGGATCACGCCACCGCCACCGCGCTGGCCCGATTGTTCGCCGAGATCGACGCCGGCACCACCAGGGTGGCCCCACCCCCGCGGGACTTCTGGCACGGCCCCGCTGATCGCAAACTGCTCGGCGTCGGTCTCCTGGTGGTGCTCGCCACCTGTCTCACCGTCCTGCTGGTGGCCGCCGCCCTGGCCTGACGGTTCATACGGCCAACTGACCAACGGCAACGCCCCGCGCTGACGCCCACGCACGGGCAGTTGCGACCAGCACCGGCGTGGTGGGTCCTG
>JBJXFH010000106.1:0-4434 GCA_046155365.1 Acidimicrobiales bacterium | reverse complement strand
CGAACGCGAAGTTCGGTACCCGGTGCTCCGCGAACCATGCGCCCTCGAAACCCAGTTCCTCAGCCAGGCGTACCTCCGCCAGCATGCCCTCGTACCAATCTTGGTAGGTGCCGGCGAAGTCCGGGTGATAATCGGGGATGTAGCACAGGCCGAACTTCACCGGTGAAGGAACCTCAGCCCTTGATGAGCCCGAACAGACGGGCGGCGTGCAGCGAATCGGCGTACTCGTCCAAGCGGTCGATCTTGCCGTTCACGCAGTGGTACACCCAGGCGTATTCGTTGATGTAGTCGTCGCCGCCCACGGTCTTGGCCTCCATGCGCTGCAACGCCACCGCGGTGTCACCTTCCACGATCAGGTGATGCACGTCCCGCTTGACGGTATCGATCTGCAGGAACTTGCCGATGGCGCCGCCGGTCAGGGCCTTGGTCACCGTGGCCCCGCCGTGGAACGGTCCGATCTTCATGCTGGCCGGCGGGTGCCATTGGGCGTCCTCGGCCAAAAGGGTGGCGATGGTGGCCGCGTCGTTGGCGGCCCGGGCGGTGAGGAACTGTTGGACCAACTGGCGGGTTTGTTCGGTTTGCATGCCGCCGTTGTAGCGGACAAACGCCGCCGCCGCCCGCCCGATCAGTCCTCGGTGGCGGCCAGGTACGCCCGGCGGGCCTCACCCAGCCAGGGCATGGCCACCATCGGATCCACCTGGATGTAGATGGCGTCCGCTTCCACGAACACGCCCTCGGGCCCCTCGCCCACGCAGCGCACGAACAGCTTTCGTCCCTCCTCGCCCACCAGCCGGGAACGGAACCGCAGCGGTACCCCTAACGGCGCCGGGCCGACCAGCTTGAGGGACACCGATCCGGTGAAGGCGAACCGCCCCGACATTGGCATCACGGTGGCGGTGGCCTCATCCACCACCATGGCCACCACCCCGCCGTGGACCCGACCCGGGGGCCCCTCGAACGCCGGCCCGAACGTCACGGTGGTGATGGCCTCATCGCCTTGTCGGTGATGGGTGGCGCCGGTCCCGAACGGGCTGGCCGCGCCGCCCACGATCGAGGCCCGATCGAACTCGATGGTGTCACCGTCCGCGGTGGGCGCCGGCATGCCGTGGCGCACGAACGCCTCGTAACGGCTGCTGTTGGCGTGCTCTTCGTGCTTGGAGCGTTCCGGCGCCGCCGCCAACCGCTCGCTCAGCTGGTGAATGGCCTGCTCGACAGCTTCGGCGTCGGCCCGGCTGATCTTGCGCCCGGCCAGCAGATGCCCGAAGTCCCGCACCGCCGCCGCGGCCTGCTCCTCGAACCCACCGGCCGCAAATCCGCCGGACCCGTTGCTGTCGTCGCCGTCGCCCACGAGGCAGGCAATGTAACCGGTTACCCGCTTCGATAGGGTCAACGCCGTGAGCGACCCGGCCGGTTTCATCTCCGACCCTGATCTGGATCCCGCCGAAACCCACGTGGGACCGTTCCTGCGGCGGGAAGGACCCGACGGCGTGGACATCGCGCTGGTGGTCGGTCCCCAGCACTGCAATGAGCACGGGTCCCTTCATGGTGGGGTGCAGATGGCCCTGGCGGACTACACCGCCGGCGCCACCGCCCGTTTCGGCACCACCGATAGCACCGTCAGCGTGAGCTTCGACGCGCAGTTCGTGGATACCGCCGGTGAAGGTGATCTGGTGATCGGGCGGGCCGAGGTGGTGCGACGAACGGGCTCCCTGGTCTTCGTGCAAGGCCGGTTGCGTTGCCAGGACCGGCCGATCCTGGCCTTCAACGCCGTGGTGAAACGACTGCGCTGACCCCGACCCCGACCCTAAAAGGCGTCCACGAGCTGGTCTGAGGGTTGCTCAACGGGTTGGAGCAGCTGGTCCAGGCGGGGCCGGTCCAGGACCTCTACCTCGTCGAATTCTGCGGCCACATACCAACGTCCGTCGCCGCCGCGAACGCTGCGAACAGCCCGGCCCAACACGTGCAACATGCCGTCATCCAAGCCGAGGGACAACAGCACCCGATCTCCCATGCCCGGTGGTCGACCCGGTGCCGAAAGGCGCACCAGCAGGCCGTGGCGGCTGATATCGACCAGATCGCCGGGAGGGCCGGGAGTTTCGGGCCCTTGGGCAACCACCACCGGAACCGTTACTTGGTGTCTGGGATCGCGTCGTCGGTCCATCTCGTGCCCTCCACTGCCAGGCAAGCTCAAGGTATGGCCACTACCCGCTGGTCCTAGGTCATAAACCCCATAGCCGGCGGCGTGTCCGACCCACAGCGGACCCCGTCGACTCCTAGCGTGTGGCGATGATCGGCGCCCAGGACCCCGGGCCGGTGCCGGGCCCATGGACGATCTTGAGGCGCCGGTTCCGCAATGGGCCGACCCGGCGGGGGGCCGTGGGGGCGATGGTGCTCAGCCAGTTGTTGTTGGCCGGGTCCCTAAAGCTGTTGGTGTTGCAGCCTGAGCAGTGCCCCGCCCCCAGCGAGGTGGCATTGGAGGGCGCCATCGACGCCGCCGTCGAGTGGTTCTCGGCCAACGTCGAACCCGACGGCCGGTTCCTGTACCGCTACCGGCCGGAGTCGGACACCATCGAACCGGGCTACAACATCGTGCGCCACGCCGGCTCGCTGGTGGCGTTGGAGCAGGCCGCCGCAGCCGGATGGGACGCCGCCCTGACCCCCGCCGAGGCCGGCTGGCGTTTCGTGGAAAACCACCTGGTGGACGTGCCCGGGCCGGGATCGGCCTTCGTGGTGGGCGCCGAAGGGGCCGATACCGATGCCGATACCGATGCCGATGCCGATGCCGGCGCTGCAGCGTTGAGCGCGGTGGCGTGGACCATGCGCCTGGAGCGAAATGCCCGCTTCCGTTCCGGTGCCCTTGAACCGCCCCCGGCGTTGATCGCATTGGGGACGTTCCTGGTGGGGCAGGTGGAGCCCACCGGCGCGGTGGCTGCGTTCCGGGACCGGGTCAGCGGTCAACCCCTGCCGATCAGGTCCCGGTTCTACACCGGGGAGGTGGCGTGGGCCCTGCAACGGCTGGCGGCGCTGGTGCCGGACCACGGCTTCGAGGAACCCGCCGCCCGAACCCTGCGGTATCTGGTGCAGGACCGGGACCGGGTGGAACGTTGGTTCCCGCCCATCGCCGATCACTGGGCGGCCTATGCCCTGGCCGAAGCGGCCACCCGTGCGGACCGCTCCACCAGCGCTGCCCCAACGAGCGAAGTACCGACCAACGCGGGCGCCTTCCGGACCGCCATCGCCGGACGCTTCGCCATCCAGGTCCGATGGGAATCCCAGCGGCGCGTCGGCAGCACGTTCTCGGCTCTGACCCGTGGTCGGCCGGCGGTTGGGGCGGCGCTGGGCACGCTGGGGGAGGGGCTGGGTCAACTGGCGATGGCGGAACTGGCCCACCTCGATCCGCCCGCCGGCGACGGTAACGGTAACGGTGGCGGAGACCGGGACCGGGACGGGGATCGGGACATCGATGCCGGGCCGGGCATCGAGGGACTTCGTCGACAGATGGGGTGTGTCACCGGGCTGCTGGTGGCCCGTCAGGTGAGCGAGGACGAAGCGGGACGCTGGCCCCAACCCGACCGGGCCGCGGGGGCCTGGGTCACCGGCGGGGTCACCCAGGTTGATGATCAGCAACACGCCCTGTCCGCATTGTTGGTCGAACGGGCCCTGCGCCGCGGTTGGCCCGAAACCGCAAGTGACCGGCCATGAACGAACCGGTGATGGTGTTGTCGGTGCTGGCGGTGGTGCTGGTCTGGATGGCCGGCCCGGTCGGGGACGCCGGTGACGGGCACGGGCCGGACAGCGCTGAGTGTCAGTTGGGCCCGTTCGGTTGGCTGGTGCCGATCCTGGCGGGGGCCGTGCTGTGGGGTGCGGTGGCGGTGGCGGCGGATCCTCTGGCTGAGCAGTTATCGGTTACCGCTCCCACGGTCCGGGTGGCGGCGGGTGTGGCCCTGCTGGTGATGTCCACCGGTGGAATTTGGGCGGCCCTGCGAGCGCGAGCCGGGGACCCCGCACAACCAGCGGCCACTGACACCGCACCCACCCTGACCAGCCCGTGGCCGCTCCTGGTGCTGGCGTCATTGCTGGGGGGGCCGGTGCGGGTGGAGGTGGCGGTGGCAGTGTGGAGCGCGGCCCTTGACCACGGCAGGACGGCGGCGCTGCTGACAGTGGGCGCGCTCTCGGCACGCTCGGCGCTGTGGGGGCTGTGGGCCGCGCTGAGGCGGTCTGGTCAGGCGCACCACGGCCCGATCCGAGCTCCGATCCAAGCTCCGATCCGAACCTTGGGTCGGGTTGCGTGGTGCGTCGCCGGCACCGCCGTGGCCGCCCTGTTGGCAGTGAACGGGGTGCTGGGACTCTGAATCACCCTCCGCCCCGATCGGCCCGATGGCCTCCTGCAGGCCGAGTACCGTGAGGGGCGTGTGCGGCCGCTTCGTCTTGTCG
>JBJXFH010000104.1:0-58437 GCA_046155365.1 Acidimicrobiales bacterium | reverse complement strand
GAGGCAGCGCTGCAACTCGGTCACCCAGGCCTCGCTGGCGAAGACGAACACGGCGGCGACGCTAATGGCTACCGTTGTCCGATGGACGAGCCGGCGTCAGCCTTGCCGCCCGGCGCCGTTGTGGGCGAACGGCTCGGGCCGCATCCCCAACGGCACTGCTTTGAGCTGTGGTCCGCGGCTGCGGGCCTGGCGCTGTCCGCGACCTACTGGCTGGACCCGGTCCGCAAGCAGGTGGCGTTCGGGCTGAACGTGTTCCGGCCCGGGGAGCAGTTGGTCACGCTGTTGGCGGGCGCCCGTTTACCGGCTCGCGGGTTGGAACTGCGTGCCGATGGTCTGTGGGTGGACGCCAATCTGGAGACGCCCTATGAGCACTGGTCGGTGGGCCTGGAAGCGTTCGGGCTCGCCGTTGAGGATCCCACCGATGATCGGGGCCTGCGGGTACCAGTTGGTATGGAGCTCGATTGGGAGCACGATCGGGCGGTGACGGGTGGGCTGCGTGACGGCTACGAGCAGCCGGCCAGGGTGCGCGGTGAGGTGCTGCTGGGGACGGACACCTACGAGCTGGACGTGATCGGCTGGCGGAGCCACCAGTTGCTGGCCGGGCTGGGGGCGTACCCCACGTGGCACGGCTGCAGCCCGGGCGAGGCGCCAGGGCAGTTCACCGACATCCGATGGACACAGCCCGTGGCATCGGCGCTGCCGCAGCCCTGGGGATGGGGGTTGGGGCAGGGTGACTTCGGTGGGGCCCGGATGGCCCCGTGGTTCGAGGAGCCCGATGCCGGCGCCACCGTCCAGCCCGCCGGGTTCTGGGAACAGGTCACCCTGGACAGTACCCACTAGTACCGTACCGTACCGTACAGTATCGTACTGATCGGTATGATCGGTTTGACGTCGGTGAGTATGGTGTGGGTCGGCCGGGACGGGTGAGATCGTCAGATCCGAGAGCCCTTCACCGATCCGGCCGGGAGCTTGCTGCCATCTATGGTGGTCGCGATGCAGTGATAGCGCCGATCGCCGGTGGCCCAGGACGCGGCGCTGGGCATGGTGTAGAACAGATCGAGCGAGGACGTCTCGAAGTCCACCCCGATGAACTCGACGAAGGAGTCGGCGCACCGGTTGGCAACCGCGTCCGAGGTGGGCAGGGACTCGGTCTGGAGATCGCTGATGAAGTACACCTCGCCGCCATGGGGTTCGTCACAGGGTTCCTCGGCTAACCCGTAGATGTTGCCGTCTGCGGGCACGATCACACAATCGCCCACCTGCAGATCGTCGAATCCGTCGGCCAGCGCCGCTCGGACCTGATCGATTCCTTCGCCGCGCTCGAGAAAATCACCCCAGTAGATCCCGCCCACGATCAACCCGAGCACGCCGAGCACGATGCCGCCGCCGGCCAGTCGCTTGGTGCCGGCCTGGTAACCGGGTTTGCCGGCGGTGGCCACACCGACGATGCCGGCCACGAGCGCCACCACCGAGGGGATGATCGCGATGCACAGCACCAGACCCAGGCCACCGGCGATCACGGAGACCAGCGCCCACGGGGACCGCTTGCCCGGGTGGAAGGCCGCTGGCGCATCGGGCTGGTTCCATGACGGCAGCGGTGACGATGCCGGACCCAACCGCGGCGGCGCGAACATCGGTTGGCTGGGCCCGGCGGGGCCCGACACCGGGGGCGGTCCCACATAGGCCGGATTGGGCGGGGGGAAAGGCGGGGGCCCCGGCGCCGGGGAGGAACCGGCGATGGGCGCGGGCATCGCCGGGGGATCCGGCGGGGCGGGTGACTCCATCGCTCCAAACCTATCGGCTCATTTCTAAACCGGTGCACGGTGAAGCCCGAACTTCGACCTCCGACCTCTGAACTTCGACCTCCGGGGGACGGGCCGGAAGGGTACGGTGAGGTGATGTGGTGTCCCTTGCGTCCAACGGCCCTGGTTACCGCCGATCCCGAAGCGGTGCTCGACGTCGCGGGGGGCGGGTTCGGCTGGGACCTGGTGGGGACGCCGTCGTGAGCGCCGCGCTGGATCGGTTGGAGAATGAGCTGGCCGTGGTCGAGGCCCGTGAGTCCGTGGTGCGGGCCTGGGTTCAGCGGATCGATCCAACACGGCTCCGAGCGGCGGTGGCCAACGCCGGGGACGGCCCCCTGGGGGGCTTCACGTTGGGCGTCAAGGACATCATCGACACCGAGGAGGGCACCACCGAGCGGGGCTCCCCGATCTACCGCGGGCGACAAGCCGGCGCCGATGCCGCCTGCGTGGCGTTGGCCCGCCGGGCCGGTGCAGTGGTGGCCGGCAAGACCGCAACCACGGAGTTCGCCGTGCTGACCCCGACCGTCACCACCAACCCTCACGACCCCACCCGCACGCCCGGTGGCTCCTCCAGCGGATCGGCGGCGGCAGTGGCGGCGGGCATGGTGCGGGTGGCGCTGGGCACGCAGACCGCCGGTTCGGTGATCCGGCCGGCGTCATTCTGCGGGGTGGCCGGCTTCAAGCCCACATACCACGCGGTACCGGTGAGCGGGGTCAACCCCTTCTCGCCGTCGTTGGATACCGTGGGGTATTTCGCCCGGACGGTGGCGGACCTGGCGGCGGTGCACCTGGCACTCACCGGCATGGACGTCACCGCGGCCACACCAGCCCGGTCCGGCACGCCGCGCGTGGGACTGTACCGCAGCCATCAATGGTCCAGCGCTGACGCGGACAGCGCCGCGGCCCTTGACCGGGCGGCTGCGGCGTGGCGTGCCGTGGGGGCCGAGGTGGTGGAATTGGAGCCCATCGGGGCGCTGCAGCACCTGGCCGATGACGCGCAGGTGATCATGTTCCGGGAGGGATCACGCTCCTTGGCCCGGGAGCGGGCAACGCACGAAGCGCTGCTTTCCTCCGGTCTGCGCAAGCTTTTGGCCATCGGTGACACCACCACCGTGGCCCGCTACGCCGAGGCGCAACGAGCAGCAGAGGCCGGCCGGGCCGCGTTCGATGCTGTCATGGCCGGAACCGGAGCACGTGGCGGTGCCGGCTCAGGCGGGATCGGGGGCTTCGATGTCCTGCTCACCCCGGCGGTGATTGGCGAGGCACCGCCCATGGCCACCACCGGCGATCCGGTGTTCTGCCGGGTTTGGACCCTGCTGGGCGCGCCGGCGCTGACCATACCGACCAGTACCGGGCGCCACGGGCTGCCGGTCGGGGTGCAACTCATCGGCTCCCGCTGGAACGATCCCGCCCTACTGGCCGCTGGTGCGCGGTTGGAACAGGAGCTCGCACGGCGCTGACGAAGGGAGCGCACCTTCGGGTCCGCTGCGCCCCCACGGTCAGGGTCGCTACTGCACCACGGTCTGGCGGCGGAGTTCCTCGATCTGATCGGGCGTACGGCCCAGTATGTCGCGCAGGATTTCGTCGGTGTGCTCGCCGAAGCTGGGGGCGTGACGACGGATGCTGGAGGGGGTCTTGGAGTACCGGGCCGGGGGCCGGACCTGACGGATGCGGCCCACCACCGGATGGTCGGTTTCCACCAACAACCCCCGATGGCGAATGTGCGGATCATCGATCATGGCGTCCCGGGAGTTGACCGGCGCCACCGGTACATCGGCCTCGTCCATCAACTTCACCAACTCGTCGGTGCTCATGCCGCTGGTGATGGCCTGGATCTCATCGTTCACCGCGGCGCCGAAACGAACCCGGCCCTGCAGATCCGCGAAACGGGGATCCTCGGCCAGATCGAGCCGGCCCAAGGCGGTACACATGGACTTCCAATGGCGTTCGGTGGCCACCGAATACACCATCGCCCAACCATCGTTGGTGCGATACAGCTTGTAGATCTCATTGAGGTTGGGCATGTCGTCAATGGTGTGATCGAGGTAGGTGTGTTTCCACATGGCCTCGGGCCACAGGAAATGCAGCGCCACATCCACCATGGCCAGCTCGATGTGCTGACCGCCGGCCCCGTTGGCCCGGCCCACCAACGCCGCCAGGATGGATTGCGCCACCTGCAACGAGGTGGCCTTGTCGCACACCGCAGTGGCGATCAGGTTGGGGTTGCCGTTGTCGTCGGTCTGGACCCAGGGGTATGCCGCCACGGACTGCACCACCGGATCGAACGCCGGCCGGTGCGAGTACGGCCCGTCGGTGCCGAAACCGCTGACCGAACACATGATCAGATCGGGGTTGATCGCGGAGAGGACGTCCCAGCCGATCCCGAGCCGTTCCAGCGCGCCGGGTCGGAAGTTCTGCACCACCACGTCAGCGTCTTTCACCAACTCCTTCAGCAACTCCCGGCCCGCTTCCTGTTTGAAGTCGATCACGATGTTGCGCTTGTTGCGGTTCATGGCGGCGAACATGGCGCTCATGCCCGAGCCCGGCACCAGCGGACCGGAGTCCCGCACCACATCATGAGCGTCGGCCCGTTCCACCGAGATCACGTCGGCTCCCTGATCGGCCAACATGGCGGTACCGAAGGGCCCGGAGATCACCGCTGACAGATCGATGACCCGGATCCCGGTCAGCGGGCCGTCCTTGAACCCGTGGGCGGGCGCGTTCGTCTGCTTGGGCGACGTGGTCATCTGGTGTTCCCCCTGGTGTCAGATCGACGCCATCCTGCCAGGCCCGAGGGGTGTCGCGCTGGCGAGGGGTGCCGCCGCTCGTGGTCCGTTACTGTCCCGAGCCATGAGCACCACGTCCTCGATCCAACCGTTGCAGGGCGTTCGGGTGGTGGAGCTCGGCGGTGGCGTCGCCGTGTGCTACGCCGGCAAGCTGCTGGCCGATTTCGGTGCCGAGGTCATCAAGATCGAGCTGCCCCACGGTGACCCGGTGCGGCACTGGGGACCGTTCCCCGGCGAAGATCCCGCGGTTGAGGTGCCCGAACAATCAGCGCTGCACCTGCACCTCAACACCAACAAACGCAGCGCGGTGGTTGACCTCGATGCCGGCCATCCGGGGGATCTGGCGATGGTGCGGGCCTTGGCGGTGGGGGCGGACATCGTGGTCGACGCACTGCCGCCGGGCCGTCTGGAGGCGTTGGGCCTGGGATGGGAGGCGTTACACGCGGCCAACCCGGCGCTGGTGTTGACCCGGATCAGCCCCTTCGGCCAGGACGGGCCCTATGCGGCCATGGCGGGCTCCGAGATCGCGCTGTACGCCATGGGTGGGCCGATGCACGCCACCGGCCTGGCTGAGCGGGAGCCACTGAAGCTGGCCGGGCAGCTCATCGCCTACCAATGCGGCACCGTGGCCGCGGTGGCCACCCTGGGGGCGTTGCTGATGGCCGAACAGGGCGGCGTGGGCACCCACATCGATGTGTCCAACCTGGAGACCCAGGCGGCCTCGATTGACCGCCGCATGGTGTTCCTCCAACAGTTTTTCTATAACGGCCGGGTCATGAGCCGCCCGTCCATGGACGCCCAGGGTCTGTTGCCCACCGGCATCTATCCGGCGGCGGATGGGTGGGTGCAGGTTGGAACACCGCCGCCCTACGCCTCCCGCCTGTTGCGAACCCTGCAGGATGAGGAACTGGCTGCGCTGCTGTCGGACCCGGCGTGGGTCACCAACCCTGATACGCCCCCGCTGGTGGAAGCGGCGCTGTACGCCTGGTTGGCCGAACGCACCACCACCGAGGCCACCGCCGCAGCCCAGCCGCACCACTGGCCGGTCACCGCGGTGCGCACCACCGCCGAAGTAGTGGCTGATGAGCATCTGGCCCAGCGGGGGTTTTTCCGTGATGTTGATCATCCGGTGGCGGGATCGCTGCGCCAGCCCGGCCCGCCCTGGCGGATGGATGGCGGCTGGTCATTGCGCCGCGCCGCCCCCCGCCTGGGTGAGCACACCGCGGAGGTTCGTGCCGAGGCCGCCGCGCTGGCCGAATCGACGTCGAATCGCCCCGTCGCCGTGCCTGTGGCCGTGCCCGCCGCCGCCGGGGATCACCCGGGCGTGTTGCCGCTCCAGGGCATCCGGGTGCTCGATCTCACGCAGGTGTGGGCCGGCCCCTACACCACCTTGCTGTTGGGCGATCTCGGTGCCGATGTTATCCGGGTGGAGAATTCCCACCTGTACAACGGAACCCGCGGCGCGGTGGCCCGGCCGCCCCGATCGCAACTGGAGAACCTGGGCTGGTTGTGCGCCTATCCCGAGGACGAACCCGGTGACAACCCGTGGAATCGCTGCGCGTTCTTCAACATCCACGCCCGCAACAAGCGTTCGGTCACCATTGATCTGCGCCGGCCCGAGGGCTTGGCCGCGTTCTTGCGGCTGGTGGAGCAATCCGATGTGATTGTGGAGAACAACTCCGTCGGCGTGGTGGACAAGCTCGGCATCGGTTGGGACGCGGTGCGGGCGCGCAACCCCCGGCTGATCTACTTGCGCATGCCGGCGTTGGGTCTGGACGGCCCGATGGCGCCCTTCGTGGGCTTCGGTTCCAACTTCGAGGCGCTGTGCGGGCTGACCTCGCTGCGGGGCTACCCCGATCTGCCGCCTTCCATGGTGGGACCGGTGTACTACATGGACGCCGCCACTGGGGCCGCGGGGGCCGCGGCGGTGCTGATGGCGTTGCGCCGCCGGGCCCGCACCGGTCACGGTGAACTGGTGGAGTTGGCCCAGAGCGAGAACATGCTCAACCTCATCGGTGAGTACCTGATCGACGCCGCCCGCACCGGCCGGGCCCACACCAGCATCGGCAACCGCCATCTGGTGCACGCGCCCCAAGGTGCCTATCCCTGCACCGGCGATGACCAATGGGTGGTGCTGTCCATCGATTCGGACCGGGCGTGGGCCGCGCTGGGTGAGGTCATGGGGCACCCGGCATGGGCCTCGGATGGGCGTTTCCAAACCGAAGCGGGCCGCCGGGCCCACCACGACGAGTTGGACCGGTTGATCGGAGCCTGGACCGCAACCGGGGACCGTTGGGACATCACCCACCGCTGCCAGGCTTCGGGGGTCATCGCCGCCCCGGTGTTGGGCGAGGCCGATCTGGCCGGGGATCCGCAGCTACGGGCCCGGGGGTTCTTTCGCCGCCACGGTTCGGATGAGGCCGGCTTTCATGACTACCCCGGCCACCTATGGCACTGGAACGGCCCACCGCTGCGATGGGAAGGCCTGTGCGCCTTCGCCGCCGCAAACCATACGGTATGGCATGATCTGGTGGGATTGGCGGAGGACGAGCTGGCGGACCTGGAAGCCCAGGGCCACCTGCTCGATTACTTCGTCAATGCGAAAGGCGAGCGGTTGTGAACACTCACCATCTCACCATCTCACCATCTCACCATTTGATTTCGATCTCGATCTCTGAACCGTCCTCGCCGCCGATCTCGATTTCCAGCGAGAACGTGACCTCGTCCGGCACCCGCACCGAGTACTTCAGGCCCTCCCGGGTGAACGCCACCTCGTTGTGACGAGACAAGCTGTCGGCCAACTGACGCAGCTTGTCCGCCGCAGCCTCACGACGCAAACGGGTGGATTCGGTGATGTCGAGCAACTCCATGGGCTTGACGCTATCGGCCGAGCTCCCTGTTCTCGCCGGATCCTGCTACTCCCGCACCCGGGCGGACAGTGAGGCGATGCCTTCCAGCGCCAAGCCCAGGTGCAGATCATCAGCCATGGCCCGCTTCCACGGTCGGGTCAGCACATGGCGGGTGTGACGCAGCAGGATGGGGTTCTGTGTGGCCAGCCCGGCGGCCAGTTCCATGGCCCGGGGCAGGACCTGCTCGGCCGGCAGCACCTCGCCCACCACGCCCAGCTGCAGGGCTTCGGCGGCGTGGATCTTCTGACCGGTCAGCAGGAAATAACGGCCGCGGTTGGGCCCCAGCAGCATGGGCCACACGATCTGCATGCTGTCACCGGGCACCAGGCCGCCAGGAAAGTGCGGTGCGTCCTGCAGATACGCATGGTCAGCGGCGATCACGATGTCACACAGCACCGCCAACTCTGAGTGCGCCGTCACCGGGCCGTTGAGGGCGCAGATGATGGGCACGTCGATCTCCAGCATCTGATGGACCAGCCGGTTGCCCTCGTGGATGATCTGCTCCCACGCCGCGGGGCTGATGCGGCCTTGCGCCAGGGGGTTGGGCCCGGCGTCCTCGCCCATGCCGATGAACTCCTCGCCGGAGCCGGTGAACACCATGACCCGGTTCTGGCGGTCCGAAGCGATCATGGCGAAGAGCTCCGGCA
This sequence comes from Acidimicrobiales bacterium, assembly GCA_046155365.1. Classification (GTDB taxonomy): domain Bacteria; phylum Actinomycetota; class Acidimicrobiia; order Acidimicrobiales; family CAIXPF01; genus CAIXPF01. Next base: position 50,293 of record JBJXFH010000104.1, on the reverse strand, counting down.
GCTCCCGGTGCGGCAGCCCGCCCCATACCAATGAGCGACCCCGGTTGGTCATCTGCACCAGCAGCACACCATCGTCTGATCGGCTCACCGCCACCGACTTGAATCGATTGGCATACTCGTGCAGTTCCATGCGAACGCTCCCGGCTGTGGTTCCTACCTTTGGGTGACCGGCGTCACCGTAGTCCGGCAGACGATGCGACGCGACGGGAGTGGCTCAACCGCGGCTCGACCGCCTGCGTTACACCACGCCCAGGGTCAGGGCCACCGCGATGAGACCCATCACGCCCACGAAGTCCACCGAGGAGGTGACCACCGGGGTGCCGTAGTTGTCCGGGTCCAGCCCCACCCGGGTGGCGACCACGGTGGAGTAGTACGCCACCGCCAACACGAAGGCGGTCACGAACACCGCGCTGAGCATGGACACCCCCACCAACGCCTCCATTCCCGGACCCGGTCTTCCCACCAACCAGGCCGTGATCTGGCTGCCGACGCCGTTGTAGAACGCCACCGGCACCGCCAGCAGCGCCACCACCCCCGCCAGTCGCCGCGAGCCTCGATCGGGCCGGGCGTCGGGATCCAACGTGCCGAGCTGGAATCCGGTGGCCAGGCGGCTGGCCAGGATGCCCCCCAGCGCACCGGCTGAGCTCACGAACGCCGGTTGCAACACCAGCAGCGAGGGATGCTCCTGGAAGATCTCCAGACGTTGTTGCAGCGCCACCCCGGCCAGGCTCGACAGTCCCGCCGCCACCATCAACACCGGGGCCGATTCCCGCACGGTGCGGCGTAGTTGCTCCAGCGGGCTGCGCCACCCCCACACCGACGCCGCCACGGCCACCGCGATCAGCAACCCCGACAGCACCGGGCTGATGACCTTGACGCTCACCAACTGCGCCGCCAGCCACAACGCCGGAATGGTGAGGACGTCACCGAGGGTGGACACCGTGGGCGCCACCAGGTTGTCCAGGTCCCAACCGAAACGCACCGCAGCCAGGGTCAGCCCCACGGTGGCCGCCAGCACCACCAGCGACGCCAACGTACCGCCAAGTATGGACACCAGGGCCAGGCGCCAGATCACCGCCGGTGAGTCGGTGATGTCCAGGCCCAACACCAACAGCCCGGCCCCCAGCGCGATGAGCAGCGACAGGCCCAACGTCAGCACCATGGACGCGGCAACGTTCTGAGCGAAGGCGCTGTCTTTGCGCAGTGAGAACGAGAACGTACCGAGGTGGACGGTGGTGGACAGGCGGTTGCCCAACGCCGAGAAGATGTTGCCCCGCAGCCCGATAGCCGCCGGCGCCATCACCAACAGGCCGGGCAACGCCTCCAGGGTGTCGGTGATGGACGCCAAGGTGGCGCCGGCCACGAAGCTGGTGGTGCTGTTGACCAACAACGCCAGCAGGCTCTGACGCAGGTCCGATCCCGGCAGGCCGATATCCAGCCGGAACCCCAACCAGCGGCGGGAACGACGACGATCGGATCTACCCCGACGACGATCGGACGCGCCACGTCCCCGGCCCTGTATGGGGGGGCGGGAGCGGGTCGGGCGGTGGAGACGGGCCACGACGAAAGCACCGAAAGGCGGATGCGCCGGCCGGCCCGCACCGGCTGGGCGCTCAGCGGTTCTGGGACAGCAGCTGACGGTTCTTGCGCTTGGACTTCACGTAGTCACGGTTCATCATGGCGATGAAGTCGATGGAGATCTCCTTGGGGCAGGCCTTCTCGCATTCGCCATGGTTGGTGCAGGAACCGAAGAACTCCTCCATGGTCTCCACCATGGACTCGGTGCGGGCCCACCGTTCGGCCTGGCCCTGGGGCATCAGGTTGAGGTGGGCCAGCTTGGCCGAGGTGAACAGCTGCGCCGCCGAGTTCGGGCATGCCGCCACGCAGGCGCCGCAACCGATGCAGGCGGCGGCGTCCATGGCGGCGTCGGCCACCGGCTTGGGGATCAGCGTCAGGTTGGCGTCAGGGGCGGCGCCGGTGGGGGTGGAGATGTACCCGCCGGACTCGATGATCCGATCGAACGCCGAGCGGTCCACGGCCACGTCCCGGATCACCGGGAACGCCGCCGCCCGCCACGGTTCCACCACAATCTGGTCCCCGTCGTGGAACTTGCGCATGTGCAACTGGCAGGTGGCGGTGCCCCGCTCCGGACCGTGCGGTACGCCGTTGATGACCATGCCGCAACTGCCGCAGATGCCCTCACGGCAGTCGTGATCGAACACGATGGGCCGCTTGCCGTCCAGGGTGAGCCGCTCATTGACCACATCGAGCATCTCGAGGAAGGACATGTCCGGAGACACCCCGGGCACCTCGTGGGTCTCGAAGGATCCGGGGGCGCTGGGCCCGTCCTGACGCCACACCTTCAAGGTGATGCGCATGGTGACCCCGTGGGTGCCGTTGCCTGAACCGTTGCCGCTCACTTGTAGCTCCGTTGCGCCAGCTTGATGTAGTCGAATGCCAGCTCTTCCTTGTGCAGCTGCTGGCTGCCGCTTTCACCGGTCCACCCCCAGGCGCCCACGTAGGCGAACTGGTCGTCGTTGCGCAGGGCCTCACCATCCGCGGTTTGGTGTTCCTCACGGAAATGGCCGCCGCAGGATTCCTCACGGTGCAACGCGTCCACGCACATCAGCTCGGCCAGCTCCATGAAATCCGCCACCCGCATCGCTTTTTCCAGCGACTGGTTCATGGTCTGGGACTGATCGGTGATGGAGATATCGGACCAGAACTCTTCTCGGATGGCCCGGATGTCACTGATGGCCTCGTTGAGTCCGGCGGCGTTTCGGGCCATGCCGCACTTGGCCCACAACACATCGATGCCCATCTTCCGATAGAGCTGATCGATGGTGTGTTTGCCGTTGAGCGACAAAAGGCGGGAAACCTGATCGGTGACGTCGGCCTCGGACTCTTTGAAGGCGGGGTCTTCCGTGCTCAAGGGCTTCTCGCCCAACATGCCGGCCAGATAATCCCCGATGGTGTAAGGCAGCACGAAGTAGCCGTCGGCCAAGCCCTGCATCAGCGCCGAAGCCCCCAGGCGGTTGGCGCCGTGATCGGAGAAATTGGCCTCGCCCAGCACGTACAACCCCGGCACCGAGGACATGAGGTTGTAGTCAACCCACAACCCGCCCATGGTGTAGTGCACCGCCGGGTAGATACGCATCGGTACGCGGTAGGGATCTTCGTCGGTAATGCGCTCGTACATCTCCAACAGGTTGTCGTAGCGCTCGGTGATGGTCTGACGGCCGAGGCGGGCGATGGAGTCCGCGAAATCGAGATAGACACCGTTCTTGATGGGACCAACACCGCGTCCCTCATCCACCTGGGTTTTGGCGTTGCGGGAGGCGACGTCACGCGGCACCAGGTTCCCGAAAGCCGGGTAGCGCCGTTCCAGGTAGTAGTCACGCTCGGCTTCGGGGATCTGGTCGGGGGAGCGCTTGTCGTCGGGGTTCGTCGGCACCCAGATGCGGCCGTCGTTACGCAGGGACTCCGACATCAGCGTCAGCTTGGACTGGAAGTCGTCACTGGCGGGGATGCAGGTGGGGTGGATCTGCGTGTAACAGGGATTGGCGAAGTACGCGCCCTTCTTGTGGGCCCGCCAGATGGCGCTGGTGTTGGAGGCCATGGCGTTGGTCGACAAGAAGAACACGTTGCCGTACCCGCCGGTGGCCAGCACCACCGCGTGGGCTGAGTGCGAGGTGACCTCACCAGTGAGCAGGTCCCGGGTGACGATGCCGCGGGCCGCGCCGTCCTTCACCACCAAGTCCAGCATCTCTGTCCGGTTGTACAGCGTGCAGGAACCGAGCCGGATCTGGCGGGCCAGGGCCTGGTAGGCGCCCAGCAGCAACTGTTGGCCGGTCTGGCCCCGGGCGTAGAACGTGCGGGACACCTGGGCTCCGCCGAAGGAACGGTTGTCCAGCAGACCCGAGTACTCCCGGGCAAAGGGCACACCCTGGCCGGCGCACTGGTCGATGATGTTGACGGACACCTCGGCCAGGCGGTGCACGTTGCCCTCTCGGGCCCGGAAGTCACCGCCCTTGATGGTGTCGTAGAACAACCGGAACACGGAGTCCCCGTCGTTCTTGTAGTTCTTGGCGGCGTTGATGCCACCCTGGGCGGCGATGGAGTGCGCTCGCCGCGGTGAGTCATGGAACGTGAAGACCTTCACGTTGTAGCCCAGCTCACCAAGGGAGGCGGCGGCGGAGGCCCCGGCCAGCCCGGTACCCACCACGATGATCTCGTACCGCCGCTTGTTGGCCGGGTTGACCAACTTCACGTTGAACTTGTGGTTGGTCCACTTCTCATCGATGGACCCCGGAGGGACCTTGCCGTTGAGGTAGCCGATATCGCTCATTGGTTCACTCCCAGGCAGCTGTCGGTCTGGTGACCCTGGTGCTCGTGGCAGGGTGTGGTGCGCTCGTCCTGATCCACCACACCGGCCAGGTTCATGATCGGGAAGGAAAGGTTTCCGATGAGGATGATCCCGGCGATGGAGGTGGCGAAGGTACGTCGCGCCGCGTTGAACTTGGGATTGTTCCAACCCAGGCTCTGGAACATGGACCAGGCGCCGTGGTACAGGTGGGTCGCCACTGCGATGTTGGCCACGATGTAAATGATGGCGATGGGAATGTTGGACAATGAACGGGTGACGTTGTTGTAGACATCGCCGCGGATATAGTCATCGCCCATCCACCAGCCCCAGGTCAGATCACCCAGGTGGAAGAACAGGTACAGCAGGATGATGACGCCGGTGGCCCGCATGGACCGCGAGGCGAAGTTGGCCGCCGAGTACTCACGGGGGGACTGGTAGCCGGTGGGCCGGGCCCGGCGGTTCATGACCGTGAGGCTGGCGGCGGAGTGGATGTGCAGCAGGAGGGCCCCGATGAGGCCCAGCCGCATTCCCCACAGCGCCCAGGTGCGTGGCAGCAGGTGCCCGCCCAGATCCCGCAGCGCCTCGCCGTAGGCGTTGAAGCGTTCCGGGCCCTCGTACATGTGCAGGTTGCCGATCATGTGGACCAGCACGAAGCCCATGATCATGATGCCGGTCAGCGCCATGACCCATTTCTTGCCCACTGCGGTCTGATACAGCCCCAGCGGGAACGGCAGCCGCTTGCGCGGTGCTCGGAAAGTCGGCCGGACCAGGCCGCGGGCGCTCGTGCCCGAGCCTCGAACCGGTGTCGTCGTAGCCACCCGGATCCTCCCACGAACGGTGTGCCGACCCTGGGCCGAGCGGATGCTGGCTCAGCGCCGTAATGGCGTGTCCCTTGTCGCGCTGACCGTACCCGGTGCGCCACCGGCGCGGCGAACTTGCCCTCGTGTCGTGCGCCACCTCGCCGGCACCCGAGGACGCCGCCCCCTCGCCGCACCGCTCCCGCCGGGCCCGCCACCCGCCCCGGTCGGGCCCGCCACCCGCTTGGTCGGGCCCGCCATCGTTCGTACCGGATGCCCGCCCCCCTACCGCACCGCCCCCGTACCTGCCCTCCCGATCGGGTCCGCGAGGGTGTTCCCGCTCGGCATAGGTGTTTCTCCGGTGACGAAACTCCCCGATGCCGGCTGGCCCTCATCGAGCCCTCGGAGTTGCCGGCCGCCGGTTGCCGGGGTTTGTCCGGTGACGAATTGTCGAGCAGGACGACGGTCTCGAAGGGTGTGCTGCTGGACGCTGTTGGTGGCGTGTTCCGTCACCGGAGGAAGTGTTACGGGCCCTTGTTCGGGAGGAAGGGGTAGGTGGGCTCGGACGGTGCGTGGCCCGACGCCGTGGGTGGCGCGTTCCGTCACCGGAGGAAGTGTTACGGGGCCGGGGTTCGGGAGGACGGGCTGGTGGTCTCGGATGGCGCGTGGCTTGATGCCGTGCGTGGTGCGTTTCGTCACCGGAGAAATCAGTACGTGCCACGGGGAAGCTCCGGCGTGCGTATCGGGCATGGCGGTGTCGAGGAGTGCGTGGCTGGACACCGTCGGCGGCGAGTTTCGTCACCGGAGGAATTGGTAAGCGGCCGGCGAGGGCGGGGAACGCACCTCTGCGGTCGCCCCTCGCAGCGGTCGGCGGGCAAGGGCGGGCCATCGCTGGGGCGAAGTAGATTTGGGCTCATGCAGCTGATGGACCGCGTCGTCATCATCACCGGCGGTGGGGGAGGGATCGGGGCTGCCATGGGGCGTCGCTTCGCCCGGGCCGGTGCCAGGGCCATCGTGCTGGCGGACCGCGACGGTGCCGCCGCCGAGGCCGCTGCCGCCACGCTCGATCTGGGCCCCAACGGCCTCGGAGTGGCCCTTGACGTCACCGACGAGGCGGCTGTGGTCTCCCTGGTGGAGGACACGCTGAACCGTTTCGGTCCCATCGATCTGTTCTGTTCCAACGCCGGTGCCGGTGCCGACGGTGGCGTGGAAGCCTCCAATGACGCCTGGCAGTTGCAATGGGAACTGCACGTCATGTCCCACGTGTACGCCGCCCGCGCTGTGCTGCCGGCCATGGTGGCCCGCGGTGAGGGGTACCTGATGCACACCGCCTCTGCCGCCGGGCTGTTGATGGCGCTGGGCTCGGCCCCCTACAGCGTGACCAAGGCCGCCTGCGTGAAACTGGCCGAGTGGGAGGCAATCACCCACGGTGACCAGGGCATTGGCGTGTCGGTGCTATGCCCGCAGGGGGTCAACACGGCCATGGCCCCCCGCCAGTTGGGCGACGGTGCCACCGACGGTATCCGGGAGCCCGAGGAAGTGGCCGACGCCGTGCTCGACGCCATCGAGCAGGAGCGGTTCTTCGTGTTACCCCATCCCGAGGTGGGCGATTACCTGGTCCGCAAGGCCAACGACCCCGATCGATGGCTGAAGGGGATGCGCCGGCTACGGGCCCGCGGCGAGGGCTGACCGACCTGCTACTAGTGGCGCAACGGTGCCTCGGCGCTCCAGGCCAAAGGCTCCTCCCGCACATCGAGATGCACCTGGTGCCAGGAGATGGTGACGGGGGAGTCGGTGGCGTCGGTTCCGTCCTCGTTCTGCACCAGCAACTCGAACGCACCCTGGTCGGTGTCCTCGGTGGGTCGGGCCAGCAGCTGCAGAAACGCCTCGGCGGCCTCATGGGTTTCCAACATGCGTGACTGCCAGCGGCCGAACACCTTGGGGTTGTCGGAGTAACTGTCGGTCATCCCGGTGCGCACGAACGGGTACAACACCGACAACGAGGACACCAGCCCCGAGGACCGGCCCAGGTTCACCGCCAGTACCTTCGGCAGCTGTAACACCGCCCAGTTGGAGATGGCGTACCCCGGCACCGACGCCCCCGGATCGATGGCCTGGCGGGAGGAGATGTACACCAACCGCAACGGCTCCTCGTGGTACACCGCCTCGCCGGCCCACAGGTGGGTCATGGCCAGGAACCCGTCGATCTTGGTGTCCAGCACCAGCCGGGATTCCTCCAGGTTGTCGATGAAGTGCTGGCGAACCCGGGCCCGGCGCATGGCGAGGGGCTCGTCGGCCACCTCGCGCAACGCCCGCCCGAAGGAGTAGCCCCGCTCGGTGAGGCCCGAATTGCAGATCACCAGGCCCGGCGGTTTCCCACCCATCTGATCAATTACATAGGAACGCATGGCCCACAGATCGCCCATGTTGGTGACATCGGCCTGAACCGGGAAGGCGTTCACCCCTTGGCCGCGCAGCTTGTCGACCAGGTCAAAGCCGTCCTCGTAGGACCGGTTGAAGTGCACCCCCACCGTGTCCGCCCCGTTCAATCCGGCGGACAACGCGAACGCCTGCCCGATCCCGCCGTCCTTGCCGGCCCCGGTGATCAACACCCGTTTGCCAGCCACCCCCGCTCCTCGATCGGCGGGATAACGGAAGCGGTCGATCTCAACCGTGAACGCCATGGCCATTGCTCCGTTCGAGTCACGAGCCGCCGAGCAGAGCTTCCCCGTCGGCGGTGTTCGTAACCTACCGCCGGCCAACTTGCGCCGAGACCGAGCACCGACGCCACCGTCGGTAGCGGTGCCGCAACGCCCACCCATTGAACGTCCGGCTGGGTTAGGTTGAGGTCATGGCGAGCCCTGCCCACCCCCAGCCCGCAACCCTCGGACAGCTTCGCGATTCCGGATGGACCTCCCGCACCGTGAAGGAGGAGATCCGCCGCAACGCCATCGCCAAGATGCGAGCTGGCGAGTCGCTCTTCCCCCGGATCATGGGCTACGAGGAGACCGTCCTTCCGAAGCTGGAGAATGCCATCCTGGCCGGCCACGACGTGGTCTTCCTGGGTGAGCGCGGCCAGGCCAAGACCCGTCTGATCCGCTCCATGGTGAATCTGCTCGATGAGTGGATGCCGGTGGTGGCCGGTTCGGAAATCAACGACGATCCATACAACCCGGTGTCGAAATACGCCCGGGATCTGATCCTCGAACACGGTGAGGACACCCGCATCGATTGGGTCCATCGGGACACCCGCTTCGGGGAGAAGTTGGCCACCCCGGACACCTCGGTGGCGGATCTCATCGGTGAAGTGGACCCCATCAAGGTGGCCGAAGGTCGGTACCTGTCCGACGAGCTGACCATCCATTACGGCCTGGTGCCGCGCACCAACCGCGGCATCTTCGCCATCAACGAGCTGCCCGACCTTGCCGAACGCATCCAGGTGGGCCTGCTCAACGTGTTGGAAGAACGTGATGTGCAGGTGCGGGGGTACAAGATCCGCCTGCCGCTCGACATCATCCTGGTGGCCTCGGCCAACCCCGAGGATTACACCAACCGTGGTCGGATCATCACCCCGCTGAAGGACCGTTTCGGTTCCCAGGTCCGCACCCATTACCCGCCCACCGTGGACATCGAGATGGCCATCGTGGAGCAGGAAGCCACCTTGTTCGAGGAGGAAGGGACCTCGGTGCGGGTGCCCAGCTACATGAGCGAGGTGGTGGCCACCCTCACCCACCTGGCCCGGGCCAGCGGCAACATCAACCAGCGTTCGGGGGTGTCGGTCCGCCTCACCGTGTCCAATCAGGAGACGTTGGTGGCCAACGCCGCCCGCCGTTCCATCTCTCAGGGCGAAAACGAGATCGTGCCCCGGGTGTCAGATCTGGAGGCGCTGACGGCGTCCACGTTGGGCAAGGTGGAGATCGAGTCCCTCGAAGATGGCCGGGAGCCGCAGATCGTGGACGCGTTGATCAAGGCGGCGTCCCTGACGGTGTTCAAGGAGCGGGTCAGCCCCGAGTCCTTCCGGGCTGTGCTCGACGCCTTTGAGAACGGGCTGGTGGCCAACGTGGGCGAGGACGTCGCCGCCGCCGACTACGTCAAGATGGTGGCCGAGCAGCCGGCGTTGCGGGGCCCGGTCCAGGAGCTGACCGAAGGCGATGAGTCACCGGCCATGGTGGCCTCCGCGGTGGAGTTCATCCTGGAGGGCCTGCACCTCTCGAAGCGGCTCAACAAAGACGCCGTGGGTGGCCGGGCCTCCTACCGGGCCCGCAGCTGACCCGGCCCTGACCCGCCCTCACCCGGATTGGAGCGGGTTCATCGGCCTTACCGGTCCTGATCCTCGGGGTCGGGAACCGGCTCAGCCATCGCTACCCGATGTGATGCCTGCCAGCGACTGATGGCCTCACACGCCGGCTTGGGTACCCGATCACGGTCGAACAGGCCCATCGGGGTGTCAAAGCCCGAAGCGCCCTGGTAGCCGTCGATGGCCGGTTCCCAGAACCACGCCCGCAGATCGATCCCGTCGTGAAGGGCGGAATCGATGTCCTGCAGCGCCCGCTCGGTGGGCTCGATGTCCGCAGCGGGGTCCCCCACCGACACCGTTTGCCCGGCGATCCACAGCGGTCGGTCGCCGGCGCTTTCGGCCAGCCGATGCAGTGAGCCGAGCAGTTCCTCGTCCTGGGTGAATCGTGCCACCCGTCCGTCACGCCCCACCTGGTAGCCGCCGTCGAAGGTCATGGCCACGGCGTCGAAGGCGTCGCGCATGGCGTCCACCCGCACGATCGGCATGCGCGGCAGGGACAGCTCACCGTCGCGCATCCCCTCGGTCCAGGCCCACTGCAGCTCGTCGTAGAGCCGGGTCGGTCGCTCACCGCCGTCCTCACCCACCCGCACCGGGGCCGATTCCACCCCCAGGGCCACCGGGGCACCGGATCCCCGCAGCACCTCCCACGCACCTAACGAGGCCAGGTAGCAGCCCTGCACGGTTTCCACGAACCGCTGCACGCTGCGGGTGCCGGGAGGCGCGGCCGCGGTGATGAAGGAACCCCGGGCGAAGGACACCGGTCTCAGGATCGGCACCCAGGCCGGCACCAGGTCCCCGACGTGGTCGGCGATGCGCTCCACGTGGCGGGGCCAGAAGTACTGCCGGGCCCGCCGGTCACGCCAGCCGCGCTCGTCGATGGAGAACCAACCGGGGGCCGGGCCGTCCACCAGCACCACCCAGGGCTCCAACCCCGCCTCCTTGGCAGCCACCAGCACGTTGCGATAGCGCTCTAGTACCGCCACGTCGATCTTGCCCTCTTCCGGCTCGATGCGGGCCCAATCCAACGTGATGCGGACCAGGTCGGCGCCGACGGAGGCCAAAAGCTCGAAGTCAGCCGCGAAATGCCGGGCGAACTCGTTGCCTTCGAAGCTGGGTGGGACCTCGTCGGCCCGCTCCCAGGCGAACCAGTCCGAACCCAACGCCGCCCCTTCGGACTGCACTGCGGGGAAGGCCGCTCCCCATCGCAAGGAATGGGCGTCAGCGCTGGTCATCTAGGCGACGGTACTGCGGTCACAACAATTGCCCGACCGAGTGGATCACCAGCCCGGCCAACCCCCCCACCACCGTGCCGTTGATGCGGATGAACTGCAGATCCCTGCCGACCTGGGTTTCGATGCGATCGGCGGCTTCTCGGGGATCCCAGCGTCCCACGGTGGTGGCGATCAGCTCCGCCACCTGATGACCTTCTGCCGCCACCACGTACCGCACCACCCCCTCCAACCAACGGTCGATCTTGTGGCGCAGCACCGGATCCGCTGCCAGTGTGTGCCCGCCCCGGAGCGCGGCCCGCTCCAACCGGCGACGCAACTCCGAATCGGGGTCGGTGCTCTGGGCCACCAACGCCACTTTCAGCTCCCCCCACAGCGAGCCGATCCAGGCCCCCACCGCTGGATGGTCCAGGAACTCATCGCGCCAGCCCTCCACCCGCCGGCCCAGCTCGGGGTCCTGCTGCAGCCGCTGCACCAGCTCTTCCAGCCGCTGGTCCAGGTGGCGGCGCACCGCGTGGTCAGGGGTGTTGGACACCTCCACCAGAAACGCCCGTAGCCCGCTGTAGAGCTTGGTGAAGATGCGATCGTCGATCTGTTCGGGCACCCACCACGGCGATTCCCGGGCGAAGCGGGTGCGCAACTGCTCGCGCTGTTCGTCCACGAAGCGCAAGGCTCCCACCAGGGCGGCGTCGATCAGCGGACGATGTCGACCCTCGGCGGTGGCCACCCCCAACGCCTTGCCCGCCAGTGGTGCCACGTCCACCTTTCGCAACCGCTCAATCACCGCCTGCTCCAGCGCGGTGGCCACCTCATCGTCGGCCAACACGTCCGCGGCCCCCGCCAGCGCCGCCGCGGCGTGACGGCTCACGGTGGCGGCGTTGCCCGGTGCCACCAGCCACCCCGCCAGCCGGGCGCTCACCTGGGCGGACCGCAGCCGTTCCACGATGGCGTCACCGGCCAAGAAGTTGTGCTCCACGAAGTTGCCCAAAGACCGGCCCAGGGCGTCTTTGCGGGTGGGAATGAGGGCGGTGTGGGGGATGGGCAGACCCAGCGGCCGCCGGAACAGGGCGGTGACCGCGAACCAGTCCGCCAGGCCCCCGACCATGGCGGCCTCGGCGGTGGCCCGGAGAAATCCCCATCCGCTGTGGCCGTTCTCCAACATCCGGGCGGCCACGAACACCGCCCCGGCCGCCACCAACAAGGCGGTGGCCCGCCCCTTCATGCGGCGCAGATCACGGCGTTGCGCCACCTCGTCGCCCTGCAGAACCGGCTCGACCATCTTGGCTGGGCAGGCTATTGGTGGCTGGGAAGGCTACCGGTGCCAGCTGTCCGGCAGAACAGCCGTGGGCCCGGTACGCTGCGCCTATGTCGGGTCCTCGTTATCGCTACTCCCGTTGGGACGGCAGCCAGGTCGGTTTCGAACTCGGTGCTGATGAGATCTTGGCCGAGCTGACCGACGATCTGCTGTACCACGGTGATCTCAACGCCGCTCTGCGCAAGATGATGCACCAGGGCTTCCGAACCCCGGACGGGGATCGCATGCAGGGCATCCGCGAGATGCTCGAGAACCTCCGCCGCAAGCGCAAGAACGAGTTGGAGCGCTATGACCTCGGCGGTGTGTACGACGACATCGCCCAGGACCTGCGCGAGGTGGTGGACATGGAGCGTGAGGCCATCGAGGACCGCCTGGATCAAGCCGCCCAATCAGCGGATCAGCGCCAGCAGGAGCTGACCCAAAGCGCCATGGCCGAGCGGAACTTCCAGCTGGACATGTTGCCGCCGGACCTCGCCGGTCAGGTCAAGGATCTGCAGAACTACGACTTCGTGTCCCAGGAGGCGCAGCAGCGTTTCCAGGAGCTGATTGACCAGTTGCGCCAGCAGGTCATGCAGAGCCAGGTCAACCAGATGGCGGGGGCCATGGAGAACATCACCCCCGAGGACATGGCCCGCATGAAGGACATGCTGTCGGAGTTGAACAATCTGCTGGACAAGCGCAATCAGGGCCAGGACACCCAGCAGGATTTCGAAAACTTCATGCAACGCTTCGGGGATTTCTTCCCGGAGAACCCCCAGAACCTCGATGAGTTGCTGGAGACCATGGCCCAGCGCATGGCCGCCATGCAGGCCATGATGAACTCCATGACGCCCGAACAACGGGCCCAGCTGCAGGGATTGTCACAGCAGTTGCTGGAGGACATGGACCTGCGTTGGCAGATGGATCAACTGTCCCAGAACCTGCAACAGGCTTTCCCCGATGCCGGTTGGGAGAAGAGCTACAACTTCTCCGGCCAGGATCCGCTCAATTTCGGCCAGGCTGCGGAGCTCATGCAGGAACTGGGCGATCTCGATCAGCTGGAGAACCTGCTGCGGGGTGCGTCCAGTCCCGGGGCGTTGGCCGAGGTGGATATTGAACGGGCCCGCCAGCTGCTGGGCGACGAAGCGGCCCAGAGCCTCGAGAACATGGCCCGCATCGCCAAGATGTTGGAAGACGCCGGCCTCATCGAGAACCGCGAAGGCAAGATGGAGCTGACCCCCCAGGGCATCCGTCGCATCGGTCAGAACGCCCTGCGGGATCTTTTCTCCAAGATGAAGATGGACCAGGTCGGCCGTCACGCCATTGACAAGACCGGGTGGGGTCACGAGCGGGATTACTCCACCAAGCCTTACGAGTTCGGTGACCCGTTCAACCTGGACATCCAACAGACCATGCGCAACGCGGTACGGCGCAACGGTGCCGGATCCCCGGTGGGTTTGATCCCGGACGATTTCGAGGTGGAGCGCACCGAAACCCTGGTGCGGCAGTCCACGGTGTTGATGTTGGATCTGTCCCTGTCCATGCCCATGCGTGACAACTTCTTGCCGGCCAAGAAGGTGGCCATGGCGTTGCACAGCCTGATCTCCTCGCAGTACCCGCGGGACTTCCTGGGTCTGGTGGGGTTCTCCTCAGTGGCCCGGGCGTTCAAGGCCCACGAACTGCCCGAGGTCAGCTGGGATTACGTGTACGGCACCAACATGCAGCACGGCCTGGCGCTGTCACGTCAGATGCTGGCCCGCCAGACCGGCACCAAGCAGATCATCATGATCACCGACGGCGAGCCCACCGCTCACATCGAGGATGACGGCACCCCGTACTTCGCCTATCCGCCGGAGCCGGAGACCATCCACCGCACGCTGAAGGAGGTGGCCCGCTGCACCAAGGACGGCATCGTGATCAACACGTTCATGTTGGATGCCACGAGTTACCTCAAGGCCTTCATCGAGAAGGTGGCGGAGATGAACCGCGGTCGGGCCTTCTTCACCACCCCCGAAACACTGGGCGATTTCGTGCTGGTCGATTTCCTGGAGCAGAAACGTAAGCTGCTGGGTGGCCGCAAACGTCGGAGTGCCTAGTCTTTTCCTGCTGGGCGTCACGAGCAGCAACTCCAGCACCGGTGACAGTGCCTTCCCCATCGCCTTTGTGGTCGGTTATGGGCTGTTCTGGTTGGTAATGATGGCCACGGTCCTGGCGTCTTACGTGGTGGGTATCTGGGCTGTTGTTGATGCCGCCCGCCGGCCCGAGTATCCCTTCGTCGCCACCGGGCAGACCAAGCTTTTGTGGATCCTGCTGCCGGCGGTTGGATTGACCACCTGCCCTCCGTTGGGTTTGGTCGCCGGCCTCATCTATCTGCTCTCTATCCGCCAGAAGCTCAAGGCCGTGCCCGCCCCGCCGCCTGGTTGGTACGGTTACGGCCCAATGCCCTACCCGCCGGGCTACGGGGTGTATCCGGTGCCGCCACCCGGGTATCCGTCCGGTTGGGGGCCGCCGGGTGGGGCCGGGGCACCTCAGGGTGGCTGGCCCGCACCCCGCCCGCCTGACGTTGCTCCACCGCAGCCCGGCCCGGTCCACAGCGGGGTTCAACCCGATTTCGGCCCGCCGTCCGATCAGCCGATCCGTTCCGACGCATCCGATGCCACTTCGCCCGATCGGTCGGACCAACCCGATCGTTCGGACCAGCCAGACCCGCCGGACCAGCCAGACTCGCTGGGTTCGCCAGACCAGCCAGACTCGCTGGGTTCGCCCGACGTGCGGGGTTAACGGGAGCTGTTGGACCAGCCAGATTCGCGCCGGACGGCGGTCAGTCGGAGCGCTTGTTGAGGCGCTTGGGGGGACCCGTGGGCGTCATGAAAACGTGGCCGGGCCAACATTTGCGTCGCATTTTCTTGGCCTCGGCGTCGGATGGGGCCTACGGTGTACAACACCCGGCGGGCGGGGAGGCGGAAGCCGGAGATGACCATGGGTCATCGCTGGCGCATCTGCCCGGGGTCTGGCATGCCTTCACCTGCTCGCGTCGCGCGGCTTGTTGGACGGCCGCGTTGACGTTCCCCACTCCCACCATGAGCTGGCGTCGTTGATGATGCCGTTCGGGTTCGCTGCGTGATGGCGCTCCGTCTGGCCTGACACCGCATGGAAACAACGCCATGTTGCCCGGCTCGGCAGGTTCGCGCTTGATCTTCGCTGCTCCGGTGAGCGAAGATCACACCACTGTAATTACAGGGGTGTACGAACGGGTGGATCCCTCGGGTTCTGGCCCGGGGGCGGCGGCACAGGGTGATGTCCCGAAGCCCAAATCCACGGGAGGATCACATGGCCAGCTCGATCACTGAGACCACGAGCATCATCGGCACCGTCAGCGCGACCCCTGCCAGTCAGGGTGGACCGGAGCCTGAGGAGTTGACCTGGCAACGCCTGGCCAACTGCCTTGGCGTGGACCCGGACCTGTTCTTCCCCGAGCGCGGCGCCTCCACACGGGAGGCCAAGGAGGTCTGTCGGGCGTGCGTGGTCCGGGTCGACTGCTTGGAGTACGCCATCACCAACGGCGAGAAGTTCGGCATCTGGGGCGGGCTTTCAGAGCGGGAACGACGCCGCATCCGCCGCGCCCGGGCCCTGGCTGGGGCCAACGTCGTGCACATCCACAGCACGGCCTCCGCCTGACGTGGCGGGCTGCCGCGCTCCCCAAGTCAGGTCGATCAAGCGGTCGGGGTGAGTTCGGGGGAGCCGGCCCGGTAGGCTGGCGCCCATGCTCGCATTGCTCCAGGGCCAAGAGTGGTGGATTCTCGGGTTAATCGTGCTGCTGCTGTTCGGCGGCTCACAGCTCCCGAAACTGGCTCGCTCCATCGGCCAGGCCCAAAAGGAGTTCAAGAAGGGCCTTGACGAGGGTCACGCCGAGGACAAGCAAGAGACCACCAAGGAGTAACGGGCCCGGGGTCAGGCCTTGCCGCCCCGGAGTTTCCTTGCTTGAAGGCCTTGGCGGGATCAGTCTGACGTTCGGCTCAGTCGAGGTCAGCGGAGACGTTGTCCCGCGGGGTCCCAACGTCAGGGACGCCCTCGTGGTCCAACCGGCGGCGGCGCAAGATGCGACGACGTTCCCGTTCCGAGGTGCCGCCCCATACCCCGTGGTCGATGCGGTTGCGTAGGGCGTAATCCAGACACAGGGCCTTGACCTCGCAGCCAGCGCAGATGCGCTTGGCGACCTCCACACCCACTCCGTCGCTGGGGAAGAAAACTCCCGGCGGGCGCTCGGCGCATTTGCCGTCTGCCATCCATTCGTTGTCCATGCGAGCCTCCGTTCCCCTCATAGACGAGTGGCACCGGCCGATTGTTCCCTTCGAAGAGCGATCGGAGCGAATCGGATGGTTCCGGGAAAGCGTGTGCCAACAATGTATCGGCCCCACCCCCCGGCGCCGAAACTCTCCCGTAACAGAGTGTTGCACCTTGGTGATGACCTCCCAACGTCAGACGCCGGGGTGAGAGCGATGCCGGGGCGAGGTCACCCCCGCCGGGCCGTGTGGGGGCGCCGCTACCATGGGAGCCGCCCGCCGCTGCCACCCCGTTCGGCGCCGGCCCTCTCAGGAGCGTTCCGATGACCGACATCGCGCACAGCGAAGCGCCCGTGGCCCAGGTGACCGTGGTCTACCTCGGCCCGGTGGCCCCCCATTGGGAGGTCCGCGGGCACAACGGGGACCGGAAGGTGATCGATGATTTCCGGGCCCGGGTCATGGCCCGCCTGGTGCTGCTGCCGCCCCACGATCCCCAGTTCCGGCGCAACCGTGAACGGGTGGTTCGTGACGCGGAACGGGAGAACATCAGCCTGCGGTGGGACCTCGGCTACGACGAAGGAGACAGCTAGGCCGAGATGGCCAGCGGGACCATCGAGCAGCCGCACAGTGCCGTGCCGCCTTCCAGCAGAAAGCCGCCCACCAGCCGCTTTCTCAATCGGGAACTGTCCTGGCTGGAGTTCAACCGACGGGTGCTGCACCTGGCCTTCGACCACAACCAGCCGTTGCTGGAACGGGTGCGGTATTCGGCCATCTTCGCCAACAACCTCGACGAGTTCTTCCAGGTGCGGGTGGCGGGCCTGAAAGACCAGGTGGCCGCCGGTGTGGTGACCAAGACCCCTGACGGTCGCACCCCCCGCCAGCAGCTGGGCGAGATCCGGGCCCGCGTCCAAGAGATCAGCCAATTGCATCAGCGGTTCTTCGTGGAGCAGCTGATCCCGCAGCTGGCAACGGCCGGCATCCGCATCGTCTCGTGGGCCGAGCTGTCCGATGAGCAGCACAAATGGTTGGCCGAGGAGTTCCACGAGCGGATCTTCCCCATCCTCACCCCGCTGGCGGTTGATCCCAGCCACCCCTTTCCCTACATCTCAAACCTCTCTCTGAACCTGGCGGTCACCGCCCGCCATCCCGACGGCGGCCCGGTTCGTTTCGCCCGGGTCAAGGTCCCCACCTCCCTGCCCCGCTTTCTGGCGTTGCCCGACGGCGAGCGATACGTGCCGGTGGAGGAGGTGATCGGCGCTCATCTCGACACGTTGTTCCCCGGGATGGACATCGTGGCCACCGACGTGTTCCGCGTGACCCGCAACGCTGATCTGGACCTGGACGAGGAGGAGGCTGAGGATCTGCTGGCGGCGGTGGAGCTGGAGCTGCGCCGGCGCCGTTTCAACCAGGCCTCCCGGCTGGATGTCACCGCGGCCATGGCTCCGGATGTGCTGGCCCTGCTGCAAGCGGAGCTGGATCTGGGTCCCGAGGACGTCTACGTGGGCGTCGGGCTGCTCGATTTGGCCGGCTCGATGCAGCTGACCGAGCTGGATCGGCCGGAGTTGCTCCATGGCGAGCTCACGGCGCTGCCCGAACCCCGCATGAACGACGCCACCAACACCGGCGGCCAAGGCTTGTTCGAGGCGCTGCGGGCCGGGGACGTGCTGGTCCACCATCCGTATGTGTCCTTCCGCTCCTCGGTGGAGTTGTTCCTCAGCCAGGCGGCGGTGGATCCGGCGGTGCGGGCCATCAAGATCACGCTGTACCGCACGTCCGGAGACACCCCCATCGTGAACGCCCTCATCCGCGCCGCCGAGCTGGGCAAGGCGGTGGTGGCGCTGGTCGAGCTCAAGGCCCGATTCGATGAGCAGGCCAACATCGAATGGGCCCGGCGGCTGGAAAAGGCCGGTGTTCACGTGGTGTACGGGCTGGTCGGGCTCAAGACCCACACCAAGACCACGCTGGTCATCCGGGAGGAGGAGGGTCGGCTCCGTCGGTACGGGCACATCGGCACCGGGAACTACAACTCCCGCACCGCCCGGATGTACGAGGATCTGGGGCTGTTCACCGCGGACGAGGCCATCGGCGATGACCTGATCAACCTGTTCAACTTCCTCACCGGCTTCGGACACGAGACCAGCTACCAGAAGTTGCTGGTGGCGCCGGAGGGGCTGCGACCGGGCATCAGCGAGCTGATCGGGGCCGAGCGCGCCCTCGGTGAGCAGGGTCGCATCGTGATGAAGATGAACAGCCTGGTGGACGCGGAGTTGATCGACGAGCTCTACGCCGCCTCCGGGGACGGGGTGCAGATCGATCTGATCGTGCGCGGCAGCTGCTGCTTGAGACCGGGCGTGGCCGGGCTTTCGGACAACATCCGGGTGCGGTCCCTGGTGGGTCGGTACCTGGAGCATTCCCGGGTGTACTTCTTCGCCAACGGCCGGGGTCAGGGCCAACCGGTGTGGTACATCGGCTCGGCGGATCTCATGCCCCGGAACCTGGACCGCCGCATCGAGGCTCTGGTGCCGATCAGTGATCCGGTCCTGTGCCAGCGGCTGGTGGAGATCCTCGCCATTGAGCTCAACGATCACACGTTGGCCTGGCAGCTCGACGCCGATGGTGATTGGTCCCCGCCCCCGGCGCAGGCTCCCGGTTCCATCGACGCCCACCTGCTGCTGCACGAGTACTGGACCGCCCGGTCCGTATCACGCCGATGAGCGGGTCCCCACCGCCAGCGTCTCGGGCAACCTCGCGGTCCGGTGAGCTCCGACGGGCCGCCGGTGGGGTGCTGTGGCGACGGGCCACCAGCCAGACCCACCAAGATGCGGGCGCGAACACCGTCGCACCGGCGGCACTGGACGTGGACGTGGACGTGGACGTGGTGGAGGTGGTGGTGGTGCATCGCCCTCACCGCCAGGACTGGTCCCTACCGAAGGGCCACCTCGAAGCCGGCGAAACCCCCGCCGACGCCGCGCTACGAGAGGTACTGGAGGAAACCGGTTACCGGGCCCGGTTGGGTCCCGCCCTGGGCACCACGAGCTACCGCGATCACAAGGGTCGGCCCAAGATGGTGTGGTATTTCGCCATGCAACTCGGTGGTGGGGGCGACGGGGCCGATGAGCCGGCGGCCGAACTGCACGACGGCGAGGTCGACGAGGTGGTGTGGTTGTCCTTGGCCGACGCCCGCGCCCGGGTCAGCTATGACAGTGACCGGGAGGTCCTGGACCGGTTCGCGGCGCTACCCGATCACGGCTGAGGCACCGCCACCATGAGCCCGCCCCCGGCCCGGGCCTGGTTCAGTGCCGAGGAACTGTGCCGGTCGGGTCGGTTTCACCGGCGTCGGTTCCGGGTGCAGGCCCTGTGTTGGGTCGGCGGACTGGCCACGTTGTTGGTGATGGCCGCGGTGGGGCCGCCCTGGGACCACGCCACCGGCGCCAGGGCCGATCTTGCTGCCGCCGTGGTGTTGGCGGCCACCATGGCACCGTTCGAAGCCGTGTCCGAGTTGTGGCGGGGCCTCGCCGAACGCACCCCAGCGTCTGCGCCGAGGTCAGTGACGGTGGTGGCGGTGTTGGCCGAGGTGGCGGTGCGGTTGCCGCTCCGGGTGGTGTCGTTGGCGCCGGCCCTGATCGTGGTGCAGTGGTGGCTGGCGGCGGATCGGTGGGTGGCCTTCGTTGTGCTGCCGATGGTGGCGGTGGTGCTGACCTGGTGTGTTGCCCAGCTGGTGGGGTGGTGGCGGACCTGCCATCAAGGGCTGACCCCCGTCCCGGCGGGGCCGGCCTTGGAGGTGTTGGTAACCCTGGAACGCCGCCACCACCAGCCTGGCGGGTCCGATGCCGACGCCGAAGCCCCGAGCTCGGGACGGCGCCCGGTGTCGTGGTGGGTCAACGCGGACCGGGCCGCTGAGCGGGCCACCGCCGGTAGGACCTGGGTGTGGCGCGGTCGACAGCACGTGGCGCTGGACCCCGCGGTCCTGGCCGGGGGCCGGGCCCTGCTGGAGGTGGTCGCGGCCCACGAGCTCACCCACGGCGCGCCCCCACCGCGGCATAGGTGGGCGTCGGGGACCCGGTGGGGTGGTGCCCCGCTGGCCGGGTTCAGGGTGGCAGGGCTCACGGTGGGTTTGCCGGTGGCCGGGGTGGCGATCCTGGTCCGTTGGGGGTTGGGGCCGGGCCCGTTGCCGATGACCCGGGTGCTGGTGGCAGCGGCGACGGCGGTGACGCTGAGCGTGCCGTGGGAGCTCATCGCCGCCGCCCGGTCCCGGCGACATGAGCTGGTGGTGGACCGGTTGGCGTCGGTGCTGCTCAGCGACCCGGCGGCCAGCACCAGGGCGGTTCGGGATCTGTTGGTGCGGGCCGAGGTGGATCTGGACCCGGTGGGCCTGCGGGGTTGGTTCGCCGATCACCCGCCGCCGGCGTCGCGCCTGGCGGTGTCAGCGGTGTGCCAAACGTGTGAACTCACCGGTCCCGATCGATGATCGAACGGGATATCGGTGGTTTTGGCGTCCGGAGGGTTGACAATGGAGGGCATGATCACCAAGAAGCTGGACCGGTCCCGGGGTGTTGTCCGGGTGACTTTCTCGCTCCCGCGTCACCTGCCGGCCGAGCCGGTGTGGGTGGTCGGTGACTTCAACGGTTGGGACGAGGGGTCCCACGCCCTGCTGCCACGCTCCAACGGGCGCCGCTCGGCCGTGGTGGATGTCGGGCCGGGGGACCGTTACGCCTTCCGCTACCGCACCGCGTCGGGTCACTGGTTCGAGGATGATCAGGCCGACGGGTATGAGCCCAACCCTCACGGCTCCCTGAACGCGGTGATCACGACCTAGGCCCAAACAGTCCCCGCTGTCCCCGCACCATCCCGGGGCCCGAATCTGTGCCCTGGCCAGCAGTGACCGGGCCGGAAAGCGGTACGGTGCAGCCATGCGGTGCGAAACGGCGGTGAGGGGGGAAACGTCGGGTCAGAAGGAGCCGCCGCGACACCTCCACGGACCGCGAGTCGCCCACAATCCGCGCCGCCGTGGCTGGTTGCGGATCGCGCTACCGCTGCTGATTGCGGCTTTGGTGGCTTGCGGTGGCGAACCGGCCCCCCAGCGTACGGCGGGGACCCTCCCGGGCTCTGCCACCACGGACCCGGTGGACCGTGACGGGGACGGCAATGGCCAACGCCCAGGCGGGATCGATTTGGCCACGCTCGATGCCAAAGCGTGGACCGCAGCGCTGGGATCACGGGAGGAGCTCGCCGTGGATGGGACCAAAGCGCCGCTGGCCGATCTCGGGCCGTGGATCGCCGTCAGGCAGGGCGGGGCCGCCGGTTACGCCGACCTTTCCCGGATCATGCTGGTGGATCTATCAGGTGACGGCCGCTCCGAGGCGGTGGTGCCGTTGGTGGCCGGTGCGGACCGCGTCGGTACGGCCGTGGTCCTGTTCACCGGGGCCGAGGAGGGGCCGGCGGTGGTGGGGGACCAGAAGTTCTACAGTTCGTTCGGGTTCAACACCCGGCCCTCCATCGAGAACGGCGAGTTGGTGTTGCGCCATTCGGTGGGCGCCGGCTGGGAACCCCTGTGTTGTTATTCGGGGGAGGTCATGCGTCGACTCCGGACCAACGGCATCCGGGTGGTTGAGACGTCCTCGGCCTTTGAGGTCGGCAACGAGTCGGCCCTGGGCTTTGTTGTGGAGCGGTTCTACGGGCTGCTCAACGCCAAGAACGTGGACGCCGCCATGGCCATGTTGACCGACGGGGAGCGCGGCCGCACGCTGGCCAGCTTGTGGCCGGTGATCTGGTCCCAGGCGGCGCAGATCAACGTCAACATCGTGTCCACTCCCCGGGCCGATGGGCTGTTCGCGTTCCGACTGATGGTGGCGGATGGACTGGGCGGGGTGCAGGTCTGGCAGGGGGGCGCCGGGCTGATCTACAGCACCGCTACCCACGCCTGGCAGATCGATCTGCTCTCGCTCCAACCCGAATAACCAGCTCAGCTCCCGTCGCTGAACAAGGTTGTCCGTTCGTTCACCTCCCGTTCACTTTGAGGCCTGGATGGGCGGCCCGGCGCTGCTTAGCTTGGGGGGGTTCGGTGAGCCGACCGGCGCGGGCTACACACAACAGGAGAACCGGTTGCCCATGAGGTGCTCTGTCCCGATGCCGGCCAAGATCAGCTGATGGCGGGCGTCGACGCGCTTCCGATGGGCGCCGGTCCCGGTGGTCGGGCCCCGCTCACCGTTGCGGACCTCGCCGGGGACCGTCGTCGATTGGGACGTGAGCGGCGGGTGCGCTGGGTGCTTCGCAGCGCCGCCGTTGCTTCGCTGGTGATCTCGTTGGCCATCGTGGTGTCACTGGTGGCGGAGGCCGGGCGCTTCCTGGCCAGCGCGGATCTTGGCCGATTGTGGACCGACGGCTGGTTCCCCCGGGAGGGCTTCTTCGACGTCAAGACGCTGGTGGTCGCCACGTTGCTGGTCACCGCGGTGGCGGTGGCAGTGGCCGCGCCGTTGGGCTTCGCCACCGCCATCTACCTGTCCGAGTACGCCAAACCCAGGGCCCGCCGGATCCTCAAGCCGGTGCTGGAAACCCTGGCCGGCATTCCCAGCGTGGTGCTGGGCTTCTTCGCCCTGACGTGGATCTCGCCCAACATCGTGCAACGGTTCCGGCCCGAGGCCCCGCTGTCCAACCTCATGGCCGCTGGTCTCGGGGTGGCCATCTTGACCATCCCGCTGGTGGCCTCCGTCTCCGAGGACGCCATGTCAGCGGTGCCCTCCACACTGCGGGAGGCCTCCGCTGGGCTGGGGGCCCGCAAGGTGGTCACCAGCGTGCGGGTGGTGGTCCCCGCCGCCATCTCCGGTCTGGTGGCCGCCGCCATCCTGGCCATCTCCCGAGCCATCGGCGAAACCATGGTGGTGCTCATCGCTGGTGGTGCGGACCAGGCGCAGTTCACCGCCAGCCCCTTTCAGCCCAGCCTCACCATGACCGCGGCCATGGCCTCGTTGGCCGGTGGGTCCGACGCCGTGGTGGGCCAGGGCAACGCCTACCAGAGCTTGTTCTTCGTGGGATTGCTGTTGTTTCTCA
Organism: Acidimicrobiales bacterium; assembly: GCA_046155365.1. Lineage (GTDB taxonomy): Bacteria > Actinomycetota > Acidimicrobiia > Acidimicrobiales > CAIXPF01 > CAIXPF01. The sequence goes on along the minus strand of JBJXFH010000104.1, from coordinate 26,980 downwards.
TCACGTTGGGCCTGAACATGGCCGCCAACCGCATCGTGCGACGCGTACGCCAGAAGTACTGAGGAAGAACCATGACGGCTGATACGGGCATTGCGGCGAAGGAGCGGATGTGGCGCTGAGTTCAATGGGGGGAACGGTGCTGCCCAGCTCGGTCCGTCGGGACGTGGAGGCGTCCCTCTCCGGCGGTCGGGACGTTCGAGGCCTGATTTTCAAGCTGCTGTTGCAGGCGGCGTTGCTGCTGACGGTAGTGATCCTGGCGGTGCTGTTGGGCCAGGTCATCAGCTTGGGCTGGGAGACCGTGGCCACCAGGCTGGGGGACTTCCTCACCGCCGAAAGCCGTTCCCGGGCCAGTGAGGCGGGCGTGTTCCAGGGTTTGCGGGGCACGCTGTGGATCGCGGTGGTGGTCACCGTGGTGGCCTTCCCGCTGGGCATCGCGGCGGCGGTGTACCTGGAGGAATACGCCCCTCGGGGTCGGTTGACGAACTTCATCGAGCTCAACATCCGCAACCTGGCCGGCGTGCCGTCGGTGGTGTACGGCATCTTGGCTTACACCATCTTCGTGGTGCTGCTGAAACCGGTGACCGGTGGCAAAACGGCGCTGTCGGGCGCGTTGGCCGTGGCCCTGTTGGTGTTGCCGGTGGTGATCATCACCTCGGCGGAGGCCTTGCGGGCAGTGCCCTCCACGCTGCGGGAGGCGGGGTATGGGGTGGGGGCCACCCGCTGGGAGGTCACCCGCAGCCACGTCCTGCCCTACGCCGCACCGGGCATACTAACTGGTACGTTGCTGTCGTTGGGGCGGGCGCTGGGTGAGGCGGCGCCGTTGATCTTGGTGGGCGCCATTCCCGGCTCGGTGGGTTACAACGGTGGGCTGTTGGACCCGGGGCAGTTGCGTGAGCAGTTCACTGCCATGCCCATCGTCATCGCCTCGTGGTCCACCAACGCCCGCCAGGGGTTCGATCAAGCCACTGCGGCGGCCATTGTGGTGTTGCTGACGGTGGTGCTCATGGCCAACGCCACCGCCATCATTCTCCGCAACCGATTCGAGAAGAAGAGGTGAGTCATGGTGAGCATCGACCATTCCCGCTCCTCCAAGGGTGAACGACCGAACAGCATGTCCGTTACCGGGCCACTCATCATCACCGAACAGCACCCCGAGCAGGCCCCCGATCCGTTGCAGAATCTGGTGCTCCATGTGCAGGGGCTGAGCGTCTATTACGGCTCGTTCCTGGCGGTGCGGGACATCGATCTACCGGTGCCGCACAACCAGATCGTGGCCATGATCGGCCCTTCCGGCTGTGGCAAGTCCACGGTGTTGCGCTGCTTGAACCGCATGAACGACCTCATCGACGAATGTCGGGTCACCGGGCAGGTTCGCTACCACGGCCTGGATCTCTATGACCGCAAGGTGGATCCGGTGGAGGTGCGGCGACGCATCGGCATGGTGTTTCAAAAGCCCAACCCGTTCCCCAAGTCCATCTACGAGAACATCGTGTTCGGTCCCCGCATTGCCGGGGTTGCGAAAAGCGAGTTCGAGGCGGTGGTGGAAACGTCGCTGCGGAAAGCGGCGCTGTGGGACGAGGTGAAAGATCGTCTCAAGGCCTCCGCCCTGGGCCTTTCCGGAGGGCAGCAGCAGCGGCTGTGCATCGCCCGGGCCATCGCCTGCAACCCCGACGTGCTGTTGATGGATGAGCCCTGCTCGGCGCTTGACCCCATCGCCACCGGGAAGATCGAGGATCTGATGGAGGAGATCAAAGCGGACTACACCATCGTCATCGTGACCCACAACATGCAGCAGGCGGCCCGGGTCAGTGACCGCACCGCGTTCTTCACCGTTGAGGTAAACCCCGATTCGGATCGCCGAACTGGCATCCTGGTGGAGTACGACCAGACCGAGAAGATCTTCTCCAATCCGTCCGACAGTCGTACCGAGAACTACGTCACCGGCCGATTCGGCTGACCAGTGCGTATCCATTCGGAGGTTCAGGTTTCCAGCAACGGAAAGGACCGTTATGGCTGAGGAGATTTATGGCTGAAGAGATTCGCAAGAGCTTTCATCGTGATCTGGATGAGGTCTGTGCTGATGTGGTGCGCATGGCGGCGATGAGCACGGAGGCCATGACCCGGGCCACCGATGCGTTGCTCGAGGCCGATATGGCATTGGCCCAGGACATCATCGACCACGATGACGACATCGACGTGCTGTCCGCCTCCATCGAGGAACGCTGTTTCCGGTTGTTGGCGCTGCAGGCACCGTTGGCCGCGGATTTGCGGGCGGTGGCGGCCACCATGCGCATCAATTCCGATGTGGAACGGTCCGCTGATCTCGCGGTCAACATCGCCAAGGGCGCCCGGCGTATCTATGGCCATCAAATCCCGGTCAGGGTGCGCGGCATCATCGGACAGATGAGCGAGGAGGCGGTACGCATCACCCGGCTGGCCATCGACGCCTACGTGGACCGCAACGGCGCCCTGGGAGCGGCGCTCGATGACATCGATAACCGGCTGGATCAACTACAGGCCGATTTCGTGGAAGCCATGTTCGAAGCCCACGACGACAACGCCCTGGCCCTCCAGCCGGCGGTGCAATTGGCGTTGATCGCCCGCTATTACGAGCGCATCGGGGACCACGCCGTCAACATCGGCGAACGGGTGGCGTTCATGGCATCGGGTCATCAAAAGGAGCATCCCGGAGTGGCCCGCATCCGAGAACGGGAGCTAGCTGAGGAATCCAGCAACCGGAACCCTTGAGCGCCATGCCGGTCCTGGTGGTTGTGCTGATCGTTGTTGCACTCGCTCTTGGCACGGCGGTCGGTTATTGGTTGCTGCGTTGGCAGGTGGGCGGAGTGCTGGCCCCGCTGTTCGAGGAGCGCCGGATAGATCCCGTCAGCGGGGTGCGCTCGCAACTGGCCACGATCGCTGGGCATTTCCAGCAGTTGGACCACCATCAGCAGGCTTCGGACTCCGCCGGTGAGCGCCGGGTGCGGACCCTGCTGGATGGGTTCCCCTCCGCCATCTTGCTGTACGACGGGGATCACCGCCTGCGGGAGGCCAACGCCGCCGGTGAACGCCTGCTCGCCGGCCGCTATGCCGAGGCGCTGGTGGTGGGGGAGGCGCGTCAGCTGCTCGATGAGCTCACCCGCCGGGGGACCCACCACGACGCGGGCCCCGATGACGGACGTCTCACCCGCACGCTCAACCTCGCCGGCCCACCCCGCCGTTCCTATGACCTGTCGGCGCGCCGCCTGAGCGAGGACGAGTCCCTGGTCGTGGTGGAGGACATCACCGAACGCCGGCGTCTGGAGGATGTGCGCCGGGACTTCGTGGCCAACATCAGCCACGAGCTCAAGACGCCGTTGGGTGCCATGGCGGTGCTGGCGGAAACCATGTTGCTGGGCGACGTGAACCCCGAAACCGGGGAGCTGGTGGTTCGGGCCCATCTTGCCGAACGCCTGCACAACGAGGCCCTGCGGATGGGCTCCACCATTGATGATCTGTTGCTGCTGTCCCGCATCGAAAGCGACATGACCCTCGAACTGGATCCGGTGCCGTTGGCGGGGGTGGTGGCGGAGGCCATCTCGCGGGTGGCGGGGGCCGCGGCCGCCGAGGGGATCACCATCGAAGCCGCGGTGCCCGCTGATCTATTGATCCCCGGGGAGCGCCCTCAGCTGGTCTCCGCGGTCTACAACCTGTTGGATAACGCCGTGAAGTATTCCGATCGGGGCCAGACTGTCACCGTGAGCGCCGCCCCCGATCCCCTCGAGGTGGCCCTGCAGGTCATTGATCGGGGGATCGGTATTCCCACCAAGGACCTCGAGCGGATCTTCGAGCGGTTCTACCGGGTTGACCGCGCCCGCAGCCGACGCACCGGCGGGACCGGCCTGGGTCTGGCCATCGTGCGCCATGTGGCTCACAATCACGGCGGCTCGGTGCGGGTGACCTCCTGGGAGGGACAGGGGTCCACGTTCACGTTGTCGTTGCCGGCCCTGGTGGAACCCACCCCCACCCCCACGCCGGCTGCGGGAGGCCGAACCCGATGACCCGTCGTGTGGACACCCGCCCGTTGGTCCTGGTGGTGGAGGACGAGGAGTCCTTCGTGGAGGCCTTGCGGGTGGGTTTGGACCTAGAGGGGTTTCGGGTGGAGGTGGCGGTGGACGGCCAGGAGGCCATCGATCGCTTCGCCGAGCTGAACCCCGATCTCATCCTGCTCGATGTCATGCTGCCCCGGCGTTCCGGGGTGGATGTGTGCCGTGAGATCCGCCGCAGCTCCACCGTGCCCATCATCATGGTCACTGCTAAAGGGTCCGAGATTGACACCGTGGTCGGCTTGGAGGTGGGTGCGGACGATTACGTCACCAAGCCCTACCGGCTGCGGGAGCTGGTGGCCCGCATGAGAGCCGTGATGCGTCGAATTCCCGGCGGGGTTGATGAAGCGGACCCGGCGCCCAGCTCCCGGCGGCTGGAATCCGGGGACGTGATGATCGATCTGGACCGTCACGAGGTGGAGGTGCGGGGCCACTCGGTGAGCCTGCCGCTCAAGGAGTTCGAGTTGCTGGCCCTGTTGTTGGAAAACCCGTTGCGGGTGCTCAGCCGGGGCACGCTCATCGACCGGGTGTGGGGCGGCGATTACGTGGGGGACACCAAAACCCTCGACGTGCACGTCAAACGGTTGCGGGCCAAGGTGGAGCCGGATCCCGCGCATCCCAACCGCATCGTCACCATTCGGGGCCTGGGCTACAAGTACGTCCCGGCTTCGGGCGCTGACCCGGCCGACTGATCCGCTGACCTGGCCCACCTGATCGGCGCCGGGGTGACGCCATCCGCACAACTGGTCAGGGTCGGCGCCTAGCATGGCCGCCATGGCGCAGCAGCCGCAGCGCGGTGCGCGACCCCCCGGCGGCTCGGCCCGGACGCCTTCCCCGTTCAACCGCCTGGCCCGTACCCAGGCCTCTGCCGCCGCCGGTGACGGGGCGGTGGCCATCGCCCTGGCCGGCTCGCTGTTCTTCTCCTTGGAATACAACGCCGCCCAGTGGCGGGTGGTGTTGTACTTGCTGTTGACGTTGGCGCCGTTCTCGGTGGTGGCCCCCCTCATCGGCCCGGCCATCGACCGGGCCCGGGGCGGCGCCCGCTGGATCATGATCGGCACCTGCGCCGCCCGGGCCGTCACCGCCATGTTGATGACCGCCCACATCGACAGCGTGCTGCTGTTCCCGGAGGCCTTTGTCCTGCTGGTGATGGGCAAGGGCTACCAGGTGGCCAAGAGCGCGTACCTGCCCACCGTGGTGACCTCGGACGACGCGCTGGTGGCGTCAAACTCCAAACTGGCGGTGTTGTCGGCGCTGTCGGCAATGGTGGGCGGGCTGCCGGCCATGGTTGCGTCCAAGCTGGGCGGGGCGTCGTGGGCCATTGCAGTGGCCATGGTGTGTTTCACGTTGGCCACCGTCAACGCCTCGCGGGTGCCGTCCCCGGCCCGGCGAGATATCGGCCCGCCCACAGACCTGGAACGGGCCGAGCTGTCCTCCGCCGGGGTGCGGGTGGCCTCTGGCGCCATGGGCTTGTTGCGGGCCACGGTGGGGTTTTTGACGTTGTGGATCGCCTTCGAGTTGCGGGCCCGCGAGGCCTCGCCGTTCGAGTTCGCGCTGGTGTTGGGCCCGTTGGGAGCCGGCGCGTTGTGCGGGGCGGCGGTGGCTCCCCGGTTGCGCAAGCTGCTGACCGAAGAGTGGATGTTGGGCGGGGCGCTGGCCGTGACCGCCGCTGCCGGCGCCCTCAGTGCCCTGGTGGGGGGCCTGCCCGGCGCGGCGCTGATCACCGGCGGGGTGGCGTTGGTGTCCGGCTCGGCCAAGTTGGCGTTCGATTCGCTGGTGCAACGAGACGCACCCAACGCCGATCACGGCCGGGCCTTTGCCGCCAACGAAGCCCGGTTCCAGCTGCTGTGGGTGGTCGGCGCGCTGTGTGGGGTGCTGTTGCCGTTCCCGTTGCGGCTGGGTTTCGCCACCGTGGCCGCCGCCGCCGTGGTGTGCGGCATCAGCTTCGTGCTGGGCCGACGGGCCATCGCCGCGGGCGCCTCCCCACCGAGGTTGTCCCAAGTGGTGCTGCGGGCCATGTCCGAACCGGTACCGCAAACGGCGGCGACGCCCACGTTCAACCCCTCCGGCCCGAACCCCCCAATAACCCGGAACCCGCAACGCGAAGACTGGCTGGAGCCCACCCAGCAACTCCCCGTGATCCGTCCCACCTCAAGCGCCGGGAGGTTCGCCGCCCCCGCCCTCTACGACGAGCTCGACGAGACCGGTCCCGGCGGTCCCAGCTATCCCGGCGGTCTCCGTGGTGCCGGTGCAGCGGCTCAGGGGGACGCGGACTCCACCGCGGTGCTGCCCATCACCGGCGGTCCGGCTGGTGCGGATCCGCAGGAGGAACCCACCATGCAGATGCCGGTGGTGCCGGCGCCCCCACCTCCGCGACGCCACCCCCGAGCCCCTCAGGGCCCCTCGTGACCTCTGCCCTGATCCTGGCGGACACCCACATCCGGGGGCTCGGCCGCCGCCAGCTTCCCCGGGCCGTTCGCCAGGCCGCAGCCCGGGCGACGTTGATCATCCACGCCGGTGACGTGGTGGACCCCGCAGTACTGACGGACCTGGCGGATTACGCCCCGGTGCACGCCGTGCTGGGCAACAACGATCATGATCTGCACGGCCTGCTCCCCGATCGCCGGATCAGTGACGTGGGCGGGCTGAAGGTCGCCACGGTTCATGACAGCGGCCCCCGCGCCGGGCGGCCGGGGCGGTTGCAGCGCTGGTTCCCGGAGGCCGCGGTGGTGATCTTCGGGCACTCCCACCTGCCCTTTTGTGGCCTGGGCATGAGCTCGCAATGGCTGTTCAACCCCCGGCTCCTGCACCGAGCGGCGCCGGGCCCCCACCCACACCTTCGGCTGGCTCACCGTGCGTCCGGGGGGCCACAGCACCCTGGAACTGCGCAACGTGGCGGACTACTAGACGGAACCAGACCGCGGACTAGCCGGGCGAGGAACCGTCGGGGGGGCTGATGAACTCGATGCGGGCCAACCACAAGCCGGGGGCCTCGATCTCGGCGGTGGTGGGGAACGTCTCGGGCTGCTCCCACAGCCGCTCCAACGCCTCGTCCCCGGCGCGCTCCACCACCCCGGACACGAAGGCCGCACCCCGGTCGTAGGTGGATTGGGTCAGTTCCAGGCCCAGCAACCGTTCCACGAACTGGTCGGCCGAGCTGGCCTCCACCCGTCGCCGTCGCAACGCCTCCGCCAACCGACCGGCCCCGCCCAGCAACCGGCGACCCAACTCGTCCATCCGGTAATCGACGTACCCCACGATGGTGGCCGCCATGGCCTGCAATGCCGGCAACATCGCGGTCTGCTCGGGCGAACGGAACGCTCCCAGCAGCGCCGTGGGATCGCCCAGCAGCTTGGCCAGTCCAGTGGTATCGGACAGCGAGTTCAGATCAGTGAGGTCCATGCCGGCGGGGTCCAAACCGCCCAACAGGCTCTCCATGGCCCCCGGTTCGGCTTTGAACCCCCGTACATACCGGGAAAGGGCCTCGTTCACCCGCTGGGCGACGTGGGGTTGGCCCAGCACCCGGTGCTGCACCAGCTCCGACAAACAGACCCACATCCGCAGCTGGGAGGCCTCGATGGACCACTCCTCGGCGAAGTCGTTCACGTTGGGCATGACCACCTGCAGCGGAGCCCCTGCCGGTCGGGGCAATGGCAGGTGGTAGGTGCCGAGCGCCCGTTCCGCCAGGTGGCCCACCATGGACCCCGCCGTCATGCTGAGCATCATCGGGCCCATCATCTGCATGAGCCCGCTGATCATGGCGTTGAAGGCATCCAACGGGTTGGCCGCTCCCCCCACCCCCCCGAGATCGCCGCCAAGCCCACCCGGTCCGCCCAGCCCGAATCCCGGTGACTGGTTGAGGGAGGCGCTGAGCTGTTCGAGCAGGCTCCGGTAATCGGTCAGAGCCTGGCGGGCCCAGATGCCACGGGTGACGGGCACCACCGTCAACGTTGTCCCGGCCGGGGTCAGGGGCTGGGTGCTGAGCGCCTCCACATGCATTCTGGCGATGTCCGCGAAGCGTTCCAGCTCGATGCGGTCAGCGGGATCCACGTTCGGCTCGGATTTGCCCCCACTGGCGATGCTGACCGCCAGCTGGGTGGCCCCGTCCCACGGTGAGCTGCCCTGGCTGTTGACCAGGCGCATCAGGTCTCCGAGGAAGGGAAGGCCACCGAAGGGAGAGCCGAACCCGGGCGGGCCGCCGTTGGGCTCCTCGGGTGGTTCCTCGCCGGGTCGGTCGGCATCGTTCACACCCCGATGGTATTGGCTGGGGCGGGGTTGGGGCGCCAACACCGATGTGCCCAGCGGTTGCGCGGGGGAGCGGGCGTGCTACGGGGCCTCGGTGGTGGGCGCGACGGTGGGTGCGGGAGCTGTGGTGGACGGCGGCGCCGCGGTGGTGACGGTCGTGACGGGGGCGGTCGGGTCGCCCAGCCCGTCGCCGATCTGGCCGGGAGCGGGGGGAGCGGCCAACGTGGTGACGCACAGGCGGGACACCTCGTCCCGGACAAACTCCACCACCAGATCGTCGTTGACGTTGAGTTTGCGTAGGGTCATCACCAGCCGGGACATGTTGCCCACTTCGGTGCCGTTCAGCCCGACCACGGTGTCCCCGGGTAGTAGCCCGCAGGCTTCGGCCGGGCTGCCCACGGCCACCGAGGTGATCATGGCCCCTCCGGCCACGTCCTCGCCGCCGATCCCGAGCGACACCCGGGCCGGGAAGCCCAGGTCGATCAGGCTGTCCGCGGTGGCCTTCACCAGCGGCGCCGGCAGGGCGTACCCGAACCGTTCAACGCCGGCATCGTCTTGGCCCATCGCCACCATCAGGCCGATCATGGTGCCGCTGTCGTCCACCAGAATCCCGCCCTTGGCGTCTGCGCTGACGTTGGCGTCGGTGCGCAGCAGACCCTCAACCCGTCCGCCCCCCTTGGTGGTCACCGCGCTGGAAACCGATCCGACTAGGGCCTTCGCAACGGAGGGAACGGACGATTCCGGTGCCGGGCCGCCCATCACCACCGCTTCGCTGCCCACGGACACCTCGCCTGATTGGTGCATGAGCGGCGGGTTGTGATGCACGGCGTCAACCCGCAGCACCGCCAGGTTGGTGTAGGGGTCATGGCCCACCACCTCCGCCCGCCGGGTGCGGTCACCATTGAGCACCACGTTGACCCGCTCAGCGTTGAGGACCAGGTCCCGGCTGGTCACGAAGTAGGTGCCGTCGGAGGTGTTGCGGAAGGCCACGGCGCTGCCCACCGGACGATCCCCGCCCCGGGCCACCTCGATCCGGGCCAGCGAATCGGTCAGCGAGGCCACCACCGCCGGCCATTTGGTCCCCGCTTGAGCGCCCAACGCCGGGACCGGCACGGTGATTGTTTGCTCCACGGGTGGCGGTGGGGGCGCAGGCCGGTCAAAGGCCCCGCCCAGCCCCAGGGCGCCCACCGTGAGGGCGGACCCCAACAGGCTGGCGGCGGCGCCCAACCCGATCAGCTTGCCGTTGGTGATCTCACGTCGCCGTCGAGCCGCTTGGACCAGGCCGCCGACCTCGCTGGGGTGACGCCACAGCCGGTCGTCCAACGGAAGCGGATCCTGAAACGCGGGATCCTGATACGCCGGATCAGGAAGGCCCGAGTCCTCATCGAAGGGGTCGTCGGGCACCGCTGAAGACTACCGAGCGCGGTGCACGCGGGGTACGCGACCTGCCCAGGGGTGCGGCGAAGGTCAACTGTCGGCCGGCCCGCTCTCGGCCCGGGGCCTACACTGGCCGGCGTGCAACCTCCCGACCTCGGCGATACCTGGGTCGGGCTCACCGATCAGCCGTTGCCGGTTCATGTCATTGGTGACTGGGCGGTGCGGCCTGACTGCGGGGCCATGGTGCTGTTTTCCGGCACGGCCCGGGACCACGCCGCGGATCGGCCGGACGTCTCGCTGTTGGAATACGAGGCGTACGAGTCCCAGGTGGAACCCCGCCTGTTGGAGCTGGCCGGACAACTCCGTGAGCGCTGGCCCGAGCTGGGACGCATCGCCATGATCCACCGGGTCGGGGCGTTGCAGGTGGGGGAATCCGCCGTGGTGGTGGCGGTGTCCAGCCCTCACCGGCAGGCGGCGTTCGAAGCGGCGGCGCATGGCATTGATGCGCTGAAGCAGACGGTGCCCATCTGGAAACGGGAGCGTTGGGCCGGCGGGGAGAGCTGGGGTCTCGAAGCCCAGCACATCACCGACGTTGCCGCCGCGACAGAACAAGCCTCCGCGGAGATGCGCTGATGCAGAACCTGGTGTACCTGGCCATGGCGGTGGGGTTGTCCGCACTCGGCGCCATCGTGTTGTGGGCGTTGCGGCATCGGCCCCGTTCGGTGCAGCACGAGATGGATCAGTTCAACCGGGAGCTGCGGGCGTTGCGGCTGAACGAGGGGCCCGCCGGATCCCGTGGTGGCGAACCCGAGCCGGTGGAGCCCGCCCCCATCCGGCCACGCCGCGTGGTTGGCGGTACCAATCGCCCGGTGCACCGGGATCCGGCCCTTGACCGGCGACGGTCCTCTCCGGAGACCTAGCAACGGCTCGGGACCTGGCCATAGACCTGGGCACCGCCAACACCTTGGTGTACGCCCGTGGGGAGGGCATCGTGCTGAACGAGCCCTCGGTCATCGCGCTCAACACCCAGACCGGGGACGTGCTGGCCATGGGGCACGAAGCGTGGCGGATGATCGGACGCACCCCGTCCAACATCGTCGCCGTGCGACCCCTGCGTAAGGGCGCCATCACGGATTTCGATATCACCCAGCGGATGATCCGGCTGGTGTTGCAGCGCGCCGGGGTCAACCGTTTCAACCGGCCCCGGGTGGTGATCTGCGTCCCCTCTGCCATCACCCCCGTGGAGCGCCGGGCGGTGATCGAGGCCGCCCGACGAGCCGGCGCGGTGGAGGCCCGGCTGCTGGATCAGCCCATGGCCGCCGCCATCGGGGCCGGTCTGCCCATCAGCGAACCCATCGCCAACATGGTGGTGGACATCGGTGGTGGCACCTCCGAGACGGCGCTGATCTCGCTGGGGGGCAGGGTGGCCCTCGAAGCGGTCCGGGTGGGCAGCTTTGACCTTGACGCCGCCATCGCCGCCCATGTGCGCCGCGCCTGCGGTATCGCCATTGGGGAGCGCACCGCGGAGGCCATCAAGATCGCCATCGGATCCGCGTACGCCATGGCGAGTGAACCCTCTGCCGAGGTGCGGGGCCGGGAGCTGACCAGCGGTTTGCCCCGCACCGTGATCCTCACCGCCGAGGAGGTGCGCGAGGCCATCAAAGAGCAGATCAACACCGTGGTGGAATCGGTCTTGCGCTGTTTGGGTGCGGCTCCTCCCGAGTTGGCCCGTGACCTGATCACCCGGGGTATCTACCTGGTGGGGGGCGGAAGCTTGCTGCGGGGGTTGGATGTGCGGCTGGCCGAAGCCACCGACATCCCGGTGCACCACGTTGATGCGCCCCTCGAAAGCGTGGTGTTGGGGGCCGGGCACTGCATTGAATCGTTGGGCACCCTCAACAACGTGTTCGACTCCGACCAGTCACCGGGCTGACGCATCACCGCCCTGCGCCTCCTCCCGATCAGGGGTCTGCTGCCAGTTCCCGGGCGGCGTCTCGCACCTGCCAGTCCCGATCGGTGGTCGCTTGGGTCAATGCGGCGTCGATGTCGGGCCCGTCGAAGGCCACCAGCGCCAACACCGCCCGCCGTCGCACGTGGGGCCGATCGGACATGGCCGCCAACACCACCGATCGGGCGGCGTCGGCGGCCACGATCGGTAGTGGCACCGTTGCTGCCAGCGAGCCGATGGCGGCCACCGCGGCCTCTCGCACCAACGGTTCCCGGTGCCCGCCGGCCAGGCCCACCAGGGCCACCAACACCGCCCCCAGCTCGGGATCCAGGTGGCGTTCGCCCGCCGACCAGCACGCCATCTCCACCACGAAGGGGTCAACGTCCGCCAGGCTGGGTAGCAAGGAAACCGCGGGGTGTGCCGCGCTGAGCTCCGCCGCCCGCAGCCGTACCGATGTTGCCGGATCGCCCAACCCGGCGGCGACGGCATCGTCGGTCAGCGCCCCGCAGCGTCGTAATGCGCTGAGCGCGGTTGCCCGGACCTGGGGATCCTCATCGTCGAGCAACGCCCGTACGGTGGGCAGGTCACCACGATGGCCGGCCAGAACGGCGCGCCGGCGTCTGACTGTTGGGTGTTCATCCGCCATGACTAGGTCGAAAGTCCCAGAAGAGTTGTTCAGTCTGCCAGCGGGTTGGCCGATACTTGAGGGCGGAAAAGGAGAGCGTTTCGTGTCGCACATGGTGATCTATCGCAGTGTCGAGGGGAAGCCTGGCTTCCAGCAGACCGACGACCTGGTCTCCGCCGTCGAGTTCGTGGAGCGGCTCCGCAATCTCGAAGGTGTGGAGAGCGCTCGTATCTACCGGCTGGAGCAGGTGAACTTCCGCTTCCAGCCGTACTATCAGGTCCACATCGAGACCGAGGACCCGCCGGCCCCGCCGCCCACGCCAGCGGCCGATGGCGCCCCCGCCGAACCGTTCCCGGTGTTCCCCGCCGCCAACGCGTCCTACGCCGCGCCGGCGTACACCTCGCCCGCTCACACCACGCCCGGCCCGGAGGACATCGAAGAGGAACGCGAGATGCTGGCCGCGGGCCCGGTGCTGACCCCGGTGCTGACCGCCGAAGCCGCCCCATTGCCGCCGCCGGTCCCCACCGCGGTGAGCTCCACCCCTGCCGGCCCGGACCATGATGAGGGCCCCGCCGACCATCCTGAGCTCGATGATCCCCGTCCGACCCCTGCCATCCCCGGTCTGTCCTCCACCATGCCCCCGCCGGTTGAACCCCCCGCTGAGGCCGGTGGTGTCCGCCGGGGTCTGTTCAACCGCTGAGCCGATCGGACTTGCGGAGATGGTGGCCTTCCACGGTGCTGCGGGCGGCGCGGTGCTCATCCGCCCAACAGGTGCGAAGCGGCCAGCCTCGCGCCCACCATCGCCGCGGTGATCGTGCCGGCCACCGCCACCCCCAGGACCCCAACCAGGACCACCAACTCCACCACGGAACGCAGGCGGCGCCCGAGGGACGGATATGGCTGCTGTTGGCGGCGTTGTCGGGCGGCCCGCACCCCGCTGAGGGACCATCGCCGGTATCGGCCGGACGTCCATGACCGGTGATCAAGGTCAGGAACCAGCGGTGCCAGACGTTCCCGCTCCGAGCGCCCATCCCCCGAAAACCCCCGAGCCCCCGGATTACCCGGATTACCCGCATCACGGCGAACTTCCGCTAACCCCTCAGGGTGCGATCTCCGCGGGTGAGCCATTGGTCGGGAGCGTAGCGGCAGCCGGGAAACGCACTCGTCGCTGGGCCGCGCTGCCCGTGGCCGTGGTGGTGGGGGCGTTGGCGTTCTTTGGCGCCACCGTTATCCACGTTCCCTACTACGCCATCTCTCCCGGCAGCATCCGTACCACCGGTGACCTGGTGGAACTCTCCGGCGCAGCCATAGATCCCGACCCCGCCGCGGACCCCGATAGCTCCCAACCGGACGCCAACACCGACGGGTCCGCTCGGGGCACCATCTCCTTCGCCACCGTCAGCCTGGATGGACCGGTGAACCTCCTGCAGGCGCTGTCGGCAGGTTTGGACGGCACCATCGAGCTGGCCGAGGAGGATCTGATCCTGCAAGGCCAGACCCCCGCCGACAACCGGGCGGCCAACCAGCAGCTCATGGCCGGCTCCAAGGACGTGGCCCTGCGGGTGGCGTTGACCGCGCTGGGCCTGGCCGAGCCCACCGGCGCCGAGATCGAGTTGGTCGTGGCCGGGTCTCCCACCGACGCCGTGCTGAGTCCCGGTGATGTGGTCTTGGCCGCGGACGATAGGCCGGTGACCAGCGCCCTGCAACTGGCCCGGGTCCTGGGCGACGTCAAGGCTGGTCAGCAGGTCAGCCTGCTGGTGGCCCCGGTGGGCTCCCGACCCGTCGATCCCACCCAACGAGATCTGGCGACGCGGGACGAGCTCGACGCGGCCGCCGTCACCCGCCAGGTGACCGTCGGGCAGTCCCCTGACCAGCCGGAGCGGCCCTACCTCGGCATCGGCGTCCGGGACTCGTTGCGGATCACCTTCGAAGGCGAGCTCAGCATCGACAGCAGCGGTGTGGGCGGCCCCTCCGCCGGGCTGGCGTTCACCCTGGCCGTAATCGAACGACTCTCGCCCGGGGATCTCACCGGCGGCGAACGGGTTGCGGCCACCGGCACCATTGACGCCTTTGGTCGGGTAGGTCCCATCGGCGGGATCGAACAAAAGGCGGTGGCGGCGAGACGGGCCGGCATCACCGTGTTCCTGGTGCCGGACTCCCTGGATCCGGCCGAGCTGGCCCGGGCCCGCAAACAGGCCGGCTCGGTGGAGCTGGTAGCGGTGGGGACCCTGACCGAAGCGTTGGCGATCCTGGCCGATCGGGGCGGGGACGACGTGGCGCTGGCGGCCACCTCACTCGCCGCCGCGCCCGGCAGCGCACCAGCATCGGATTGAGCGCCGATATCTCGTGTCGGGGGCCGGTGAGGGGGTCCGGGCCACCGGCTCATCGTCCTGCTTACGAGGAAAACCAGGACTATGGGTATGCGTCCCCGCCATTGGGGTAGGTCGTAGCATCGCGCTATGGCCGACACCCGCGTCCCGCGCTCATCGAGCCCGTCGCCCGCTTCCACTCCGGTCAACACCGCAGTGCACGCATCGGGGTCGAGCAGCTGGCTGACGCCCGAGCGGGTGGCACACGCCGAGTTCCGCAGCAGCTTCCGGGGCCTCGACGGCAACGAGGTCCGCTCCTTCCTGGCCCGGGTGGCTGCGGAGTTGCGAGGGGTACAAGAACGCGAGGCGGAGCTGCTGAGCCGGCTGGAGGCGGCCGAGGAGCGTCAGGTGGTCACCGCCGCTGAGCCCCTCGATGTGCAGCAGGTCAGTGACTTGTTGGGCCAGGAAACCGCCCGGGTGCTGTCCATGGCCCGGGAGGCCGCCGCCGATATCAAGGCCCGGGCCGAAACCGATGCGGGCACCGTCACCGCCGCCGCGCAGTCCGAGGCCGAACGGTTGCGGGCGCAGTCCGAGGGGTTGGTCGATGAGCGACGGGCGGAGGCTGAGGCCGTGGCCGCCGAGATCATGGCCCAGGCCGAAGCCGCCGCCGAGCAGCTGCGGGCCGATGCCGCCGCTGACGCCGAGCGGGTTCGGGCCCAGGCGGACACCTACGCCGAGGGAGTGCGCAGCGAAGCGGACGCTGCAGCCCAGGAGTTGCGCACCACGTCCCAGGCCGAGGCCGAAGTGGTACGGACGGAGGCCGCGGCGGCTGCGGACAAGCTGCGAGTGGAGACTGCAGCCAGCGTGGACGCGTCGTTGAGCCGGGCCAAGGAGAGCGCCGCGGCCATCAGCGCCGCCGCCGAGGCCCGTCGGGACGAACTGGTGAACGCCGCGGTGGCCGAACGAGACGCCGCCCGGGACGAGGGCAAGCGGATGGTGGGCGAGGCCCGGGCGGTGCGGGAGCGCATCCTGGGCGACATGGCCCGGCGACGCAACGCCTCACGTCAACAGTTGGAGCGGGTTCGGGCCGCCCGGGAGCGGTTGCTCGACGCCGTTGAAAGCGTCCGCCAAGGAGTCACCGACGTGCAGGCCGAGCTGGCCGGTTCGCTGGTGGAGGCCAAGTTGGCCGGTGATCGGGCTGCTCGAAGCGTCGATCTCAACGAGCTGCCGTCCTTGCGGGAGCTCGAGGCCGAGGTGCGTCTGGCCCGTGACACCGGCCTCATCGACGATCAATCGGTCAGCGCAGCGTCCTCGGAGCCGGTCAGCGCTCATGACGTTGCGGAGATCGGCGACGCCGGCGAGACCGAGCCCGAGACCGATATCGAGACCCAGAGCGACATCGACACCGACGTCGAGACCGTGACTGGCGAGGACCGGGTGGCGCAAAGGTCCATGCTGCGATCGGTGCCCGCTGCTGCGCTTGAGGTTGAGACCGGCGCGAACCCTGGCCAGGGCAGGATCGAGGTTTCGCCATTCAACGGAGGCGACCGATCGGATTCAGACCATGTCGCGGCGCGCCACCGGCCCGGCCTGGTGATCGATCTGCGTGACCACGCCGAGATCATCGCCATCAGAGTTGACACCGCTGACACCGCCGACACCGCTGACAGCGCGGTGGCTGGGCCTACGGGTGTCGATGGCGGATCTTCGCCCAGCCTGGATGTCATCGACGCCGTGCTGGCAGCCGTTCCGGGCTCCGCTGAGGAACTGGAAGAGGACGAACCGGGCGGGGCCGATAACGGCGGCGTCGAATCTGAGATGGGTCACGGTGGTGACGGCGGCGGGACGGACTCCGGTGTTCACGGCCCCGTGACCGGCCCCGGCGGTGGCTCGGTGGGCAAGATCGGCCCGGTCGTGCCGCGCCGGGGAAGCCGTCGTGAGCGCTCCACCCGACGGACCGAGGACCTGTTCGCCCGGCTGCGCGCCGCGGATGACACCGGCTCTTCCGCCTCCCACAACGGCAGCGGGGGTGTGAGCGCCCTGGTCGGTCTGGCCCCTGACCCGGCGGTGGTGCTGCCCAGTGATCCCATCGAGGAGGTCACGGTGCTGCCGGTGGCCCCAGCTCCGATGTCCGATGTTGCCGTGTCCGATGCAGCCGTGTCCGATAGCACCGTGTCCGGTATCGCGGCGGACGTGCTGGCGTCGGAGGGGGCGGCCGAGGAGGGCGTGGCGGAATCCGAATTGGTGGACCTCGACCCCGATCGGGTGGCGTTGCACACCCGGGACGCGGTGTTGGCCGGGCCCATGCGTGATCTGTCACGGCAGCTGAAGTTGGCCCTGTCCGACCAGCAGAACGAGATGCTGCAGGCTCAACGCAACCCCGACCTCAAGCGGGTTCTCAGCGGCGATACGGCCGTCGGGGCTCCCACCTTCGAACAGATCGGCACCGCGCTGCAGGAAGCGTCAGCGGGGGAGCTGATGGTGGCGTGGTCCCTGGGTCGCCGCTCGGTGCGTGAGGACGACGAGGTCCAAGCCGGTCTTGGCGACGTGGCCGGCGAAGTGTCGGGTCTGGCCCGCCGCATCGTCACCTTGCTGCAGGAGCGGCTGGGCGAAGCCGAGGAGGACACCGGCGGATGGGATGTGGATCGGGTCCGCTCTGCATACCGTGAGGTACGGAGCCAGCGCCTGGGTGAGCTGGTGGAGTTCAACCTCTACAGCGCCTATGCGGCGGGACAGTTGGCCGCGGCGGAGGCCGGGAGTCGGGCCCGTTGGGTGTCTGACGCCTGCGGACCGGACTGCCTGGACAATGCGCTCGCCGGCGAGGTCATCTTCGGCGAGGCCTTCCCCACCGGGCATGTGGCCCCGCCATCGTTCCCCGGCTGTCGCTGCTGCCTGGTGAAAGCGGACTGATCCCCGTCCTGGCCGCGGCCCGGGGGTGGTGGCCCCGCCACTAGCATCGCCGATCATGGCCAACGCTGCCGATGCCGCTGTTCCTCAAGAGCGACGGCTCAGTCCCCGCAGCAGGGCGGTCGTTGCCGTCGCGGTGGCGGCCCTGGTGCTGCTGTTCATGTCGCTGCGAGGGATCGCCCGTTTCTACACGGACTTCCTGTGGTTCGATTCACTGGGCTTGGGCTCGGTGTGGACCGGGGTGCTCGGGGCCAAGGTGGCGCTGGGGCTCATCTTCACCAGCGTGTTCTTCGCCTTGTTATGGGTGAACCTGCTGATCGCGGACCGGTTGGCACCCCGTTACCGCCCCACCGGACCCGAGGAAGACCTGCTGGCCCGGTACTACGACCTGATCGGTCGGCGCGGTGGCATGTTGCGTTTCATGGCGGCACTGCTGTTCGCGCTGATCGCCGGGGCGGGCGTGTCCCAGCAGTGGCAGTCCTGGGTGCTGTTCACCAACCGTGTTGATTTCGGCGAGACCGATCCGCTGCACGGCGTGGAAGTCGGCTTTTACGTATTCCAGCTGCCGTTCCTGCGGTTCTTGGTGGGATGGCTGTTCCTGGCGTTCGTGATCATCCTGATCGTCACGCTGGTGGCGCACTACCTGAACGGCGGGATCCGGGTTCAGACCCCCGCACAACGGGTCACGGCGTCGGTCAAAGGGCATCTGTCGGTGTTGCTGGCGGTGCTGGCGATTATCAAAGCGGCGGACTACCTGCTGCAGCGTTACGCCCTCACCTTGTCCACCCGGGGTTTCGTGCAGGGCGCGTCCTACGCCGACGTGAACGCCAAGCTGCCGGCGCTCAACTTGTTGATGGCCATCTCGTTGCTGTCGGTGGCGCTGTTCCTGGTGAACATCCGTCGACGGGGTTGGACCCTGCCGGTGGTGGCGGTGGGCAGCTGGGCCTTCGCAGCGGTGGTGGTGGGCACGTCCTACCCCTGGTTCGTGCAGCGCTTCTCGGTGGAGCGGGGCGAATCGTCCAAAGAACGCCCGTATATCGAGCGGAACATCGAGGCCACCCTCAAGGCGTACGCCATGGACGGCGTTGTGGTGAAGGATTTCGAGGCCGGGGCCAACCTTTCCGCCCAAGACGTGGCTGAAGCGGCCAGTGCTGATGTGTTCCGCAATGTGGGTCTGCTCGATCCTGGCATCATCAGTGAGGTCCTCAACCGGCAGCAGGCCCAGACCGGTTGGTTGTCCTTCCCCGCGGAACTGGACAATGACCGCTACATGGTGGACGGGCGGGAAACGCTGACGGTGATAGGCGCCCGCGGCCTCAACGCCAATGGGGTCCCGCAGAAGAGCTGGGAAGGGCTGCACCTCATTTATACCCAAGGGTATGGGGCGGTGTTGGCTGCGGCGGGACAGGTGCGAGAGGGTGGCCCGTCCTATCTGGTGAGCGGTGTGGGTCCGAACCTGACCGTCAATGAAGACGCCGTGGATGTTGAGCTGACCCAGCCCCGGTTGTACTTCGGCGAGGACATGGACGGCTACGCCATTGTGAAAAACAGCCGTCCCGAGATCGCCTACGAGAACGATGATTTTCGTTATGACGGTACTGGCGGCGTGGTGCTCGGTTCTTTCCTGCGGCGATGCGCCTTTGCCTTGCGCTACGGCGATCTGGATCCGGTGCTGTCGGGGTTCGTGACCGATGAGTCCCGCATGCTGTACGTGCGCGACGTGCGGGAGCGGGTGCAAAGCGTGGCCCCGTTCCTCAGCTTCGATAGCGATCCGTACCCGGTGCTGGCAGAGGGTCGGATCATCTGGGTGATCGATGGTTACACCACCACAGACAGCTATCCCTACGGGCAGGCCTTCGATGGTGAGAATCTCCCGGCGGAGAGCGGGTTGCGGCGCCAGTTCAACTATGTGCGCAACTCCGTCAAGGCCACCGTGGATGGATACGACGGGACCGTGTCGTTCTATTTGAACGATGTCGGTGGTCAGTCAGATCCGTTGGCTCGGGCGTATCAGCAGGCGTTCCCTGAGCTGTTCAAGCCCCTTGCCGATATGCCGGCGTCGGTGCAGGCCCATTTGCGCCACCCGCAGGATCTGTTCCGGGTGCAGACCACCATGTTCGCCAGCTACCACGTCACTGATCCCACGCAGTTCTACAACCAGGTGGGGCGCTGGGCGGTGGCCGATCAGCCTGACCGCGAGGTCAACTTGCCCGCAGTTGCGAGTGCGACCACCGCTCCTCCTAACCCCGCTTTGGCCGGCGGCCTCGTCACCACCAATGTGGCTGACGGTGAGCGGGTGGAACCGCAATATCAGATGTTGCGATTGCCTGATGAAGAAGATGTATCGTTTGTAGTAACCCGACCATTTGTGCCGATCTCTGACCGACAACGACAGAAGCGCGAAACCTTGACGGCGTTCATGTCCGCCAACCCGGATGGGTCGCTGCAGCTGTTTCGGGTCAGCACCGAGGGGGTGGTGGGCCCCACGTTGCTGACGTCGCGAATCCTGTCCGACGACGCAATTTCGAGGGATCTCTCACTGCTGGCCAACCGCCAGACCGGCTCCATCGTGCAGCTCGGGGCCCGGGTCATGCTTCCCATCGAGCAGTCGTTGTTGTGGGTGACGCCGATGTATGTCACTGCAGCCGCTGGGTCCTCCTCCAGCGTGCCCGAGCTCAACTCGGTGATCCTCGGTTACGGCGAGCGGGTGGTGCGGGCCGAGACGTTGACCGAAGCGCTGACCGAGCTGTTTGGCACCGAGGTGGACTTCAACACGCTGCACGATGGCAGCACCGGTGGCACCACCCCGTCGGTGCCGGACCCCCCAGTCGCCGGCGGACCCACCACCACCGCCCCGGGCCCCCCCAGCACCGCGCCCGGGCCGGGGCCAAGCACGCCCACCACCGAAGGCCCCGGAGGTCCGACCACCACCACCACGCCAACCGACGAGGCGGCCCTGACCCAAGCGGCAGTGCTGCTCCAAGAAGCTGACGCCGCCCTGCGCAACGGCGATCTGGCCGGCTACCAGGCCAAGGTCAAAGCCGCTAAGGCACTGCTCGATGCCCAAGTGGAACGCAATCTCGCCCCCACCACCACCCGAGGCCAGGCTTAATCCCACCGACTTCCGGTCCAGCGCTCCGCAGCGCTATACTGCCGGACACACCGCGGGGTGGAGCAGCATGGTAGCTCGTCGGGCTCATAACCCGAAGGTCGCAGGTTCAAATCCTGCCCCCGCCACCAAGTAAAGATCCAGTTCAGAGGCCCTTTCCGAGAAGTCGGGAGGGGCCTCTGACGTTGGCGGAGGGGTGTCGGTACAACACCCGTACAACACGAGCTCTTGGCCGTCTCCAGCGTCGCAGCCGTGCGTTGTCCCGGAGAGCGAGTCGCGACGCTGCCCGGCTCTACAGGGAAGTCCTCTCCTTTTGTCGCGTTCGGGCGACGTCCGAGGTGCGACGATGGTTGTGGAGGAGTCCGCGATGACCGATGAGGTCTTGAACACGTTGGTGGTGCTCGGTCACCGGTTGCTGCTCGTCGACGTTGGCGGTGGTTTCGAGACGCACCTGTGCGAAGCGACGAGTGACTCGACGGCTCGCGCTGCGCTCGATACTCGCCAGGCGCTGCCGGACTCATTGGCGGACGCTTTGGAACGGAGCGGTGACGACGACCGGCTCGACGCCCTGCTGGACCGTCTCCTGGACACGGCGTGGAAGCCGACCACATTGTGCGGTCGAGCGTGGGACGAGATGGCCGCCGGTGAGGCAGGCGTGTTCCGTCGTTGGCAAGAGATCGAGCTGACGCCGACGTGCCGGTCGTGTCTGCGGGTGGTCGATACCTGGTTCCCGAAGTCCGGGCCGCTGCCCGGGATCGGGGTGCTCGTCTCGGTGATCGGCGAGAAGGTCGAGGCGTTCGGCTCCGCGTGGGTGACTGGCGTTCCGGGCGAGTCCCTCGACGACCTGCGCAAGGCGATCCGCAAGCACCTGCGGGGCAAGGGGTTTCGATCCCAGACCATGGTGGTCAACGGCTTGTTGCACGTGATGTCCGACGACGCGCTGGACGCGATCGACCCAGACGTGCGGGCGGCGTGGATCGACAGCGCAGTCCGACGGATAAGCGTGGTGGAACCGGCTGACGACGATTCGATTGCAGAGCGCCGCCGGTTGGGCGTCGACTGGCGGACGTGGGTGCTCGATGCGTAGCCCACACACGAACGTCTCGCGCCGATTCGCGTTGGCTTTCAATTTCTGAAAGTGTGGGTGATGTATGGCAGCACGACAGACCCTTGATCCCCTTCGGGACGCAGCGAAACGACTGAACGAGGCGGAGATCGAGCGCAATCGGCTGATCCGAGCGCTGCGCTCGAAGCGTGAGACGCTCACCGATCTCGCCGTGGCGGCGGATGTGTCCCTTGGGTCTGCTCACAAGCTGACGCGTCCTTCGACCATCGTGTCCGTCGGCTACGAGGGCCGCAGCGTTGATGAGCTCGTCGACGCTCTGGTCGAGGCGGGGGTGTCAGTGCTCGTCGACGTTCGGGAGAACGCGATCAGCCGCAAGCGTGGCCTGTCCAAGCGCGGGTTAGCGGAGAAGCTGGCGGCATTTGGTATCGCCTACGTGCATGAGCCGACGCTTGGTAACCCTCGAGACAACCGGGACGGTTTCCGTGAGCAGCGCCCGGACAGCGTCGCCGCCTTCGAAGCGCACCTTGACCGCAACGGGTCGGCGGCGCTCGATCGGGTCGATGCGATGCTCAGAGATCGAACAGTCGGCCTTCTGTGCTTCGAGGCGGATCCGTGCTCCTGCCATCGCTCGATCGTGGCGCGGTATCTCCTGGACCGGGACCCACTGGCGTCGGTTCGACCGGCGTGACGTCGCGGGCGATGCCGAGCACGAGGAAGCCTTGCGGTGCCTGGTGCTGGTTGCCCACGTACAGGGCCGGCAGCCGCGCTGGGTCGACGAGGCTGAGCCACTTCTCTTCGATCCGATCGAGGTAGTCGGTCGGGTAACTGCGCCGCCAGATCCGCCACGCCTCGGAGATCTCCCAGTCGACGATGCTCTGTTCGTGGCCGCGGCAAGAGGCCGAATGGCAGCGGTAGGCAAGCTTGAACGTGAACGGCGGGAACTCGAGGTTCGGTGCGCCCTGAGCGAGGAGACTGCCCTGCGCAGCCCGGTTCATCTTCGCCGTATGGGCAGTGTCGCCGGTGTGGTCCTCGCGGACGAAGCCGGTGATCTCGCTCGGGACCACCAACCCCAGGGACGGGCGCGTCCAACCCTTCGCTGCGACGAGGTCGCACATCGTGTACTGGGGCAACCGGTTGAGTACCTCGGCGCGGCGCTTCCCTGCAGGCAGCTGGTCGAGCACGGCCGTCGTGTCGAGTCGTGGTCGGTACGACTCTGGCCGTTGGTCCTTGTCGTGCTTGTCGATCTCAAGCTCGATCACCTGGTACTTGGGATGCTCGCCCTTCCAGAACCAATGCCATTGCACTGGGAACAGTCGGATCCAGCGATACTCGTCACCGTCGAGGCGGATGCCGGCCACGCACACCGTCTCTCCATGCGTGCGCCCGATCTCCGGAGATGCCTTGACGGTGAGGAGCACCGTCGCTCGCTCAGCGACCATCGGGCTCATCGTACGATTCGTCGGGTGACGGTTTGTCGTCTTTGGCATCGCCGCCGTCCCGCAAGGCATGGTCCCCACGACCGGTGGAGACCTCATCCGAGTGCTCAGGGTTGCTTGTGCCCTTGAACACGATGTTCGCGATCTGGTCGGCTGCGTCCTCCTCGACGGCCGGGATCGCGTGCATGTACACGTCCTGAGTGAAGCTCGTCGTGGCGTGACCGAGTCGGTCAGCGATGACCTTGACGTGGACGCCGGCGGCCAGACCGAGCGTGGCGTGGGTGTGCCGGAGATCATGCAGACGGATTTTGGGAAGCCCGAGCCGCTTCACGGTTCGGTCGAAGGTTTGCGAGAAGTAGTCCGGGTGCACCGGTGCGCCGTCCTCGCGGGCGAACACCAGCCCGTGATCCTGGTAGCCGTCACCAAGCAGTTGCTTCTCGCGCCGCTGGGCCTCGCGGTGAATCTGCAGTACTCGGATCGTCTGTTCATCGAGCGCGATTTTGCGTTCACCTCGGAGGGTCTTGGGTCGGCCGATGACGATCTGATACTCGACGGTGAGCACGGTTTGTTGAACGTGGAGGCGTCGCGACTTGAAGTCGATGTCGCGCCACCTGACCCCGAGCACTTCTCCGCGGCGCATGCCGGTGGTGGCGGCGAGGATGTAGGCCGCTGCGAGTCGGTGGTCGATGATGCCGGCGAAGAGCTTTCGGAGCTGCTCTGGCGTCCATGTCTTCATTTCCTCGCGGTCGGCTCGATTGAGCTTGGGAGGGTCAGCGGCGTCGGCGACGTTGCGCCGCACCAAGTTCTTGCGAACGGCATCTGCGAGTGCTCGATGGAGGAGCACGTGGATGTTACGGATGGTCTTCGTGGCGAGACCTCGCGAGACGAGGTCGGCGTAGAACTTGTCGAGCCGATCAGCTGACAGCTGCTGGATCTGTAGGTGCCCGAGCGCCGGAACGATGTGACGCTCCACGAGCCCTCGATAGCTGGCGTAGGTGCTCACGCGGACAGCCATCTTCTTGGTGGGCAGCCACCGCTCGAGGAGGAACTCGCCGAGTGTCACCTTGGAAGGCTCCGAGAACACACCTCCTCGGATCGCCGACATCGTGTCGGTAAGGAATTCCTGGGCTTCCTTCTTCGTGCGGAACGACTTGGTGTGCTGCTTGCGCCCCTCGTGCGTCTCGGTGCGCCAGTACGCGATCCAGACATCGCCCCGACGGTGGATCGATCCTCGTTGGCTCATGGGTGGCCCCCGTTGCGTTCGGGCCGCGTTGCGGCCGGTGTGCGTTGGTGGGCCAGCTCGGGCCGAGGCACCAGTCGGAGTGCCGGTGTCGCTGGCAGCTCGGTGGTGGGGTCGTCATCGTACTGGTCGGTGACCGTCGGGTTCTCGGGTTCGTCGTCGGCGTCGAGGAGTCGGCGGAGTGCGGCGGTGGGGACGCGGATGAGCCGGCCGACGCGAATGACGGGCACGGGGAAGGTGCCTTCTTTGATGGCGCGGTAGCCGGTGGTGCGGTCGATGCCGAGCTCGATGAAGGCTTCGTCGGCGGTGATGCAGGCGCGGGTGGCGGGGTCGGGGATCACGGCGTGCTCCGGGTGTCGTCGTGCGGCTCCATGTGAGTGATCCCACCCTCGAACCCCGTCTGGCGTGACACCTCGATGGCGGCCGGTGCCGTTGCCGCCCTTCGGGCGAGTGCTGTGGCCCGCCGGTTGGCGGGGTGCCGTGGGGGTCGCTGGCGTTCGCCGTGTCAAGCCCCTCGTTCCTCGGGGCCGAGCCCTTCGGGTTGACACGGCGCCCGCCGGCGACCTGCACCCGGAGGGCGAAGCCCGGCCACCGATCCCGGCCCGGGTTCGCTCAGCACACCGAAAGGAGGTCAGTCGTGACACATGTCGAAGCGGTCGCGTCGTGCGTCGCTCCGGGTGGTCAGCCAGTGCTGTTCCACACCCCCACCGCGGGAGTCCCGACGTATGTGGTCGTGGACCGCTGCGGGGTGGAACACGTGCACACCGGATCGCTCGGCGTCGCCATGACGGCTGCTCGTCGGGTGCTGATCGAGCAGGGCGAGGTGTGGGTCCGCGCCTCGGATGACACCTGCGCCCACATCGACCCGGACCGGGTCGCAACCGACACCCCGTCGCGTCCGTGGATCCAGACGATCGCGGCATCCCAACAAGGAGGAACACCATGACCATCACCGACCCCACAAACAGCATCGATGACCCTGGCGAGGTCGAACCGCAGTTGTGTTGGCTGAACCTGGCCGACATGGCCCCGCATCCGGACAACCCGCGGCACACGCTCGGGGACCTGACCGAACTGGCCCGTTCGATCCGGGCGCACGGCATCATCGAACCGCTCGTCGTGCTGCCCGCCGACGACCAAGGCGTGTACCTCATCGTTGCCGGTCGCCGCCGCCACGCAGCCGGTCTGCAGGCAGGGGTGACCGAGGTGCCGGCGGTGGTCCGACCGATGACGCGGGTCGAGGTGATCGAGGCCGGGCTGTCTGAGAACTCGAACCGCAGCGACCTCACGCTGTCCGAGGAGGTCGCAGCGATAGAACGGCTGATGTCGCTCGAGGGTGGCCTGACCCCGTCGAAGTTGTGCCGCCGAATCGGCCGGTCACAGTCGTGGGTGCGTGCTCGGATGGCGGTCACGATCCTGCCGATTCGTTGGCGCGAAGCCCTCGACTCGGGCGAGTTGTCGATCGCTGCCGGGGAGGCCGCTGCGTCCCTTGCCGATCTCGGCCCGGACCATCTCGACGCGGTGTGCGAGCAACTCGCCGGACGCACCTGGCAGGACCCTGCGCGAGCGGTGACCGGCTATCGCGAGACGCAACGCCGTCGCGACAACTACCGCCAAGCACTCGACCGCGTCGTCGCCACGCATCCGGTCGTGCACAGCGACGAGCACCCGGTGCCAGACAAGGCCCGCCGGTTGGGAGAGCTGTTCGATCCGGACGGCTGCCGCTCACATGGCAGCGAGCCGTGTCATGCCGTGGTGGTCAAGGCCACGTCGTGGGGTGACGGAGTCGAGGTGTTCGACGTGTGCGTCGACCCTCGCCGTCACGACCCGCAACGCATCGCCACAGCAAAGAGCGAAAGCGATCTCGCGTCCGATCGCACACCGACCCGACCGGCGCACATCGACGACTCGCACGCAAAGCGCAAGGCCCGCCTGGCGCGGCTCTCGCACGCGACCGAGACGTTCGCCAAGACCCGCGGCGGGTTCGGCCAGGCCGATCTGGCCCGGCTCGCGCTGCGATCGGTGGTGCTCGAAGCGGGGCGCGACGCGGTCGTGTTCGCAGCGACGATCCTCGGCCACGACCAGCCCCGCGACGCCACCGCAATCGATCTGCTCGACGGTGCTGACACGGTCGCTGCGTTGACACGGGTCGCCGGGGCGGTCGCGCTCGGCCTGGCCGAGAACCGCATGTACTGGTCAGCGTCGAGCAGCCAGTGCCGTGACTACCTCGACGCGTTGATCGGCACCGGCTGGACACCCGACGAGTGGACCGCCGCCACGCTCACGGACCGACCCGACCGGGACTGAAACGTCTGCGCCCGGTCTGCCCGCCAGCCGGAGTCGGCGGGCAGCCCGGACCAGGTTCTTGCCGGGTCGGGAGTGTTCTCGGGAGCAACTCCGGGACGTCGATGTGCTGGGCGAACCCGCCCGGCGGGGTGCCGTGACCACCGCTCGGGTGGGTGCCGTTGCCGGCCCTTCGGGCCGGGTGCCGTGTTGGGCCACCACGCCGTCGGCGTCAAGCCCCATGCGCATGTCTAAGAAACCGATTGCTGACCTTGGCGGGGGACTCGTGACGCTTGATGGCCCGCCGGCACCGGAGACTCACACGCTCGCGCCGCGGCCAGCCGTCGCCCCCC
>JBJXFH010000103.1:0-31845 GCA_046155365.1 Acidimicrobiales bacterium | reverse complement strand
TCGACGTGGTCACGGTGCAGCTGGGCTCTCGCCTGGACAACCATCGTTTGGCCCACTCGCTGCGGCTTTCGGCGCGCCGCTCCCTCGACCGGATCTGGCAGTCCGGTGACGCGCTGGATTGGAGCGCCACCGCACCCTCAGCGGCGTGGTTCGCGCCGATCGCGGGCGCCGAGTCCGCCGCGGCCACCTCGGCTGCCCGTCCCGGGAAGGCCGCGGCTACCGCGACGGCGGCGGTTGCCGGCCAAGCCGAGGACGCCCGTGTCCAAAGCCAGCCGAGCGTGATCGCGAAGGCGAACCCGGCCGGCAAGGCAGATGCGTCCGGCAACGCGAAGCCGGCCGGTCAGGCGAACCCGACCGGTCAGGCGAACCCGACCGGTCAGGCGAAGGCATCCGGGAGCGCGAACGCGGCCGGTCAGTCGAGCGATGCCGGGCAGGCTCCCGGTGCGTTGGCCACCCCGGCCAGTGCCTCCGCGACGGTTGCTAGGAAAGCCGACGGCGCCAGCACAGCATCCGTTGCGGCCAAGGCGGCGGTTGGCAGCCAGGCCAACCCTGCGGCGAAGCCGAACGTGGCGGGGAAGGCGAACGAACCCGGGAAGGCCACCGGTGCCGGGGCGGCTTCGAAGGCTGACGGGACGCAGGTCGCGCAGCAGCCCGCCGATGACGCCAAGGCGCAAGCTCAGAGGACCGCGGTCGCTGAACGGGCTGCGGGTGCTGAGCGGGCCGAGGCGGCCATATCGGAGTCCCGGAACAGGGTCGCAGCCAGCGATGACGCCATGGCGGACGCAGTGGCGGCGCTGTTCGCGGCGGCCGCTTCGAAGGCCGAACCGGACCAGGAACCGGACGTCTCCGATCCCACCGGCACCGTTTCTGCACGTCAGGCGCCGCGCAAGGCAGGGGCCGCCGGCGTTGGTGGTGTGCCGGCGGGGTCCGGTTTCCGTCGGGCGGTGGTGGTGGAGGATAACTCCCGCGTCCTGGACTACAACCCGCCGAACGTGACCGCGGCCATGGCGGCTTCCATCGCCGCCGCCATCCAATCCAGCGCCGGCGAAAGCGACGCCTCCTCGGCCGGCAACGCGGAAGCCGTCGGTGGGCGCCGCGGTCCCTCCGCCAGTGGTCCGGCTGGTCCGAACAGCTCCGGCAACAGGGCCAAGTCCGGCTCCGGTGGGTCTCGTTCCGGTGCGGAGCGCAAAGGTCAGCGGCGTCCCGCCGGCGAGGCTGATGCTGCGTCGTCCCCGGGGGAGGAGACTCCCGCCGATCACGATCCCCAAGAGCCGGCGCCGAAGGATGCACCGAATCCGCCCCGCAAGCGTGGGCTGCTGCGCTCCGCGCTGGGTATCTGAGCGGCGAACCGCCCCCGGCTCAGACCACCGAGGGATCCACGTTGGTGGGGCCGGCTTCGCGGGCCATGGTGTGCAGGTAATAGAACGCCGCCACCAGCATCAACGCCGCCGCCACGCCACCCAGGTTGGCCAGCATGTGGTATCCCACGGCCTTGCGGATGAAGCCCGCTGACAATCCGGCGATCCCCCCGCAGAAGCTCATGAGCAGGTCCGCGGTGCCCTGGGTCTGCACCCGCTGTTCGATGCCGAAGGACTCCGTGAGCAGCGTGGACCCGCCGATCATGCCGAAGTTCCAGCCCACCCCCAGCGCCCACATCGAGGGGAACAGCAGCAGGTAGTTGTACGTGGAAAACGCCGCCAGGATTCCCGCCAGGATCAGCACCGCGCCACCCACCAGGATCGATTGGACCCGGCCCCGCCGATCCGCGAACCGTCCCACCAACGGGGCGAAGGCGAACATCCCCGCCACGTGGGCGGACACCACGTAGGGGCTGACCCCCTCGTGGCCGTGCAGCTTCATGTGGACGGGGGTCATGGCCATCTCCGCCACCATCACGAACTGCGAGATGACCATGGCCATCAGCGCCAGCCGGGCCTTGGGCAAAGCGCCGATGAGCCGCAGCGTGGTCAACACCGGCGGCAGCTTCTCCTTGCTGCCCTTGGCCACCACCCCGCCCGCCAGTACCAGGGGATCGGGGCGGAGCCGGACGGAGGTGTTGACGGCCGCCAGGGCGAACAGGGCCCCTGCCACCAGCCACGGGCCGGTGTATTTCTCCAGGCCTATCCATTGGCCGAGCCGTTGGGCCGGCACGATGGTGAGCGGTCCCGCCACGGCCCCGAAGGTCTGGGCGAACACCACCCGCCCAATGGCCCGGCTGCGGGCCTCCGGTTCGGCCAGGTCCGCGGCGGCGTAGCGGGCCAGCAGGTTCGACGCCTGCCCGTTGCCGAACACGAACAACCCCAACAAGAACAACGGCAAGACGTCGGCTTCAACGCCCACCGCGGCCACCAGCGCGCCCAACAGGGCCCCGCTGTAGCCGATCTGCAGGCCCGGTCGGCGGCCGGCCTTGCGCATCTTGCGGGACAGCACCTGGGAGGCGAAGGCGGTGCCGGTGGTAACGAACGCCGCCGAGATGCCCGCCCACGCGGTGGTGGCGCCGAGTTGGTCGGTGACCACCAGCGCACCCACCGTGACCGAGGAGGCCATGGCCGCTCCGCCCACGATCTGCCCGGTGGTCAAGGCGCTGAGCACCCGGCGTTGGATGGCGGCCCGCTCGTCTTTCGACAATGCCAGGCCCGGGTTGGAGTCGGGCACGTCGGTCACGGTCATGGCCGCCACCATAACCCCGTGGTCCCAGGCCCCGTCGCCGACGACGATGACGATGACCTGACGTTGCTATGGTCTGACCGTCACTGCCCGGTGCGCTGGCCTGGCTCGCAGCACCGGTCCCGAGCGAACGAGGAGCGCACGTGATTCCTCCCGGCATCATCTCCGCCGACGGCCACGTCTGCGAGGCCGCCAACACCTACACCGATTACATCGACCCCAAGTTCCGGGACCGGGCGCCGCACATCGAAACCCGTGATGACGGCACCGAGGTGTTCGTGGTGCCCGGCATGCGCAAACCCATCAACCTGGGCTTCGTGGACGGCGCCGGGTTCGGCCCCAAAGAGCGCCTGGCCCGGGCCAAGACCATGCGCTTTTCGGACGTTCGCCCCGCCGGGTACATCGGCCGGGAGCGTTTGGCGTTCATGGACCAGGACGGCCTGGCCGCGGAGATCATCTACGCCTCCGTGGGCATGGGCATCTGCATGCACCGTGACGCCGAGTTCAAAGACGCCTGTATGCAGGCCTACAACCGGTGGCTGGCGGAGATGTGCTCCGACGCGCCGGAACGGATCTTCGGGTTGGCCCAGACCGCGGTGCTGAGCGTGGATTCCGCCATCGCCGACTTCCAGCGGGCCAAGGACATGGGTTTCGTGGGGATGATGATGCCCGGGGACCCCATCCACGAGGATTTCGATCACCCCGATTACGACGCCCTGTGGGAATGCGCCACCGATCTGGACCTGCCGATCTGCTTCCACATCCTGACCTCCCGCAACGGCAGCATCGACGCCGCCACCCGCGGTCACGCCCTCAACGGTTTCCTGGGCATCATCCGGGCGGTGCAGGACGTGGTGGGCATGATGACCCTCGGCGGGGTCTTCGAACGCAATCCCAAGCTGAAGCTGGTGGTGGCTGAAAGTGACGTCGGGTGGCTGCCGCACTACATGTACCGGATGGATCACGCCGCCAAGATCAACACCGAGGGCGGCATCCTCAAGGGCCTGTCCAAGCTGCCCAGCGAGTACATCCGCTCCAACGTGTGGGCCACCTTCCAAGATGACCTCACGGCGTATCACTCCACCGGGCTGATGGACATTGAGCATCTGCTGTGGGCCAGTGATTTCCCCCACACCGATTCCACCTGGCCCCGCTCCCGTCAGCTCATCGCGGAGCAGGCGGCGCACCTGGATGAGGCCGCCCACCAGGCCATCTTCCGGAACAACACCGCCAAGCTGTTCAACTTGCCTGCTGGTGAGCAGTCCTGGCGGATGGAGCAACCCGTCGCCGTCTGAATCCGGCCTATCCAGGTGCGTTGGGCGCCAAACCCGCATCCAAACCCGCACCCAACAACGGCGGCACACCGGCTCCGGCGGGGTCGGACCCCGAGGCCAGGCGCAGATTGACCGGGAGGGTCAGGGGTCGCGGCCGGGGGCAGCGTCCCAATGTCAGGTGGTCCTTGACCTCGTCGGGAAAGCGGCTCAGGAGGCTGGCCACCACCTGCTGTTCCTGGGTGCCGAGGTAGCAGCGGTTGGCGTCCGTCACCTGGGCCAGCCAGGCGTCGAGTTGGCGCAGTTCAGCGGTTTGGGCCACGCCGGCTTCGAGGCGGTCCAGCAGGGCGGTGATCTCGATGCTGCCCTGCTTGCACGGTGGGCACTGCCCGCACGATTGCACCGCCAGGAAGGCCGATACCTGCCGGGCGACCTCGACCATGCAGGCATCCTCGCCGAGCACCCAGAACCCCGCCGCGCCCAGGCCGCTACCGATGTCGCTGAGGTCCTCGTAGGTCAGCGCCACCGACAGCAGCCCCGCCGGGATGACACCGGCGGACACCCCCGGCAGCACCGCTTTGATAGCCCGACCGGGTTGGGCCCCGCCGCCGATCCATCCAATGGCGTCGGCCAGGCTGGTACCCATGGGCAGCTCAGCCACGCCAGGGCGGACCACGTCGCCCACCACGGTCACCACCAATGATCCGGGGGAGCGCTCCGTGCCCGAGCCGCGGAACCAGGCCGCTCCGTGGGCCATGATGGCCGCCACGTGGCACAGGGTCTCCACGTTGTTGACCACCGTGGGGTTGGCCCCGGTGGGCGCGGCGCCGGGCGGGCCCAACCGGACCGCGGTGCCCTCGGAGCGGGCGGGGGCGGGGGAGTTCTCCCAACCGGTGCGGATGTCGGTGGCGAACAACCCCCGCTCATAAGGCGGGAACAGCCGGGGGAGCGGATCCCGACCCTCGATGACCTCCAGCAGCGCCCGTTCCTCACCGAAGAGGTAGTCCTCGGGCCCGCGGACCACGGAAATGGGCCAGTCCCGGCACACGCCGGCCTGCTGCATCTCCGCGATCGCTGCGACCAGCCGGTCGTACTCATCGGTATGGCGAGCCTTGAGCCCGATGTAGATCCCGTGGGCGTCGATGGCCAGCGCCGCGATCAGCAACCCCTCGATCAGCTGGTAGGGGTTCCGCTGCAGCAGCAGCCGGTCCTTGAACGTGGAGGGCTCACCCTCGGCGGCGTTGCAGACCAGATACCGGGAGCCCTGCCGCTGGTCGGCCACGGTCCGCCATTTGCGCCCGGTGGGAAAGCCGGCGCCACCGCGGCCCCGCAGCCCGGATCGGGTGACCTCCTCGATGATGGCCTCCGGGCCGAGCTGCACCGCCCGTTCCAGGCCCTTCAACGCCAACTCCCCGGCCAGGTAGTGGTCAAAGGTCGGGATCGGGCAATCCGGCAGCACCGCGGAGGTTGTCACGTGCGGTCCATACCCGCTTTCACAGACCACACGGTGTTTGATTCCCCGCGGGCCGGCGGGCTGATCTAGGAGCGGCGGGTGGCCAGCACGAACTGGGACAAACCCACCGGTATGGTGCGGTGTCGAAGGATGCGGCGTTCGGCGGCGGACAAGGCCATCAGGGCCCCACTGACCAGGGCGCCGTCGCTGGCGTCCTCATCGGTGGGGGGGCTTAATCGACCCAGGGGGGTTTTCCGCAGCAGCGCCGCCGGGGGAACCAAGAAGCTGAAGTAATGGCTGCGCCGGCTGATCTCGAAACCGGATCCCGTCACCGCGTCGCACAGCTGACCCAACCGGTAGCGGCGGCGATGCCCGGCCCGATCATCGAGGTGGCACCACAGCCACTGGTAGGAGGGGACGGTCACCAGCAGCGCGCCCCCCGGCCGCAGTACCCGCCGGTATTCCTCCAAGGCCACCCGGTCGCTGTCGAGGTGTTCGAGCACGTCGGCGCTGACCAACACGTCGGCGCAGCTGTCGGGGAAGGGCAGCTGTTCGGCCAGGGCCCGGGTGACCGCCCGCTCGCCGTGGGTTGCAGCCGAAGCCAGGGCGTCCGCGGACAGGTCGGTGCCCGCGGCCCGGGTGGCGCCCAGGGTCCGCAGCACCGTCAGGGTCTCACCGGTACCGCAGCCCACGTCAATGGCGGTCCCGCCGGCGGGGACCACACCCTCGAGCAGCTCGGTGAACAGCGCCCGCCGGGCCCGGTACCACCAATGGCTCTCGGCGCTGTCGGCCATGACGTCGAAGTACTCCCGGCCCGGCTGGTGTCCGGGTCGCGCTGCACTGGGGGGAGCGCTGGCGGGGTCGGCGCGGGTGTCGGGCCCGGCGTTGCTCATGGGGCCATCCCGACCAGCAGGAGGTGTGGGTGGGGGTAGTGCCGGTCGATGCGTTCGCTGCGCACCGCCAGACCAGCGTCCACCATGGTGGCCTGGAGCTGTTCTGGGGCCAGGAAACGCACCGTGGCCCCGGCGGTGACCCGGGCCAGGCGGGTGGCGGACAGCTCCTGTAGCACGGCCAGACGATACTTCCAGCGGGGTCGCAGGCCGATTTCTTTGACCACCAGTACCCCGCCCGGACGCAGGGCTCGGGTGCACGCCGCCATCAGCGCACCGCCGGTTTCCGGTCCCAGCAGGTACAGCACGTCGCAGATCACGATGCCGTCCCAGTGGGGACCGGGCTCGGGTTGCCAGCCTTCGGGCACGGTTGCGAACCGCAGCGACCCGTGACCGGCCTCGTCCCCGGCCCCGCTGCCGGCCCGCCGTTCCGTCCCGGCCGGCCAGCTGATCGTGGCCCGTTGCGCTTGGGCGATTTTGGCGGCGTCGATGTCCACCCCGTACACCTCGCGGCCGGGCTGTCCCACCGCGGCCATCACGCTGAGCAGCCCGTGACCGCAACCCACGTCCAGTACCCGGCCGGTTCGGGGCAGGGCCGCCACCACCGCCGATAGCGGCGCGCTGTGCCAACGGAGGCGCACATGCAGCCGGGTACCCAGCTCGCAGTGGCGGTAGACGGCCAGCGCCTCCGGGCGAGAACGGACCCGCCGGAACCACCGCCGAACGCCCCCGAAGCGTCCGCTTGCCTTCGCCGCGTTCCGGTCCTGGTCAGCACGGTCCTGGTCAGCACGGTCCTGGTCGGGGGGGTCCTGGTCGGGCTGGTGGTGGTGATCGGTGGTGCCGCTCACAGCTCGGCGAAGGTGCCCAACCGGAAACCCCGGCGTGTGACGGCCTCCCGCAGCCCCGGATCGCACAAGGCGCGCAGCTCACCGGGCCAATCGAAGCCCCAGCGATAGCGCTGGCGGGCGGGGTCCACGGCCTGACCGGGATGGCAGCCGATCTCCACGCTCGGTAGCGGCCCCAATCCGCTCACGATGGCGCCCAAGCGGTTCGGGTCCAGCCCGCCGGCTTCATCGAGCCCGGCGAAACCGGCGGGATGGCGTAACCCGGCGGTCGCCGCGGCGCGGACCAGTGCTCCTGCCAGGGCGTCGATGCCCCGACCTTTCGGACCCCGGCCAGCGGAGCGCGGCACCCGGATGGCGGACACCCCGGCCTGGCGGGCCAGTTCCAGTACCACCGTGCGAATGGAGGGCCACAGATGCAGGTGCTGATGGGTGTCCACGTGGGTGGGGACGAAGCCGGCGTCGAGCACCCGTTGGAGCTGCGCGGCCAGTTCCCGCCGCACATCATCGGCGTCGATGCGACCGGTGACGGCCCGGGCCAGCAGCTGGCGCCAGGACACGGCGAAGCGGCCCTGTTGATCCACCAGCGTGGGTATCTCCGACGAGGCGAGCAGCGGCGGATCCTCCCCGACCAGGGCGAAGTGCACCCCCACGCCCAGCCCGTGCAGTTCTCCCGAACGCCACAGGGCCGCCGCGTGCTCGAACGCCGGTGCCACCGCCAAGACCGAAGTGGACGTCACGATGCCGTGGCGGTACCCCTCGGCGATGCCGGCGTTGACCCCTGGGGTCAGCCCCAGATCGTCGGCATTGACGATGAGCAGGCCGGTGGCGCGGCGGTTCACTCGGCCGGGGCGCGCAACGCTCGCAGCTCGGGCACCAGCCGGCGCATTTCGGCCAGGATGGTGAGGATCACCCGGGGCGAGGACAGCGTGGAAACCCCCCGGTAGCGGGGAAAGTAATCCACCCCGAACTGGATGGTGCGGAACCCCGCCGCTTGGGACCGGCACAGCAGTTCGGCGTCAATGAAGCTGCCCTCGCTGGTGAGGGTCACCTTGTCCAACACACTGCGTCGCAGGAGCTTGAAGGCGAAGTTCACGTCCCGCACGTGCAACCCCAACGCCATGCGCACCAGGCTGTTGTAGGCGTAGCTGTACACCGCTCGACGGGGGCCCTCCCCGGTACGGTCCAGGCGGTAGGCGCACACCAGGTCCGCTTCGTAGATCCGCAGCAGGCGCATGGCCTTGATGGTGTCGAGCAGGTCGAAGGGCAGGTCAGCGTCGGTGTAGAGCACGAAATCGCCGCGTGCTTCAACGAAACCGCTCTTGATGCTGCCACCCAGCTTGCGGTTGGTCTGGTGGTGCAGGACCCGAACCCGACGGTCCTCCGCTGCCAGCCGGTCCGCGATGGAGCCGGTGGCGTCGGTGGAAGCGTCGTTCACCACCACGATTTCGTAGTCCGCAATCTCGTTCTCGAGGATCAGGCGTTGGCCGGCCTCATGGGCGGCGACCACGGTGCGTTCGATGATCTCTTCTTCGTTCCACATCGGGAACACGAAGCTGAACAGCGCACCGGCGCCGGCTGCGTTGGGCCCCGACGGGCTGTTCGGAGGCGCCACAGCCTGCAGCCTACCGGTGGGGGTCGACCCGGGCGCGGACACCCGGTTGGTGGAACGTTCGATGCCACTCGCGGGCGGAAACCTCACACCTCGTTGTGGCTGAGCCCGCGAGTGGGGCGACTCGGGCCGTTCGCCGCGCTCCTACGCTACGTAGTACCCGCGGGCGTAGAGGTGGGACCACACCACCAGCGTCAACGCCGATCCCGCCAGCACCAACCGCTGACGATGACGGGGTTGGCGCACCAGCCAGGTCCCGGCCCAGGCGAACACCGGGAACGCCGCCAACAGGTACCGGCCCAGCCCCTGGAAGTCCTTGCTGCCCAACACCGGGATGCCCATCAGAAACAGCACCAGGGCGGCGTAGCCCCACCCGAAGCGACGGCGGATGCGGCCCACCAGCAGCAGGGACCCCACCGACAGCAAGCCCTGGAATACGCAGCCGATGATGTACAGCCATCGATCGGCGAACTTCAGCAGGGTGATGCCGGCCAGGTGCAGCTTGAGCCAGGTGACCGGTCCGCTGGGCTGGTTCCAGTACTTCTGGACCGTCGAAAACAGCAGCGGATCATCGAAGCGGACCCACAGGTACAGGCTGTAGGCGGCGAACCCCACCCCGGCCAACAACACCCCGGCGTCCGCGGGCCGCAACATCCGCCACGACACACCGATCGGAAGGGCCCAGGTCCGGTTGCGCCAGGTGCGGGTGGTGGTGCGCAGTGCCCCCCGTCGTTCGAGTTGCCGCACCGCCATGCCGATGACCACCGCCGGGCCCACCGGCCGGGTGGCCGCCGCCAACGCCCCCACCACCCCCGCCGCCACCGGATGGCCCCGCTCTAACAGCAGGAAGGCGCTCAACGTGGTGACCAGGAACAAGGCATCGGCGTAGACCGCCCCGACCAGGTACCACACGTAGGGATACAGCAACAGCAGCGCCAGGGCCGCTCCCCGTTCCCCCGCGCCCAGCCGGCGGATCGGTTCGATGCCCGGCGAGGCGGTGGCGGACGGAATTGGGCTGACCCGCTGACGGCACCAGGCTTGGAACAGGGTGACCCCGGCCAGGCCGCAGCCGAAGGTGATGGCCATGCCGGCGCCGAAGCTGGATCCGAACATCCCCCGCAGCGGCCGCATGACCAGCGGGTAAAGCGGGAAGAAGGCCACGTTCGATTGCTGGCCGGGTCGCAGCTCGTAGCCGACCTCGGCGATGTAGCGGTACCACGAGGCGTCGAAGTGCACCCAGCCGCCCAACAGCCCTGAACCGGGAAAGACGGTCTCGGGATGTTCGGCGCTGTGGCCGAAAAAGCGGTCCGACAGCCACACCCAGCCCGCCAGCACCGCACTCAGCAGCAGGAACCCGACCGGTGCGCTCCAGCGGCGGGTCCCCAGCCGGGTCAGCAGCCGGCTGTCCCCAGCGGTGTGACATTCGCTGTCGGGTCCGAGGCTCACTGCCAGCGGACGCTAACGGGCGGTGGCCCCCGAGCCCCGCCACCATCAGGGCGGGGCGAGCGACACCCCGCGCTGTCAGACGCGGAGGGTGGTCGATGTTGCACTCCCGGAGCTTTCGTCGAATCGACGTCGATTCGCCCCGGCTGTCCCCCGACGCCCACATCAGCGTGGTCTGTCGGACACCGTCCCAACCGGCGGCCGCGTGGTTCCCGGGAGCGGTCATCGGCCTGCTCGACGTGCCAACGGGGACTCGTCCGCCGAGAACCCGCTGGCCCGTGCTAGTACGGAGGGCGAAAACCAGTCCGGCCACAAGCGGCACCCTGGCGGCGCCCGCAGCCGGCCCCGGCACCCGAGGACCAACCAATGCGCGAAGCAGTCATCGTCTCTTACGCCCGTACCGGGCTGGCCAAGTCGGCGCGGGGCGGGTTCAACCTCACCCCCACCATGACCATTGCCGCCCACGCCATCAAACACGCGGTGGCCAAATCCGGTGTTGAGCCCGGCGCCGTCGAGGACGTGTACCTCGGTAACGGGGCCCACGGCGCCGGCAACCTGGCCCGCCTGGCCGGCCTTTTGGGTGGTCTCCCGGTCACCACCGGCGGATCCACCATCCAGCGGCACTGCTCCTCGGGGCTCAACGCGGTGGCGCTGGCCGCCAACTACATCCGGGCTGAGGGCGCGGACGTGGTGGTCGCTGGCGGGGTGGAGTCCATCTCCATGCCCAACCCCGGCATGGGCGGCTCCATCAACATGGACGCCGAGCTGACCGAGCAGTACCCCGCCATCTACATGGCCATGATCGAAACCGCGGACATCGTGGCCGAGCGGTACAAGGTCAGCCGGGACTACCAGGACGAGTACTCCCTGCAGTCCCAGCAACGCATGGCCGCGGCACAGGCCAACGACCTGTTCGCCGATGAGATCGTGCCCATGAAGACCAAGATGAAGGTCGTGGACCGTGCCACCAAGGAGGAGTCCATCGTGGACACCGTGGTGGATCGGGACGATTGCAACCGGCCCGAAACCACCGCTGAGGGCCTGGCCAAGCTGGCCCCGGTGCGCGGTGAGGGCCACTACATCACCGCCGGCAACGCCAGCCAGCTCTCCGATGGCGCCGCCGCGGTGGTCATGATGGAGGCCAAAGAAGCCGAGCGTCGGGGCCTGACCCCCATGGGCGCCTTCCGGGGTTGGGCCGTGGCCGGCTGCGAGCCCGACGAGATGGGCATCGGCCCGGTCTTCGCCGTGCCCCGCCTGCTCGAGCGCCACGGCCTCAAGGTGGAAGACATCGACATCTGGGAGCTGAACGAGGCCTTCGCCAGCCAGTGCCTGTACTCCCGGGACAAGTTGGGCATCGATCCTGAGAAGTTCAACGTCAACGGCGGGTCCATCGCCATCGGCCACCCCTTCGGCATGACCGGCACCCGCTGCACCGGTCACATCCTGCAAGAAGGCCACCGTCGGGGCGCCAAGTGGGGCGTGGTCACCATGTGCATCGGCGGGGGCCAGGGCGCCGCCGGCCTGTTCGAGATCTACTGATCGAGACGGTTCCCGTTCCCGCATCGGGCCCGGTCGGCGCCGCCGGCAGGGCCCGTTGCGGGGTTCAGCTGACGGGGCCCGCCCCTGCGGTCTCCGGCGGGGTCTTGCCCAGAAATTCCCACGGGTGATCGAAGGGGCGGTCCGGATCCTGTTCCGGTGTCGTGCCTTGGGTCCACCACTTGGCCTTGAACACCGCGGTGCCGTGCACGACCTGGGTGCCGGAGAGGTAAACCCCGTCCGCCGTCCAGCGTTGCTGCACCCCCGCAACGGCGGCCACAGCGTCGGGGGCGGTCATGCCGTCACCCTCAAGTACGGGCCCCAGATAGCGCCACGGGGTGTCCCACGAATGGGCCACCGCAGCATCGGGCAGCTCGCCGGAGGCCCACCACTTGGCCTCGTAGACCTTGGCGTGCCACACGACCTTGTCTCCTGCGGCGTAGGTCTTGGAGGACCGCCAGATCGGGTACGGGCTGGTGGCCGGGTCGTCACGGGGTGCGTCTTTCACGCCGGCGGGGGCGTTCATCGAGCCCTCGGTGGCATCGGCGTTGACGTGGGGTTGGGTCGTTGCCCCGGCCAGCATCAACGCGAAACCGGCGGCATCCTGGCTCACACCGGAGCAGGTGTTGGACACCTGGTTGCCCTCAACGGCAGCTCCGCAGCGGGCGTCGCGGTTGGCGGACCACATCGACAGCCATCCCAGCCCTCGCCGGCCGGCCAGCTCAGCCAACCGCCCGGCGTCTTGGACGGTGAAGACGTCTGTCGTGACATCGTTCTGGCCGATCATCGGGGTGGCGCCCATGCGCTGCCAGATCTGGCTGTCGGTCAGCGTTTGGCCGGCGGCTCGGTAGCGCTGCGCCAGTTGCGTCGCGGTGGCCTCCAAGGCGGCGGCGCTGGCGGCGAACATGTCCTGATCGGCTGCCCGGCTGGCCCCGAAGTTCATGGTCATCAGGTTCACCCCGGCCAACTCCACCCCGCCGGCCAGGGTGAGTTCCACCAGTCGTTGGGCTTCGGTGGGAAGACCTGCGGGGCTCACCGGCACCGTCAACCAGATCTGCAGTTCCGGTTGGGCCTGTTGCAAGGCGGCCAGGGTGCGGGCCCGGCGCTGGTGGGCAGCCTCGTCGGCGAGGCCCTCACCTTCGATGTCGAAGTCCAAACGTTGGACGTCATAGCGCTCAATCACCGACCGGTACGCGTCCGCCAGATCCGTCTCGTCGGTGCAGGTACGGGCCAACTCCGCGTTGAGCGCGCCACCGAAGGACACGCTGACGTCGCCGCCGCGCTCTCGCAGCCGGGCGATGCGACGGTCCAGGTCAAGGGCCCGACCGGCGCCTTCCAGGCTGTAGTAGCCACCCCAGGACGGGTCGCAGGGGTTGGTGCCGTCGGCCACCACGAAGGCCAACGTGGCGTGTGACAGGGGGTAGACCGCGGGATCCTCGAAGTGCAGCACCGGGGTGAGGCTGACATCAACGTAGGCCCCGGCGGCGACTGGCTCGGTCCGATCGAAGGTGGTTTGAACCAGCTCACTGGCCCAGACGGCGCCGCCGCCGAGAACGCCGATGGTGCTTGCGGCCACGGTGAGCATCCGCAGGGGTGAGATCCGGCGAGTGGAGGGGTGCGTCGGGCGGGTGCGTCGGATGGTCATGGCCGGGACTCCTGGGCGCAAGGCTGGTTGGCGGAAGCGGACTGGGGGGCGGTCGTGAGATCCACCAGGTGGGTGCGGGTATGCACGTCGGTCCGACGGCGACGGTGCCCGTGACGAACGACGGTCGGGATGACCTCGATGGCGACCCCGCCTTGGTGCTCTCGAAGGGTCACCTGCCCGCTTTGGCTGAGCTGGGCCACGCAACTGGCCAGGGTGGTGGAAAAGTCCTTCGGCGCCAACGTCGTGGCCGCGGCGGGGTCAGCGCTGATGACGATGGTGGAGCCCTCGGCCGTGGGCTCGGGGGCGGCCCGCCGCTCCGGATGAATGCGGACCATTGGTTGCCGAGGGTCGGTGCCCCCGCCAAGGGCCCGGACGTGGTCACCGGCGGCCAGCGCCACCGCCATCGGCGCGGCGTCGTGCTGTTGGGCGGTCTCGGCTGCTCCGTGATAGAGCACCGTGACCCAGTTCGGGGTCGAGGTTGGGCACTGCTCCTCCCGGGCCGGGCGGTACATGCGCTCACGCAGGTTGAGCGCCACGTCCGCCACCAAGTTGCGCAGACCCACGAGGGACAGCACCGCGTAGAGCGTCAACAGCCCGTTGGAGCCGGCGAAGATGGCGTGCAGATAGGCCTGCTCATGCACGTCACGGGCCAAGGTGTACGCCGACCAGGCAATCAGCGCCACGGGCAGCAGCAGGAACCACAGCGGCGCCACGGTGCGGGTGCCGATCTTGGGCGTGCGGGCGAAGGCGATCTTCTGACCGCCGATTGCCTGGACCAGCGATTGGGCCGTGCCGGCGAGGTTGATGGGCAGCAGGAGAAGGTTGAACCCGTACAGACGCAGCACGTCGCTGCGCCGATACCCGCAGCGGCGGAGGTCATTGGCCATGGCCACGAAGTACGGCAGCGCGGTGAGCAGCGCCCAGCGGCTGAGGAGCCGTTCCTCGAACGGATAGCACAGCAGCACCAACAATCCCACCGTCGCCCAGGTGATGGAGGTCAGGTAGGTCATGCGCAGGAACAGCTCCGCGGGTGACAGCCGCAGCTGCGGGTTGACGGCCTTGCGGGCCCGGCCGAAGCGCACCAGCGCCAGCAGTTTGGGGGCGATCACCAGACCGCCGTTGGCCCAACGCTGGCGCTGGATGCACAGTGAGCCGAAATCGGGTGGGGTGGCGCTGTAGCTCAGCCGTTCGGGGTAGTTGTGAAGGCGCCAGCCCCGGGCCCGCAGGTCAATGCTGGACTCGGTGTCCTCGATGACGGTGCGGTCCTGGACGTAACGGCGCACCACGAAGCCGCGTTCCTGCTCCAACTGGACCAGCTCATCGAGTGAGCGCTTGCGCAGTACGGCGTTAGCGCCCACCCAGAATGTGGCCCCATGGGCGGTGAGGCCCTGGTGCACCAGGTGCTGCAGGTCCGTGGTGGCTCCTGCCAGCCGTTCGATGCGGGTGGCCGCCCCCCGATAGGACGAGTAGGGGGTTTGGACCACTGCCACATCGCCGTTTTCGGGCTGGGACAAGAAGTGCACCAGACGAAGGCAATACTCCGGCAGCAACATGCTGTCGGCGTCCAGGGTCAGCACGAAATCGCTGTCGGGGATCTCCAGGGCCTCGTCGTGCTCACCCGCTTCGAGCAACACGTTGCCGCCCGGGGCGGCCTGCACCCGATAACGCCCGTTGGAGGGTCCGCCCATCAGCCCGATGTAGCTGTTGAGGTTCATAGCCTTGTTGGCCTCGTGGCTGAGGCAGGCGAAGGCCTTGCGCTCGAAGCTGCTGAGATGGGCCTCGAAGATCCACACCAGGCGGCGGTAGAGCTGAGCGGCCCGGGTGCGGCTGACGACGACTTCGGGCAGGGCGGCCGCTTCCTCGAGCGCGCTGGCGGTGCGCTGCAGGTCATCCCGGTACCGTTCGAGCACGTCGTTGACGAGGAACTCGTCGGTGTGGTCTGCGGCCGTGGAGCCGATGGTGTCCATCTCCTGGCGGAACCACTCCGCGGCGGTATGGAAGTTGGTGGCCAGCTCCAACAGCTCCGCCGGCTGAAGGGCTCCGGCGGCGGGGCGGGCGTCAAAGTCCTCTTGGGCCTGCCGGAACAGCTGCCGAGGACCTTCCAGCAGCAGGGCGATCTCGCGGGGCACATCCCGGGCGGCCTCGAGCAACCGTTGGTGCTCAGCGTCGGAAGGCTGGTGCGGATCGTCGATCAGTAACACGATGCGCAGGTCGGGATACTCCTGCAACGCCGCGGACAGCAGTGTCTGACGTAGGACCCTGGGCTCTTCTCGGTAGGAGGGGATCAGCACCGTCATCGATGGGCGATCGTGCTCGAATGCGTCGTCGAGCAGGCTGCGGGCCACTCGGCGATGGGTGCGGGACCGGGTCAGCTGGCCCAAACGGCACAGCAGGTACGCCGAGGCTGACGCGGTGAGCAGGGTGACGATGCCCAGATAGGCCACGCTTTCGGCCAGGTCACGGGCTTCCAGTGGTCGGTTGGTCAACCGCAGGACCTGTTCGGTCACGTAGGTGGCCCAGGCCACAACGGTGAGGAACAGCGCGAACCGGGCGCCGCTGACCATGGGGCGAGTGGCGGGCGGCGCCATGACCGGCAGCGTCCGGGGGTGGCGTTCGGTGCCCCATTGACGACGACGGGACCTCGCGGCGGCGAGACGAGCGGGGGACGCCAGCAGCGGTGGCGCCGGCGCCAGGCCCGATGGGGCCCCGTCGTCAGGGGTTGGCGACCGGCGCGGCGGGCCTTCAGTGGGGTGTGGCGTGGTGTGCTCGGGGGTGGAGCGTTGTTTGGCCATCGGCCTAGTCCGTCCTGTTGGTCAACCAGCCTTGGCTGATCGACGGTCGCTTCTCGCTGACGACTTCTGCGGCCCGTGGGCGGCTAACTACGGAGAGTAAGAATCTCCGCACGGTGAGTCAGCGGGCCGATCGGTGGCCTCGACGTTCACCTGTGTAGGGGAAGGTCGAGCCGATGCCGCGAGGGCGGTGTCGGTCTCGACGAGCGCGGATGCGTTGGCAGCCGGAGCGTGGTTGCGGGCGCGACTACGGTGCGGGCATGTTGTCGCCCTACCGGGTTTTGGACCTGACCGATGAGCGCGGCCAGTTCGCCTCGTTTCTGCTGGCCACCATGGGTGCGGAGGTGCTGGCGCTGGAACCTCCCGGTGGGTCGCGGAGCCGGCGTCGGGCCCCGCTGGATCCGGACGGTTTGTCCTTGGCGCATCGGGCGGTCAATCGCGGCAAACGCTCGGTCACGCTCGATCCCACCACCGCCGCCGGCCGCAGCCAACTGGATGCGTTGGCCGCCACCGCCGACATCCTGATCGAAAGCGGTACCCCCGCGGAATTGGCGGCGCAAGGTATCGATCGGGCGGCGTTGATGGTCGCCAACCCGGGTTTGGTAGTGGTGTCCATCAGCCCGTTCGGTCAGACCGGTCCCAAGGCCGAGTGGGCCTCAACGGATCTCACGGTATGGGCCGCAGGAGGGCCGCTGGCCATCTCCGGTGATCCGGACCGGGCCCCGGTCCAAGTCACCGTGCCCCAGGCCTATTTCCACGCCGGGGCGGTGGCCGCCAGCGGGGCGGTGCTGGCCATGTTGGCCCGGGCCCGCACCGGGCGGGGCCAACACGTGGACGTGTCCACCCAGGTGTCGG
Source organism: Acidimicrobiales bacterium (assembly GCA_046155365.1). Taxonomy (GTDB): domain Bacteria; phylum Actinomycetota; class Acidimicrobiia; order Acidimicrobiales; family CAIXPF01; genus CAIXPF01. Next base: position 14,842 of record JBJXFH010000103.1, on the reverse strand, counting down.
TGATGGCCGCCACCCAGTCCGCGGTGCTGTGCGCCTCGGCCAACGCGCCCGCGGTGGCCCGTTCCGGGGGTGGCATCAAGGGCGGGGACATCTTCTTGCGTTTCGTGTACCCCGCTTCGGACGGCCATGTGTCCATCACCCACGTCTTCGGCGCCGCGGTGGGGCCGTTCACCGCCCGGCTGATGCAGTACGTGTATGAGGGCGGCGGCTGCGATGAGGCCACCCGGGACAAGGACTGGGTGGCCTACGCCATGGCCCTGTCCGACGGCAGCGAGCCCATGGCGGCCTTCGAGGCCATCAAGGATCAGGTGGCCGCGTTCACCGCCACCCGCACCAAAGCCCAATTGTTCGCCGATGCCCTGGAGCGCCGCTTGTTGCTGGCACCGGTGGCCACCACCTCGGACGTGTTGGGCTCCGAACAGCTCGCCGCCCGGGACTACTGGGACGTCATCGACGGCCACCGCTATCCGGGCCGCTACGCCCGCCTCAGCGCCACCCCGCTGCTGCGTCCCGGCGCCGCCCCCGACGCCGGGACCCACACTGAGGACGTGCAGGCGGAGCTCGCCGCCGGGCGTCGGCCCAGCCTGGAGCCGGTGGCCAAGGCGGGGGAGACCCACCCCGAGGATCGACGGCCGCTTGCCGGTTTGAAGGTGCTGGATTTCATGTGGGCGGTGGCGGGGCCCACCATCTCCCGGGCGCTGGCGGACGCCGGGGCCACCGTGGTGCGGGTGGAATCCGTCACCAAGCTGGACGCCGCCCGGGCGTTCCTGCCGTTCTTCGACAATCAGGTCGGGGTGGAGAACTCCGCCCTGTACAACAACCTCAGCGCCGGCAAGCTCGGTGTGGCCCTCAACCTGTCCAAGCCCGAGGCTCGTGAGGTGGCGCTGGATCTGGTGCGCTGGGCCGACGTGGTGTGTGAGTCCTACTCGCCCCGGGCCATGCGGGCCTTCGGGCTGGACTACGAGTCGCTGCGGGCAGTGAACCCCTCAATGGTGATGCTGTCCACCTGCCTGTTCGGCCAAGACGGCCCGCTGGCCCTGTTCGCGGGGTTCGGCAACCTGGCCGCGGCCATGACCGGGTTCTACAACGTCACCGGCTGGCCGGACCGGGACCCCGCCGGACCGTTCGGGGCCTACACCGACTATTCGTCCCCGCCGGTGGCGTTGGCCACGTTGCTGGCCGCCATCGACCATCGGCGTCGCACCGGTGAGGGTCAGTACATCGATTTCAGCCAGGCCGAATCTGCGGTGCACTTCCTGGGACCGGCGGTGCTCGACCAATCGATCTACGAGAAGGTCACCCACCGCGCCGGCAACGCCCATCCCGCCATGAGCCCCCATGGGGTGTTCCCCGCCGCCGGGGCCGATCGCTGGGTGGCCATCGCCGCTCAGGATGACGCGGCCTGGGAGACGCTGGCGGGCCTCATCGGTCGCGCCGAGCTGGCCGGGCTCACGCTGGGGGCGCGGCTTGAGCGACGCGCCGAACTGGAGGAGCTGGTGGCGGCATGGACGGGGACCCGTACCGCCGCTGACGCCGAGGCCGCCTGCCAGGGCGTGGGGGTGGCGGCCCATCAGGTGCAGAACGCCGACGAGTTGGCAGTGGATCCCCAACTGCACCACCTGGGCCATTGGCGTAGCGTGGCCCACAGCCACCACGGCGACACCATCGTGGAAGGCCCCCGGTTGCGCCTGTCGGACACCCCCATCGGGCCCACCCGGGCGGCGCCGATGCTGGGCGAACACAGCTTCGAGGTACTGGCGGATCTGTTGGGTTATGACCCCGACCGCATCGCTGATCTGGCTGTGGCCGAGGTCTTGGAGTAGCAGAATCCCACGCTGAGGAGCCGCTCCACTACGGCTCGTGATTTCGGAAGCCCCTGGGTTCGGGCGAATCCACGTCGATTCGACCCTACCGTCGAAAAAGTCACTCTCCGCGGTCGGGGGTTCGGGTCCGGCGGCTGCTGCTAATCGGCAACGGGTTCGGCGCGGGCGTGGTCCCGCAAGTTGTTGTTGGGGTGACGATCCCCGGCCAGCCAGCGGGCCAACTCCTGATGGGCGTCGGCCCGGCGGATGGCGTTGATCTGCTCCACATCGGCAGCGTCCACGGTGAACTCCACCGTCAACCCGTCCGGATCCACCACATACAGGGACCGGCAGTAGCCGTGGTCCACCACCCGATGGCCGACGCCTGCGTGCTCCAACCGGGCCACGATGGCGGACTGGTCGGCGTCGGCCACTTCCAAGGCGATGTGGTTGAGCGATTTGGGCGCCGAGTTGGCCAACTCCGCATGATCGGCGGCGTCAGCGAACTGGAAGAATGCCAGCGCTGACCCGTCGGCCAGGGCGAAGAACGTGTGGCAGTACTCGCGCTCCTTGCCCCGGACGCTCTCGATCTCGCACCACGTGGCCACCAGCGGCATGCCCAGCAGGTCCTCGTAAAACTGCCGGGTCCGCTCCTGGTCGGCCACCACGAAGGCGTTGTGATGCAACCGGCGGGGTCCGATGTGGGCCGCGGCGGCGGGGGTGGTGGGATGCGAGGTCATCGGCTCAGCTTGGCACGACAATGGTGGCCGCGCGCACCGACCCGACCAGACCAGACCTGACCCGACCCGACTGTCGGGCCGTCGCGTGGCGGGGAGGACAATTACGCTGCCCCGCCATGCCAACGCCCTCCGCCCCGCTGCCGGTCTGCCTGGTCGGGCCCGACATGATGTTCTCCCCTGCTGCGGTGGCCCGCTTCGTGGCCGCCAACCCGCACCTGCACGTGCACTGGGTGGATTACACGGAGCCCAACGAGCTGCGGGTGGCCCGCGCCACCGGCACCGCAGGAGCTGAGGACCTGGCCCTGCAGCCGGACCTCGCCCCCGCGGACCGCGAGGCGTTGGGTACCGCGGTGGCCCTCATTGCCTTGGACCTGCCCACGGAGATCGCGCAGCTGGCCCCGCACTTACGCTTCGTCCAGGCGGTGGGGGCCGGCATCGAATGGTTGGTGGCCCATCGCCTTGACGAGCAAGGGGTGACGCTCACCAGGGCCAGCGGGGTGGCGTCGGGCTCCATCGCCGAGTTCGTCATGGCCAGGGTGTTGGAGGTGGCCAAGCACCTGCGGGCGTTGGAAGCCAACCAACGCCAGCGTGTCTGGGAGCGTCACCATGGTCGCAGCCTGGCCGGGCAGACCTTCGGGGTGGTGGGGCTGGGCGCCATTGGCCGGGACAGCGCCCGCTTGGCCCGGGCGTTCGGCATGACCGTGGAGGCCTGCCGGCGTTCGACGAAAGCCGGTGATGTGGACCCCGACGTGGATCGGCTGTGGCCCCTCGACGCCCTCGACGAACTGCTCGGCCGCTGTGATGTGGTGCTGTGCTCGGCGCCGGCCACCGCCGCCACCCAGCACCTGTTCGACGCCGGCCGTTTCGCCGCCATGCGCCCCGGTGCGACGTTCGTCAACGTGGCTCGGGGATCGCTGGTGCAGGAGGCTGATCTGGTGGCAGCGCTGCGTTCAGGACATCTCGGTGCCGCCATCGTGGACGTGGCCGCACAGGAACCGGCACCACCGGACCATCCGTTCTGGGATACTCCAAATCTCTATCTATCCCCACATTGTTCTGCAAGTTTCGAGGGATACTCCGAGAGACTTTTCGATCTCTTTCTAGAGAACTTGGACCGCTTAAACCGCGGCGCGGAGCTGTTGAACGTGGTCGATGCGGGGCGCGGCTACTGACGCTGGTGCCAGAACGGGGACCGTCGAGCGGGGTGGGCCCGTCGCTGCTCGATCGAGCCCTTCTGTCACCCTACCAGCGGATACAGCCTCCGGTCCCGGGTTTGGGCCCACACCCGCATCGCTGGTCCTCAGTGTCTGGTCCTAGGACTCGGTGCCTGTGGGCGTCGCTGGTCCCTGAGCGGCTAGCACATCAGTCGATTTAGGTCGAGTTAGGGATTCCTTTAAGGTTTCTGGCGCCCATACGGTAGTGCCTCAGCCGTACTATTCGGTTTGGCATTTGCCAAGGTCTCCGCCCCGGACCGAATAGGAAGGATTCGCTGAATGCAACAGAGAGCTCAAGCGAACAGATCTCTACAGATGGCGGTTGTGGTCACCGCCACGCTGGCGCTATTCGCCGCGGTGGTGGCCATGAGCACCGCGCTGACGGCTCGGCCGGCGCAGGCTGATCACAGCCAGTCCAACCAGCTCAGCTGGCATCGGCTTGATGCGGACACCGCAGAATTTCATTCCGAGGTCCGCTACCGCGCCAGCACCCTGGGCTCGGTGGTGGTGGGCCAGACCATCAACGAGGTGGTGGTCAACTTCGGCGACGGTACCGCCAGCACCATGGCCCACCAGGTGGTCTCCATCAACGCCAGCCCCGACGTGGTGGTGACCACCGCGCATTTCACCCATGACTTCAGCGGGCCCGGCCCTTTCACCGTGACCGCCGGGCTGTGCTGCCGTATCAGCGGGCCGGCCCACGTCAACAACGCCGAGCTGGGGGTCCTGGTCAGCACCACCGTGAACCTCGGCGCCAGCGGCAGCCCCACCTCGTCCATGGCTGATGTGGTGGACAGCTGTGGGCTGGACACCGTTTGCACGTTCCCGGTGCCCGCCACCGATCCCGACGGCGGCCCGCTGCGGTTCCGTCTGGCCACCCCCGCTGAGGCCGGCCACGACGCCTTCACCCATCCGCCGGGAGCCACCATTGATCCGCTGACCGGCGAGTACCGCTGGGACACCACCGGCGCCGCGCTCAACACCGCCGGCGGCGAGACCTACTACTCCACCCAGGTCATCGTCGAGCGGCTCTCCGACGACGGTGCGGTGCTGACCCACGCCACGGTGGACTTCCTCATCCGTCTGCCCGCCCCGGCGGTTCCAGTGTCCACCAACGCCGCCCCGGTGTTCGCCAGCCCGACCCCGGCGGCCAACGCCGTGATCCTCAACAGCCTGCCCAACCTGGTGAGCTTCAACCTCGCCGCTAGTGACCCTGACACCACCGACACCGTCACCATCGCCGTGGCCGGAGCGCCCGACGGAGCCGTGGTCACCTCCACCCCTGGCAACCCGGCCTCGGCCTCGTTCAACTGGACCCCCACGCTGGAGGGCAACTACCTGCTGACCCTCAAGGCCACCGACCAGGTAGGCCTGGCCGCCACCGAGCGTCTGGTGGAGATCCGGGTGCTGCCGGCCCCCGCCAACCTCCCGCCCCGGGTCAACGCCGACGTGCAGTCCGACCAGAACGTCTTCGCCATCATCAACCTGCCCCTGCTGCTGTCGGGCGAGGTGGTGGACCCCAACCCTCACGACGTGGTGACCATCATCTGGGATAACAACAGCCACCCCTGCGAGTTCAGCAACCGCAACGTGGCCAACCCCTACGTGACGTGCAGCCAGACCGGCACCTTCAAGATGACCCTCAGTGCCAGCGACGGCATCGCCCCCGCGGTTTCCGATGACATTGACGTCATCGTGGTGCCGAATCAGCCCCCGGGCGTCACCGCCGGAGCGGACATCAGCGGTGTGACCGGTCAGGCGGTGGACGTGAACGGCTTCGTGATTGACGCCAACGCGGCCCGGGAGACCGTGGTCAGCGCCTGGACCGCCTCGGACCCGGCCTGCACCTTCGCCCAGCCGTGGCGGCCGGACACCACCGTGACCTGCACCAGCCCTGGGCTCTATGAGCTCACCTTGACGGCCACGGACACCGCCAACCCCCCGGTGTCAGATACCGTGACCTTCACCGTGGTCCAGGCCAATCGGGCCCCGCTCGTGGACGCCGGGTTGGACAGCTCCGGCTTGACCGGGGAGGCCATCGGGCTCAGCGGGACCTCCACCGATCCCGACAGTGACCCGCTGCAGACCTCCTGGGCCGCGGAGCCGCTGGTCCCCGGCGCAACCCTGCCCGAGTGCACCTTCGCCGATAACCAGGCCCTCACCACCAACGTGATCTGCGCCGGATCGGGCACCTTCCGGTTGCGCCTGACCGCCACCGACGCGACCCTCACCGCCACTGACACCCTGACGTTGGTGATCAACCGCCCGAACGTGGCGCCGCAGGTAACCATCGGTACGCCGGCCCCGGGTTTCGTGGACGAAGCAGTAAGCCTGGTGGGCAGCGTCACTGACCCCGACCCCGCTGACGTGGTCACGGTGACCTGGTCCGAAGTGGTGGCAGCGGGGGAGAGTCCCTCGTGCACCTTCGCCAACGCCGCCGCCGCGATCACCACCGTGACCTGCGTCACCGCGGGGAGCTACACCGTGGAACTACTCGCCGATGACGGGTTCAACCCGCCGGTGAGCGCCACCACCACGGTGACGGTGGGCGTGCGCAACGTGGCCCCGGAGGTGAACGCCGGCGGAGACACCTCCGGCTTCGTCAACGAGCCGCTCAGCCTCAACGGCACGGCCACCGACGCCACCCCCGCAGATGCGCTGACCGTGACCTGGAGCCAGGTGGTGGCCGCTGGATCATCACCGGTGTGCACGTTCCAACCTGTCAACGCCGTAGTGACCTCCGTGACCTGCGCCTCCGCCGGCACCTTCAGCCTGCGACTGTCGGCGGACGATGGGGTCAATGCCCCCGTGAGCGACACCGTGTCCGTGACCATCGCCACTCGCCCCACGGACCCCGGTCCTGATCCCGAGCCCGCGCTTACCGTGGATGCCGGTGCTGACACGGCCGGGTTCATCAGGAGCCCGGTGGTGCTGGCGGGATCGGCCAGCGGGCCCGGGACGGCGCGGTGGTCCTCATCGTCCCAACGGTGCCGATTCGCCAACCGCTCCGCCCTCAACACCACGGTGACCTGCTCCCGGACGGGCACCTACACCTTGACCCTGACCGTGACCGACGGTGATGGCCCGCCGGTACGGGACCGGGTGGTAGTGACCATCACCCGGGCACCGCGCACCACGCAGCTGCTAGAGGCGGTCCTTTCACAGCTGAACGGGAGTAACAGGGACTAACCAATCGAGTAGCTCGCCCTTCAGGGGGGCGGTGTCCGGGCTGACCACCGGACACCGCCCGCTCCTTGTTTTTGGCCCCGCCCGTGTAAGGCGCCCGCATCGTCAGCGCTCGGTAAAGTGACCAACGTCTCAGCCAGCCCGAATGTCGGCGAAACGAGGAGCCCATGGATCAGGTAGTGGATCGCCCCCTCGATCACGAGCTGGTCATCGATGATCCGGCCACGTCCACGTTCAAGGTGAACCGGCGGGCGTTGGTGGATCCGGCGGTGCTGACTGAAGAGCGCCAACGGGTCTTCGAGCAGGTGTGGCTGTATGTGGGCCACGCCAGCGAGGTGGCCCAGCCGGGGGATTTCGTCACCCGCACTCTGGCCGGGCGGTCACTGGTGCTGTGCCGTGACGAGAGCGGGCAAGTGCGGGTGTGGCTCAACAGCTGCACCCATCGCGGCGCCACCGTGTGCCGGGAAGCGCAGGGCAACGGGCGGTTCCTGAAATGTTTCTACCACGCCTGGACCTTTGATCTGGCCGGTCAGCTGGTGGCTCTTCCCGACGAGGAGGCCTACGGTCCGGGCTTTGATCGCTCAGCGTTGGCGCTGGCCGCCCCACCCCGTACTGATGAGTATCGGGGTTTCGTGTTCGTGTCGTTCAACCCTGACGTGGTGAGACTGGACGAGTATCTCGGTGGCGCCCGGGAGTACCTGGACCTGGTCTGTGATCAGGCCGACGCCGGCATGGCCGTACTGCCCGGTACGCAGGAATACTCCATTCGGGCCAACTGGAAATTGTTGGTGGAGAACTCCATCGACGGGTATCACGCCATGCCCACCCACGCCACCTACATGGAGTATCTGTTGGGGGCCATCAAGGAGGCCTCGGAGCGGACCGGTGCACCCATGCCGCCGCTGGTCATCCAGGGCGGCGGCAAGGATCTGGGCAACGGCCACGCGGTGATCGAATACGGCGCGCCATGGGCCCGGCCGGTGGCGCGCTGGGCCCCGCCGCTGGACCCGGCGTTGCGGCCCCGTATCGACGCCCGGCGGGCCGAGTTGGTGGCCCAACACGGTGAGGTCTGGGCCAGCCGGATGTGTGATACCAGCCGGAACCTGCTGATCTTCCCGAACCTGATCATCAACGACATCATGGCGGTCACCATCCGCACCTTTGAACCGTTGTCGCCGGATCTGATGCACGTGCGGGCCTGGGAGTTGGCCCCCATCGGGGAGGACCCGGTGCTGCACCAGGTCCGCCTGGACAACTTCCTCACCTTCCTCGGCCCGGGCGGTCTGGCCACCCCCGATGATGTTGAGGCACTGGAGTGTTGTCAGCGGGGTTTCTCCACCTGGAAGGAGCTGCCGTGGTCGGACATCTCGCGCGGTATCGGCAAGGAACGTCCGGCCATCACCGATGAGTTGCAGATGCGGGCCTTCTGGCGCCGTTGGAACCAGTTGATGACCGGGGACCCCGCCGCCATCGGTACCGGCGCCGGTACCGGGCAGCGCCTGCGGGTGGTGGGCGGCCGATGAGCGTGATCGACGCCGCCGCGCTCACCCGCTACCAGGCCGAGGAGTTCCTTTACGACGAGGCTGATCTGCTGGACGCCTGGCAACTGGAGCAATGGTTGGCGCTGTGCACCGGGGACGTGGTGTACGAGATCCCCTCCACCACCCATCCGCAGGGAGAGGCGGCCACCAGCCTGTTCCTGGTGCACGATGACCGCTACATGCTGGAGTCCCGGGTGCGGCGGTTGCTGTCCCGCAACGCCCACGCCGAGAACCCCCCGTCGCGTACCCGCCGCCTCATCAGCAACGTACGGATCGGTACGGCGGCGGGGACGGTGGGCGCGGGACCGCTGGGCGAGCACGAGGTGGCGGTACGGGCCAGCTTCCACGTGCTGCGCTTCCGCAACGACGAGGTGCACCAGTACGTCGGTCGGTACACCTATCGGCTACGCCAGACCGACGCCGGCCTGCGCATCGCCTACCGCCGGGCCACCTTGGACATGGACTCGCTGCGTCCCGGCGGCGGCAAGGTGTCCATCCTGCTGTAGCCCGCACAAACCGTTCATAAGGCTGCGGTGAGGCGGAACTGTAACCCAAGGGCCTCATGATGGTGCCGTGCCGTGCCGGAGGGCGCGGCGGACCAACAGAGCGAGGGAACAACGCCATGCTGATTACGAGTGCTGTACTTCAGGCGCGTCCGGGAAAGAGCGGAGAGGCCGCCGCCCAGGTTGTGAACATTTTCCAAGCGGCGAGCGAGGCGACCGGCGTGCCGTTCTCCGTTTGGAGTGGCGTAGCGGGATTGCCGTTCGGGTGCTTCATAGGCTCGGCACGTCTCGACAACATGGCTCACTACCTCGAGTCCGGTCAGAAGATGTCCGCGGATCCGGCGTTTCAAAAGGCCACGCAGGCCCTTGCGGACACCATGGCGGGGCCCACGGAGACCAGCCTGAACGAGGTCATCGCGGTGACCGGAGAGGTGGGCGATCCCAAGCCGCTGGTGGTGTTGACGTTGTCCCGGTTGGTGTCCACCAATCTGAAGGCCGGTCTGGCCTGGTCAACCAAGGTGGCGCAGTACGTCAACGACGCCACCGGTGTTAGCGGCATGGTCACCATCTCCGCCGCCGGTCCGATGTACCAGGTTGGCTGGTTGGGTGGTGCCGACAGCGGCGCTGAGATCGATGAAGTGAACGGCAAGCTCAACGGCGACGCCAACTACCTGTCGATGCTCGAAACCGGTGGCCAATACTTCATTCCGGGGTCGGCCCAACGCGCCGTCATCGCCCGGATCGGCTGACCGTCCGGGAGCCGGGCGGTGTGGCGGCGAGACGTTCCAGGGCCGAGGCCACGATCGAATCGCGGTGCAGGCGCGCCCCGCGAGACCGCGCCGCGTAGCCATCGGGCCGCGAGTCGATCAACCCCCGCAAGCTAGCGCCGACATTGCCGTGGTCGTGGGCGTCGAGGTGGCCCACCAGCACCGCCGCCGCATCGAGATCCCCGGCGTGGGCCAGCCACCGCGCCGCGGTTCCGATGCTCTGCCAAACCCAGAACCAAAGGCGATCGCGGTGAGCCCCGGCAAGCGCCTCGGCGATGTCGGCCGGGGCTCCAGCGGCGCCTTGCATTGAAGTGAGGAAGCCGAGTGCCGCTCTGGCGCTGTTGCGGCAGTAGGCAAGGCCGTGTTCATCAGCGAGAGCCAGGGCCTCTCGAGCGCAGGCGGCGCCTCGGGTCGGATCCCCGATCCGGCCGTGGTAGCGCGCCAACATCGAGAGGACTTCGGCGGACAGGGCGGGATTACGGGTCGATCCGATCAGCCGTTCGGCCCGCTGAGCGAACCCGGCGGCGGTGGTCGGATCCTCTTTCGCCTCGAGGAAGGCGAGAATGGCCGACCAGAAGCCATCGGCGAAGTCACCGTAGGCGGCGACCATGCTCGAGTGAGCAGCATGAGCCGCGGCCAGGGCCGCCTGAGTGTCTCTTCGGGCGGTGTGCACCAGGAAGAGTGCCGCCCAGGCGTGGTGAGTTCCGGGATCGTGTGGGCCGACCGCCTCGATCAACGCCGCCTGGGCCAAGGCTGCGGCTTCATCGGTGCGGCCCCGAAGCGCCGATGTGTGCGCCGCTAGGCCCACGGTGGCGCCGCTGCGGCCCTCCAACCCCGAAGCCTGCCTGGCCCACCCGTCGATTTCCAGGCGCACTGACCACAGCGCGGGCCAGGCCAGGCCCTCCAGCAGGCGGTCAAGGGAACCCACGTCGGCGTGGTGTAGCGCCCTGCGGACGGCGAGGCGAATGTTGTCCCATTCATCGTCGAACACCGCCGCGCCACAATTGTAGTCATCGCGCCATTGTTCAAAACCCTCGGTGACCAGCGAGCAGTAGTAGAACTGGTGTCGGTCGCTCAGCTCCAATGCATCCTGCGGGGAAAGCTTCAGGCGTGCGTAACTTCGGATGGTCTCCAGCAACCGGTATCGGGTGGTGCGTCCGCTTCGTTCGGGGGTCACCAGGGATTGCTCGACGAGGCCTCCGAGTGCCTCGAGCGTGGTGGGTTCGCTCATCGTGCCTGGTGCTGCGCAGACCGCCTCCACCGCCCGCTGGTCGAACCCGCCGGCGAAGACCGACAATCGACCGAGCAGACGTCGCTCGTGATCGGAGAGCAACTGGTAGGACCACTCGACGGTGTCGGCCAGCGTCCGGTGGCGGGTCGGTCCTGATCGGCGACTGACCAGACCGGGGTTCTCATCGAGTCGCTGCAGCATCTCCGCCGGGGTCATGGTCCGCACCCGTGCGGCTGCCAACTCAATGGCCAGCGGAAGTCCGTCGAGTCGTGTACACAAGGCAACGATCGAGTCCCGATCGCTTCCGGGCGAGAATGCCAAGTCAGCGGCCGCCGCTCGTTGGATGAACAGGTCCAGGCCGGCTCCGGCCGGGTCCAGCGGCGCCACGGACCACACCTGTTCGGCGATGATGCCCAGCGGTGCTCGTGACGTGGCGACGACGGCCACGGCGGGGCAGCCCTCGGCAATGCTGGCCACCAGCGCGCCGGCGGCGTCGAGCAGATGTTCGCAGTTGTCGAACAGCAGCAACGACTCTCGGCTGCGCAGGGCCTCCACGATGGCGTCGGTGATCGTGCCGGGCGCGCTCAGGCTGATCGAGAGTGTGGACGCTACTGCTGCCGGCAGCGCCGCAGGATCGTCAATGGCTGAGAGGTCGCACCACGAAACGCCGTCCCGATGACCCGAGGCGCTCGCCCGGCACAACTCAACCGCCAGCCTTGTCTTGCCCACCCCGCCAGGGCCGACCAACGTCAGCACCGTCGAAGGCCTGAGCATGGCCCCGAGCTGCCGGTGTTCTGTGGTTCGCCCCACCAGTTCGCCATTGGTTCTCGGCAGCGAGGATGCAGGCGGGGATGTCGGCGTGAACGGTGTGAACGGCCCGGGATGGCTGGGATGGTCATCCGGCTCGTGGGCCGATGCACGCTCGCCAACGTTGTTCTGATGGTGCCATTGGCCGGAGATCCGCTGTTCGACCGCTCGCACCGCAGCCGACGGTTCGGTGCCGGTGGCCTCGAGCAGGTAGGAGCGGTAGTCCTGAAAGGCCCGCAGCGCATCGGCTTGCCGACCGTCTGCGGCCAGTGCCTGCAGCAGGAGCCCGCGCCCACTGTCCCGCAAGGGGTTTGCCGCCACATGGGCCCGCAGCGTGGCCACCGCCTCCCCGACCCGAACCCGGTGGGAAACCTGCAGCGCGGCGCGTTCCTCGGTGGCCACCAGACGCAGCTCATCCAGTTGCATCGCCTCGATCTCGGCCCACGGTTCGTGCGCAAACTCCTCGTAGGCGTTGCCCGACCACAGCGACAACGCGGCATCCAGCTCCGATAACCGGGCAGGGAAGGGGGCGTCGCGTTCCACGAGGCGCCTGAAATGGGACGCGTCCAATTCACCGCCCAGCCGGTACCCGGCCCCATCGGTCACGATCGCCTCGTCACCGATGCGACGCCGAAGCCGAGACAGCGACGTACGCAACGCCGAGGCGGACAGACCGGCCACGTCCCCCAGCGCATCGGCTCGGACGACGCCGCCGGCACCGATGGCCAACGCCGCCAGCAATCGGCGTTGACCGACGCTCAGCCGCACGGGCTCGCCGACGCCGCTTACCCATTGCACGTCGCCCAGCACCCGAAGCGTCGCTCCCCTCAGCGGGGGATGCGTGGTGTCAACCTCACTCGTCACTGGTGCTGCGGCGGCCGCGGTAGTTGGGGAACTGGCCGGTGGTGGCCATCACCCCGCCGTCCACGGGCAGGGCCACACCGGTGATGAAGCTGGCGTCGGGGGACAGCAGGAATGAGACCGCCGCCGCCAGTTCGGACGCCTCGCCCCAGCGGTTCATGGGCACCACCCGCAGGATGGTCTCATCAACGTCGGGGCGGGCCTGCATGCCGGCGGTCATGCCGGTCTTGGTGGGTCCGGGGCACACCGCGTTGACCCGGATGCCCTCATGGGCCACGTCCAGCGCGATGGATTTGGCCATGTTGATCACCGCCGCCTTGGAGGCGTTGTAGGTCCACCCGCCGGGGTCCGCCGCCAGACCCGAAGTGGACCCGGTCACCACGATGGCCCCGCCGCTGACTTTACGCAACGCCGGAAGCGCGGCGGCCATGCCCAACGCCACCGCTCGCACGTTGACGTTCATCACCCGGTCGAAGGTGGCGATGGGCAGCCGGTCGATGAGCCCGAACCCGGGGATGCCGGCGTTGAGGAACACCCCGTGCAACGCGCCGAAGTGCTCCTCGGCGGCGGCCACCATGGCCTCATTGGTGGCCTCGCTGGTCACGTCCCCGGCCACCGCCACCACCCGATCCAGCGAGGTGGTCCAAGCCAGGGCCTCCTCGCTGAGATCCACCGCCACCACGCTGGCCCCATCGGCCACCAGCCGTTCAACCGCCGCCCGTCCGATGCCCGACGCCCCACCGGTCACCACGTACACCCTGTCCTGGTTGCTGCTCATGACGCAGCAGGGTAGGTGCAAGCGGGCGGTCCGTCCCGGAATACCCTGAGATGCCCAAGCAAGCGCGCTCTACCCCTCGTGGCGCTGGCGGGCCACGTCGATGCCCGGCATGCGCTTGCGAGAACCGAACGGGTGGTCCTTATCGAAGAAGACGCCACCGAGGCTGGCCATCATGTAGCTCGAATGCCCGGCGGTGATAGCGGCGCGGAAGCCCTGGGCGTCTTGGGCGTCGTTGATTTGGCGCTTGATCATCTGGGCCACCATCGGATGCAGCCGGGCGATGCGCTCGGCCTTGGCCATGGCCTGCTCGTGCAGGTCGGCCAGGGCTACTACCTGGGACACGAAGCCCAGCTCCTGCGCTTGGTGGGCGTCCAGCAGGCCCTGCTCCCACATGAGGTCCTTGGCCCGGCGGGCACCGATGTCCCACGGGGTGGATTGGTACTGGAACAGAAACGGGATGAAGCGGGCGTTGTCGGCGGCCACGATCAGGTCCATGGCGGCGGCGATCATCCAACCGCCGTAGATGCACATGCCCTGCACCGCGGCCAACGTGGGCTTGGGCAGATCCCGCCAGCGCAGGGTGTTTTCCACGTTCCAGTCCCAGGAGCGCTGCTGCACGCCCACCGCACCGGCGGGGTACGGCCGGGCCTCCCGATCCGCCAACTCCTCCGGGGTGCCGATGTCATGGCCCGAGGACCAGTGCTCGCCGGCCCCGAACAGCACCACCACCCGCACGTCGTGGTCGGCCATGGCCTCTGCCAGCGCCGAATCGAGCTCCTCCAGCAGCACCCGGGACTGGGCGTTGCGATACTGGGGCCGGTTCATGGTGACTGCGGCCACCGGCCCGACCCGTTCGTAGAGAATGGTGCTGCGCATCGGCCGAGCTTGCCACGTGCTGGCTCCCGGGAGCCACCGTTGTCACCAAGGGGTAGCCCGCCCGGGGCGGTATCGAAACAGCACAGTAGCGAAACTATATATTCCAATACGATACTGATTCGAAACTGAGACTATCGATACATATCAGTATCGGTACTGCTGAGTAGCGGTACTGATCAGTATTGGAACTGGCCGACCAGTTCTCGGAGCTGGACGGCCACTCGGGACAGTTCCGAGGCGGCTTCCCGGGTGTCGGAGGCGCCCTGGGTGGTGCGGCTGGCGGCCTCGCTGACCTCGCTCAGGGTGCCGCCGATGGACTCCGTGGACATGGCTGCCTCGTTGACGCTGCGGCCGATCTCGGCGGTGGTAGCGGTTTGCTCCTCAACAGCGGCGGCGATCATGGACTGGGTTTCGTTGATGCGGCCCACAATGGCGTTGATCTGCTCGATGGCGGCCACCGCGGCGTTGGTGTCGGACTGGATGGCTTCGATGCGGGCGGTGATGCCGGCGGTGGCCGAGGCGGTCTCGGTGGCCAG
>JBJXFH010000097.1:0-13548 GCA_046155365.1 Acidimicrobiales bacterium | reverse complement strand
GCCGTGTAGGTGTAGGTGATCTGCTCGTCATCCGTCGACGAGCCCGCGCTGGCGAAGTTGTCTGTCTGGCTGGTCGGTTGATCGATCGTGTTGTAGGCGTAGGTGAACACACGGCCCGCCGCGACCTTGCGATCCTCTGTCCGAATGGGCAACAAGACCGGGCTTGGGCTGGCGGAGGGCGTTGGCCATCTCCAAGGCGTCGAGCACAAGCTCGGCGCGCATGTGGGTCGCGAGCTGCCAGCCGACGATCATCCGGCTGTACGCGTCCTTGATGAACGCGAGGTACGCCCATCCCTGGTAGGTGCGGATGTAGGTGAGGTCCGCGACCCACAGCATGTTCCGGCCGGACGCCTCGAAGCGGCGCTGCACGAGGTCACGCGCCCTCTCGACAGCGGTCTCGTCCGCGATCGTGGTGCGCTTGCCCTTGCCTCGCTGACAACCGACCAGACCCTCACGCCTCATCAACCTCGCCACGCGGTCGCGGCCGACATCTATCCCCATCCGCTGCAACCGCCGCCACGTCTTGCGCACACCGTAAACGCGGGCATAGCCCGAGCGGGCCTCCCGGATCTTCTCGACCAACACCGCGTCCTGCAGATCCCTGAGCGACGGCTCGCGGGTCTTGCGCTCGTAGTAGGTGCTGACCGGACAGCCGATCGTGCCGCAGGTGAACTCGACCCCGGCCGTGTCCCGCCACATGTCGATGAAGCGGGTCACTTCCGTCGGCTCGGGCCGAGCTCCGTCGCAAAAAACACCGAAGCGTCCTTCAAGATCTCGTTCGCCTTGCGCAGATCAGCGTTCTCCTTACGCAGCCGCACAAGCTCTTCCCGCTCCGCGCTCGTCAACAGATCCCTGCGCTCACCCCTGTCCGCGCGCTCCTGCCGCACCCACGTCCGCAGCGCCTCCTTATGCACCCCCAGGTCCACAGCGACATGCGCCACCGGACGCCCCGACTCCAACACGAGCCTCACAGCCCGCTCACGCAACTCCAACGGATACTTCCTCGGTCTGGCCATCGCAGAATGCTCTCCCTTCCCCAGGACGGAGCCTGGGCTGAGAGCCTCCAAGAAAACCAGGGTGCTTCAACTTCGACGAAGTTCTGAGGGTTCGCGCCCGCCAGGGCGTACCGATTCTGGCTCTGTGGATCCGCGTTCCCTCGAAGACCGTCCCGGCGATCAACGAGGTCTGCTTGCCGCACGCAGCGCAGACGCGGAGGTAGCGGCGCGTGATCCACGCCTTCTCGTGGCCGCACGTCCGGCAGGAGAAGCCGTCCGGCCAGCGAAGCCTCTCCAAGTAGCGCGCACAGTCGGCATCGCTCCCGAACCAGTCGAGGAACTGGCTCAGCGAGGTCGGGTAATCACCGCCAGCCCGAGGGCCGACCGGCCGCGGCGCCGCAGACATCAACCCGCAGCTTACTTGAGGGAGCGAGATACCCCTTTTACTTGAAGGTGTCGGTGATTGCAGTGAGATACCGCCGAACCGGATCAAGCGCCCTGTAACTCGAAAGGCCTGATCGATCCGGTCATTACCACGCATCCTTGAACAGCAGCAACCAGCTGCACGCTGGACAAAACCCACCTATACACTCGGCCTGAGACATCAGACTCCTGGGCGTGCTCAGCGAGCCTCCACTCGACAAATCTTAGCAATAGATCTTCGTCGCTCTCCCCAGCGGTCACCTCCCGCTGTTCACGGCGGCTAGTCAGAATCACGAATACTGCATCGCGTGCCGAGGCGCCCATGTGTCGATCCGATGGTTCCTGAACCAAGATCGAACCCGGGTCGATAGTGGATCCGTTCACGACCACGATCATTTTATCCTCGTTGAGACCGGATTCTTGTCATCCATCCTCGAAAAATACTGCGATGAGTTGTGAGTGGTTCGTAGATCAAGCTTCACACCTGTTGCTTTCTCAAAGTCCTTTTTAATGCTTCCTAAGACGCTCCGTACCCACTCCTTGTTTCGCCCCTTCAGCGACTGGAGATCAATAACCACGAGAAGATCGAGGTCTGATTTCGACTTTCGGGCTGGGACTCGAGGATTTCCGCGATGCCGGCTTCCGGCTCGCGATCCGAAGACATGGACCTCGCTCACCACCGACCTTCCGCCTGTGTTTAGACTTTCTAGCCGTCGGACTACCCGCTCGAAGGCCTTCTTCGAAACACCGAACTCATTCTTGCCGCCTCTACAGAAGATCTTACAGAAAACCTTCGCGGTAGCCTTTGCAAAGTCGTCAAGCTGCTTCGCTACTAGTTTTGCCGGACCACCTGGAGTGGGGAGGATAGCCTCGAACCACGCGTCGCCTTCGTGTACGTACCCAGAGCCATGGTCTTTGAGACACGCATCGCGGTACTTGCCGGGCGGCAGGTTCTTGGTGCAATCCTGCCACCCGACACCCGGAGCTCCATAGTCGACACCGCCGAGGTCTGGCATTACCTTGTGTCCATCAACCTCGACGAAATTTGTTGGGTTTGAACCAGCGAGGGAGTACCGGTTCTGAGATAGAGGGTCGGCCGCAAGCTCAAACGATGCGAGCGCGTCTCCGTAGGTGTCGAACTGCAGGAAGCGACTTGTTCCCGGAGAGTACCGGCGCGCACCCATGTCGAGCGTCCCGGATCCCGTATCAAGGCGCTTCCCTGTGTATCGATAAGGGTTGATTCGGTTACTGAAGCCGCTCGCGGTCTTCGTGAGCACTGCGTTTGCGACGCCGTAGGCCGAATAGCCGTAAGCTTCCTTGACGGCCCCGATTTGATCGATCAGGACGGAGACCGAGGTGTGCGGATCGTAGAGGTAGCTATATCTGTTTGTGGTTGACCCAACCGTATGCACGATGGTCGCGCGCTTCCCGAACGCGTCGTAAGCGTAGATTTTGGTTGACGCGTTGGCGCCTGTGAGGATTTCTTTGGAGACTGCGTTGGTGACGCCGACGTAGGTGAAGTTGTAGGTGGTGGTGCCAACCCCCGATTCGGTGGAGACCTGAGTGATGGGCCGGTCGAGGGGGTCGTTGGTGTAGCTGGCGCTGTTGACCACTCCGCCGGAGCCGTTGTAGCTGGCGTAGCCGCTCAAGCGGTTCTTGTAGTCGTAGGCCCAGTCTTCGAGGAGGTCGTTGCCGCTGGTGGGGCAGCTGGCGCCGGCGTGGCTGCTGGTGGTTTTGCAGTCTTGGTTTCCGAGGCTGTCGTAGAAGAACTTGTGTGTGGTCGTCCCGGTGGTCTGGGTTGAGAGTTGCTGTCCGTTGTAGGTGCGCGTGATCGCCGAGCCGGTGGAGGGTGTTTCGGTTGTGACGTTGCCGATCGCGTCGAGCACGAACGCGGTGGTGGCGCCGGTACCAGGGTCTTCGCGGACGAGACGTTCGCGGGCGTCATACATCCAGCCGGCGGTGCAGGTCGCGTTGTAACACGGCGCGGTGGCGTCGGGGCCTTTGAGTTGGAAGACGTCTTGGACGCGGTTGCCGTTGAGGTACTGGTTGGCGGTGATGTAGCCGAGCGTGTGCTGCTCGACCATCGCCCCCGTGTTGTTCTTGTTGGTGAGTGTCTTTGTGAGCCCGTTGTCGAAATAGGTGCGGGTGGCGGACTGCTCGGTGACCCAGCTACCGGTGTTCTTCTGCAGCGTCTGCGTGTCGAGCTGGCCTTTGGCGGTGTAGGTGTAGGTGATCTGCTCGTCATCGGTGGTGGTGCCGGTGGTTGAGAAGTTGTCGGTCTGGTTGGTTGGCTGGTCGATGTTGTTGTAGGTGTAGGTGAACAAGCGTCCGGCGGTAACCTGGGAGCCGCCGCTGGTCTCTTCACGGTTGTCCTCCAGCGTGGCGGTATTCCCGTGTAGGTCGTACGTCAGGTAGGTGGCCATGTAGTTGGCGGTGCCGGTCTTGGGTGTCCTGACCTTGGTGAGCTCGTCGAGGGTGTTGTAGGTGAGGTCGATCGGTAAGGGGGCTTGTCCGACCTGGACGAGACCGGTGGCTTCGGTTGCGTTGGTGCGGTTGCCGTTCGCGTCATAGCTGTACTTGGCCCGTTCCCCGGCCTCGTCGAGTAACGACCCGGTCAGCCCGTCGGGCAGGTAGCGCCAGTACATCGCGCGCGAGTAATCAAGGAACCCGGGTTTGCCGACGATCTCCGGGATGCGAGCGGTCTGCCAGCCCTCCGCGGTGTAGTCAAACCTGACCTTGGGGTTCGCGGGGTCCTGGCTGGTGTAGATCGACCCTGTGTCCCAGTAGGTGTTGACGGTCTTCTCGTCGGCCGTCACGCCAGCCGGGGTCGAGGACGTGGTCGCAAGGCTTGTCCAGAGCAGCTGTCCGTTGGGGTCGTAGCTCGAGTGGCGGTAGGCCTGCTGTGTGGCGAGTCCGTACTGGAAGTGCGACTCGATCTCGGTCGCCGTGAGCGCCCGGGTGTAGATGGCGGCTTCGTCGACCTTGCCGCCGAAGTAGCTGGTGCCGGTGCCCCCGATCGTGGTGGTGCCGTTGGGGGCGGCGGGCGCGGTGGTGCCGGTGCCGGAGGCGACGCCGTTGATGTACAAGGTCCAGGTGCCTGACTGCCGGACGGCAACGATGTGCACCCAGGTCGCCGCTGGCATCGACACCGAGCTGCCGGTGGCGGCGCAGCTGATGCCACCAAGCAGGATCGTGATCTTGTCGCCGCCGCCGCAGGAGCCGTTGTTGAGGATGATCCCGTACCCGTTCGTGCCCGAGTTGCCGTTGTAGAGGATCGCCCCGAACGTACTCGACGCTGTCCGGTACGCCCACGCCTCCAGTGACACGTCCCCGAGCGTGGTCGTGACGACCGGGGTGCGGGTGGCGGTGTCGTTGACCCCGTCAAATGACGGCGCCGTATTCGCGTCGGCCGGTAGCGCCCCCGGCTGACCCAGGCTCGGCCCGTTGGTGTAGGTCAAGGTTTTCCCGTTGCCGCTCGTGTCCGCGGCGGTGGTGCCCGAGGTTTCCCCAAGTCGCCAGTAGGCGGCCGGGGTGTCGCCGAGGATCTCCGTTTGGTAGCTGCTGGCCAGAAACGGCAGCGTCGTTGTGATCTGCCGGTTCAAGGCGTCGTAGCTGTAGCTCTCCACGTAGTCGGTGTAGGTCGAGCCGCCACCGGCGGCGTCAAACGCGCGCGGGCTGATCAGGCGTTTGAGGTTGCCGAGGTTGTCGTACTCCAACTTCGACGTCAAGGTGCGGCCGGTGTCGAACGGTTCAACCTGGCTTGCGCGCTCACCACGGTCGTTGTAGGTGATCGTGGTTTGCTTGTTCAGTTCGTCGGTGCTGGAGGTGGTCTGGCCGTTCTCGTCGTAGCCGGTTTGCACCACGTTTCCTGCGGCATCGGTGGTTTTGGTCTGGCGGTGCGCGCCGTCGTACTCGAACTTCGTCGTATGGGTCGCGCTCGTATAGACGTAAGGGTCGGCCGCTGGGTTCGGGCAGGACGTAAGCCCAGCCGCGCCTTTGGGTCCTGTGACGGAGCGCAGGTCGCCGGCGAGGTCGTAGCAGTACTTGCTTGTTCTGCTGTTGGCGGTGTCGATGTTGCCGGAACCGTCAACGACGTACTGGGTGACGGCGGTTCGTCGGTCGAGCAGGTCGTAGGTGGTTTCGGTGGTGTAGTCGTTTGCGAACGACTGGCCTGAGGGGGTGGTGTTGACGCCCTTGGAGTTGGTGCTCTTGGTTACGCGTCCGGCGGCGTCGTACTCGGTTCTCGCACCGGTTGGGCCACCGTCTGCGGCGGCCCGTGGCCCGGTGACGAGGGTTTCGCGGTCCGTCGCGTCATAGGTGCTGGTCGTGACGGCACCGTTGGCGCCGTCACCGCGACCATAGTGCGGGGCTTGGCTTGAGATCGGGTTGTCGTTGGCGTCGTAGGTCATCGTGTCCCAGACCAGCCAGCCAGGGTTGACAGCCGTCGATTTCGGCATCGAAGAACGTATCTCGCGGCCATAGGCGTCGTAATAGTGATGAGACGAGTCGCTGTCGCTCATTCCTGATGCGGAGGCGTGGTTGGGGTCACGCTCCAGGATCAGGCCGCCATCCGCGCGGTAGGAGGCCTCCGCCACCCCCCCAGCGGCGTCGGTGACCTTGGTCGGCAACCCGTTCGCGTCATAGGTGTTGTACGTCGTCGTCCGTGTGATCCCGTCCCCGTTGGCCGGCAGCGTCTGCGAGGCCAGGGTGCCGTTCGCGTTCCACGTGTTGCTGGTCACGTTCCCCAACGGGTCAGTGACGGTCTTCACGAGGCCCGTCGTACTGTCGCCGGGGGTCTGCGTGTAGGTGAACGTCCATTTGTAGTCGGTGGGGTTGCCGCTGGTGGCGTTCCCCCGCGGCTTGACCACGCTCGCGAGCTGGCTGATGTTGCCGATCGACCGTCCTGCTTCCCAGTTGCCGGTGACGTCGTTCGCGTCGACCGCGATGTCTTGGTAGGTGAAGGTGGTGGTGTTGCCGAGCTCGTCCTTCTCCAGGGTCTTGTAGCCGTTGGCGTTGTAGCCGTACTCCGTAAACTTCGTGGTCGGCTGGATCACCTTGAACACATGATTCAATGGTGCCGCGGTTGTCCACTGCACCTGGGTGGTCTGGTTGAGCGGATTGGTGATCTGCGTGGCGCGGCCGGAGCTATCGAAGGTGTAGTTCCAGACGCGGGCCAGCGGCATCGTGACGGTGGTGGTGGTGGAGGTGGGGTAGGCGAAGGTGGTCTTGTCGGCGGTGGTGCCCATCCGGTTCGTGCGACCGGTGACACGCCACTGGTTGGCGCCGCTGGTTTGGTATTCGAACTGGGTTTCCTGGCCTTTGAAATCGATCACCGAGAACAACTTCAACGACTGTGTGGTGCCCGCGAACGGGTTCTGACGGCCCGGCAAGGTCGCGATCGCCGGGCCCGTACCGGCAACGTTCGTGTAGTTGAAGAACACCGTGCGATCCGGGGTCGGCATGCCATCATCACCGGGGCCGCCCTTCTCGGTGATCGAGCGCAGGTTGCCGTCCTCGTAGTAGCTGAATTCGAGCTTGTGCCCGACATGATCGGTCAGCGACTTGATCTTGCCGCGCATCACCTGCTTGGCCACCTCCGCTTTCGACCAATAGGCGATCGTGAACGCACGGCCACCAGCATCCGTGACCGCGCTGATGCGCTTGGCGAGCGCGAAGGCGTCCTCGCCCGCAGCGGGGGTGGCCAGCGTGAAGCTGAGCTCGTTGCCGTTCGCGTCCGCGACCTTGGTCGGGAACCCCGCCGTGTCATACACAAACCTGGTGCGGTCGGGCTTCCACAGCTCCCAACCGGTGCCACCCGTCTGCTTCAGGTAGAGGTGCACCCCAGCGGGGGCGGTGTAGTAGGTGCCGGCGGCGTTGCCGGTGAACACGTGATAGGAGCCGTCGCCGTCGGTGAACCCCACCCACTTTTGGGTGCGGCCGGCGGCGGTGTCGGCGGCGTTCGGGTGGATGTCCAGCGGCAGCCCGAACGGGGTCAGGCTCGAGATCCCGAGCGACCAGTTGTTCCCAAGCGGCGACACCGAACCGTGCTCCAGCGAGTTGTAGGTGAGCGAGACCACCGTGTTGATGCCACGGCCGGGCTGGTTGAACGGCACCCACTGCACAATGTTGTTGCCGTTCGCGAGGTTCACCGTGTTGTCGAAGCCGCCGCCGAGGTCTTCGCCGTCGTACATCTGGTAGCGCTCCAACCCCAGCTCGTCGCTGACGAGCTTGGTCACCGTCACAAACGTCTCGTACGGCTGGTTGCCTTTCGCTGCGAAATACGAGGTGGCGCCGGTGTCGTAGAGGTCGAGGCGTAGCCGGTAGCGGGCCCGATAGACCCCGGCGGGCGGGGTCGGCGGATCCACGCTCACGCTCACATTGCGGTTCCCGCCAGCGCCCAAATCGGCACCGATCGAGATGTCACCGGAGGCGACCACGGTCGGGGTCGCATCCGCGGTCAGCCACTGGTAACGAAGCTTCGTCGATGCGGTCGGCCAGTTCACCGTGCTGTTGTTCGTCAAGGACACCGTCAACGGGGTTTGCTCCTGCGCACCCGTGGTCGAGACCTGGCCGGCGCGCAGGTTGTCGATCCGGGTCGCGGTGTTCGTCAACTCCACACCCAAGTAGCCGGCACCCGTCAGGTCCGGGTCGGAGACGGTGACGACACCCTTCTGTGCCCAGGCGCCGGCGGAGGGCTTGTGATGCACGCTCAACTGGTCACCCACGATCCTGATACCGATCGAGTCGCCATCACCCATCGCGACCGAGACGCTCAGCAGCACCGCGAAGTCATCCGGGTTGTACACGCGGATCTCGTCGCCGTCCGCGTCAAACCACACAAAGTACGAACCATCCCACCAGCTATTCGTGTTCGACTGCGTACGCACATGCAGATACACCCTGCCGCCAGCCCAGGCCGGCACATCGATCGCGATCTCCTCGTTCACCCACGGCCCAGGCTTATACGTCGCAGCAGAACACGACCCCGTCGTGTAACCGCCCTGATTGGAGATGTAGCGCATCTCGGCGTTCGTGTCGAAACAGCTGTTGTCCGGGGTGTTCCAGTTCGTCGAAGAGAGGATCCCGTTGGCCTGGTTGAAGTCCTCCACCACGGAGGCGGCCGGGAACGCCGGCGGCACCCCGTTCGGGTCATACCTGACCTCAAGCGGCACGTTCGACGTCGAAATCGCCGCCTTGTACTTGGTGCCCGAGGTGTTCGCGACCGTGATCGGATAGGCCGCAGAGGTGGTCACGTTGCCATCGGCGTCCAGCGCCTTCGAGGTCAGCGTGCGCGACCCGTCATACACCGGGAAGGCCAACGTGTCCAAGCTGACCGAGTAGGGGCTGGTCGTGTCGCTGGCGAAGCGCACATCATCCACATAGAAATCGACCGATGTCACGGCGACGTCGTCGGAGGCGTTCGCGTTGACCGTCCATACCCCGCCTCCGCCAGCCGTGGCCGAGCTGATGCTCGTCGTCGGCGAGCTCGAGTTCGCCCGCGTCACCGCCACCGCCGTCGACGTCGTTACGTTGCCCGCCTCATCGGTTGCTTTCGCGGTCAGGCTCGACGAGCCCCGGCCCGAAGTGACCCACGACACCTCAAACGGCGGCGTGGTGTCCGCCGACCCGATCTGCGCCGCCCCATCAAAGAACTCCACCTTCGAGACGGATCCGTCATCAAGCGCACCCGCCTTCACGGTCACACTGCCCTTGACCAGATCACCGGCCGCCGGCTGCGACACCGCCACCGACGGCGACACCGCCTGCGAGCCGTCCTGGAAGGTCACCACCAGCCGCGGTCGCAACGCGACTGAGCGGGCGAACCCATCAGCGGCGAAGTTCAGCGTCGCCTGCGAGCCGTTCTCCGAGCCGTACTTCATCAACGTGCCAAGCGCGGGTTTGGTCGCGTTCACCCAGTCCTGCACCATCCCCGTCACGTTCACCGTTTCCCAATGCAGCCCGGTGCCACCCACATTGGTGCCGGTGGCGGCGGCGTCGAAGTCGCCGCCGGGGGTCGTCCAGTTGTTGGTGCCGTTCCCCGACTTGTTCCAGGTCGCGCCGCCCTCCGTGAACCAGGTCGTCACCCGGTGCGAGTTGACCGCCGACGCCGCAACCGTCTGTAGCGCGTACAGCTGGATCTCCGCGTTCGACACGGTGACCCCGGTCGGGACAGCCCGCAGGTCGAACTCCAGGAGGGTGCGGGTGTGGTTGGTGCCGGTCGACCCGATCGTCAGGAACTGG
Source organism: Acidimicrobiales bacterium (assembly GCA_046155365.1). Lineage (GTDB taxonomy): Bacteria > Actinomycetota > Acidimicrobiia > Acidimicrobiales > CAIXPF01 > CAIXPF01. Next base: position 3,889 of record JBJXFH010000097.1, on the reverse strand, counting down.
CTGTTGCCGTAGTTCGAGGTCGGGGTCGCCGACGAAATATGGGTGCCCTTCGCCGCCGTCGAGATGTAGCCGGGCTGGATCGTCACCTTCGCCTGGCCCGCCGCCGGCAGCACCATCTTCACCTCGTTCGAACTGAACGAGCTCTCGCCGCCCTCGTCGGTGACCGTCACCACCTCGTAATAGAACGTGCCGCCCGCTTTCGCGGTGGTGTCGCGGTAGGTCTGCCAGGCCACATCCTTGATCGTCGCGATCAACGTCGACGCCGACGGGGAGGACCCTGCGGTCGCGGAACGATGGACCTCGTAACGCTTGAACCCCGGCATTGGCACGGCGGCCTTCGCGATGTGGTCATCGAGGTCGGCTTCGGGCAGCGCCGCCGGGTAGATCGCGACCTCGTCGATGTCGCCGTGGAACCAGCCGGCCACCGGTGCCGTGCCCAGGGTCATGGCACCTGTCCCCGCGTAGTCCGCGCTCGCCGTGTCCGACGCCACCAGGGCACCGTCCCGGTAGATCTTGCGCGCGTTCGTCGCTGCGTCATAGGTGCAGGCCCAGTGATGCCAGTTCGTGTCCGTATAGGCAGGCGTGTTCAGATCGTTCGCGTAGAACGCACAGGTGAACACGTTCGAGGCGCGGAACCCGAAATGCAACCCCTGGTTCGTCGCCTGCGACCCCTGACCCACCGCATAATCATCCGTGCCGATCGAACCACGGCGAAGCCACGCCTCCACCGTAAACGACACATTCGCGACGTTCACCCCGGTCGCCGACGACTTCCCGGTGGAACCGTTGAACGTCGCCGCCGTGTCCAGATCCGCCAGATTCCCCGGCACCCCGAACGACACCGTCCCCGTCACCGTCCCCGTGTTGTCATTCCCCGACCAATCAAGCACGCTCGTCGAGCCCGCCGGCTCATCAAGCCGCCAATACGCCAACGGGGTGTCCGCAAACACGCTGTCCGCGTAGGCGCTCGTGCCCCCGGGGTAGTGCTGCCAGGTCAGATCCGCGCCGTTTGCGTGCACGCTCGACTCCGGGTCGACCTGCACCCCGTCCGAGACCCAGTGCACCTCCAGATAGGGGGCAAACGACGGGTCGGAGTACAGCGAGGAACGCCACGTGTAGCCCTTATCGTCGGTGCCGCCCGCCCGCTCCAGGATCAACCCGTAGTTGGCGGTGGTGCCGTTCACCATGTTCTGCGTCGCAGCCGTCAACGCGCCGCTTGACCACAACTGCCACCCCGCCACCGGCGCAGCCGTAAACGACACCTTGTCCAAAAGCGCCGGGTCCTTCGTCACCGACGCCCACGGCGTCGTCAACGACCAGCCCGACGTCAACCGCCGCACCTCCACATCCCCCGTATAGGAAGCCGCGCAGGCCGCCGGGAAACACGAATCGAGATACAGATTCAGCCTCGAGTCCAGCACCTTCGCCGACGGCGGCACCGACCCCAGATCAAAGGTCAACACGCTCGCGTACTTCGCCGCCGGCGACACACCATTGCGGCCGGTACGGATCGTCGAGGCCGCGATCGGGTTCCCACCCGCTGTCGTGTTGTACTCCGCGTCCGCCACATCCGGCTGCGAATACACCGTCGGGTCAAGCACCACCGGAAACTCACGCGCCGGATCCGACAACCACTTCTCATCGATCTGCACCACCGCCACAAACGACCCGTCCTCCTGCTTTTCCACCGACATCGACGCCATCCCATGCGCCGCAGACCACTGATCCGGCGCGGTCACCGCCGACTCCGGCTGCTTCACCGCCACACCGGCCGAATCACCCACCACAGGTGGCAGCAGGATGAACTCCGGCTCCGGATCGCCATTCACATGAAACGCCCACTCCCCACCCTTCCCACGCTCCTCCACCCGCCAGCGCTCACCCGCACCCGGGGTCAGCCGGAAGCGATACGACGACGACGCACCCGGCTTGCGCAGAACGATGTTCTCCTTCAACCCGTCCGGCAACACCACGTACTCCACATCCACGTCCGCCAGCACGTCCTTGAACGAGACCGCGTTCTCGCGCGCCTTCACACCCTGCTTCGCCGCCGCCGCTCCCACAAGCGCCAAGGACATCCGCCCACCACGCGAGACAAACGAGACAAGCCCCTCCGCGCGCGACGAATCCTCCGCCAGCTCCACGCTGAACCGGTTCGCGTCCTTCCCCGTCTCGAAGCCCACACCCTGCTTCGGGGACTGCGCCAGCTCGGTGTCGATGTCGCGCCACACCTTCTCCCGCCGGTCAAACCAATGCAACGACTGCCGAGACACCCTGGTTGAGAACGAGCCGTCCGGCTGCTGCAACGTCTTCGATCGCGCGTCACGAAGCGACACCACCTCCACCGGGCCCGTCCGAAGCTGCCGCTCCTTACCTTGCGCACCAGCCCACGGCGCCAACACCACCGCGCCCACCACCGCCGTCGCCACAAACGCCACCAGCGCCACGCGAGCCTCGCCCAGCTCGCTCACCAACCACGACCAGCGAACACGAAGCGGCTTCACGGCGGAACCTCCTCGCACAGCCCGCGGACCCGGGCACACCCAACCCCGCAAGCGCGTTGTCAGACGGACGGCAACACCCTGCCAACCCGACCGGACGACATCAGTAGAGAACGCCGCTCGTGACATGACACCGCAGACAAGCCCGGTTTCTTTCGGGCGCCAAGGGAAACGGATGCCGAGCAACCCCGTCGCAGCGAAATTGTCGCGAGAGATATTCTCTGTAGTGACAACGGCTCGATTGGTTGTCTCTACATCCATGGGAAGGTCGGAGCCGAACCGCGCCGTGCGGGCGGAGCCCGCACGTGAGAAGCACTGCCGCCCGGCGAGGCCCCATGAGACGACGCGCGACACCGACACGGCCGGCGACTCGCACGGGTTCGCAGGATCACCCGCCACATGCCGTGCGGGCGGAGCCCGCACGTGAGGAAACCGCGCCGTGAGGACCGCGCCGTGCGGGCGGAGCCCGCACGTGAGAAGCACGCCGCCCGGCGAGGCCCCATGAGACGACGCGCGACACCGACACACGTGCGGGCTCCGCCCGCACGGCGTGTGACGGCCGGCCACTCGCACGGGTTCCCAGGATCACCCGCTACCTGCCGTGCGGGCCGAGCCCGCACGTGAGAACCGCGCCGTGCGGGCGCAGCCCGCCCGTGAGGAACCGCGCCGTGCGGGCAAAGCCCGCACGTAGGTCGCCGGAGTCGGCCTTACAGGCCGACTCCAGCGACCAGCACGTACTTCACGTCCAGGTACTCGTCGATCCCCTGCGAGCCGCCCTCGCGGCCGTAGCCGGACTCCTTCATGCCGCCGAAGGGCACGGCGGCGGAGGAGATGATGCCGGTGTTGGCGCCGATGATGCCGTACTCGAGCTTCTCGGCCACCCGCAGCAGACGCGCGTAGTCGCGCGTGTGGAAGTAGGCCGCGAGACCGTAGATGGAGTCGTTCGCGACCTCGATCGCCTCGGCCTCCGTCTCGAACTTGGCGATCCCGGCAACCGGGCCGAACGTCTCCTCGTAGGAGATCAGCATCTCGCGGGTCACGCCCTCGAGCACGGTCGGCGCGTAGAACGAGCCGCCGGCGTACTCGCCGTCGTTCAGCCGCTGGCCGCCGACGACGAGGCGCGCGCCGCGCTTGATCGCGTCCTGCACATGCTCGTCGGCCTTGTCCACGGCACCGCCGTCGATGAGCGGGCCGACGATGACGCCGGGCTGGTCGCCGCGGCCGACCACCATCTTCGTCACCTTCTCGGCCAGCCGCCGTACGAACGCGTCGTAGATGCCGCTCTGCACGTAGGTGCGGTTGGCGCACACGCAGGTCTGGCCGGCGTTCCGGAACTTCGAGGCGATCAGGCCGTCCACCGCCTCCTCCAGGTCGGCGTCGTCGAAGAT
>JBJXFH010000084.1:0-15439 GCA_046155365.1 Acidimicrobiales bacterium | reverse complement strand
TTGACCTGCTCCACCGGGTCACCGTCACTGGCGTTGACCACGTGGGTGGCGCCCAGTTGGCGGGCCACGTCCAGCTTGGCGGTGGTGATGTCAATGGCGATCACCTTGGAGGCACCGGCGATGCGGGCCCCTTGGATGGCGGACAGCCCGATGCCGCCGGCCCCGATGACGGCCACCTCGGAGCCGGGCTCAACTCGCGCCGTGCGGAACACCGCGCCCAGCCCGGTGGTGACCCCGCAGCCGATCAGCGACGCCCGATCCAACGGCATCTCGTCTCGGATCTTCACCACGGCGTTCTCGTGCACCAGCATCATCTCGGCAAAGGCGCCGAGGCGGGCGAACTGGTTGAGCGGATCACCCTTGGCGTTGGTCAGCCGGGAGGCGGCACCACGGGGGCGAGCCACCGCGCCGGGGTTGTCGCACAGGGACAGGTGACCGGACAGGCACCAGCGGCACTTCCCGCAGAACACCGACAAGCACGAGATCACGTGATCACCGGGCTTCACGTAGGAGACGTCCTCACCCACCGCCTCCACCACCCCGGCGGCCTCGTGACCCATCACGGCAGGCAGGCGGGTGGACCACAACCCTTCCATGAAATGCAGGTCGGAGTGGCACAGGCCCGAGGCCACCACCCGCATCAGCACCTCGTTGGCGGCCGGTTTATCGATGGCGATCTCTTCGATTTCCAACTCGCCGGGGATCTGGTTGAGCACGGCAGCACGCATGGTCCTGACCGTAGCGCCCGTTCCCCCGGCCGCGCCCGCCAGCGACGCTTACCCCCGCGTGCGGACGGGTAGTGAGAACGGGCAGCGCCAACCGCGCTGCCCGTCCACCGAGAGGAAGCGATCATGGGACTGTTGAGCGGTCTGGCCAAGGCAGGTCTGGCGAAGAAAGCGGTGTCGGAACTCCGTCGACCGGAGAATCAGGCGAAGGCCCGCCGGTTGTTCAGCCAACTCAGCAACCGGCGGCGTGGTACCAACCCGGTACGGACCCCGCCGCGCTGAACACCCAGCCCGGCGGAAACGGCGTGCGGATTCAGCCGGGGGTGGACTCAGCGGCGGAGGCCACAGCGATCGCGGCCTCAGCTGCCGCAGCGAAGGTCTGCTCCAACACCTCGTCGCTGTGGGCCAGGCTGGGGAACAACGCCTCGTAGGGACCGGGCGCCAGGGCGACACCTTGCTGCAGCATGGCGTGGAAGAACGTCCGGTACCGCCCGTTGCCGCAGGCTTCGTTGGCATCGTCGAAGTTCCGCACCGGGCGATCGGTGAAAAACAGCCCCACCAGCGGACCCACCCTGGGCACCTGCACCGCCACCCCGGCGCCGGTGATGGCCTTCTCCAAGCCCTCCGCCAGACGGGCGCCGATGTCGCTCAAGCAGCGGTAGGCGTCACGGTCGAGTTCGGACAACGCGGCCAGGCCGGCCGCGGTGGCCAGCGGGTTCCCTGACAGGGTGCCGGCTTGGTAGACCGGTCCCAGCGGGGCCAGGTGGGACATGACCTCCCGGGAGCCGGCGAAGGCCCCCACCGGGAGACCGCCGCCGATGACCTTGCCGAAACACCACAGGTCCGGGCGTACGCCGCACCATTCCTGGGCGCCGCCGTGGGCCAGCCGGAACCCGGTGATGACCTCGTCGAACAGCAGCAACGCCCCGACCCGGTCGCACTCCTGCCGCAGGGCGACCAGGAACCCGGCCTCGGGCTCAACCAGGCCCATGTTGGCGGCCACCGGTTCCACCAGCACCACCGCGGTGTCCGCGTCCAGGCGGGGCACCACGTTGTAGGGGGCCACCACGGTGTCCGCCACCGCGCCGGGCGTGACCCCGGCCGAGTCCGACAGCCCCTGGTTGGCCACCCCGCTACCACCGGCGGCCAGCAGGGCGTCGCTGTGGCCGTGATAGTGGCCGGCGAACTTGAGGATCTTGTTGCGTCCGGTGGCCCCGCGGCCCAGGCGCAGCGCGGACATCACCGCCTCGGTGCCCGATGACACCAGCCGGACCTGTTCCACCCCGGGGATGCGCTCGGCGATGGCCTCGGCCAGCAGCACCTCACGTTGGGTAGGGGCCCCGAACGTGGTGCCTTCGGTGGCGGCGCGGCGGATGGCGTCGATGATGGTGGGATGGGCGTGACCCAGGATCGACGCCCCGTAGCTCTGCACGTAGTCGATGTAGCGGCGGCCCTCGATGTCGGTGACGTGAGCGCCCTCGGCGGAGGCCACGAAGTACGGGGTGCCGCCCACGGAACGGAAGGACCGCACCGGGGAGTTGACCCCGCCGGGGATAACCGCCCGGGCCCGTTCGAACCAGGCCTCGTTGGTGTCGATCACAGCACGTCCGCCAGGTCCCGGGCCAGGTAGGTGAGAATCACATCGGCACCGGCCCGTTTGATGGCCGTGAGGTGCTCCAACGCCACCGCTTCTCCGTCTATCCAGCCCCGTTCGGCGGCTGCCTTGATCATGGCGTACTCCCCTGACACGTGATAGGCGGCCAACGGCACGTCGATCTCGGCCCGGGCCCGGCTGATGATGTCCAGGTAGGCCAGGGCCGGCTTGACCATCACCATGTCCGCCCCCTCGGCCAGATCGAAGCGGATCTCTTCGAGCGCTTCCCGGGCGTTGCGGTAGTCCTGCTGGTAACCCTTGCGATCCCCGCCGCCCTCGATGGACACGTCGACTGCGTCCCGGAACGGACCGTAGAGCGCCGAGGCGTATTTGGCGGCGTAGGCCAGGATCGCAACCTGGTCGAAGCCATCATCGTCAAGCGCTTCGCGGATGGCGAGGACCTGCCCGTCCATCATTCCTGACGGCGCCACCACCGATACCCCGGCTTCGGCTTGGGCCACCGCGATCTGCCCGTACAGCTCAATGGTGGCGTCGTTGTCGGGCTGGCCGTCTTCATCCAGCACCCCGCAATGACCGTGCGAGGTGTACTCGTCCAGGCACAGATCCGCCATGAGCACCAGCTCATCGCCCACGTCGTCACGCAGATCCTTCAACGCCACCTGCACAATCCCGTCCGGCGCCCAGGCCTGGGAACCCTCCGGATCTTTGGTGGCGGGCACCCCGAACAAGATCACGGCGCTGATGCCCAGGGACTTCAGTTCGGCCACCTCTTTGCGAAGCGATTCCCGGGTGTGTTGCATGACCCCGGGCAGGGACACGATGGGTTGCGGCTGGTCGATGCCCTCGCGGACGAACAGGGGGGCGATGAGATCGTCCACCCCGAGGCGGGTCTCAGCGACCAGGCGACGCAGGGCCGGCGTTCGCCGAAGCCGGCGAAGGCGACGTTGGGGAAAGGTCACGGCCTGAGGCTAATGCCACCACGTGGGATCTCCTCGCCGATCGGGCCGCGGCGAGCATCTAACGATCGTTGCGCGCTGCGGCCCATCGGCTCACCGCTTCCACCAGACCGGCCACGTCACTTTGTCCGGCCACGCCAACCACCTCAAAGCCGCCAGCCCGAGCCGCGGCGGCGGTGACGGAGCCGATCACGATGGCGGGGAGCGGCGGAGCCGGCGGGGACCGATGCCGGTCCGCGGTGAGCTCCACGAAGCGCTGCACGCTGGAGGGCGAGGCGAACAGGACCACGTCAGCGCCGGCGGCCGCCCGCACCGTGACCTCGTCCGCCTCTGCCCGTACCGTACGGTATGCATCGACGATGTCGGGTTCCCAGCCGGCGGCCCGCAACCCGTCCGGCAGCACGTCACGAGCCACCGCCGCCCGCACCAGCAGCACCCGGCGAGAACCTGAACCCGCTTCGGGTGGTGCCGGGAAGGCGTCGAGCAGGGCCTCCCCCACGAACTCATCGGGCACCAGCTCAGCAGGGAGTCGGGCCTGGGCCAACACCGCGGCGGTGCTGGCCCCCACCGCGGCGAAGCGCACACCGGCGGCGAGGCGGGCATCGGGCAGGGCATCGAGGAAAGCCCGGGCACCGTTGGTGGAGGTCAGCACCACCCAGCGGTACTCCCCCAGCCGACGTAGCGCCGCGGCCAGCGCCGCGCCTTCATCCGCCGGCGGTGCGATGGCGATGGTCGCCAGACCCACCACCGTGGCCCCGGCGCGACGAAGGGCCTCCGCCAGCGGTGCCTGCTGCGCCACGGCCCGGGTGATCACCACGGTGAGACCCTGCAACGGCCGCCGAGGCAGATCCGAGCCTGCGCCGGTAGCGGGACGGGGGCCGGGGCCGGGGCCGGGGCCGGGGCCGGGGCCGGGGCTTATCGGCTGGACCCGCCGGGCCTGCGTGGCAGGATCCAAACCGGCGACCAGGTCAAACGGTCGGCCGGCGGTGCGCAACGCGGCCCGGTCATCGGCGGAGACGCTCAGCCCGTCCCCGGGGTAGAGGCGAACCAGACAGCCCACGCGGGGCCATTGCGTCACGGGCAATGGCGGCTGCAACGGCGCGTCAGGTCGGACTTCGCGAACCACGGGCCACAGCGCGGGGTCCGCCAGCACCACGTCGGCCTCACCGATCAGTTGCGCCGCCCGGACCACCAGTAACGACGGATCGCCAGGGCCCATCCCGATCAGCCAGTCCACCGGCATCTCCGTTCCCGACGACGCAAGGCCTCAGCGGTCCAGCAGGTCCCGGCCACCCTGATCCAGCAGTGTGGCGGCCACCTCGGCGCCGGCGGCCAGCGGATCGGTCCCGATCACGTGATGGCGCAACACGGTATGGCCATCCATGGAGGCGATGACACCGCGGACGTGCACCGACCCGTCGGCCTCAAGCACGGCGTAGGCCCCGGCCGGGAGGCTGCAATCACCGCCCAGCGTTTGGAGAAACGCCCGCTCGGCATCGAAGCAGAGGCGGTTGAGGGGATCTTCGAGGGCCCCGATCACCTTGCGGGCGTCGTGATCATCCTCCCGGCACTCGATGGCCAGGCTGCCCTGGGCCACCTGCGGCAGCATGTCCCCGGGCTCGAGGATCTCCGCGGCGTGGTGCTCCAGGCCGAGCCATTGCAGGGCGGCTACGGCCACCACGATGGCGTCGTGCTCCTTGGCCCGCTCCAGCCGGGTGGCGATGTTGCCCCGCAGGCCGGCGAAGGTCAGATCGGGGCGCAACCAGGCGAGTTGGGTCCGGCGGCGGCTGGAACCGGTGGCCACCCTGGCGCCGGGGGCCAACCCGGCCAAGGTGGAGCCCACCAGCGCATCACGGGCGTCCCGGCGAGCGGGAACCCCGGCAATGGTCAAGCCCGGCGGGGTGAGGGACGGCAGGTCCTTACCGGAGTGCACCGCCAGGTCGGCGCGCCCGTCCAGTACCGCCCGTTGGACCTCTTTGGCGAAGACCCCTTTGCCACCCAGCTCGGACAGCGGCGTGGTCTGGTCACGGTCCCCCTGGGTGTCGGTGGGGATGAGCTCGACCTCGAGGCCGGGGTGCAGGGCCCGGAGCCGATCGGCCACCCAGCCGGTCTGGGTCATGGCCTGGGCCGAAGCCCGGGTCGCGATGCGAAGTTTCACGGGTGCCGGCCTCTAGCAATCGAGGTCGAACAGCTCGGACACGGACTGCGCCAGCCGTGATCCGTGGGTGGTGCCGGCGCTGGTCTTGAGCGCCATGGTGGGCTGGTGCAGCAGCTTGGCCAGCAGCGCCTTGCTCATGGCCTCCACCGCCTGGCGTTCCCTTTCGGAAAGCCGTTCCAGGCGGGGGCCGACGCGGTCCCATTCGGCCTGGCGCAGCTCCTCGCCCCGCTGCCGCAGCGCCGCCACCACCGGATCCGCGGTGCGCCCGCTGACCTCGGCCTCGAAGCGCTCAAGGGCCGTTTGCACCAAGGCGGTGGCCTCCGCAACCGCGGCCCGGCGTTGGTGCAGGCCCTTGTCGGTGTGGGCCCGGATGTCCTCAAGGTCGATGAGCTGCAAGCCGGCCAGGTGTCGGGCGGCGGGGTCAACGTCACGCGGCATGGCCACATCGACCACCACCAGGTCACGGGAGCCGGCGCCGGATCGGGCCCGACGGGCGACAACCTCGGCCAGGTGTTCCGCGGTGAGCACCGGACGGGAGGACCCGGTGGAACACACCAGCACATCGGCATGTACCAGGACATCGTCCAGTTCGTCCATGGTCACGGCCCGGGCCGCTTGGGTTCCGCCGATCCGTTCGACCAGGGCCTCGGCCCGGTCCCGGCTGCGGTTGGCCACCACCACATCGGTGGCGCCGTGGGCCACTGCGGACGTGGCCACCCCCGAACCCATCTCACCGGCACCCAGGACCACCAAGCGGGTCCCGGCGAGACCGCCCAGCAGCTCCCCGGCCAACACCACCGACGCATGGGAGATGGAAGCGGTGCCGCGTCCCAGGGCGGTGTCGGTGCGGACCCGCTTACCCACTTCAATGGCCCGCCGGAACAGCAGGTTCAACGGGGGACTCATGCAACCGGCGGCCTGCGCGATCTCCAGCGAGGTGCGGACCTGGCCCAGGATCTCGTGCTCGCCCAACACCGCGGAGTCCAACCCCGCGGCCACGGAGAACAGGTGCTCGGCGGCCTCGGCGTCGAAGTAGGGGATGAGCCGGTCAGCCAACAGCAGCGGGTCGGCACCGGTGTGGGTAGCCAGCGCGTCACGCACCACCCGGAACGATTCGTGGAAGCGCTCGGCATCCACGTACAGCTCGAGGCGGTGACAGGTTGCCAACACCACGGCCCCGCGCACCAGGCCCGGCTGCAACAGATCGGCGGCGAGTTTGGCCCGGCTCTCAGGCGAAACGGCAACGGCCTCGAGCACGTCGAGGGGCACGTTTCGATGGTTGAGGCCGAACCCGATCGTTACCACGATGCCTCGAAGGTAGTGGGCCCGAAGGACCCGGAGCGAACTTCCATGTCGGCCACTCAACGCGTTCGAAGCACCGCTCAACATGGGTATTGCGGGAAAGACCGGGTACCGAGCCCAAAAAGGTTCAAAGGTCCCACCAACGCGCCGTTAACACCACCAAGCCCGCTTGGAGGTCCCCTGGTGTCTCGTCTCTCACATCTCTCGATTGCCCGCCGGTTGACGGTGGGTTTCACCGCCGTTGCCCTGCTCATCGTTCTGGTGGCGGTCACCGCCATCCGCAGCGTTGGCACGGTGGCGGAGGAAGTGACAAAAGTCGCTGAGGCACTGCGGGTGGGGGAAGAGGCGTTGCGATTGGAGTTCCACGCTGCCGATCTCAACGGTGGGCAGCGTGCCTACGCGTTCGAAGCGTCGCTGGGTCAACCGATGCAGGACAACGCCGGCGCCCGGGCCTCCTTTCTGGCGTCTGAGAAAAGCCTCCGGTCCCAGCTGGCGCAGCTACGGGAGCACGCCGCAGCCCAATCCGGGGTGGGGCCGCTCCTCGACGATGTGGAGGCCAGCCTCAACGAGTTCATGGCGGTGGACCAGCGCATCATCGCCAACCTCCGGGCCGGGGACCCCGCCAGCATGGCCGCCGCCAAGGATGATGTGCTGGTCACGGAGATCGAACACTTCGGGGCCATGGTGGAATCCATTGACGCCGTGGTCGAGCGGTCCTCCGCGATCAGCGCCGAGCTCGAGGCCGCCGCCGCCGGCACCGCCAGCCGGAGTCGCCTCGTCATGATGGCGTCTGCGGTCGTGGTGTTGGGCCTGGGTCTGCTGGTGGGCACCATCATCACCCGCTCCATCGTGCGGCCGCTCCACCGCCTGGCGGGCGCCATGAACAGCATCGCCACCGGTGACGGGGACCTCACCCAGCGGGTGGACGAATCAGGCAAGGACGAGGTCGCGGCCCTCGGTCATTCGTTCAACGTGTTCGCCGAGAAGATCCGGGCGGCTATGAGCACCATCGGGGAACAAGCGTCCATGGTGGCCAGCAGTTCCGAGGAGCTGTCAGCGGTGTCCACCCAGATGGGCGCCGGGGCCGAGTCCACCACGGTGCAGGCCAGCACGGTGTCCGCCGCCGCCGAGCAGATGTCCGCCTCGGTGTCCACAGTGGCCGCCGGGGCCGAGCAGATGGCCACATCAATCCGCGAGATCGCCCAGAACGCCCAGCAAGCGGCCCAGGTTGCCCACTCTGCGGCCACGGTCGCCGAAACCACCACGGCTGCGGTCAACCGGTTGGGGACTTCCTCGGCGGAGATCTCCACCGTGGTGCGCACCATCACCGCCATCGCCGAACAGACCAACCTGCTGGCGCTCAACGCCACCATCGAAGCGGCCCGCGCCGGGGAGGCCGGCAAGGGCTTCGCGGTGGTGGCTTCCGAGGTGAAGGACCTGGCCCAGGAAACCGCCAAGGCCACCGCCGACATCACCGGACAGATCGACGCCATTCAGTCCGACACGCTGGCGGCGGTGGATGCCATCGGTCAGATCGCCACCATCGTGCGTCAGATCAATGAGACCCAGTCCATGATCGCCGCCGCGGTGGAGGAACAAACCGCCACCACCAACGAGATCGGCCGCAGCGTGCAGGACCTCGCCGCCGGCAGCGCCGAGATCGCCCAGACCATCTCCGGGGTCGCCAGCTCCGCCCAGGAGACAACCCAGGGCGCCAGCAACACCCGCGACGCCGCTTCGGAGCTGGCTCACATCTCCGACCAGCTTCGGGCCCTGGTAGGTCAGTTCCGGTACTGAGACCGGGCCTTTGCCGCCTGCTCCCGAGCACGCATCGATGGGTCCCGCCGCGGTGGTGGGGCCCATCACCGCGTCTGGCCCCACGCGGTCCGAAGTCAGGTCTCCGAAAGGGCGATCAAGGAATCGTCTTTCAGCCTCTCCAGGCCTCACCCCGTCCCGTCGATACCCTGAACATGCAGTTCAAACAACGTTCAGTGGCGGCCGCTTTGGCCGCCGGCCTGGTAGCCGCGGCTTGCGGTTCGAGTAGCCTCGATGCCTCGGTGCCAGCTGCCGGGCTGGTCGTTGGCACGAGCACGTCGGTGCACACCACCGCCACCACCGCCGCGGCCGGGGCCGGTCACACCACCGCGACCACCGCGGCTGGGGCCGGTCACGGCGCCCAACCCGGCGCCGCCCCCGCCAGCCACGGCGCCACCCCGCACTGGACCTACACCGGCCAGACCGGGGCGGCCACCTGGGGTGCGCTCAGCGAGGACTGGGCGCTGTGCTCGGCCGGGGTGGAGCAATCCCCGATCAACGTCGAGGCACCCACTGCCGCCGCCCCGGTCCCAGCCAGCGGCGGGGTCCGCTTCGCCTACCAGCCCAGCGCCTTCGAAGTGGTCGACAACGGCCACACCATCCAGGTCAACCTGACCGCGGGTGGTCAGCTGGACATCGAAGGGGACCCCTACACGCTGGTGCAGTTCCATGCCCATGCTCCCAGTGAGCACACCTCTGACCTGGTGCAATACCCGCTGGAGTACCACCTGGTCCATAAGAACGCCGCCGGCAACCTGGCCGTGGTGGGGGTTTTCGTGCAGGAGGGCGCGGCGCATCAGGTGTGGGAGTCCATCTTCAGCCAGTTGCCGGCCGAGTCCGGAGCCAAGGTGGCCGCCACGGGCACCATTGACGCCACCGCGCTGCTGCCGGCGGGTCGTCAGATGGTTCGCTACGACGGCTCATTGACCACGCCGCCGTGCTCCGAAGCCGTGCGTTGGCACGTGATGGTGGACCCCGTCACCCTGTCCCACGCCCAGCTGGCCACCTTCACCACCCGGTACCCCTATAGCAACCGGCCGTTGCAGGCCCGTAACACCCGCACCCTTGAGGTGGTCACCGCCGGCTAGCGGTCCGGGTGGATCAGGCGCTGTCCCGGGCCGCCGGGCGGGGCTCGCGTTGGGACTGGTAGAAGCTGAGCACCTGCAGCTCCAGGGCCAGATCCACCTTGCGCAATGACACCGACGGCGGGACCGAGACCAGCGCCGGGGCGAAGTTCAAGATGGCGGACACCCCCGCAGCCACCAGTGCGTCGGCCACCTGCTGCGCCACCGGCCCGGGGGTGGCGATGATGCCGATCACCGGCTGGTTCTCAGCCACGATCCGCCCGAGGTCGGCCATGGGGGACACCGTGACCGGACCCACCTCGGTGCCGACCTTGCTCGGATCGGCGTCGACCACGCCGGCGAGGGGAAAGCCGCGTTCGCCGAATCCGCCGTAGTTGGCCAGGGCCCGGCCCAGGTTCCCGGCGCCGACCACCACCACCGGCCAGTCCTGGTTGACCCCCAGGGCCTGGCGCATCTCGAACACCAGGTGATCCACGTCGTAGCCGACGCCCCTGGTGCCGTAGGTACCCAGGTAGGACAGGTCCTTGCGCACCTTGGCGGCGTTGAACCCGCTCAGCTCGGCCAGCCGTTCCGAGGAAACCGTGGGGCAGCGTTGGTCGGCCAGATCGACCAGAATGCGGAGGTACTCGGGCAGTCGGGCCACCGAGGCGTCCGGTATTCGCCTCGGGTGACCATCCATCGCAAGCACCCTACCGACGCATTGTCCCCAGGCACGAACCTACCGGTCAGATGTTGTGGCGTCAGCTGATGCTGGCCGCGGCTGGTGTCGCCCCTGGCGTGTCGTGTCAGCTGTGTCAGGTCGGGTGCGTGTCGTGTCGTGTCGGGTCGGGTCGGGTGCGTGTCGTGTCGTGTCGTGTGCCTATCGGGTGCGAGGGAGTGTGACGTTCGATCATGGGTGCCTCTTCCGCTGCGGCCACCCCCTTTGCCGCGGCTGCGCTGCTCATCGCCGTGGCCTTCGCCTGTTGTACCGGTGAGCGCTGGCGGCGGCGACGGCGACCTCATGACGCGGCCTGGACCGCGGCCATGGTGTGTTTCGCCGGTGGGGCGGCACCGCTGGTGGCGGCCACCCAAAGCGGCTGGACCCCGACCCTGTTCCGGCTGTTCTACCTGTTGGGGGGCATCGTCACCGTACCGGTGCTGGCGTTGGGCACGATCTACCTGCTGGCCCCGAAACGGGTGGCGGACCGGGTGGCGGTGGCGGTGGCCATGCTGGGGGCGTTCTCGGCCGGGGTGGTGCTGACGGCGCCGCTGCGGGGTCCGTTGCAGCCAGATCGCCTCAACGAGGGTCGAGAGGTGTTCGGGGTCCTGCCCCGGGCGCTGGCTGCGTCGGCGTCGGGGGTGGCGGCGCTGGTGGTGATCATCGGTGCCCTGATCAGCGCGGTCTCCCTGCTGCGGAGGCCCGGGACCGGGCGACAAGCCGACGGAACCGCAGGTGCGGCGCCCGGCGCGGACAGAGACGGGGACGGGCAGTTCGGGGCCCGGAGACTGGCCGCGGCCAATGGTCTGGTGGCGGTCGGGACGGTGCTGATCAGCGTCAAGGGCCCGTTCGTGGCCCTGAGCGGCTCCGACGAAGTGGGTTTCGCCGCCGCGCTGGCCAGCGGGTTGGCGGTGATCTTCGCCGGGTTCCTGATCGCCACCGCCCCGACCCCGGCCACGACATCGGCCCGAACCAGGACCCGCCCGGGCGCGGCGTCGGCCCGGCCGGCCTGATCGGGCGCGGACGGCCTGAGCGGCGTGCTCAGCGGGCCAAGAAGAAGAACTGCAGCGCCCCTGCCAACAGGATCATGCCCAGCAGGATGGCGATCACCAGTGTGGTGCCGGGGCGCATCAGCGGACCCCGTCGTGATCGGCACGGCGGCCCAACTGCACCCCGACGGACACACCATCGCCCGGGGTGTCCTCACCGAGGGGTTCGAGGCGGAGTTGGTCCCCGGTGCCGAGGTGGAGTTCGTGCGCCGCCGAGGCCCGGTTCAGCACCAACGCTGCCAGGCCGTTGGCGTCCGCGATGAGGCCCACCTCGCCGGTTCCGAGATCAGCGAAGACCCGCACCCGGCGCGCCACCCGCCGCGATCCGCTCATCACCACCGCCACCTGCTCTCCATAGGGTTCGAGGTCCTCGGGGTCCACGTTCAGTTGCAGGTTGCCGAACCGGTCGGTCCACAACACCTCAGCCACCGTGGCCCCGTTGTCCTCGTGGGCGATGGGCAGCAACCCGGGCATGAGACCCACCGGATCCACCAGCGGGCCGAGCTGCTCCAACGCCACGCCGAGGCAGAGATGGGCTGCGACCGGCCCGAACACGTCTCGTCCGGCGAAGGTGGGACCCAGCGGTTCGAGCTGATAGTCGGAGCTGTTCAGTTCCACTGTCCGGCCGGCCCCGCCCACCATGGCCACCGCCGGGGCCAGCAACCCGTTGTCCGGGCCCACCAGCACTGATTGGCCACCACCCACCTCCACCGCCACGGCGCGTCTGGCGGTTCCCACACCGGGATCCACCACCGCCACCACCACTCCCGGGCACAGGTAGCTCACCGAGCGGGCCAGCATCAACCCCGCGGCCCGGATGTCGAAAGGGGCGATGTCATGGCACAGGTCCACGATGCGCACGTCGGGGGCGATGGACCAGATCACGGACTTGAGGACGCCGACGAACTCGTCGTCGCTGCCGTAGTCGGTGAGCAAGGTGACGGTCTGGTACGGCGCAGGGTGCATGGAACGGCCTCGAAACGAACGTGGGCACCCAGCGTAGGCAGCGCCGACCATCAGGGTTGAGACCCGCGCCGCTCGCCGGGGCCAACCAGGCCGGGAAATCAACCCGACGGGCGCGCCGAACCAGATTGGAAGGGGGTCCCCTCACTCCGCGTGGTTGAGCCTAGCAGCGGGCCCCCGGCTTCAACCCGCGCCGAGTTCGGCCGAGCGGGCGGTGGCAGCGGCTACGGCGTCCATGAATGCCGCCCGCACCGCTCGCTGCTCCAGCACCCGCAGCCCGGCGGCGGTGGTACCCCCGGGGGAGGTGACGTCGGCCCGCAGGTCCCCGGGGCCGCGCCCGCCCTCAGCCAGCGAGGCGCTCAACAGGGTGGCGGAGCCCAGCAGGGTCTGCGCCGCCAGCTGCTGGGCCACCGGACGGGTCAGGCCGCACAACACACCGGCCTCGATCAGGGCCTCTGCCACCAAGAAGACGTAGGCCGGGCCGGATCCGGACAGCCCGGTCACCGCGTCCAATTGGGCCTCGGTGACCTCGGCCACGGTGCCCACCGCGGCCAGCACCGATCGGGCCCAGGCCAGGTCCTGCTCCCCCGCCGCAGCACCGGGGGCGATGGCCGCGGCCCCCAACCCCACCAGGGCCGGGGTGTTGGGCATCGCCCGGACCACCGCCACCGCGGGCCCCAGGGCGGTTTCCAGTGCCGCCAGGGTCACCCCGGCGGCGATGGACAGCACCCGTGGCGGCGGCCCGCCGGGCAAATCACGCAGGGTGGCACAAGCGGAGGCCACGTCGTTGGGCTTCACCGCCACCACCGCGCCGGCGGCCGGAACCGGAGTCTCGATGACCGCCAGGCCGGGGAAACGGGCTTGCAGTTCGCTTCGGCGGGCGGGGAGCTTCTCCACCACTGCCAGGGACGTCACGGCCGCCCATCCGGCGTCGAGCAGGCCGCCCAGCAGCGCCTCGCCCATCTTGCCGCCGCCCATGATCAGCAGCTGCACCGCGGGATCCGCTCCGTGGTCACCACCCGAGCGGACCTCGGTTCCGACGCCCTGTACGACGCCCTGTACGACACGCTGATCGGCCATCGCCGGGGACACTACCGACAGATGACCCGCCGCGGCGCCGGAGCGCTAACGTCCGGGCATGGGGGAAATCACGCGCTGGCAGATCGGGAACGTGCGGGTCACCAAGGTGCCCGAGGTGGAATTGCATTGGCCGTTCAAGGCCCTGCTTCCGGAGGTGACCGCGGAGCTGATCGAGGCCACGCCGTGGATGCGGCCGCATTTCGTGGACGAGGCCGGCAAGATGGTGCTGTCCATCCACGCGCTGGTGCTGGAATCCCAGGGCAAGACCATCATCGTGGACACCTGCATCGGGAATGACAAGCCCCGTCCGACCCGGGGGTTCAACCAGCTCGACACGGACTTCCTGGACGGGTTCAGGGCCGCCGGTTTCATGCCGGAAGCGGTGGACGCGGTGTTCTGCACCCACCTGCATGTGGATCACGTGGGGTGGAACACCAAGCTGGTGGATGGCAAGTGGGTGCCCACCTTCGCCAACGCCCGGCACCTTTTCGCCCGCACCGAGTACGACCATTGGGTGGCCAACCCCGACACCGAGATGTTCGGTGATGTGATGGGGGACTCGGTGGTGCCCATCGTCGAGGCCGGCTTGGCCGATTTCGTGGACGTGGACCATCGCATCACCGACGAGGTCTGGCTGGAGGCCACCCCGGGCCACACCCCCGGGCACTGCAGCGTGCACATCTCCTCGGGGGGCCAGGACGCGGTCATCACCGGTGACATGACCCACAGCCCCATTCAGTTCGCGTATCAGCTGACGTCATCGGCGGATAGCGATTCACCGCGGGCCAACGCCACCCGCAAGGCCTTCGTGGATCGGTACACGGACACCCCGACGCTCATCATCGGGACCCACTTCGCCGGGCCCACCGCCGGCAAGCTGGTCAAAGAGGGCGACGCCTGGCGTTTCGCGGTCTGATCGTCCGGGGCGCGGGGCCGGGTCGTGTCCCTCGGCCCCGACTGTCCCTCGGCCCCGACTGTCCGGCGGCCGATGCGGCTAGTTGCGGAATGACCCGGTCTTGAACTCCACCCGCTCCGCCGCCCACGGAATGGCCTCGAGCCGCTCGGGCGGAATGGCCTGCCCAGAGTGGATACAAATGCCGTAGGTGCCGGCGTCCATGCGGCCCAACGCGGCGTCAATGAGCTCGATTGAGGCCCGGGCCTGAGCGGACAGCGCCAGGTCCCGTTCACGCTCCACGGCCAGGCTGTCACCCTCGCCGGATTCCTCGTCGAACTGCACGTCACCGGGCTCGCGCTCGCTCATCAGGGAGTCCGCTTCGGCCTTCAGCATGTCGGCGGACTTGACGTATCGAGCCCGTTCCACCAGCAACAGTGCGCGCTGCGAAGCGATGAACTCGGCCGGGAACGGATTTTCCACCACGGGAGCCGCTTCGCCCTTGTCGGTCTTCTTGGTCTTGGCCATGATCAGTTGTGCCTTCCACCCCGGCGTACCTGTAGGCCGGAGGCTGGTCCGGCGTCGGCAACACGAAGGGCAGCGACAGTATTCCCTCACAACCCGTGGTTGCGGCGCGATCAAGGGGAAATCTGCTTGTCAGTTTCGTTCCAGGACGCTCCGACAGGCCCGATCTCACCCAGTCAGGCACGACCTAGCCCCGACCTAGCCCAGATAGTCCCGGGGATCCACGGCTTGGGTGCCCTCGTAGACCTCGAAATGCAGGTGGGGTCCGGTTGAGTTGCCGGTGGTGCCCACCCAGCCGATGAGCTCACCGCGCTCCACCCACTGCCCGGCGCTGACGTTCAGCTCGTCCTGATGGGCGTACAACGTGGACAACCCGCCGCCGTGGTCGATGATCACCGCCAGCCCGTACCCGCTCATCCAATCCGCTTCCAGCACGGTGCCCTGGCGCGCCGCGTAGATCGGCACCCCGTAATCGGATTCGAAGTCCACCCCCCAGTGCATGCGCCCCCAGCGGGTGCCGTACTCAGAGGTAATCCAGGCGTCGATGGGCCAGCTCAACCACTGCGACGCCTGGTAG
>JBJXFH010000073.1:0-18233 GCA_046155365.1 Acidimicrobiales bacterium | reverse complement strand
CGGCGGGAACGTCCTATGTGATGGGCCAGTACTGCCAGGCACTGGCCCCGGCGGTGTGGGAGCGGTTCGCGTTGGAAGGTCCCGCGTTTCAGGGCGGCGCGTTATGGTCCAACCATCCGGGCCCGCCGCTGTCGCAATGGCCCGCCCCGCCCGGGGGCGCCAACGCCGGTGGCTCGGACCAGAACGCCAACACCGTGGTCAGCGACACCACCGGCGCCGGGGGGTTCACTGCCGTGGAGGTCGGATTCGCGTTGGAACGGAACTTCCCGGTGGCCTCAGTCCGCAACGACGCCGGCGTGTTCGTGCAGCCCACCACCGCGGCGGTGAACAAGGCCCTGAGCCACGCCGGTGGGGCCGTGGGCGGTGTGCCGACGCTGCGGTTCAACCCCGGCGACCAGGATGCCTACAACCCTTCGGCCTATAACTACGCGCTGGTCAGGACCGGCGTGAACGGCATGACCCCTGACAAGGGCTCGGTCCTGGCCCAGTTCCTCAACTACGCCGTCACCCGGGGCCAACTGAAGGCGGAGGGACTGGGGTACGTCCCGCTCCCCCAACGCCTCATCGACGGGGCGCGTGACGGCATCGCCACCGTCAACGGCGCCCCGCCCCGCCCGCAGTTCAACTACGCCGATGCCATGCCGCCCACGTCCACCACCGGCCCAACGACCACCGGCGCGTCGACCACCAGCCCATCGGTGCCGCCGACCGCCATCAAGGTTGCTGGATCGGCGCTCATGGCTCCATTGGTGCAGTCCTGGACGACACAGTTGGCGGCGTCGCCGAGCTCGACGCAGATCAGCTACATCCGAAGAAACGCTCGCTCCGCCCGTCAGGCGCTCCTGGGCGGGCAGGTTGATGCGGCGCTGTCCGCCGTGCCCTTCGATCCCGCTGACCTGGTTACCATCGCCGCCCTCACCGCCGCCGGTCA
Organism: Acidimicrobiales bacterium; assembly: GCA_046155365.1. GTDB lineage: Bacteria > Actinomycetota > Acidimicrobiia > Acidimicrobiales > CAIXPF01 > CAIXPF01. Next base: position 17,302 of record JBJXFH010000073.1, on the reverse strand, counting down.
GCAGCCTGAGTTCGTCACCATTCCCATCAGTGCGTCGGCGCTGCTCTTCGCCGAGCTGACACCCAAAAATGCTCTGCACCCGCCGGACAGCCTCACGCCCACGTTCGATGTGCCGCCCGGGCCGGCTGCGGGTTACACCACCGCCCAAGCCCTGCGGTTCTACATGGAACGGCCCACGCTTTACGATCCCGAATTCGCAGCGCTCCACGGTTATCAGGTGTACGACCCCGGTCCCGGCGGCGAGGAACCCCCCCGCCCCAATGACGTGTTGCCGTCCGATTTCGCACAACTGGAGATATCGGCCCGGGTCGGACCCAGCGCCATGGGTTGGATGATGGAACGAATGATGAAGGAGCGGGCCCCGGAACTGTGGCAGCGCTATCGCGCCCGTATCGGCAGACCCACCGACAGCCTCTCGGAGGATATTGTCATTCCGTACTCGTTCAACGGCTCTGAGCCGGCCCGCTGGAACACCATGTCCTATGAGCGGAACCTGGAAGAGATCCTGGCCTTCGCCACCACCGGTGCCCGCCCTTGCTGTTTCTTCGCCGGGCTGCCGCCGTGGGCGATGCAGCAGTACCGCTTTCGAGCGCTGGACCTGCTGGGGCTGAACCGCGCGGACCAGGCCAACCTGGATCGGTGGGAGCTGCGGCCGCTACGGATTGATGGGGTCCTACCGACGCCCGAGACCATTGCGGCGGCCCTGGCCAGCGGCGACGGGCTGAGCTCCACCGCTGCCACCCTCCCCGACATGGGTGGTGGCTACCCGGCGTCGTTCGTGAACAAGATGATCGTGCGCACCGACACCCTCACGCCGGAGCGGGTCAACTCCATGGTGGAGCTGATCGTGTTCCTGGTCACCACCGGTCAGGACCAGGCGCCGCCGCTGGGCGACCCCAGGCTGCCCCGCTTTCACGTCCTCGGGGCGCTCGACGCCGCCAATCAGTTGGTCAGCAAGGCATGCCCGCAGCAACAGATCGTGCCCGGGGTCACCGTGGAACTGCCTCCCGGGGCCGGCACGCAGGGTGCAACGGTGGTGATGTGGGGTTGCCGGGTGGCCGCCATGCCGCCGGATCCGATCATTCCCGAGAGCCCCTGGGTCCTGGCAATACCACTCAGCGCCGCCGCCTCCCTCGCCGCCGTGGCCGCCTTTCGATCCAAACGGGGCCGGGCATCGTTGGGTCGGTGAGGCCCGGCCGGGTCCACGAGATGAAGCCCGATTGAAGCATTTACGACAGGTCCTTGGATCGTGGCGTGGCGGCCGGTCACCCCATCGCGTCACCCCCGGGAGCGTGGCCTGACCGGGTGCGCTACCAAAGAACGTGCGGTCGGCTCCGATGATGAGATCGGTGGCGCCCTGGTCGCAGCGGTCCGTCAGAGGTGACCACTAAGCTCGGTCGTTCTGCAGGCGGGCCCGGTCGGCCCGTGGGCGTTGGGGCGATCTTGCCCCCGGGAAGGACGTGACGGTGAGCGACAAGCTGGTGGTGCGCGGGGCGCGTGAGCACAACCTGCGCAACGTGTCCATCGAGCTTCCCCGGGAGCAGCTGATCACGTTCACCGGGCTGTCGGGCTCGGGCAAGTCCTCGCTGGCGTTCGACACCATCTACGCCGAAGGACAACGCCGTTACGTCGAATCGCTTTCGGCCTATGCCCGGCAGTTCCTGGGCCAGATGGACAAGCCCGACGTGGACTTCATCGAGGGTTTGTCCCCGGCCATCTCCATCGACCAGAAAACCGCCTCCCGCAACCCCCGCTCCACCGTGGGCACCATCACCGAGGTCTATGACTACCTCCGCCTGCTGTACGCCCGCATCGGCATCCCCCACGATCCCGAGACCGGTGAGCGGCTGGTCCGCCAGACCCCGCAGCAGATTGTGGACCACGTGCTGCAACTGCCCGACGGCACCCGGTTCCAGGTGCTGGCGCCGGTGGTGCGAGGCCGCAAGGGCACCTACGAGCAGCTGTTCGAAGATCTCACCAAGGGTGGGTTCGCCCGGGTGGTGGTGGACGGGGAGGTCCACGAACTGGGCGGGGCCACCGGACAGCCAATCGAGCTGGGCCGCTATGAGGCGCATACCATCAAGGTGATCGTGGACCGGCTGGTGCTGCGTGAGGGCATCGATCGCCGCCTCACCGAATCACTGGAGACGGCGCTGCGGTTGGCTGAGGGCGTGGCTGAGGTGGAGTTGATCCACAAAGACGCCGAGCCCGAGATCCTCATCTTCTCCGAGCATCTGGCCCGCCCCTCAGACGGCAAGAGCTTCGAGGAGCTGGCGCCTCGCAACTTCTCGTTCAACTCGCCCTACGGTGCTTGCGAGAACTGCGATGGGCTCGGCACCCGTTACGAGGTGGACCCCGAGCTGGTCATCCCCAACCCCGAAGCGTCGTTGGCTGATGGGGCCATTGCACCATGGGCCTCCGGGCACGCCAAGTTCTTCCAACGGCTGGTGGAAGCGGTGGCGGAGGACATCGGCGCTGCCATGGACCTGCCGTGGGAGAAGCTGCCGGCCAAGGCCCGTAAGGTTTTCCTTTACGGCATCAAGACCGAAGAGAAAGTGGAGGTTTCCTACAAGAATCGTTACGGCCGCCGTCGCTCCTATACCGCCCGGTATGAGGGGGTGGTGCCGTACCTCCAGCGCCGTTATGTGGAGGCGGAGAGCGACGGCATGCGGGAATACATCCAGGGTTACATGCGTCAGGTGCCCTGCCCGGTGTGTTCCGGCGCCCGGCTCAAACCGCTCAGCCTGGCGGTGACGGTGTCCGGGCACAACATCTCGGAGCTGTCGGATCTGCCCATCGGTGAGGCGGCCAAGGTCATCGCCACCCTTACCCTCACCGATCGGGAGCGGCTCATCGGCGAACGGGTTTTGAAAGAGATCAACGCCCGGTTGCAGTTCCTTTGTGATGTGGGATTGGATTATTTGAGCCTGGCCCGTTCCGCTGCCACGCTGGCCGGCGGTGAGGCCCAACGTATCCGCCTGGCCAGCCAGATCGGCTCCGGTCTGGTGGGCGTGTTGTACGTGCTGGATGAACCGTCCATCGGCCTGCACCAGCGGGACAACCACCGGCTTATCGGCACGTTGGAACACCTGCGGGATCTGGGCAACACCGTGCTGGTGGTGGAACACGACGAGGACACCATCAAGGTCTCGGACTGGGTGGTGGACATCGGGCCGGGGGCAGGGGAGCACGGCGGGCAGGTGGTGTATTCCGGTCCGGTGGCGGGGTTGCTGACCCATCCCGATTCAGTGACCGGACAGTACCTGTCGGGCCGCCGACGCATTGAGGTCCCAACCGAACGCCGGCCGCCGGGGGAGAACTGGCTGACGGTGCGCGGCGCCCGGGAGAACAACCTTTGTAACATCGACGTGCGCTTCCCCCTGGGCATCTTGACCGCGGTCACTGGGGTCAGCGGCTCGGGTAAGTCCACGTTGGTGAACGACATCTTGCTGCACGCGTTGATGCAGCGGATCTATCACTCCAAAACCCCGCCCGGTTTGCACAAGACCATCGAGGGCATGGACCTTCTCGACAAGGTCATTGCTATAGACCAGTCACCCATCGGTCGGACGCCGCGCTCCAACGCCGCCACCTACACCGGCGTGTTCGATCACGTCCGCAAGCTGTTCGCCGCTACCACCGAGGCCAAGGTCCGGGGCTATCAACCGGGCCGGTTCAGCTTTAACGTCAAGGGTGGCCGCTGCGAGCATTGCGCCGGGGACGGCACTATCAAGATCGAGATGCACTTCCTGCCCGACGTGTACGTGCCCTGCGAGGTCTGCAAGGGCGCCCGCTACAACCGCGACACGTTGGATATCCACTTCCGGGGCAAGACCGTGGCCGAGGTGCTGGACATGCCCTGTGAGGAGGCCCGGGAGTTCTTCGCCAATCAACCGTCGATCTTTCGTTATCTCGACACGTTGGTGGACGTGGGTTTAGGTTATGTGCGGTTGGGTCAGTCCGCGCCCACCCTGTCCGGCGGTGAGGCCCAGCGGGTCAAGCTGGCCACCGAGCTGGCCAAGCGCTCCACCGGGCACACCTGTTACGTGCTGGACGAGCCCACCACCGGGTTGCATTTCGAGGATGTCCGCAAGCTGCTGGGGGTGCTGACCCGGTTGGTGGAGCAGGGCAACACGGTGATCGTGATCGAGCACAACCTGGACGTGATCAAGACCGCGGACTGGTTGATCGATCTGGGCCCCGAAGGTGGCAGCGGCGGTGGTCTGGTGGTGGCGGAGGGCACCCCGGAACTGGTGGCCCGCTGTGAGGCGTCCCACACCGGCCAGTTTCTCCGGCCGCTGCTCGAAGGTCCCGGCCCGGTGGTTGACCTCAACGCACCCGCACCCGCACCTGCACCCGCAGCCGCACCCAAGCGCGTCCGGGCCAAGGCGGCCGATCCTGCAGGGCCCAAAGCGGCGCCCCGCCGAACCCGCCAGGCGGCAGCGGCACCGTAGCCGTCCCGCCCAACAGCCCCGCTTGCGTACGCCGGGCGCCGCAACACCGCGGTGCGGACACCTGCTTGAACGCGACGAGGGGTCCGACCAGAACCGACGCGGTGGGGCTCGTGGCGTTGCGCGTCCCAACCGGGGGACCGTCAGGCGATTGGTCGACGCCGGACATCACCCCCGATTCGGCGTCCTGACCTGCCCGTTCTCGGGGCGAATCGACGTGGATTCGCCCCTACGGTCCAAAGTATGACCACCTCTGCGGGCCCGACCGGCACCCTGAGTGGTCGGCGCCGGATCCTCGTTGGCCACGGAGCGGGGCGAGAACATCACCCTGCGCCGTGTCACAACGCTTCTACCCGTCGGTAGGCTGGCCCGCCGTGGCGTTCCTCGGACCATTTTGGGTTGCAGCATTGGTGTTGGCGGCGGCCGGCATCGGCAAGCTGCGCTACCCCCACGCCACCGCCGATGCCATGAAGGCGCTGGGCCTGCCGCACCGTGTGGACCTGGCCCGGCTGTTGGGCGGCGCCGAGTTGGCCCTAGCGGGATCGGTATTCGTGGTCGGCGGACCGCTGCCCGGCCTGCTCACCGCCGCCGCCTACCTGGCCTTCGCCGCCACCGCCGCCCGGCTGGTCACCCTCGCCACCGCACCGTCAGCGGGTGGGCGCGCCGCCAAGGTGGTCGGGTGCGGCTGCTTTGGACAACGTGCCACCCCCATCGGGCCGGCCCACATCTTCGCCAACCTGGCCCTGGCCTCAGCCTCGCTCACCGCGGTGCTGACCTCCACCACCCCGTCCCTGGCGTCGGTGGCTCCGGACCTACCAGCCCTTGGCCTGGCCCACCTGTTGCTGATCGGCACCGCCACCGCCGCCACCGTTGCCATGTTGACCGTGCTACCGGAGGTCAAGGCGGCCCGTGTTCCGGTGCCCGCCACCGATCCCCGGGTACACCTCTTCGGCGCCACCATCGCCCGCAAGCCATCGCGTCCCGGTACGGGCACCGTTGCCTCAGCTCACGAAGCCGACCCCTACGGACTCCGCTCATGACTGCCGTGCTCGACCGCCTGGCCACCGCCATGGACGGGCGGATCTCCCGCCGGGGGTTCCTGGCCCGCTCAGCGTTGGCCGGGACCGCCATGGCCGTGGCCCCCACCGACTTTCTGCTGAAACCGGTTGGGGCGTATCAGGCCATCTGCAGTTGCGCCGGCACCGGCTGTGACTGCGGCTCCCAATGTTGTGACGGCTACACCGAGTTCTGCTGTTCGATGATCGGCATGAACCGCTGCCCGCCCGGCAACATACTGGGCGGTTGGTGGAAGGTGGACGATTCTGAGTACTGCAACGGCGGCCCCCGTTATTACATGGATTGCAACGCACCCTGCAACGGATGCGGTTGCGGTTTCAGCGGTATTTGTGACGGGGCCTGTTCCGGTACCGGTTGCGGTTGCGCCCGCGGTGATTGTGGTTTCCGCAAGACCGGGTGCGTGTATTTTCGTTACGGGCAGTGCAACCAGCACATCGGCTGCATCGGTCCCATCGTGTGTCGGGTGGTGACCTGCGTCCCGCCGTGGACCATCGATCCCACCTGCAGCACCACGGTGGCGGTGGACGGTTACACCCGTTATCACGACGCCCCCTGCCTGTCGCGGCCCTTCGGTGCGCTGGAGCAGGTGTCGCCGTCGATGAACGGGTTCCGGTTGCGGGGCTGGGCGGTGGACCCCAACACCGCGGATCCGTTGATGCTGCACGTGTACGCCAATGGACAGGTGGTGGCCTGGGTGCTGGCCGACGGATCCCGCCCCGACCTGGCCGGACTGGTGCCCGGTGCCGGACCCCGTCACGGCTTCGATGTCGAGATCCCCATGCCCGACGGCAACTATCAGATCACGGTGTACGCACTGAACCAGGGGGACGGGAGCGAGCATCCGGTTATCGGCTCGGCACCGGTGGGTGTGGGTCATCCCTTCGGCACCTATGACATGCAGGCCGGACCGGACTACATCCGGCTCATCGGCTGGACCATTGATCCTGACCGGCCCCGCGGCGCCACCCAGGTGCACGTCTGGATGGACGGCAACTTCGCGGGGGCCTGGGACGCCAACGTGTTCCGCACCGACGTGGCCAACGCCTACCGGCATTTCGGTGGCGAGCACGGTTTCGATCTGCGCATCCCCGCCAGCGTGGGCCAGCACCGAGTGCAGTTGTGGGTCATTGACGATGGTGGTGCCAGCGCGCCGGTGTTGCTGGGAGAAAAGGTCATTTCTGTTGGTGGGTCGGTAATTGGAGCATTCGATTGGGTGTTCCGCTCGCCCAGCGGGGCACGGGTGGTGGGTTGGGCGGTGGATCCCGACACCACCGATCCGCTCGACATTCACGTGTACATCGACGGCGTGTTCGTGGGTTCGAAGCTGGCTGACGTGAACCGGCCCGACGTGGGCGCCCTCTTCCCGCAGTTCGGGGACAACCACGGTTATGACATCGACGTCCCGGCCTTTGCCGGCACCCGGCAAGTGACGGTGTATGCCATCGGCAAGATCCACGGCGATCCTTACACGCTGCTGGGCACCATGACCGCGGAGATCGGCAACCTGCCCTTCGGTTGGGTCGACGCCACCTGGGACGATCCCGGCGGGGTGCGGGTCATCGGCTGGGTCATCGATCCCGACCGGCCCGGCCCGGTGGACCTGCACGTCTACGTGGATGGTCAGTTCGCCGGCTCGGGGCGCACCGGGGAAGCCCGACCCGACGTCGCCGGCGGCTACCCGGCCTACGGGGACTCGTCCGGTTTCAGCTTCGTGGTGCCGGCGTCGCCTGGACCCGAGCGGACGATCTGCGTGTACGCCATCGATGCCGGCGGCGCCAACCATCCGTTGCTGGGCTGCCGCACCGTTCCGTTGGCCTGACCCCGCGACTGAGCGATCGAAACCTCTCAACCCGAAACCCTGAACCGAGGAGCGAACCGCCCCCCATGTTGATGTCCCTCGTGGTGTTGTTATCCGTCGTGGTGGCCCTGCTGACCGTGTTGGTGGTCGGCCTGCTGCGCAGCTATGGCGAAGTGCTGCGTCGATTGCACGCAGCCGGTATCGGCGCGGCAGGTTCAGACGGCGCGGACATGGCCGCCGCGGCCCCCGCCAAGACTGCCACCGCTGCCACGACCGCCCCGGCCGCCACCACCCGTTCCGCGTCGCGTGGCGGTCCCGACCCCGAGGCCGCGGACATCGCCCGTCGGCTGGATCCGGCGGTGCCCGCGCCCCGTCAGGATGGCGCGGTGTTACCGGAGATCGTGGACGTTTCCGGGGTGACGCCCGCTGGTGACGCCATCGCCGTGGGTTTGCGGCGCAGCGAACAGGCCACCATGTTGGCGTTCCTGTCGAGCGGCTGCACCACCTGCTCAGGTTTCTGGGAGCCACTGCGCAACGGTGAGCGCCTCACCATCGGCAACCGCGACGTCCGCATCGTGGTGGTCACCGCCGGTTCGGCCAATGAACGACCGGCGGCGGTGGCTGCGCTGGCGGGACCCGACCTGACCGTGGTCATGTCCGAGCAGGCCTGGTCCCACTACGCGGTGCCGGCCACCCCGTACTTCGTGCTGATGGATGCAACCCTGGGCATCTTGGGGGAGGGTTCGGCGCTGACCTGGACGCAGTTGGTGGGCCTCATGGAGCGCGCCGTCACCGACCGGGGCTTCAACTTGGAAACCGCCCCCCGACGCCCCTCCGCCGCCGGGAGACGTCGCCGCGGCGCCGCCGACGTGGTGGATCTGCGAGGCGGCCCCGAGCGCGAGGTGCGCGCCGATGACGCCCTGCGAGCGGCCGGCATCGTGCCCGGTGACACCCGGCTCTACGAGTCCCCGTTCGATGCTCCCCTCGATGGCCCCCTCGACGCCGAGCTCGAGTCCCCCGAACCGGCCGGTACGGTACCCAGCGCTGAGCGGTCACGGTGACGTTGCTGTTGGCCTTGGGCGTGGTGGCCGCAGTGGCCGCCGCGGTGCGATCCACCTGGTCCCCTTGAGGTGAATCGATGCTCTCGAGCATCCACCCCCTCGGTGAGGCGGGACGCAACCAACGATGGTGGCTGACGGTGGCCGCCCACATCGCCGGCTCGGTGCTGGGCGCCGCAACGGTGGCGGCCGCGTTGGGCGGCCTGGGCTGGGTTGCCGCCACCGCCGGGCTGGGTTGGCCGGCACGGCTGGTGCTCATCGCCGTGGTGGCCGCGGTTGCGGTGGCGGTGGATGCCAGGGGGTGGCCGTCTTGGTTGTGGCGGCCCCACCGGCAGGTCAACGAGGATTGGCTCACTCGCTACCGGGGTTGGGTCTACGGCGGCGGGTTCGGTCTGCAGTTGGGCATGGGCATCACCACCATCGTGACCGCAGCCACGCTCTACCTGCTGGGTATGGTGACCTTTGCCCTGGCCAACCCGCTGGCCGCCGGCGCCGTCGGTGCGGTGTTCGGCCTGGTCCGCGGTGCCAGTGTGCTGGCCGGGCGTTCCATCACCGCACCGGAGCGGTTGGTGGCGTTCCATCGGGGTCTGCAACAACGCGCCCGGTGGGGCAAGGCGGCGGCGGTACTGGCCGACAGCTCCATACTCGTTGGTACGGTCGGGTTGCTGGTGGCTGGTCGATGACGGTGCGAACTTCACGAAAGGTGCGTTGATGGTGACCTTGTCGGCCTATGGCCTGAGCTTGGATGCACCCCCGGGTTGGGATGGCTCCATCTACAAGCGGCGGGACGAGGGATTCTCCAATCAACTCTCCACCCGGGAGCAGGTAGACCTGCACGCGGTGGAGTATCAGCCCATCGTGCATCTCTCCACGTTGGCGTTGCCGGTGGTCCGTGGTGATATGGGCGGTGGGGTGGTCAACGAGCTGGGCCCCGAGGACGTGTTCCTGGTGCTGTTCGAATACGGCGCCGCCTCGCCCGATCAGCCGCTGTTCAACCGACTTCAGGGCGTACCGTGGCCGTTGACCCCGGCGGATTTCTCCAGTTCGGCGTTGCGCACCCAGATCCCGGGCCAGGTCGGCACCCAACGGTTCTTCGCCGTGAACGGCCGGGCCTTCATGCTGTACGTGGTGCTGGGCAGCGCCGCCTCCCGCTGGCGTCTGGTCCCCGCCGTGAACGCCGCCCTGGCCGGGGTGCAGATCGGCTGAGCGCCTCCCCATCCCCTCGTCGCCCATCCCCTCGTCGCCCATCCCTTCGTAGCGGGGTCACTACCATGATCCGGTGGTGCAACGCCCTCCCGCCGGCTCAATCCCCGAAACCCCCGGGTCCTATCAGTTCAAGGACGCCGCCGGTCGGGTGATCTACGTGGGCAAGGCCCGATCGTTGCGGCAGCGGCTGTCGAACTACTTCCAGAACCCGGCGCAGCTGCACCCCCGCACCGCGGCCATGGTGGCGGCGGCGGACACGGTGGAGTGGATCCAGGTCCGCAACGAGGTTGAGGCCCTGATGTTGGAGTTCTCCCTCATCAAGGAGCACCGGCCCCGCTTCAACGTACGCCTGGTGGATGACAAGTCCTACCCCTATCTGGCGGTCACCGTGGCCGAGCAGTGGCCCCGCCCCACCGTGATGCGCGGCGCCAAGAAGAAGGGCGTGCGGTACTTCGGCCCCTACGCCCACGCCTACGCCATCCGTGAAACCCTCGACATGCTGCTGCGTACGTTTCCGGTCCGTACCTGCAGGGATGGCAAGTTCGACCGCCACGCCCGCCTGGGCAAACCGTGCCTGCTCTACCACATCGAGAAATGCGCTGGTCCCTGCGTGGGCGAGATCGATGAGATCGCGTACCGCAAGCTGGTGGATGAACTGCTGCAGTTTCTCGAAGGCGACACCGAGGCCATTGTCAACCGCCTGGAAGAAGAAATGCGGGCCGCCGCCGCCGAGTTGGAGTTCGAACGGGCCGCCCGGCTGCGGGACCGTCTGGCCACGGTACGCAAGGCGGTGGAGAAACAACAGATCGTCGGGTCCGGCAACGAGGATATCGATGTAATCGGTATCGCTGACGATGATCTGGAAGCGGCGGTGCAGGTGTTCTACGTGCGTAAGGGTCGGGTGGTGGGCCGGCAGGGTTTCATCATCGACAAGGTGGAGGATCTGCCGCGGGACCGGCTGGTGGGGGTGGTGCTGGAGGGCCTGTACGACGAGGAACCGGTGCAGGGCTACCCCAAAATGGTGCTGGTGCCCGAGCTGCCCGACGAACTGGAGTTGTACGAGGAATGGCTGTCCACCGAGCGCGAGTCCAAGGTGGAGATCCGGGTACCGCAACGGGGGGACCGGCGGGAGTTCCTGGCCACCGTCACCCAGAACGCCACCGAGGAGTTCACCCGTCACCGCATGCGCCGCGCCAGTGACCTCAATGCCCGCTCCCGGGCGCTGGAAGAACTGCAAACCTGGTTGGATCTTCCGGCGGCACCGTTGCGCATCGAATGCTATGACAACTCCCATTTGAGCGGTACCGATTACGTCAGTTCAATGGTGGTGTTCGAAGATGGGCTGCCGGCCAAGGGTCAATATCGACGTTTCAAATTGCGATGGGTGCCCGACAACGACGATTTTGCGGCCATGGAAGAAGTGCTCACCCGCCGTTTGACGGCGTTTGTGGAGGATCAGGCCCGACCGGTGGCCGAGCGGGGAAAGTTCCAGTATCCACCGCAACTGTTGATGGTGGACGGCGGCAAGGGTCAGCTGGGGGTGGCGGTCAAGGTGCTGGAATCGCTGGGGCTGCGGGACCAGATCCCGGTGTGCGCCCTGGCCAAACAGTTCGAGGAGGTGTACCTGCCGGAGCGGTCGGACCCGGTGCGCCTGCCCCGCCAATCCGACGCGCTGTACCTGCTGCAACGGCTGCGTGACGAGTCCCATCGGTTCGCCATCACCTACCAACGCCAGCTGCGCAACAAGCGCATGACCGTGTCCTGGCTGGACGGCATCCCCGGGCTGGGTCCCACCCGTCGAACCAGGCTGATCCGGGAGCTGGGCGGCACCAAAGCAGCGCGGACCGCCTCCCTGGACACGCTCAAGGCGCTCAGCTGGTTGCCCGATGCGGTGGCCGAGGCGGTCTACGAGCAGGCTCACAAACCGTGAGTGACCTTGACGGTGGAAGCGGAGACCACAGCGAGGCCGAGGACCTGTGGGAGCGTCACGCCGACTGGTGGCAGGAGGGGTTCACCGACGGCGCCGACCCCGAGTACGAAGAGCAGATCCTGCCGTTGGCGGCGCATTTCCTGCACGGCGCCCGGCGGGTGCTGGACGTGGGCTGCGGCGAAGGGCAGATCGCCCGGCTGGCGGTGGCCGGCGGGGCCGAGCTGGTGGTGGGCGTCGACCCCACCCGGGCCCAGATCCGCCTGGCGTTGCAACGGGCCGGGGGACCGTCCTACGCCCGCAGCGGTGCCGACGGCCTGCCCTTCGCCGACGACGCCTTCGACGCCGTGGTGGCCTGTTTGGTGTTCGAGCACATCGAAGCGGTGGATGCCGCCATCGCCGAGGTGGCCCGGGTACTGCAACCCGGCGGCCGGTTCCTGTTCTTCCTGAACCATCCGCTGCTGCAAACCCCCAGCTCGGGGTGGATCGATGACCAGATCCTGGACCCACCCGAGCAGTACTGGCGCATCGGCCCGTACCTGGTTGAGGAGCTGTCCATCGAGGAGGTGGAAAAGAACGTGTTCATCCCGTTCATCCATCGCCCCCTCAGCCGCTATGTGAACGCCCTGGCCGACAACGGCCTGCTGGTGACCCGCATGGTGGAACCGGCGCCGCCACCGGGATTCTTGGCCCAGGCCTCCGAGTACGCCGCGGCCGCCACCATTCCCCGCCTGTTGCTACTGGTCACCGAGCTGTCCTCTTCCGGCCAGAACGGTTGAACCCGCCCCGCAGATTTCTGCCCAAGGTTTCCCCTGTGTTCACGTCGGCATACTGAACAGAGGTGGCAGCGGCACAGGAACGCACCGATGCCGGTCGAGCGGGTGTCAGTGACCGGGTGGTTGACGCTAGGGGGCCGCGCGCCCGGGGACCCTTGGCCCTGGCCCGTGGGGTGTGGCGCAAACGGGGCAGTCGCAACCGCCAAGGAACCGATCCCGGTCACCCTCATCTCGATGACCCCCGCCCCGATCACGCTGCCGCCTCCGAGCCCCCGATGCTGCCCGTCGCCCCGCTTGACCTGCGTGTGCCGCCTCGTCTCGCGCCGCCGTTGACCCCGCCGGCGCCGATCGATTTGACCGGCGCCGCACCGTTCCCGGCCCCTCCCGCCCTGCTGGCACCCCCGACCCCCCCGACCTCCCCATCGCCCGATTCGCCGGGCCATCCCGGTCAGCTGGGCCCGGTACGGCCGCCCGGCTTGGCGGGTCCGTCAGGTTCGTCCGGTCAAACGGGGTCATTCGAGTTCGCCGGACCGACGGGGTCGCCCGATCCGGCAGGGTCGCATCGTCCGGTTGGGTCGGTTGGGTCGGCTGGTTCGGAGCGTCCGACGGGTGGGCATCGTCCGTCGGGTTTTCGGCCGGGTCCGGGTCCGGGTCCGGGGGGCGGCGGGTTCAATAGCGGCGTATCGGCTGGTAGGGCGGCTGGAGCGGCCGGCCGGGTGCCGAAACGCCTCGCCGCCATCCCGACGGTGATCTCGGCGGCGTTGGTCGCAGGTGGCACCGCGGTCCTGGTGGCAGCGGCGGTCGGGACCCATCGATGGCCTTTGCCCACGGTGCTCACGGCCGTCGCGGCGTTGGTGGGCGGGTTGGTGATGTGGTGGCGAGGCACGCGTGCTCGGTTGGAAGCCGTCGTGCTGAGCTCATTGCCGTCACCGCCGGCGTTGGCGGCCCCCCTGGACGAGTTGTCGGGGCTGCTGCACCGCCAGGCCATTACCGCTGAGCTGGCCCGGGCCACCGAAACCGGGCCGGGGTCACTGCTGATCATCGACATCGACCGCTTCCGTGATCTCAACCAGTACCTCGGCCACGCCTGCGCCGATGACGTGCTGCGCCAACTCGGCTCCCGCCTGGCCCGCAGCGCTGGTCCCGGGGAGCGACTCGGCCGCCTCGGTGCCGATGAGTTCGCCCTGGTCACCCCCAACAGCGCCCCGGCGGAGGCCTTGGCCACGGCCCGACGGGTCCGGGACCTGGTGGAGGTCCCCTTCCAGGTGGGCGGGGGAGACCTGGTGCGGTTGGATCTGAGCGTGGGCATCGTCAGCTGGGACCAGAACCCGCCCCGGGTCGACCAGTTGCTCAGCCAGGCCCATGAGGCCCGCCGCTTGGCCCGCGCCCAGGGCTTGCCGATGCAACGCTGGGACCCCGACCGGGACTCCATGGCCACCCGCCGCCTGGCTCTGGCCGATGCCCTGCGCCGCAGCGTCCGCCGGGAGGAACTGCAGCTGTACTACCAGCCCAAGGTCCACCTGGGCACCGGCGAAGTGGTCGGCGTGGAAGCGCTGGCCCGCTGGCAACACGAGGGCGAGATGATCTCCCCCGAGCTGTTCGTTTCCATGGCCGAAGAAGCCGGTCTCATCGCTAGCCTGACCAGGGGTTTGTTGGATCAGGCGCTGGGGCAGGTGGCCCGCTGGGACGCCCAGGGACTGCGCCTGTCGGTGTCGGTCAACCTTTCGCCGCGAAACCTGTTGGATCCCGCCTTGCCGCGGCGGGTCAGCCAGCTGCTCGAACGCCACGGCATCGCCCCGCGCCGGCTGGTGTTGGAGATCACCGAAACCACCCTCATGCCTGACCGCACCCGATCCGGTGAGGTGCTGGAACGTCTGCGGGCCTCCGGGGTACGGCTGTCCATCGACGATTACGGCACCGGCAACGCCGCGCTCAACTATCTGCGCGACTTCTCTGTCGATGAGTTGAAATTGGACCGCAGTTACGTGGCCGCCATGGTTTCCGATGAGCGCACCTTCGCCATTGTGGCCTCCACCGTGGCCATGGGACGCCGGCTGGGCCTGGACGTGGTGGCCGAGGGCGTGGAGCGAATCGAGGAGGTCGACGCCCTCATTCGCTGTGGTTGCGAGATCATCCAGGGCTACCTGGTGTGCCCGCCGGTACCGCCCGCCGAGCTGACCGCCTGGTTGCGCGACAACGCCCGCAGCTCCCGGGCCGATCCGCCTTCCCCGAACGGGCCGCGCCTCACCGACGGCGCCGCTGGTCCCGGGGGGATCGGCGGCTTGGGTGGGTTGGTCGGTCGGGGTCCCGCCCAGCCCCGGTAGCCTGGTCAGCGGTGGGAGAGATCGTGGTGGTGTTGGGGCACTCCGGTGCCGGCCGCTCCACCGCGGCGGACGTTTTCGAGGACCTCGGCTGGTTCGTGATCGACAACCTGCCGCTGTCGTTGATGCCCAAGGTGGCCGAGCTCACCGCGGCGGTGCCGGGCTCCCAGTACGAGCGGGTGGTGCTGGTGGTGGGAGCCACCCCGGACCTGTTGGACGTGGGTTCGGCGCTGCAACACCTGCGTGACACCGGCATCCGGGTGCGGACCTTGTTCCTGGAAGCCAACGCTGACACCCTCATCCGCCGTTACAAGGAATCCCGCCGACGTCACCCGTTCCTCACCGGCTCCCTGGCGGAGGCCGTGGTGCGAGAACAGAGCGCCCTGGAGGAGTTGCGGGGCCAAGCGGACCTGGTCATCGACACCAGCGACCTGAACGTTCACCAGCTCAAGGATCGGGTGTCACGGGCGTTCTCCCTGGAAGACCCCACTGAGCGGATGCGGACCTCGGTGGTGTCCTTCGGCTTCAAGTACGGGCTCCCGCTCGATGTGGACATGGTGCTGGACTGCCGTTTTCTTCCCAACCCGTTCTGGGTGCCGGAGCTGCGTGAGCTGACCGGGCAGGACCCCGAGGTGCGGGATTACGTGCTGGGCCAAGAAGCTGCCGGTCGATTCCTGGAACACCTCGGGCCGATGCTGCAGACGTTGGTGCCGGCCTACCGCGCCGAGGGCAAGGCGTATCTGACCATCGCCTTCGGTTGCACCGGCGGTCGGCATCGATCCGTCGCGGTGGCGGAGGCGGTGGCCAAACTGTTGCGGTCCCAGGGCATGACGGCGGAGGTCGCCCACCGCGACGTGGACCGCTGAGCGCCGGGTCGGCCTGTCCGTCGTTTGGGGTACATCGCCTGGCGGGGGGCCGCGCCCCTACACTTCGGGCGGCCCTGCGGCGGCCCGGGTCGTGGGATCCGGCCTGCTGGGCAACCGGACGCCATGACCGGAGCCAACGAAGGCGCCGGCGAGCAGGAGGAAATAATGACGGTACGTGTCGGTATCAACGGGTTCGGGCGGATCGGCCGGAACTTCTTCCGAGCTGTGCAGCAACGCAACGCGGACATCGACATCGTGGCGGTGAACGACCTGGGCGACCTCAAGACCATGGCCCACCTGCTCAAATACGACTCGGTCATGGGTCGGTTGGGCATGGACGTGTCCGTTAGCGAGGGTGGCATCCAGATCGGCGGCGAAGAACTGCGGGTGCTGGCGGAACGGGATCCGGCGGCGCTGCCGTGGGGCGATCTCGGGGTGGACGTGGTGGTCGAGTCAACCGGGGTGTTCACCGCCCGTCCCAAGGCCGTCCTGCACCTCGACGCCGGCGCCCCCCGGGTCATCGTGTCCGCTCCCGCCGACGGGGCCGACGCCACCTTCGTGGTGGGTGTCAACGACGGGGATTTCGATCCCGCCGCCCACAAGGTCATCTCCAACGCCTCCTGCACCACCAACTGCTTCGTGCCCATGGTCAAGGTCCTCGATGACGCCTTCGGGGTGCAGCGGGGCCTGATGACCACGGTGCACGCCTACACCAATGACCAGAACCTGCTGGATCTGCCCCACAGCGACCTGCGTCGGGCCCGGGCGGCGGCGGTGAACATCGTCCCGTCCTCCACCGGCGCGGCGCGGGCCACCGGCTTGGTGCTGCAGGCCATGAAGGGCCGCCTCGATGGCACCTCCTTCCGGGTCCCGGTGCCGGACGGGTCCGTGACGGACTTCACCGCCGTGCTGAATCGGGACGTGACCGTGGAGGAGATCAACGCCGCCTTCGCTGCCGCCGCCGGGTCCGGACCGCTGGCCAAGGTGCTGGTGTATTCCACCGATCCCATCGTCTCCTCGGACATCGTGGGCTCGCCGGCGTCGTGCACGTTCGACGCCCCGCTCACCATGGCCATCGGGTCCCTGGTCAAGATCATGGGCTGGTACGACAACGAGTGGGGTTACTCCAACCGACTGGTTGATCTGGTCGAGATCGTCGGCCGCGCCAACCACTGATGGCCACCTTCGGGGTTCCCACCCTTGAGGACCTGCCGCCCGTCGCCGGGAAGAACGTGCTGGTCCGGGTGGATTTCAACGTGCCGTCACAGCGTGGGGAGATCACCGATGATCTGCGCATCCGAGCCGCGCTGCCCACCCTGCAGTGGTTGCAAGGGCAGGGCGCGGCTCGCATCACGGCCTGCTCGCATCTCGGTCGGCCCAAGGGTGCCCCCGACGAGCGCTATTCGATGGCCCCGGTCCGCCGGCGCCTGGAGGAGCTCTGCCCGGGGGTGGAGTTGGCCGAGAACCTGCGTTTCGATGCCGGCGAAGAGGCCAACTCGCCGGAGTTCGTGGCTCGGTTGGTGGCGGGCTACGACCTGTACGTCAATGACGCCTTCGGGGCCTCACATCGGGCCCACGCCTCCATTGTCGGCCCGCCCGGTGCCGGGTTGCCCTCCGCCGCGGGTCGGTTACTGGCCCGGGAGGTGGAGGTCCTGCTGGGGGTTCGCAATGACCCCGACCGGCCGCTGGTGGCCATCCTCGGCGGGTCCAAGGTCAGCGACAAACTGGGCGTGATCGACGCCTTGCTGGAGGTATGCGACCAGCTGCTGATCGGCGGGGCCATGTGCTTCACGTTCTTCAAGGCGCAGGGCAAGGGCGTGGG